>CAZQWH010000004.1:0-66235 GCA_964597145.1 uncultured Candidatus Saccharibacteria bacterium | reverse complement strand
TTACTATCATTATATCTATTTATACTAATTATACTATAATGTTATAGCGACTAGGTCAACTATAGTTTGAGGCATAGACTGTTTTGACATCTATCTAGCTTTATCCTAATATTTAACCATATGGTTAATAATTATCATTCCCTTGACACTATCTTTCATTCCTTAGCCGACCCTATTCGCCGTGATATTTTACAACAAGTATCTGAGGGAGAATTAGCGGTGGGCGAATTGGCGGTTTTGTACCGGGTTAGTTTCCCGGCTATCTCCAAACACCTTAAAGTGCTTGAATCATCCGATTTAATTATTAAACGCAAAGAAGGGAGAAATAATTACGTATCTTTAAACTCATCTGCCTTGCAACAGGTCGATAGCTATCTAGAGCATTACCGCCAAATGTGGGGAGAACGGTTTAGCAAACTTGATCAATTATTACAGGAGGATATAGCTAATGGTTAACCTTACGGTACATAAAGACATTGCCCACAAGACTATTACCACCGAGTGCACTTTTAACGCGCCAAAAGCAAAGCTTTGGAAGGCCTACACTAACCAAGAATGGTTTGAAAAATGGTGGGGACCCGAAGGCTGGGTAACCACCACCAAAGAATTTGATTTTCGGCCAGGGGGTCGGATCCATTACGGTATGAAATGTGTTGATGAGAGCCAGGGTGAATGGTTTGGCCAGGAATCTTGGGGCCTTACCTTGATTGAAGTGGTTGATGAACTAACTAGTTACCGGGCTCGCGACCACTTCTCCGATGCCCAGGGTACAATTAATCCAGACTTACCGACCATGGTGATGGAAAACCATTTTACCGAGGTTGATGGTAAAACTACCGTTTCTAGCAAAGTGATTACGGAATCAACCGAGCAACTGGAACAGCTAATTAAGATGGGGATGATAGAAGGTTTTGCTAGCCAGCTCAACAAGCTTGAGGCTTTGCTGGACAGCTAAATCACCATTGGCCACAAGCAAAATGGAGCCACCTATGTCTAGTCTGAGACCTAGGTGGCTCTTACTAAGTAATGACGGGTAAGTCGCAGTCGAAATAGATCCGACTTTTGGCGCTGCTCAAAACCGAGCGAGCGGTACAGTTGCCGAGCGTTGCCGCGCTCAACTGATGAGACCAGGTTGATGCTGGTAGTATAAACTGGGGCATCGGCAATGACGAACTCCATTAGCTTGCGCCCTAAGCCTTGTCCCCGATATTGGGCATCTACTACCACATCTTCAATCCAACATTTACTGCCCATCAATTGCTGGACGGGTACCAGTGAGGCGGTGCCGACAATCCACCCATCGTCAACCGCCACGTAAACTCGTGTTTCTGAACGTAATATGTCTTCAAGCGCTTTTTCGGTTAATTGTGGTGGATCTGTGGATAGCTGCTTGAGTAGGCGATTGAGCATGGCCACCACCGATGGCGAGGACTGTCGCAGCAGCTGAACCTCTAACATCCGTCTCACTCCTTTATTACCGACAAGTCAGACACTTACCGTTTTTATTATATAGGGAGAAGGCAAGTTTTAGCTGATTTTAGCTAATTAGGTTATCCACTAAGTAGCCTAGTTCAGCCGCAGCATGTTTCCGATTATCGGCAGTTATTTCAATTAAGCGTATGTCTGGACGCGATTTAACTGTTTTAATGAATGAATCGGAGTATTCCTTAGTAATGGTGGCTAATAAGGGATTGGGAGCAGGCAGATAGTGTGTGGTTAGCCGTTTAAACGCATCGGACCGATTTCATCGAGATAGAGTATGTCTGAACCCCGATAGGTTAGGAGTGGTGGAATAAGGTAGTCCAAGTTTTTAGTATGAACGTAGTACTTACCTACCGTAATTGGCGAATAGCCGTCAATACTGGCCAGTAGGGCAGATTCGCCAGCTACTGTAACCATTTTAAAGCCCGTTCGCACCCCATGGGTTAGCACTTCTTCAACTACTATCCTTGTTTGAACTCAAAGGGTTTAACTATATTCTTTAGTAGTGTACTTTTATCACTGTTGGGCAATCCAGTAATGAGTATGTTTAGGGCGGAGTTATTTTTAGTCTTCACGGTTACTTTTTTGATGGCTTCTTTTTGGGCGGGGTATGGTATGAAGATCCAATGGCTACGCCTAGGGTTAAGCCGACGGCTATGCCAATCCCTACATTCTTAAACACCACAATGCCCAATATAACCCCGACGATTATGCCAATGGCTGCTCCTGCTCCAGTTGCGCGTGATGAGCCTTGGGGTTGTTTATTTTGGTGGTTCTTTACCATAGATCCAGTATAACTTATTATGGCCAAGTTCCTAAATTCATGGAATAGCTTAAGTCATTATTCCTGCCAGTCTTCGATTAAGAGTTTGCCCTTACCCCAACTCTTTACCGTTACTTTTTGACCTTCCCGCCAGCGTAGGTGATCAAGTAGCTCTACCGGAATAGTTAATCCCAAACTGTCGCCCATTCTGAGTAGTTTTCTGACTTGGCGCTCATCTTGACTTCGAGTACTCATTATTAACCCTTTCTAGAAAGTTATATTTAAATATAACTTTCTCTATTCTAAACAACAGATACCGTTATGGCTGCGGAATTACTCCTAGCTGAACCAGTTGATGAAAACGATCTGGTACACCCCAATGCTCAACAATTTTGCCATCGGCAAAGCGGCAGATATCGATAACCGTAATCGTAAAAGATTTCCCTGTGGCCGGCTGTCCATTTAACCCTTGACTATCTGTGCCTTGGGCAATTAAGCGAGCCCAGACTTTATCGTTGTCCACTACCAGATCTTTAATAGTTAAGCTAAATGGGGCAAATGTATGGTGTAAATACGCCACACTGCCTTTAAAATCAGCCAGATTCGAAGGTAAATCAAACTGATGCTCCAAATACTCGGCTGGATAGCACTCATCTAAGACGGATACATTACCTTGGTTAAACCCCTCCTCAATTACCCTTTCAAACATAGCTTTCTGTTCATCTGCGGTCATACCTACCTCCTAAGCTAGCTTGTCCTAATATGGACAATCATGAAATAGCCTTATACAACTTATGCAACCATTGTACACCTATTAACCGCCCAAGAATGCACTTTGGTATTGTTTTTTATGCACGATTGACAGCGTTTAGTCTTCACTGATACAATGCGGCACGGCCACGATGTGGCCAGTATTTAGTTATTCGCAGCACTACCGTGCTGCCCATGGCGCCTTGGTCAAGTGGTTAAGACGCTTGGTTTTCATCCAAGAAATCACCGGTTCGAATCCGGTAGGCGTCACCAAAATAACCCGTTACCCTTGTGGTGACGGGTTATTTTGTTAATGTCGCAACAGATTTGATCGCGCAACGCGCTGTTCGGTAAATGGAAAAGCAACTCTATGCCAACGAGCAATAGAGCAAGCGTTCTATTTATTCAGTATCCGGTAGGCGTCACCAAAATAACCCAAGTCTTTTTGACTTGGGTTATTTTCGTTTACACCTCCACGGATTCTCACCAGCGTTTAGGCTAGGTTCGGTAATTAGGAGGAGACTATTAAAGCATCGATTTTAATAGTCTGAACTAATTTTACGAAGCGTAAGCGAAGTTACCGGTAGGCGGTTAGATCCTGAATCAAGTTCAGGATGACAGAGAAGAAATTGTAGTATGGGGATTTTTTGTTGCTGTCTTCACGGATTCTCACCCGTGCTTAGGCTGGTTTTTTGGTAACTAAGTCAAGTCTATTACACAATCAAATCCTACTAGTGGAACCTAATTATGGGTGTCGATGCTGATGTTTCTCCACACTATAACGCCCCGTCTATAAATTAAACATTTTATATAACTGCACATGATAATGTTATAGGTTGACAAAATTACAGAGATAGATTATGATGCAACTGGATGTAGGGAGAAGCACTTTTAGTTTTTTATACGGTTTTAGCCATGGAGGTCGAAGATGAAAGGCTTCACCAAATGGGTTGGCAAAATGCCCTTCTCTGGCAAGTATCAGATTACACGGTGGTCGTTTAGGTTTTATTATAGCCTTGACCCCATAGAGCGGTGGAAGCATTATTGCTTTTTGCTGGTCATGCTGCTCTTGTATGTATTGACTCACTCTGCCCTGGCATTGCTCGGAGCCATAGCAGTTAATGGATCGGCTCCCTGCTGGGTCAATGCGATTTTTGCCCTGTACGTCTTGGCTAATGGATGCTCTGCTGTCGCGCAGGCGCATCTTCTTTATCGTGCTTCTCGCTTTCAATTTAACCTGCGCTCGCCCTACCCGCGACGCGCTAGGTCTCTGCCCGCTTACAAACTTTCAGGAAGGTTGGCGTGTATTGCGGTGACTGCAACTGGACAAGCCTTGTTCATTGCTGCATTCATTCAGTACCGGTAGCCTCTGCCTGGACACAAGAACCACCCCGATCTTTATACTAAGGTCGGGGTGATTTTTGTACTGTTTGATTGACGTTCTTATCCACGGTTGGTAACTTTATACGGTTTGCCATCCTGGTCGTACGTGGTCCACTCGCCCGTTGGTGTACCTAGATTAAAGTATCCCGATCGTTTTAAAGTTCCATCTGGCCGATACCATTCCCAATAACCATCTGTTTTATCTCCCAACATTTTACCTTTAGACCACCTGGTTCTACCGTTAGCATGATACTTAATGGTATACCCATTAATAATTTCAATTTTCTTTTGGTTAAGCTTGGGTTTAGGAGTTGGTGTAGGGATATTATCGCAATTCTCGCCGTTTAGATGATGATTATCCATATCTTTATTTAGAACTCTTAGTCACCATTAGTCAACGATCAAAACATGCCCAATGTACATATTGTTGACTCATTCTATCTGTTATGATATAACCCACCGGCTGCAAATTTGCAGTGCAACCGTACGTTTTTGCTCGAAAGGGAGACATATGGGCAATACAGACCAAGAATCAACGTTTCGGCGACGGGCACGAAAGACTGCCCGTGGGATTATGCTGGTGAACATCATTGGCACGATAGTCGTGCTGGTGGGCATCATCGCCTTGTTGATTTGGCTTGCGCAAGCAGCCTAAAACCATACCAGCGAGCTGAGCCGGCACAGACTCAGCTCGCAATCTACCCACCAAGGAGAGGCCTAATGGACGGGTTTGAAAAACTCTACCTGATTCTGGCGGTGGTTGTTGTGGTACTGGCCGCTACCATATACATCTTAAGCCTTACGCTTTTTTGATGTTCGTACCCTACCTGACAGGTGGGGTACCTTATTTTGTAGAGGCTAAACGATATAGAACTCGTCTCAAAACTCCATTTTCGATTTTTTTTATACACTGTTGACAATTTTACTACTCTACATTATTATGTAGTGGTACCTAATTAAACTATGTACCATAAGATACTACATCGTAATGCTGGAGCTGAAAACGCTAGCATCTTCGCAATTATTGCAAGAGATCCTATCGTTACTTCAAATAAATTTGAATTCACTCCAGGATGACTCGTTAGATTTGCTGGGAGGTTGTTATTTATGGAGAATATGAGCGAAATGCTCAAAGGGGTACTGGAAGGTGTGGTGCTCGAGGTAATTAGCCAGGAAGAAATCTACGGTTACGAAATTGTGAAGCGGTTAAATGCGCTTGGGTTTGAGGGCATCGCCGAAGGCACAGTGTACGCCCTACTGGTGCGTTTAGAACGGAACCACCTGGTTACTATCGTTAAAAAGCCATCCGAAATTGGACCCCCCAGGAAGTTTTATAGCTTAAGCCCCAAAGGGCACGAAGAATTAGTCACTATTTGGGCCAAGTGGGACTTCCTCAACGAGCGAACTACTATTTTAAGAAATAATGAAAGGAAATTATCATGAGCCTCAGCCAGGAAACACATCAAAAAATTCAGGAATTTGCCGAAGAACAATCCCAACACTATATCGAAGCTGCCGAAATGACCTACTTAGAGCAGCTTAAGAAAAACACCACTAATGCTAAGCATAGCCTGCGTAAGGAATTGGCCAAGTTTAGACCTAGCTCAAAACAAACCCAAGAGGCCCGCAATGACTTAGTCGTGTATATGGCAGATTATATGAATGACCTAATTGCCCAAGGTTCAACCGAAGCTGAGGCGTTTGCCAAAGCTAAAGAGGCTTTAACTCGTCAAGATACCAACCAGTACGCCGATATGAACGCCCGATTTTTAGAATATTACTTAAACATGGACCCTGCTGAGCAAGAGGTGATTGGACTATATTATGGCGGATTAACCGTTATTGGTATGGTGCTAGGCGCCTTAGTTGGCTTTTTGCTGAGTGGCGGCAAAAATGCCTTTATGACTGGTGGTTGGCAGGATACCTTAATTGGTTTTGGTGTTGGCACCATGATCGGCGTCGGCCTGGCTCTGATCTGCAACGCGGTTATTGTATCTAAGGGACGAAATTAATCGTTTCAGTATAGTGTGTCGTGCAAAAAGATGCCCCGTCTTCATAATTGAAGACGGGGCATGTGGTGATGGCCTATGCCGAGGTAATAATTCCCACCACCAGGATGATTACGATTATCAGGATGATGACCCCTAGCATGATCGGGGATCCTTTCATGATGACGCAGTGGCTTGCCTGTATTGGCTGGCTAAGCCTTACCCATGCGCCTAAACCGTAATAGATATAGCTAAGGTGAGCTATATCACCGACGCAAAGACAGATTCTCTTGCTCGTAATCGGTTCTTGCCTTTTGCGCCACCCTTCCAAATGAATACGACCATCTCTCCTTTCATTGCGTGAGCGAATAAGCTAGTCACTCTATAGCAAAATGTCCTAGATTTGTCAATGCAGTAAAGATTTTGAGATGCTATAACATACGTATACCAGTTGCCACAAAACCATTAAGTTGGCCAGAAATAGACATCTTTCACAGATCTCTATGATTAAAACTTCTTGCCTGCCTGTTTAAATTCCCCATAGACCACACTATAACTACCTATGATACATAAGTACTAAATCATGGATATTACTTCTGTGGAAAAGCATTGCATGTGCACCCTCCCCCAGGATATAACAACCTTTGGCTGCTGACACAATCTCTCCACGCTGCTTCATGGTAGCTTCAATTAGCTTCCACGCCACAAGAATAACTCCAGCTTGCGCTGAGGTATTTTCTTTTAACTTGGTCGGCCAATGTTGATGTGGTGTATCACTACGGCAGATTAATGCGCTCGGTGTTTGGGGCGGCGCTTAATGGCCTGGAGTTCCATGAGGGTTCGTTCGATGGTGCCGAGGGTCATGGCGACTTCGGAGGATGATTCCATGTTTTCTATAGCGGCTTCGGCGGCGGCTTTAGCCTCTAGAGCTTTTTGCTCGTCTAATTCTTCTTCGCGCACGGCGGAATCGGCTAAAATGGTGACGATATTATTGGTAACCTGGATAAAGCCGGGGCTAACTACCACCCGCTTGTCTTGGCCGTTTTCCAGCACCACGTGGATTTCTCCGGCCTTCATGGTTGAGGTTAGGGCTCGGTGATTGGGCAAAATGGTTAGCTCCCCAGTAGCTCCGGGCAAGCTTACTTGGCTGGCGGTACCAGCTAAGATTTGTTCTTCTTGGGTGACAATTTCTACTTGTAGTTTAGCCATAATATTGCTCAAATCTTAAATAAATACTATCGAAACTCGAAACAAATGGGAGACCTAAAATCGGAAACTTTAAACGTTGAGATATTTTATTATTCTAGTTTCGTTATTGTTTCTAATTTAGAATTTCACTATTCTAATTTTACACCTTTAATCCTGCGTCATCCTGGAGCCACTTGTTGGCGATAGGATCTCTTTGTCGGGATTCTATCGGGCTAAGCCCTCCAGAATGACGGAATCAGATCCTCGGGTCAAGCCCAAGGATGACGGACGAGCGGTTAGTTATTCCTTACCAATCACTTCCTCAATGGTGCCTTTCATGTAAAAGTCTTGCATGGGGATATTGTCTAATTCCCCGCTTAAAATTCGCTTAAAACCGGCAACTGTATCGGCAATCTTGACATATTTTCCTGCTTGACCAGTAAATTGCTCGGCTACAAACATTGGTTGGGAAAAGAATCGCTCAATTCGCTGAGCTCGGCCAACTACTTGCTTATCGGCATCGGATAATTCATCGACACCTAAAATAGCAATAATGTCCTGCAACTCTTTGTAGCGCTGCAATACCTGCTGAACCCCCCGAGCCACCTGATAGTGATCTTCTCCCACAGCATTAGGGTCGAGCATTCGTGAGGTTGACGCCAATGGGTCAATTGCCGGATATAATCCGCGTTCAGCAATGGATCGCTCTAAGTTAATAGAAGAATCGAGATGGGCGAATGTTGTTGCCGGAGCTGGATCTGTGTAGTCATCTGCCGGCACGTACACTGCTTGAACCGAGGTTACAGACCCTTTACTCGTCGAGGTAATCCGTTCCTGCAACTGGCCCATTTCCGCAGCTAAGGTTGGTTGATAACCGACAGCTGAAGGCATGCGGCCTAATAAGGCTGAAACTTCGGATCCGGCTTGGCTGAAACGGAAAATATTATCGATAAATAGTAATACATCTTTGCCTTCTTCATCACGGAAATACTCAGCCATAGTTAACCCAGATAAGGCCACTCTCAAACGCGCCCCTGGCGGCTCATTCATCTGCCCATACACCATGGCCGTCTTATCGATAACCCCAGAAGCTTTCATTTCATGCCACAAGTCATTACCTTCACGAGTCCTCTCACCCACTCCAGCAAAGACAGAGAACCCACCATGTTCGGCAGCAATGCTCCGAATTAACTCTTGAATGATAACCGTTTTGCCGGTTCCGGCACCTCCGAAAATACCCACCTTACCGCCTTTCATTGTGGGTGCAATTAGATCGATAACCTTGATTCCTGTTTCTAAAATTTCGGATTCGGTGGATTGCTCCTCAAGAGTTGGTGCAGGGCGATGGATGGAGTGGCGAGTTTTGGCCTTGACCGGGCCTTGCTCGTCGATGGTGTCGCCCAACACATTAAAAATTCGTCCCAATACCCCTTCGCCAACTGGCACCGAGATTGGTCCACCAGTGGCTTTTACTTCCATGCCACGAACTAAGCCATCGGTGGAGGACATGGCCACTGCCCGCGCTTGGCCTTCTTCAATATGCTGCTGGACTTCCAGCACAATTTTGCGGCCATTAACTTCGACGGTTAGGGCGTCGTAGACCTTGGGCATATCGCCGGTAAAGGTCACATCGACGACTGGACCGATAATTTGACTAATAATTCCTGTATTTGCTGCCATATAAACTCCTTAATTAAAATCTGCTAACCACCCGCCCCAGCGGCAATTTCGGCCAGTTCTGCGGTAATGGATGCCTGACGTAATTGGTTGTAAGTTAAGGTTAACTCATCTTGTAATTCTTTGGCATTATCACCAGCACTGCGCATGGCCATCATTTGGGCTGAATATTGTGAGGCAAAAGCTTCTAATAATGCCTGATACACGGTCATTTCGACAAATCGAGGTAGTAATTGGTCTAAAATGGCGTCCACACCTGGTTCAAACAAAAAGTCGGCCGATTCATCTGTATCCCTATCTCTAACCTCTTGGGCTAAGTAGTCCACTTGGAGTAACTCTGGCGATAGCGGCAGCAGTTGACTGAGCTTAGGTTGCTGCTGCATGGTTGAGATAAACTTAGTGTTGGCAATTAATACCTCGCTACACCGGCCAGCCTTAAATTCATCTAAGACAAACCGGGTAAGAGCCAGGATGTCACGCAAACGTGGTCGCTCCTGGAGTGGAAAGTCCGCCACCACCTCACCTTTTAATTTAATTAAGCCATCTCGGGTACGCTTGCCCATAGTTACCAGGCGGAGATTGGGGTTGGTTTGCATAAACCGTCCAACCTCACGTACCAAGTTAGTTGGTAGCGCGCCGCTTAACCCTTTATCTGGGCCAAACACTACTACCAGCGGTTGACTGCCATTAGTAGTTTGGTTGGGCTGTTGGAGTAAGTTGTGGCTAGAAACATCTACTCGGCCCAACATATTAGCCAACATGGCATACATGGTGTCGTTGTACTTCCGACCAGCTAGGGCTGCTTCTTGAGCCCGGCGCATTTTGGCAGCTGCCACTAGCTCCATAGCCCGGGTAATTTGGCCAATATTTTTAACCGATCGTATTCGTCGCCGTATCTCACGTGTGCTTGCCATAAAAAATACTACCTTTTACTCCTAAACTCCTACCTATCTACTTAGACTCCTTAATCGATTGCTTCAATTCTTTTTCATTATCTGCAGTTTGATACGTGCTATCTTGCGATACTGGCGTGTATCCTTTGACGAAATCTGCCAAGACTTGCTTGACCTTAGCTTCGAGCGACTCGTCTAAAGCTTTTTTGGTGGTAATTTCCTGGAGCAACTTAGGTTGAGTCGCCCGCAACATGCTTAATAGTTTGACTTTAAAATCGCCAATGGTGGCCACCGGAAGTTCATCAACAAACCCATTAGTCACCGCATAGAGCACCATCACTTCTTCGGCTAAAGGTAGCGGTTGATACTGAGGCTGTTTGAGCATCTCAGTGATGCGAGCACCTCGATCGATCGTAGCCTGAGTTTTAGGATCCAAATCTGAGCCAAACTGGGCGAAGGCGGCCAACTCGCGGTACTGAGCTAAGTCTAACTTCAATTTGCCAGCTACCTGTTTCATGGCTTTGGTTTGAGCAGCAGTGCCTACCCGGGATACTGACTGCCCCATGTTAACTGCAGGCCGGATGCCAGCGTTAAACAGATCGGTCTCGAGAAAGATTTGACCATCGGTAATTGAGATAACATTGGTTGGAATGTAGGCCGAAATATCACCAGCCTGTGTTTCGATCACTGGTAGGGCTGTTAAAGACCCGCCGCCCCGTTCATCACTCATTCGGGCTGCCCGCTCCAATAATCGGGAGTGCAGGTAAAAGACATCACCAGGATAGGCTTCACGTCCCGGAGGGCGACGCAATACCAATGACAGCTGGCGATAGGCCCAGGCGTGTTTGGTTAAATCGTCGTAGACAACTAAGGCGTCTTTGCCTTGGTGCATAAAATACTCACCAATTGCCGCTCCGGCATATGGCGCGAGATATTGCATCGCAGCCGCGTCTGAAGCACTGGCTGAAACGACGACGGTATATTCTAAAGCCCCACTCTTTTCCAATTGGGATACGACTTGGGCAATTTTAGAGCTTTTTTGACCAATGGCGACGTAAATGCACAGTAGATCTTGACCTTTTTGTGCCAAAATAGTATCTAAAGCTAAAGCGGTCTTGCCCGTACTGCGGTCACCAATAATTAGCTCCCGTTGTCCGCGTCCAACTGGAATGGCCGCATCGACCGATAGGATGCCGGTTTGAACCGGGGTGCCCACCGATTGACGCTCCACAACCCCGGGAGCCAAATTTTCGATTGGCATAAGCGTTTTTTTACCGGATATGGCTCCTTTGCCATCTAAAACTTCGCCCAGTGGACTGACGACGCGGCCTAAAATTGCATTATTTACTTCGATTGCTAATGCTTGCCCGCTGGTTTGGATGGTGTCGCCCTCCTCGATAGCGGTATAGTCGCCCAATACAATTATGCCGATTTGGTCGGATTCGAGGTTAAGGACTAGACCTTTTACGCCGTTCGCAAACGAAACTAATTCTCCCATTTGTGCCCCCGATAAACCTCGGGCAATCACAATGCCATCCATAACTTTGATGACAGTACCAACGTTTTTGGCGGTATGTTTTAAATCAATTTTGGCAATTTCTTGCTCGATTACGGTGCTGAAGGATTGAGAATTCATTTAATAAAGACCCCTTTATGTGGATAACTGCTGTCTAATGGTTTTCAAATCGGTTGCTAGGGTGGTATCGTACCAGGTGTCGGCCACACGGATGGTGAAACCGCCAAGTAGGTCTGGATTAACCTGCCAGACAAACTGTTTAACCTGAGGGTGACGACGACGAATCGCATTAACTAAAGCTTGTTGAGTGGATTTAGGTAATACCACCGCCGAGGCGACCTCGGCTAACTGCTGTGTTTGTATTTTTTCCGCTTCAATAGCTAGCTGACGGGCAATGTCCCGCTTTGACTTGTGGTTAGTGTTCAGGAGTTCGTGAACGACTGCTTGGAGTTTATCTGGATCTATGACTCCGTCGGTGGTGGTGACCAGGGACACTAATGCCTGAGCCTTGGCTACAACTAGGGCACTGGCCATTAGTGCAACTCCTTAACCGCCCGATCGGCAATTTTCTTTTGTTCCGCCCCAGTTAACTCTTGGTTAAGTACTTTTTTGGTTGTTGTAACTATGAGGTCGGCTACCTCAGATTTGACTTCGCGCATCATTTCTGACTTCATTTGGGCCAACTGATCTTGCTGAGCCTGTTTAACACGCTCAATTTCAACTTGGGTTTGGTTCATAACTTCGGACTTGAGTCGCTCGGCTGCCTTGCGGCTCTCTTCGAGCAAGCTCTCTGCCTTAGCGGTCGCTTCTTTTAGCTGGGCGGCTGCCTGCCGCTCGGACTCGGCCCGAGCTTTCGCGGCCTGATCCGCGTCTTTGAGGCCTTGGGCTATACGAGCTTTACGCTCCTCTAACATTGCCAGCATGGGCTTGTAGAGAATTAATCGCAATAACACTAATAGAATGACAAATGTGGTTAATTGGCCAAGAAAACTAGCCCAGTTAACACCGAAATTTCCAAGCAGAGAGCTTACCGAAGAAATAATATCCATGTACGTACCTTTTTCTGTCTTAATTAGCCATTAGTAATGAAGGCGATAACCAAGGCGTAAATCGCAATGGCTTCGGCGAAGGCCATGCCCAACAACATAGGAACGAAGATCTTTCCTGATGCTTCTGGATTTCGACCAATTGCCTCCATGGCTTTCATCCCAATCAGACCAACGCCAATAGCTGGAGCCAATCCACCAATGGCGATAGTTAGTCCTGGTGATACAAAAATTTGTTCCATTTTATTAAACCTCCTCATATTGATTATTATTTATCGTCATAGTCTAACCATGTGTTGGCAGCCCAAACAGAAACAGAGCCTACGAGCAGAGACTGTATAAGATATCTACTACCGTGTCTGCAGGCTAAGAGTTTCGCCACAGAGATGCTTCCAATGCACCAATGGCTTAATGTGCATCCGACTCATGATTCATCGTAAGTATTACAAACGAGGCTAGCGTTAACATGGCAAAAACGAGGGCTTGAGCAAACCCCACGATCAACTCAAGACCAAGGAACGGTAGCGTTGCCACAAACGGGGAAAAGGTGTGTCCGATGACTTCTAACACCGTCTCGCCTGCGAATATGTTACCAAATAACCGAAAGGAAAGGGAAATGACCTTGGTAACCTCACTAATTAGCTCCAGTAAGCCGACAAACAACAGAATTGGGTTAAGGCTAAACCAAATTGCCAAGTAACCCTTTATTCCTTGCTCCATTACCGATAAGACATGGGCGGTTATAACCGAGAATAGGGCCAAAGCCAAAGTGGTGTTTAAGTCGCTCATGGGAGCCCGGAGCAACGGAGTTAAATGGCCATGTTCAAAAAACCCAATCGTTCCTACTCCAGGTAATAATCCAGCATAATTTGCCACGACGATATAGATAAAGAATGTAACAACGAAGGGAAAGAATAGGTTAACTTTGCGACGGTCCGCTTCTACCGAGGCAATGAGGTTATATATAAATTCTACTACCATCTCCGCGCCATTTTGGAGACCGGAGGGTACTAGTTGCATTTTTCGAGTTGCTAGATGAGCTACGCCCACAATGCCACCGGCAACTAGGATGCCGGTCAATACTGTATTAGTAATGGGTAGTACGCCCAATTGGGCGCCGCTCAAGGCTAATTCTTGGGCCAAACAGACAACTCCTTTTCAAATGTTTTACGGTTGAAATGTAGATGCAAATCGGCTGTATTATATCTGTAGCCTCTTAGCTCGTCAAGTAGTTATAGCTTGACGGGTAACAGAGTGATGCAGCGTTGCTGTATAGAGCAGCACGTGATGCGTTGGTATTCCGAGTAAGAATTGCGTAGCCTACTCTTTTGCTGCCAGAATAGGATGCATGGCAGGGAATTATTCGCATATGTCGACTTCTTATTCACTTTTATACTTACTGCTCGCAAACTTGCCGACTTGCTTTATAATACTGACTGAAGCAAGCAGCTTGCACAGCCTATGAATATAGCAGATCAATTATTTAACTTAGCAGTGGTTCAGCCAGGATATAATTTGGTGATTGGCCTATACACTACCCTGGGGCAAAACCAGCCAGTGACAACCGCGCTGGCGATTGGGATCCTGGCGGCTATTATTTTTTTACCCCTGATGATTACTGGTTACTTCGATCAAATCCGCACCCAGCAACTACAGAGCCAAATTGAAGCAATTCAAACCAACGAGCCAGATGTTGAAAAACAGCAGGAACAAATAATGAAACTGCTCCGTAAAAAGCAGATCAGATTTCAAAGCGAGTCGATTTTTTTGGCCGGTTTAGCCGCCATCCTCGCCTACCTGTTTCCGGTTTTTTCTCAGTACTGGCAGGAGCTCCACCCCGACTTACTGTATAACTTTGTTACAGCCCCAACCGACTTTAGTCATTCAATTGGATCAATTAATCTGGGTTACTCCTCACCTTCGCTTAGTCTGATCCCGGCAATACTACTGTTTTTTGAATTGAGACAGTCATACAAAGCTCAGCAGTTTCTAACCAGTTTTATTGATCGTTGGTATGCCGTTATTTTACCGCTATTTATTTACTTTCTTATTTTCTGGCTTCCCAGCGCATTATCGATTATATTAGCGGCTGCACTAGGGGTAAGCTTGTATATTAGATTTTTGTTACAGTTTTTCGCTGGTATGCGACAGAAGAAGTCGGTAGCATGAATTCAACCAAGTCGTCTCAGATTATTTTTGACCACGTTTGGCAACCACTGGTGCATGTTCCCGCGGGTCATCGGGCTTTTTTGCTTCATCCTGGAACCACCATTAAACCTCGGGAATTAACGACGGGATGGTATTGGCATTGGCCATGGCTGACTTCAATTTGCCACGTTGCGGCTACTCCCATTCCATTCCACTTTACTAACCAGAATAGACGTTCGCCATATACAGATGAACCAATTACCGCGGTTAGTCATGACCACCACTTATTCACCAGTCAAGGAACTATAGTTATTGGTATTAATCTGGCTGCGCCGACAACCACGCTATCCAGACTTAATCGCCATACACTCCAACGGGTGATTCGCCCACTGGTTCGTCAGTCTGTACGACAAACCATTGCTTTATTTCAGGCAAACACTCTTTTGACTCGGGATTTAGCTGAAGACTTGATGGTTGCTTCTCGCCCACTGTTTGACCAGCATGGCCTGGTTGTCCATCAGGCTGAATTTACTGCCTTAGAGTATTACCAACCACCACTCACACACTAGCCCCGATTGCAATCAACCGGGGCACAATGTGAAAGCTTGACCTAAGCTCGTTAGCTTAGTGCTTATTTTTAAGGTTTCGCTTGATCGCATCCAAGATATCGGCCGCGGTGTCTTTGCCACCTAGACCGAAAGCCAAGCCTCCAGCTAAGGCAATCATTGCCACAAAGCCAGTAATTAGGGTATTAATTATGGTCGAGGCGATGCCGAGTTCGGACAAGGCGATCATGATCGAGAAGACAACAACGGCGTATTTAGCGATAGCGCCAAGTAGATTAGCGGTTGATGCACCAATTGCATGCGAGGTGCCACTCACTAATTCACCTAAGATATCAGCCAAAATAGCCCCTACCATTAACACCACTACCGCAACGATGACGTTTGGAATATAGTCGACCAAGCCGTTTATGAGGCTTGACAACTGTGGCAATCCTAGAACTTCGCTAGCTGGAACTAGGAAGATGAAGATAATTGCCCACCGAATAATTTCTCCTAACACTTCTTGGGCGGTAATTGATGTGCCAATGCCACGTAAAATCTTGTTCAGCCCGACTTTTTCAGCGAATGGCTCAAGTTGAGCCATGGTCAAAACTCGCATAACCAGGGTTTTAATTAAACTGGCAATTAAAAGGCCGATAACAAAAATGACAATTGCACCAACTAACTTGGGCAGGAAGTTAAGGAATTGGGATAGGCTGTTAGATAAGGCGAGCAGGACCGTATCTGTCCATGATTGTATGTTATACATCTGCATTCACCCCCTTTCACGAGCAAACGACTACATACGTTTGCGATCATCGGATATACAAGCTTATCTTATAACGTTGCCTGTATCTTACTATTGCCTACCCGTGACTGCAAGGGCCGGTTATACTTTTAGACCAACTGCTACTCGATGGGCTTGCCATTCAAGCGTATCGTCTAATGGTTCTAGTTCAACCTTGCCATATCGCCGCTCTAAGGCTTTAGCTAACAGCCAGTCGGCTACGTGCGGATTCTTGGGCAGGAAACTACCGTGAAGATAGGTACCAATGGCAGCTTTATGCACTACTCCTTCTGTACCGTCACGGCCATTATTGCCATTACCTTTCACCACCCGGCCCAGGGATAGGCCAGGTTGTAGAATATGAGTCCGACCACTGTGATTTTCGAAACCAACTAAAGTTGCTGCCTCGGTCTTATTGATTTCTAATTTAGGATTAATGGCAACTACTAAGTTGTTCATAAAGCGCTGTTTCTCGGCAATGGTTTCAACTGGTAGAATGTTGGCTCCCGGCAGTGTTTGACCATCACTTGTCTGATATTGACGACCAAGCAGTTGATATCCTCCGCAGATTGCGAGTACGGCAGCGCCTGATTCGACCTCTTCTTTGAGTTGCGGAGCAATTCGTAATAAATCGGGAGCAACTAGTTCTTGACCGATATCCTGACCACCCCCAAAAAAGTAAAAGTCGAACTGCCCTAGGCGAAGATTATCACCAAGGCTCAATGGTATAACCTCCGGAGTTATACCGCGTTGTTTAGCCCGGTAGACCAGCGAGGCTATATTGCCCCAATCTCCGTAAATATTCATAAGGTCCGGGTATAAGTGCGCGATGCGTATATGCATAGTTAGTTTTTAGGTTGTAGTTTATAGGTTTTAGTTGTCAGAATAAATAAAGTCATATATTTGTTGTGTCATCCTCGACTTGATCGAGGATCCAAGTTTCTGGTTTTTAGCTTGTGCCTTTTCTTCTCCTAATCAGCGTGGTATGAGCTTAGTTTAGTTTGTTTTTGCAGCTGACGACGTAAGCCAAGCATGGCGGTATAGGTACATAAACAATAGACATGACCCTGTTTTAATGAACTAATAGTGCGCAAGCCATCGGCTAAAGAGGGTGCGACCCACAGATTCTCTTGAGCAAAGTCTGCATACTTCGCCCGCAGTGCCATATCGTAGGCCCGAGTGCCGCCAATAACCAGCTGTTTCGCCTGGTTGCGCAAGGCCTCGAGCTCAACATCCCAAATCCACGATATATCGCGGCCATCAGCGAACCGATCGTTTAATAGTAACCAAAATGATTCGGCATTTGGCTCGGTGGTTAAGGTTTGAATCACCTGGTTAAAACCAGTTGGATTTTTAACCAGAATTAAGGTGAGTAGGGTGTTGCCTAATTTGACTTCTTCGAGCCGTCCGAAGACTGCTTCAAAATTCTTGGTTCGATGTTCTAATACTTCTTGGTCTAGTTTTAGATCGAAAGCTAACGTAAGGGCGGCGGCGGCGTTATAGATATTATATAGTCCGGCCAAACTAAACGTAAATTGTGTGGATTTATCTGCCCAAGCAATAGTGAAATCGGATCCCGCCATACCTCTTAGGGTAATATCTGAGACCTCAAGTTGCACTTTCGGTCGCTTAAAGTCGTGATTAGCACACTGGTACTGACCAAGATGCGAATAGCTGACCGAGCTAAAGACTAGCGCCCCACCACAAACAGGGCAACGTCGACTATCGGCATGGCTGGACAATTCAACCTGCTTGGCCTTGCCAGACTGGGCAGCTAACCCATACCCAACTATCTTAGCCGGCGTCTCAATGGTTAAACTGGCCATGAGTGGATCATCGGCATTAATAATTAAGGTGGTTGAATCGGGGAGTTCCTGGCAAGCTTGACGCCATTTAGCCGCTAGTAGGCTGATTTCACCGTAGCGGTCTAATTGATCTCGAAATAAATTATTGGCAATAACATATCTTGGCTTGAGGAGGGATACGACTTCGGCAAAAACCGCCTCATCGACCTCAAACAACCCCCATTGGGCGTCAATTTTTTTATGCCAGTTGGCATGGGCTATAAGGGTAGATACGATACCTCGGGTTAAATTGGATCCAGACCGATTATGAACAATTTTATACCCTGAGCCTTCTAAGTAGGAAGCGATAAGCCGGCTAGTGGTTGTTTTACCGTTAGTACCCGACACCACGATGGTACCGCTTAGCTGTTGGGCTAAAATAGGCAATAATTTTCGGTTGAGCCGATAGGCAATTAATCCGGGCAAGGCCGTTCCACCCCCCTTGCCTAGCTGTTTTACGGTGACTTGGATTAATTTAGCGACGAGAAAGGTGACAGACAAGGGAATCATACTGATGAGGATATTGTATCATTTCTTAATTAATCGCGGCTATTTACGTACCTATTGGCACCGCCCAGGTTGGACTCGAATTTCAACTTGGCTAAATCCGGCCAAGGCATAGATGTGGGTTAGCTGCTGGCGGGCGTCAATGGCTGCCTGTTCTAAAATACTGCCATCACAGGCGGCTTGGCGAATAGATTGCTCAGCAGCTTGCCTGGCTTGGGTTTCTAAATCTTTATCTCCCCGACTTAATAAACCTTGTCGACGATCGTAGACTGTGGTTTTTTCTGTATCTAATGCCGAGGATAAAATGCGAGTTTGGGGTAATTGAATAGTTAGCTTTCCGGCTGATACATGTACATCGGTATCTCGAATTTGGCTCAAATCTACTCCTGCCCGCACTTGGCCATGGGCAATTAAGAGCAGTCGATCACCATATAAGATATCTTGAAAAATATTGCCATCGTTGCCTGCGTCAATCACCTTCTCAATCGTAAACGAGGTGGTTTCTAATTGGTTTAAGGATCTTATTTCTCGAATTACTGCATCACGGCTCAAGTCGATAGTTGGATGTGGTCGCCCCAAATAATTAAACGGATTCCATGGGTTGAGTGAAGAAAATAATAGAGCTACTACTACACCCACAAGCAGAACTATAACAATACAGGCCCATAACGGTAATTTTAATAACTGCTTCAACATATTCGTATAGTACCACAGGAAGCCTAACTGGCATCGAGCTGTGCGCAGCATTCACCAAGCGCCCATTAAAATTTGTCTTCTTTGTATGCTGCATTTGTCTGTTATTTGAACGGTTGTCTGTATTTTTAGAGGTTAGATCCGACTACTTGCCCATCATAAAGTGCCTGCTTGATTTGCCCTCATTTATCTCTTCTGCCAAGTTGTGGTGGGTTTACAATACGAGACGTGGAGCCCGCTTCTGACTCAATTAGGAGGGC
The DNA here is from genome assembly GCA_964597145.1 of uncultured Candidatus Saccharibacteria bacterium. Classification (GTDB taxonomy): domain Bacteria; phylum Patescibacteriota; class CAZHWT01; order CAZHWT01; family CAZHWT01; genus CAZQWH01. Next base: position 46,765 of record CAZQWH010000004.1, on the reverse strand, counting down.
GGCAGATATTTGATACAATTTTTGCCTAGTCCATTGTCATAAAACCTATATGGTATGATATCAATTACTATGGCAATACTTATGGTAGTTGGATGAACCATTCTCGTTATGATTAAGCTCACTTTATCGGCTCCGCCTACGTCCCGTTACCGATCATTTAGCTTTTTGACAACTATAGTGATCCTAACAAGCATCCTCATCGTCTACGAGATGATGCATTTGGTTGGTGTTGAGCCAGAGATTATTAGGTTGACCTTGGGGTTTGTTTTATTATTTGCGGTTGTTTATAGTGCCTTCCGCTATGGCATGTGGCCAGCTATATTGGCGGCGGTCATATCTAACGTTTACCTTATCTACGCTTTTAGCGGCCCAGGGCGCACTATAGTGCCACTCAATAACATTTTAAACGGTGAATGGGTGTTGGCCTTATTGTTTTTTATGCCAGCCATTATTATTGGCTATTTACGCGATCGGATTAACCATTTAATCCAGCAGGAGAGACAAGCGCGACAGGAAGCTGTAGAAGGTCGGTTGCAATTGGAGAAGATTTTAGAAGAAATGCCCGTTGGGGTGGTAATTGCCAAAGCGCCTTCGGGCGAGTTGATTTTTAGTAACCGCCACCTAAACCAGTTGGTGGGCCACCATGTTACAAAGTATGTTAATCTTGACGATTATCCCAAAAACTCTCTGCTAAATGAGCATGGCCATCCACTACCTCAACAGTTATGGCCACTCCGTCGGATTATCCACAACGAAGAAACGTTGGTTAATGAAGAATACACGTACCGGGCCAATAAGAACAACCTGATCACACTCCAAGTGAAAGGGACTCCCATATATAACAACAAACAGCAACTAGTTTCTGGTGTGGTGATTATTGATGATATTACCGCCGAGAAGGAGCTGCTCCAACGCAAGGATGACTTTCTGAGCTTTGTTAGCCATGAGTTAAAGACTCCCATAACCAGCCTTAAAATGTATACCCAGTTGTTGCTCAAGCAATACGCCACTAATCCACAATATAATCCTATCGAAGAATTGCAAAAAATTGATAATCAAACCCAAAAAATTCACACCATTATTAATAACATGATGGAATTGGCAACGCTCCAGCTCAATAAGGAGCAGCTACAGTCTGAGGTAATTAATGTGGTTGATGTTATTGGTGAGGTCGTTCAAGATGTTAAAAATTCCCATCCCCCTCGAGAGCTTGTGGTTAAACATGTAGACTCTGCGCCAATCTTGGGCGATAAAGCCCGATTGACCCAAGTCGTTACTAATTTGGTTGCCAATGCAATTAAGTACTCATTAGAACACACTCCAGTGTTTATAGAACTCCGGGTGTTGAACGGCTCGGCTCAAATTAGCATCCAAGATTTTGGCATTGGCATTGCTTCACCAGACCGACATAAAATATTTAACCGTTTCTATCAAGAGCGACAAAAGGATGGTAAAATTTATCCCGGCTTAGGCTTGGGTTTATATTTCTCAGCTGAAATTGTGAAGCAGCACCAAGGGAAAATATGGGTGGAAAGCAAAAAAGGTCAGGGTTCTACTTTTTATATTTCCCTGCCACTAGCCAAAGATTGATCGTCTGTACCAATGTTGTGGCTTAGGGTTTATATGATGAAAGCAGAATAGGAGAAAATTATTATGACTAAACATCGAATTTATACAATGAGTTTCGCCAGCGTCTATCCCCTTTATGTTGCTAAGGCGGAGAGAAAGGGCCGCTCCCAGGCTGAGGTTGATGAGATTATTTATTGGTTGACTGGATACAACCAGGAGGGGCTGCAGTCCCAGTTAAAAAAGCAGGTAGATTTTGAAACGTTCTTTGCTGAAGCTCCTCAATTAAACCCGAGGCGAACTTTGATTAAGGGCGCAATTTGTGGCGTGAGGGTAGAAGAGATTACAGAACCAACTATGCAGGAAATTCGCTACCTTGACTTACTGATTGATGAGCTAGCTAGAGGTAAGACGCTAGAGACTATTTTGCGCAAGTCATAAGTTGTTACTTGTTTTGAGACTAGGCTATCGCCTAATATTCAACCAAAATTGGTATAACCAAAATTCCGTTTTATTTGATACTAAAAGATAGGCGAGGCAATTTTCTAAGAAGAATTATCTATATGATGAGGATTTAGTGCTATGGCGTAGGCTCACCATAGTGTCTATTAGCGCAACAATCGGAAGGCCAAAGACCTCTATGGTCAACCGATATGTTGCCAGAAGGCATCACCACCCGAATCGGCTATGCACCAGTAGTAGCCGCTTTTGCCGTTGCTTGATACAAAATTTATCCACCTTTTCAGCTGAGCTGCCGGCGGTTAAGCTATACTGTCTGACACAAGTGACTTTTCTCGTGTATTTTTGTACTTCTCATACTATCCTATTTGTTACGTAACATGTATCAAATATCTCAGATAATTATGAAAAGAGACAGTGTGCGTTGGGTATTAGAGTATAGCCCACTGACTGCAAGACGGTGATGGCGGAGCCACCGGACATTAAAGTTGGCTCGGGTTAATGAATGGTGTACAGAGATTAACACTCCCGAGGTGTTAAGGGCAGTCCCTGCAAATCTATTATGTAAGATTGTTGAATAATACGAAGGGCTAGCGACCAGACTTTTGCTTGTTAGACGCGGTTGAGAACTTCTTCCATTCCTCGTCGTCAATTTCTATAACACCGGCCTCAATAAATCTAACCCGTCTTTCTGCCCCACGATAGCCAGGGACCTTCACTGGTTCGCCTGGATTTATCGGCTCGACAGCCAGTATATCCTCCACAAGTTTGGTTGTGGACAGCTTAAAGTCTGTTATTTCGCCAAAAGCTGCTGGATCAATAATAATGATAAGCGTACCAATGTAACGTTGTGAGTCTAATGGTTGGTCTAGTCCGCTTTTTCCGCGTACCAAACTTCCACTAAGCACATCGATAAGTAGATTAATCCCAAAGCCCTTAAAACCGCCAAAGGGCAGGACGGCACATGCTATTGCTGGGTCTGTCGTGATATTACCCTCTTTATCAACATAGGCATTGTCTGGTAGCTTTTCACCCTTCTCCTTTGCTTGCTTAATCCTGCCATAGGCGTGCATTGCGGTAGCTGCATCAAAAACGATTGGGTACTTATTGGTGGGTATGCCATAGGCGATCGGGTTAGTCCCTGTAACCTCTGTCTTACCACCGAATGGCGTTACTCCTTGTGGTCCACCATTCTCAACCATAATCGCTATGCAGTCCTTTGCTGCAACGCGCCTGCAAAACACATCGAAGAAATCGTTATAAGTGCTATCGTAAATGCCAAGTGCATAAATACCTTGTTGCTTGGCAGTATTAATCACTTCGTCAAGGTAATCAGCAGTAATTATTGGTGCAAGTCTACCATTGCCCTTAATAAGCTTTAGAGCGGGCTTGGTTGCGACAATCTCTTCCTCATTGCTATTCAATTCCTCGAATAATCTAGCATATTTACCGGCCAGCTCTCCAACTGGACTAAACTGGTTCCCCACAAGCTCTTGCTCTATCACAAGTTCGGTCAACGTGCTAGCATCCTTTTGACTTAGCCCGCCTGTTAATAAATAGTCAGCAACTTTTTCCCTAAGCTCATCAATCTTAATTTTCATAACCACATACTAACAAGGATAAATTGGAATAGCCATAGGTGTAGGAAAGAGTATCTTTAGTGCAAGGGTGAGTCCAGCAGTAACCGGCTGTGCGAGGTGAGATTCCGGAGGTAGGCATAACATAAAACCCCCAAGTCCAAAGACTTGAGGGTTTTATGGTGAGCCTGGTGATGCTATGTTCGAACCATTGTTAGAGTGGATTACAAGGATGGCTTCAAAGTTCGGATATTAATACTGTCTTGGAATAATATCTAGTTCAAATCAGGCATAGCTAGAGTGATTTAGAGGCCCCATTGTTAGTGTATGCTATTGTTAAGCCATGAAACTTTATTTATCTTCATACCGTGTTCCCACACCAGAGGATCTCTTCAATTTAATAGGCAAGCAGGCAATTGATATCAAAGTAGCATTAATCCCTAATTCGAAGGATGCGTATATTGATCGCATTCGGAGCTTAAAAACTCAAGAAGCCGTAGACTTCTTCTCGAGCATAAGCATTACACTTGTTGATGTAGTTGATTTACGGCAATACAGCATTGCTGAAGAGCTTAAAACGGTTCTAAGCGACTATGACCTGATCTGGGTGAATGGTGGTAATTCTTTCATGTTGAGGTATGAAATGCGTCGCAGTGGATTTGAGTCAATTATTACAGACCTGTTGAAAGAAGGAATCGTATATGGCGGCGAAAGTGCAGGTTTGCTTGTTGCTGGACCCACGCTGCGTGGATCGGAGGTGGCTGATAATAGTGAACTTGCATCTGAAATCATATGGGATGGTCTTGGTCTAATCGACGAAATGATATGGCCACATGCAGACGAAGTAAAGTATGCCGATGCACTAAGTCACATGCAAAGCCTTTACCCCAACCTGATTGAGCTTAAAAACTCACAAGCCTACATCGTAGATGGCGACAATCGCCGTGTTGTTGAGAAATAGAATCTTCTCTGCAACATCTAGGACTTGCTCAATGGCCGGGAGCGTAGAAAAATTAACTATTCCCGTAATAAAAAACACAATTTAATAAAGTCTCTTTTAGTGAATTGGCAAGAAGGCATTGCCGGTACACCTAGACTAAAACAGTACTCATAAGTTTTTATAGCCAACCTCAACAAAGGTTCGTTTAAGCTGTATTTTTAACTCACCTCGTCCCTTCCCACTCTTTAAGTACTTCTCATGCATTTTTGCATCTGATTCATTGGTATATGCTTCATAATGTATTAGAATTAGTGGTCGTCGATGCTTTGTGGAGCGCACGTATCCGTTCTTGTGCGCATTTAAACGAGAGCGTAAATCTGGCGTAAATCCAGTATACAATTGACGATCTAGTTGTGAGAATAAAATATAAACGTAGTACATGCCTGCCCATTAGGGCAGTGATACTTGAAAGGCTAGAAAAATGGTTTTTGGTGATCGAGTTTAACTCGATTGTCACCAAGTTTAACTTGGTGAGCCCAGCAGGACTTGAACCTGCGACGCACTCCTTAAAAGGGAGTCGCTCTACCACTGAGCTATGGGCCCGGATTAAATTTTAGTTATCAACTTACTTTATCTTAGTCTACAATTTGTGTCGCGACTCCCTTTGGGGAAACGGAATTAATTATTAGTCCAGCCGTGCCGTTGCCACTGAGCTATGGGCCTTGCGAAGCATAGCTTCGCAGGATACGGTATTTAGTATATTGTATATCGTTTTGGCTGGTGCAGGGCATATAATACCACATCAGATCCAATCTGGTAACACACTGAATATATTATTAAGACGCTTCTTTGGCTTTAGCCTTAGTTTCTAAGTCCTTTATCTTCCACAAAAATAGCTTACCTTTGTTCTTGGCATTGGGGTAGTCGGTTACGTAGCTACGGGCTTGTTCTAAGAGAAAACGAGGTTTGGTTTTAGCCAATTTAATATACATCGCTTTACGCGATTCTTCGCCCATCTCGCAAGCTAGACGATAGCCATAGTCCTGGAACTCTTGAGTTATATATCGCTGCTGTTCTTCGGGGTCAACTCGCCCGGGAATGATTTTAGAGATTTTATCCATGACTTTATTATACTCTCCCTTTTAGTCATTCCTGCGCACGTACGAATTGAGTTGTTATATGAGTACCGTACCAGAGCTCACCCGTGGTCTATATTCCGATATAGTTTAATTTCCTTAACTGTTTTTGCTTCATTTAGGGTTACTGCCACTACATCGAACCGCATACTGTCTGGGGTTGTGGGGTGAGTCAATTTATATTGCTGGGCGGCTCGCATTAACCGTTGCCGCTTGCCCCAAGATACCGCCTCTACGGGCTGTCCATAATTTGCACTTCTTCTTGTTTTCACTTCTACAAAAACTAAATCGCCACCCTCCTGGCAAATTAGATCAATTTCTCCCCATCGACCAGAGCGGTAGTTTCTTTCTAAGATGGTGTACCCTTTACCAATTACCAAAGCAGCCGCCTGGTCTTCACCAAAGCGGCCGCTACTAATTCGATTCATACTGATTGCTTATTTGTCCGACTTTTTAGCCGAGCGTTTCGCTGATCGGGTGGCTTTCTTAGTTTTTGTAGCTTTGGGGGCAGTTTCAGCCTTACGAGCTACACGCGCAGCCTTTTTCTCGGCCTTGACCGCCTTAGCTTCGGTTCGATCGCGCACTACCTTACGCTCTTTAATTACGTTGGCGGTTGAACCAACAATATCGCGAAGGAAGTAAACTTTGGCTCGACGAACAATGCCTCGGCGTCGGACTTCGAACGAGACTAAGGAGGGCGAGTAAAGCGGGAAGATTCGCTCCACAGCTATACCGCCGGCCCCAATCTTGCGAATAGTAAAGGTCTGGTTAACCCCAGCTCCTTTACGGCCTAGCACTATGCCTTCAAAAAACTGTGTCCGGATTTTTTCACCCTCTTGGATGCGTACTCCTAAACGTAGTACATCTCCAGCACGAAAATCGGGAATTACACGGCTCGCTTTAGCTGGAGTAGCATCTTCGGCTAGACCAACCCGATCTTCGGCCTCGGCTATCTCAGTTTCGGTTGCATCGGCTGTTACTTCTTCAGTAATCTGCTCAACCGCTTCGACCTCTTGAGCCTCAGCAGTCGCTTCTTCTGCGGTGCTAACTTCGTCTTGTCCAGTTGTTTTTAAATCTTTTTCGTCTGCCATACGTATAAAATTCCTAGGGGATGACTCGGTTTTACATCGAGTCGTAAATACAACCACAGGAGTATACCATAGTTAGTTACAGTGTTGCAATACTGGAGAGATAAGATGCATGCTCGTACCATACTGACCTGTCTTAAAACGAGTTCGCGTCTATTAGCTGGTTAAAACCTGGTTAACATTTTTGTCATCCCAAACGGCCCAACTTTTAGCTTTATACCTGAGATTGTGAAGTTGGCCCCCGCGCTGGACCTGATTGTGTCGTTACATACAGATGTGTACAGCACTGTAGTAATGGCTACACAGAGTGCTGTATGGATAACTAGTCCTTCAATTCTTGACAAGTTCCTTATACATGTTGCCATGTTGGCTATGCAGACTTGTATTAAAACCTAGAGCCCTAAGCTGCTAATGGAACTTTACCAAGGCAATCTGGGGATAAGAACTCCAACTGCACCAACTGCGTTGCCGAGTATTACGATTAGTTACGGCTAGCCTGTCGATTACACCATTGATTTGGGGTGAGGTTGGGCAAGCTTTTAATGGTAGGTGGGCTCTACTACCCCACTAAATAGAGAGGTGATCTGCTGCTTAAAGTCGGGCGACGCATTAACCCGCATTGGCAATTTCATAGTTCTGGGTCCACTTGGCCCGTTAGGTAAAATTAGGGTGATGGCCACATCGCCAGGATGGGACACGATCAACTTTTTCAGTTGCTGCAAGGCTGCTGTTTGTCCGCTACGCGGCACGGTGATTACTAATTCTCCCTGGCTATCTTGAATCACTGAGGCAACTTGTGGTGCTTCGTAGGCTTGGGTGGTATAACTATCAATTTGAGCATCGTCGGCTAGAATGACCGTTTCGGCTAATACTTTTATTCCTCGATCATCTTTGTTATCAACTCGGCCCGAAACTATGATGACTTGCTCGTCTGCTAAACTGTTGCGACAGGATTCGTACGTTTTAGGGAAGACAATGACCTCTTGGTCGGCCGTTCCATCTGAAATAGTAACAAAGGCCATTTCGCTGTTGTTGGCTTTGGTAAATATTTTACGCATGGCCGTGATCATGCCACCAACCGTCACCTTGAGGCCAACGGTATCTTCGGTAATGGCTTGGAGGGTGTGAGTCACTTTGCCGTCTAAGTCTTGACCAATCTTTTTAAGCGGATTAGCGGTAATGTATAGGCCCATTAATTCTTTCTCCCAGGCGGCTCGTTCCATGAGTGACGCCTCTTCAACCTCGGGAAATGGCGTGGCCATAATGGCTGCTTGGGGCTCGTCGAGCATGTCGAATAGGCCAGTTTGATTTTCGTTGCCCCGATTACGCCCATGCTTTTCTATTACCGCATCCAATATCGTTAATAGGGCTTGCCGTGGACCGAATTCATCCAAGGCTCCAGCCTTAATTAAAGATTCCATGGCTCGCTTGTTGAGTCCACCTCGAGTGCGCGCCACAAAATCATCCAGATTGGTAAATGAGCCACCTTCGGCTCGGGCTGATTCTATGGCCGCAATAGGACCGTCGCCAACATTTTTAATACCAACGAGGCCAAACCGAACATTGCCATTTTCAACTTTAAACGAACGACCGGAGTAATTAATACTGGGTGGTAGTACTTTAATATTAATTCGCTCACACTCTACTATTGCCTGGGCGACTTTTTCGGCATCACCAGATTCGGCGGTAAGCACCGCGCACATAAACTCAGCAGGATAATTAGCCTTTAGGTAGGCGGTAAGATACGCCACATAGCCATACGAGGCTGCGTGAGCCTTGTTGAATCCGTATCCAGCGAACGTTTCAATTTGATCCCACAATTCTTGGACGACTTGCTGATCCATGCCCCGTTCTATAATTTGGGTAAAAAACTTTTCTTTCTGAGCCGCCATTTCAGCAACAATCTTTTTGCCAATGGCTTTCCTAAACTTGTCGACTTCACCCCAGTCGTAGCCGGCCAGCTGAATAGCCAAAGCCAATACGTCATCCTGATAGACAATTAGACCCATAGACTTATCCAAAATCTGATCCATGCGCGGATCCAAGTAAACGATCTTAGATGGGTCGCGTTTGCGCTCGATGTATTGGGGAATAAAGTTCATAGGACCGGGTCGATATAAGGCTACCATAGCCGCAACGTCAAAAATATTGGTTGGCTTTAACTCTTTAATATATTTGCGCATACCAGCTGATTCCAGCTGGAAGATACCTGTGGTTTCTCCGGAAGCTAGCATCTTATAGGCAGGCACATTATCGATTGGTACGTGCTCTAAGTCGACCTCTTCGCTGCGGACTTGCTTCACGTTCTTAACTGCATTAGAAATAATGGCCAAGTTACGCAAACCTAAGAAATCCATCTTCAATAAACCTAGCTCTTCAACTCCATGCATATCATATTGAGTGGTAATTCTCTCGCCCCGGGCTTCTCGTTGCAATGGGGTAAACTCGGTCATGGGACGGGGAGCAATTACTACACCAGCGGCGTGGACGGATGAGTGTCGAACTAAACCTTCAATTTTGAGTGCAAAATCAATTAAACGTTTATAGGAGGGGTTAGTCTTGTAGAGCTCGCGCAATTCATGAACTGTATCTAGAGCTTTTTGGATCTTGGTGCCTTGAGGTATTAACTTGGCGATTCGATCGGGGTCGGCGTAAGGAAAGCCCAATGCCCGACCTACATCTCGAATGGCGGCTCGAGATTCCATCCGGCCAAAGGTAATAATTTGGGCAACTTTATCTACCCCATACTTATCGGTAACATACTTTAAGACTTCATCTCGACGGGCGTCTTCAAAGTCCATGTCGATATCTGGAGGCGAGGGTCGGAATGGGTTAAGGAATCGCTCAAACGGCAGATCAAAATAGATTGGATCAATGCCGGTAATATTCATACAATAAGATACAATGGAACCAGCAGCTGAGCCTCGGCCTGGTCCAACGGCTATTCCCTGGTTTTTTGCCCAAACGGTAAAGTCGGACACAATCAAGAAGTACGCCGAGTAGCCCTTTTTAGCGATAACATCTAGTTCGTAGTCAACACGAGCGCGAATGACCTTTTGATCTTCTGGTAATTGATCGGGACTCGTCGCTCCATCAATACCATAGCGCCACTTCATGCCATCATAGGTTAGTTTCTGAAGATGAGTATCGACTGTTTCCCCTTCTGGAACAGGAAAGTAGGGCCAAATCCAGTCGCCACCTAGTTTAAACTCGACATTACATCGCTCGGCAATCTTAAGGGTATTGGCCATCGCTTGGGGATGATCGGGAAAGAGTTCTGCCATCTCTTCGGTGGATTTCATGTATAGCGTTGGCATATCCCGCATGGAGAAGCGAGTAGGATCGTCGACCGTTTTGCCGGTTTGGATAGCTACGAGGACATCCTGGGCGTCAACATCTTCCTTGCGCACGTAGTGAACATCGTTGGTTAGAACTAGAGGAATGTCATATTCTTGAGCAAATTGAATTAAAACTGGGTTAACCTTCTTTTCATCTTCCAAATCATGGTTTTGGATCTCCATAAAGAAATTGTCACGGCCGAAACAGTTGATGTAGAACTCCGTCACCTCTCGGGCTCGCTTGAGATCATCTTGCATAATGGCCTGCTGGATCTGTCCACCTAGACAGGCTGACAGGCAAATTATTCCTTCATGGTGCAACTGTAAGATCTCCCAGTCGACACGCGGCTTGTAATAGTAGCCCTCTAGGTTGGCTTTGGTAACCAATTGCAATAGATTCTGATAACCGGTGTAATTCTCGGCTAGTAATATGAGGTGGTTGCGTTCTTGGTCGAAGCGAGCTTCTTTATCGTGACGAGATCGGCTGGCGACATACACTTCGCACCCAATAATCGGCTTAATTCCGGCTTTATTACATTCTTTATAAAATTCTAGAGCTCCATACATATTGCCATGGTCGGTGAGCGCTAATGACTCAAAGCCTAGCTCTTTGGCTCGGGCGACTAAATCGGGGATTTTACCCAAACCATCAAGTAAGGAAAACTCACTATGAACATGAAGGTGTGCAAATTTGCTGGCCATATATACATCTCTTCTGTCGCTACTTATATTCAACTAAAAAACTGCCCGTCAAAAAAGTGAATCGGGGCAGCGACGTTGCTTATGCATCATAGGCGAGGAGAGTCAACTTGGTCAACCAGAATAATTACTGCGAGACCGTTAAAATTGTGTACTCTATCTCAGGAATAGGTACAATTCGGCCACGTCTACTCTAGGCTTTACACTAAAAATGGTACCTGCTACTATTTGATGAGCGTGAGCCAACTAGGGTTCATAGATAGACAAAGGTAGGAAAACATGGCACGAGTCGTCATTATTGGTGGATCAAAAGGTCTTGGAGCGGCGATAGCCGAGATAGCGCAAAAGGAAATACCGGAAGTGCTACCGATATCGCGCCACACCTCTCCTGGTCTTGATTTAAGCCGCCTGGATACGCTGGAGACAGAAACTGATGCGCTTATTCCCCATCTGGCTGATATGGAATATCTATTCTTGACCGCGGGGGTTGGATACCAAGGAGATTTGGCTGAGCAAGAGTCCGCGAGTATCAATGCGGTGGTTGATACCGTGATAACCGGACCACTGCACTTCCTATCCCAATTACTCCAATCAAGGCAGGCACCATGTCACCTCATCACTATTACCTCGACCACGTCGGCTAAGGTGAGGAGTAATGAGACTACCTATGGTGCGGCCAAGGCGGGACAGGCACAGCTAGCCCGAAACCTCCACCAGGAGCTTCGGCGAGTTTTGCCGGGATCAAAATCAACTCTGGTCCACCCTGGAGGGATGCAAACGCCATTCTGGGATAACACAGGAGTAGATACCTCCGCTTACCTCGATCCGTCAGCGGTGGCCTCGATTGTCTGGAGAGAGGTACGTAGCCAATCGCTGGATTGGCTGGAATTTTCGATCATTCGTGATGAAGGGAGCGCCCAGATTGTCCCGGGCACTCCAGCTGTACAATTTCCTATCTAGTAATCATTGACCCTCGACAGTTATTGCTGTTGAGGGCTACTCATATTATTTGAGCAGCTGCTGCAATAGCTCTGACACTGTAGTGGGATTAGCGCGTCCACGAGTTTCACGCATGACTTGGCCAACTAGAAACTGGATTGTGGCGGTTTTACCAGCTCGAACTTTTCCAACCGCATCAGGATTATCGGCAATTACTTTTCGAGCAATAGGCTCCAAATCACTACTGCCACTAACTTGCTCTAGCCCACGATTGGCTACTACTTGGTCGACTTTAGCTTCAGTCGTATAAAGCGCTGTTACCAGCTCTTTGGCGCTCGCCCCGGACAACTTTCCCTTGTCGACTAGTTCCAATACTTCAGCAAGCTGGGTGGGTCTTAGCTTTGACTGATAAACATAGTTCTGATTTTCATTTTGCAATCGAGCAATTTCGCCAAGCACCCAATTCGCGACCGCCTTGGCTAACTTGTGATTGTTGGCCGCTTGGCCGGCATTGCTCAAATAAACAGCGACTGCCTCCTCATACCATTCAGCCACACCGCGTTCTTCAACTAGTAGACGAGTATCGTATTCGGATAATCCATATTCAGCCATAAATCGTTGCTGTTTGCTAGCTGGCAGCTCGGGAAGTTGGTGACGGATTTCGTTCTGCCACTGCTTGCTTATAGCTAGTGGCGGCAAATCGGGCTCGGGGAAATATCGATAGTCATGGGCCTCTTCTTTGGTTCGTTGCGAGGTGGTAACCCCTTTCGCATCATCCCAACCTCGGGTTTCCTGCGCGATAGGCTTGCCTGTCTCTAACAATTTGGCTTGACGGCTTATTTCATAGACTATGGCCCGCTCAATACTACGGAATGAATTGAGGTTTTTAATTTCGGTTCGATTATTTAAGGTATAGTTATCCGCTACAACGAACTGGCCATCTTGGTACTGCCATTTGCCTGGCTCCTGAAGAGATATATTCACATCGGCCCGCATTACTCCACGCTCTAAGTTGCCGTCGTTAACTCCAATATAGCGCACAATCTGACGTAATGCCTGGACATAGGCCTTAGCCTGGCTAGCCGAGCGAATTGTTGGTTCGGAGACAATCTCTAAGAGAGGTATACCACCTTTATTAAAGTCCACTAGGCTATAGCTATTCTCGTGAGTTAGTTTGCCAACATCCTCTTCGAGGTGAGCTCGGATTAATCCAATTGATGTACCATCAACCACAACCGAACCGCCACTATTGAGTGGTTGGTCATACTGGGAAATTTGGTAGCCTTTAGCTAAATCGGGATAAAAGTAGTTTTTACGGTCGAATTTACAATAGTCAGCGATGGTTGCACCCAACGCTGCGCCAACTAGCATCGCTTTATCCAGAGCTGATTTATTAGCTAGAGGTAGCGCACCGGGTAAGCCTAGACAGACGGGACAAACCCGAGTATTGGGTTCAGCCCGCCAACTATCGGTAGAACACCCGCAAAACATTTTTGATTGGGTGTTTAGCTGAATATGTGTTTCTATGCCAATAACTACATCGTATTTCATAAATTTCTGATCTTAATCGTCTTAGAGCACCCGTAAATAGTGTAAACCGGCTTTAAATTGTTCCAGATGCTGTTTTCCGACCATTTTAGGTACATCAAAACCAACTTCATGGGCCAAGGCATTACGCATCTTATGCGCTTCCCATAGGCCTTGGTAGACGGCATTGTTGCCAAAATGTTGACGGGCATTTTTTAGGCGCTCGCCCATAGTTTCACCCCTAAAGCCACTCTGGCGCAAAGCGGTATCAAGTAATTTATCGGCTTCAAAAATAGCGGCTTTGGTTTGCTCTAGGCCGGGCACGTTCATCATATCCTCAATCCGTTGCCAGTGCTGGTGGAACTGCTGTGTAGAGAGGCTGGCATATGTATGCGAGGATCGACGGGTGGACTTATAGTTTTGAGCTGATTTTCTCCGTACGGCCAACCACATAGCAATACCGATAATCACCATAACCGCGAGCAATAGAGGTCCAAAATCCATTTTATGTTTGCTTCCTTTCCCGAGTGGTTTGCATAGACGAGAGCTGGTGATGCCAGTTGGTTTGTTGCTGATATTGATGACCCCAGTTAAACAGCTTACTTTCACTAAAGTTAGGTCCAATTAACTGCATGCCAATCGGTAGCCCTTGAGCAAACCCGGCCGGTATGGCCAAGCTAGGAATTCCGGCTAAATTTACAGGTGCAGTTAAAATATCGGTCAAGTACATCGCCAGCACGTCATTGGCTCTCGCTCCAACCTTAAATGGTAGGGTTGGAGCAACCGGAGCTAGTAAGCCATCTACCTGAGTAAAAACAGCCTCAAAATCCTGTTTGACTAAAGTTCGTACTTGCTGAGCCCGTTTGTAGTACGCATCGTAATACCCAGCTGATAAGGCATAAGTACCTAACATGATTCGTCGCTTGGCCTCCGCTCCAAATCCTTCGGCTCGAGATAGTCGATACGTATCTTGGACTGTTTGACCAGATTGGTCAGAAAAACCGTAGCGAATACCGTCGAAGCGCGACAGGTTTGAACTCAGCTCCGATGGAACTAAGATATAATAGGCTGCAAGCGCATACCTAGCGTGAGGTAATTGAACTGGCTTAAAGGTAACTCCGAGTGACCGGTAGGCATCCATAGCCTCTTCTATCACTTGACGCACCTCTCTTTCTATCCCGTCGCCAAAGAACTCTTCCACAATCCCCAGGGTTACACCCTTTAGAGGTTGATCAAGGTTGGCCAGATAATTTGGGACCGCAGTCGGCGAGGTGGTGGCATCTGTAGCATCTAAGCCGGCCATTGCCTGTAATACAAGCGCGCAATCTTCCACGGTGCGGGTAAAGCAGCCAATTGAATCAAACGAAGACCCCATAGCTATCACCCCATATCGAGATACGCGGCCATACGTTGGCTTTAGTCCAACCGTATTGGTAAATGAGGCTGGTAACCGAATTGAACCACCCGTGTCCGAGCCAGTAGAGATTAAACATTCGCCAGCTGCAACCGCGGCTGCTGAGCCACCACTAGAGCCCCCTGGTACATAGTTGATATCCCACGGATTGTATGATGGACCAAAGTCGCTATTTTCGGTGGAAGAGCCGTGAGCGAAGGCATCTAGATTGGCCTTGCCGAGCATGATTGCCCCGGCTTGGTGTAATTTTTCAACTACAGTTGCGTTATATTGAGCTTGATAATTTTCTAACATACGCGAACCAGCAGTTGTGGCAACGCCTTGGGTGCAGAAATTATCCTTATGCACCAATGGAATACCAAGCAGTGGCGACTTATCACCGTCCTGTAGTCGATCATCGGCTATCTTGGCTTGCTCTAGTGCTATCTCGCTGGTGACCGTCAGTAAAGCATGCACCTCGGGCTCGACCTGGGCAATGTGATCAAGGTATGCCTTAGTGAGGGCAGTCGCCGTGTATTTATGCTGGCGAAGTTCTTGAGCAGCTTGGCGAATAGTGGTTGGGAGCGTAAGTGAGCTACGTGCCATTATTAAGACTCCCCCATAACCCGTTTTACTTTAAATTGGCCCTGTTCGTGCGCTGGAGACTGGCTTAAGGCCGAATCCTGGCTTAAACTTGATTGGACTTCGTCGACGCGCCATACATTCTGCAATCCAGTCGTTTGGGCTGTCGGCGATACATTGCGGACGTCAACCTCAGACAATAACTTGATATTGTATTCAATTACACTAGTTAACTGCTCTTGAAACAGCCCCACTTCTTCCTCGGTTAGCTGTATGTTAGCTAGTCCAGCAATATGTTCAACTTCTTTACGGGTTAATTTATCCATATTATATTTAAATATAATTAATTTCTACATTGCTCGTAACCGAGCCACGCGCTCTTTAATAGGTGGATGGGTGTTAAATAACGTACCAAACCAATGACTGGCCTTGCCTTTAAGTGGATTTGCAATGTACAAACTCGCGGTGGCATTATTAGCTGCCTCTAATGGCTCAGGGTCATCTCTGATAATTTCTAAAGCCCTGGCTAAACCTTCAGGATTGCGAGTTAAGTACGCCGCCGAGGCATCAGCTAGAAACTCTCTCTGTCTCGAGACGGCAAATTGAATAATGGTCGCAATAATTGGGGCCAGTATTGCCAAGGCTAAACCAATTACTAGTAATATAACATTTCCCCCACCCCGATTCTCTCGGTCCCGACCTATCCCACCCCAAATTGTCATCCGTAAAATCAAGTCCGATATCAGTGCAACCACACCCACAAGAACCACGACTAATGAGATGAAGCGAATATCATAGTTCTTGACATGTGATAGCTCGTGAGCCACCACCCCCTCTAATTCGGCGCGATCCAGCTTGGCTAAGATTCCGGTTGTGAAGCATAAGGCTGCATGCTTGGGATCTCGCCCAGTCGCAAAAGCATTCGGGGCCGTATCTTCAATGATATAGATTTTAGGCCGTGGCAAACCTGCTCCAATACACAGATTCTCTACCAAGGTAAAGAGCTCATACGCATCCTGCTTATTCTTAATCTCCCGCGCTCCAGATAATGCCATAACCATGTTTCCGGAATTATAGAAGCTAATAAATCCATAAATGCCCGTTATAACCAAAGCTACCGCTGTCATGATAACAGGATCGTACCCATAAGCATATGAGAATATGGCGACGATCGCTGCAACGAAGGCAACTAGCCCAATGATAAGTAGGACGCTTTTTCGTTTATTTGATGCAATCTGAGTGTATAGGTTCATATGTTTAGTAAACACTAATCCGGCATGTGCCGGATTAGTGTTTTAATCACCATTCAATTAGATCAGCAGGCCGACGTATAGAACTAAAAGACTGGCTGCGACCTAGCAAATTTTCACTCATTTGCCGGTTGAGACGAGGGTTCAAAAGATACTTTAATATCCTCTCGGTCTTGAGCTTCGGCTTCATAAAACTCAACCTCTTTAAACCCAAACGAATTCGCAATTAAGACATTAGGGAATACCTTGGTCTTAACGTTGTATTCCATGGCATTTGAGTTATAGAACTGACGCGCATAGGCAATCTTATCTTCGGTATCAGACAGGTCACGTTGTAAGCTTAAGAAATTTTGGTTGGCCTTTAAGTCCGGGTAGGCCTCTGACACGGCGAACAACGACTTTAGCGTTCCACTTAAAACATTGTCGGCCGCGGCTTTTTCGGCTGGGGTGCCCGCATTCATTAAAGCCGATCGGGCTTCGGTTACCTGACTCAAAACCTCTTTTTCATGTGCTGCATACCCTTTAACGGTTTCGATTAGGTTGGGAATTAGACTTGAGCGGCGCTTAAGCTGTACATCGATCCCCGACCAAGCTTCATCCACGCGAGCTTTTAATGTCACCAGAGAGTTATAGGTAATCCAGAGAAATAAGATTACGACAATAATTAAGCCACCAATAACCAGTAAAACTATGGTTGATAGTCCCATCTGCATGCCTCCTTGTAGGGCTACGGAGGCTATAAATTAATTTATAGCCTTTATTTTATAGTTAATCATAACAAACCTTTATTCCAGATACAAGACGTCAAACCGGTTTGCTTCCCTATTTTATTACATCTATATCTAGTATACTTTTATATATGCAAATTATTGTTTATTGTACAACATATTTATTCATTTTATATATTTGTATATATATTCTACTCAAATAAATTACTATTCTTTATTTGAACTCCTTTTGTGTTTAGATACTACTATGAGTAAGCAAAATTATGTTATTGACTCTGAGGTGGTAATCTGATACATTATCCAGGTTATTTATGGACCCGTGGTGTAGAGGCCTAACACGCTTCCCTGTCACGGAAGAGATCGGCGGTTCGAATCCGCTCGGGTCCGCCAAGGGTTAAGCATTCTCATTTGAGGATGGTTAACCCTTTGTTGAATCTGTAAGGATGGGCCGCTTTTATGTGAATAAATACGGGGCATCGGAGTTCAGTAATAGGGCTATACATCTAACCTATTAGACTTTTTAATGCTGGCCAATTCGATTGTGAGATGGGGTCATGTAAACTTATTGACCAGTACACTTGATTGTTTTTAGTTAAAAACAGGGTTAAGAGATTCAATTACATGAGAAGCGTTTTTTATTTCATCAGCTTGCCCTTGGGATTTTAATTATTCAATGCACAATAATTAAATGAACCTGCCAAACTCGGTCTTGCGTCGAGATTGGAAATAGTCTATAGTGTTGGTATATTCAGATATAGTTATCTGTGAATTTTAAAAAACAAGGAGTTTAGTAACCCCTTCGTTTATATAAAATTTAATTTATCTCTGCCCCTGCCCACAATTTTTTATATGCGAAGGATGTGCTAGTTAATCTAACTTATGGCTACACGTGCAAAAAAGACCGCCACCGCAACTACTCAGGAAAACGAGCTAAAAGCTCATACCGATACACCTCAATCTGAACCACAAACATCCGGTCAAAACGGCGGTCAAAACGAGAAGCAGTCCCAACTGGCTACTATTCTCGTAGGATTGCTGATTATTGCCAGCGGTTTACTTATTTATAATTATTTCCAACACTCCAACACCCCAGAGGTAACTAACCAGTCGGAGCAACAAGAAGGCGACGAGGCTGATAATCAGCAGGCTACCGAAGACCAACAGGATACTAATTCACCATCTGAATCGGAATCTACTGAAGGACAGTATACTGTTGTATCTGGTGATTCGCTATGGTCTATAGCGGAAAAGGTATATGGTAGCGGTTTTGATTGGACCAAGATTCGCGATGCTAACGAATTGAACGTGAATGCTCATGGACAGCCAACTGTTGAGATTGGTCAAGTATTAAACATTCCCGACAGTGCTGCGATATCTCAACAGCCGATACGAAATGAAGACACCATTGCAAGCAATACCGAGTCTGATGTGGCTGGAGTACAAGAACTTCGAGAGACCCCTTCGACTGCCATTCAAACATATACGGTCCAACATGGTGACACCTTGTGGAGTATTGCCCAGAGTGTCTATGGCAATGGAGATAAATGGGAAGTTATATTTAACGACCCTCATAACCAGATTGGACAACTTCCTAATGGTCGACCACTGGTTCATGCCGGGAATGTGCTCTATATTCCTGAGTTACTCTAAAAGCTTAAGTATACTAGACTAGGCTAAACTACTAGAATGTGTATTGCTGTCTGCGCTATACTAGGCTAGCGTCAGATGCGGGAGTAGTTCAGTGGTAGAATGCTTCCTTCCCAAGGAAGAGATCGCGAGTTCGAGTCTCGTCTCCCGCTCCATAGGTTTTAGATTATGAAGCTTTATCGATTTAGTCCAATTAGTGGCAAGGAAGAGCTTGTAGCGGCCCTTAACCACATCCACACTGAATGTTACAAGCTATGCCAGCAGTCGCTCGGAAATTACTTGCCGAATGCCGGGAATGTTGGTATATTTTGCCACTACGAAGATGAGTACCAGTACCTAATCTCCCTCCGAAGCGAACTGACTGAGCCTTCGGACAACCCCGATCAAAAATACTTTACCTTACTTCGCCCGATAGTTATCCCGTCACGCAATGGTATCCCAGAAGCCACTTATGCCCACCTGTATATTCGTCGACCCGACCCATACCGCCACCATGTTGGTGATATTGATTTTTATCTGGAACCCGATGCATATTCAAAGCTAAAGCAATCTTTATTAGATAAAGAGCCGATCAAAGGGGCAAGGGTCTTTCCGAGAAATGATTTAGACATGCTTGAACTTTATGACCCCGATGTAGATGTCTTGGCTTACGTGAGCACGAGCTCAATGACGGAAAAGGTTAGAATAAAATTATCGGATGCAACTAACCTGTAATTGCGTCGCCAAAAGAATCACATCGATGTCACTATAGAGCATGAATGTATCAACTTAAGGGTTATCCAGCTGAGGTGCGATTTATTCCGCAACAAATCAATCACCGTGATTGCCTGGAGATAGGAATTGATGGCGAATGGGTCACATCGTTGACCCAACGTATAATCCGCCACTGATTACACTAGGTTTTGAGGTTACTGACTGGCTGAAGACCGCTCGATCATAGTAATTCGGGTCTTTTTAAAGGTAAAAATTAGGACGAAAATAATTTTGCAAATACGTCCTACATACGACATAATACATATTACTCATCGTGCTGATGTAGCTCAGGGGTAGAGCAATGCTTTCGTAAAGCATGGGTCGGGGGTTCAATTCCCTCCATCAGCTCCAGAGGTTTGTGATTAATTGAGGTTCGATTTCTATCCTTACTTACCGAGGCTGTTTCTATGTCTACGATCTCCTATCCCGACTTTGAAAAGATTGATTTACGTGTCGGCACAATTATCGCCGTCCATGACTTTCCTGAAGCGCACAAGCCAGCTTATAGGTTAACAATTGATTTAGGATCTAATATTGGTCACAAGCATTCTAGTGCTCAGATTACCCAGCTATACACTAAGGAATCACTGTTGGGCAGACAGGTTTTATGTGTTTGTAATTTTCAGCCCAAGCAAATTGGGTCGTTTATCTCGGAAGTGCTTACAACCGGCTGTGACAACCATGATGGCATGGTAGTCTTACTTCAACCAGACTTGTCCGTCCCGAACGGTAGTCGGCTCTATTAGAAAGTAGGTGAATTATGCCAACTAAGGATGTTTCTATTAGGAAGTGGCAAAACTTAGATGAGCGGGTGGTCTACGACGGCTATCGCAAGGTTGTCCGTCGCCAATACTTAACTCAGGCTAATAAAGCAGTTGATTTTGACCTTATTCAAGAGCGTGATGCGTGTTGCATTTTAGCTATTACTCTCGATCAGCAGATTATCTTGGCCCGCCAGTTTAGGCCGGGCCCTGGTCAAATCCTTAATGAACTTCCGGGTGGAGGCATCGAGAATGGTGAAGATCCGCTTCATGCCGCCCAACGCGAATTAGCCGAAGAAACCGGCTATACAGGCGAACTCTCCCTAATTACCCAAACACCCATCGACGCCTACTTCACTGCTCATCGTTATCACTTTGTTGCACGTAACTGTATTAAAACGGTTGAGATTCATAATGACGAACACGAATTCACTCAAGTAATCACTATGGATTTGGATCAATTTAAACAGCATTTGAAGGCTGGTCAATTAACCGATATTGCTACTGGATATCTTGGTTTAGAAGCATTAGGATTACTTTAATTGTATTAACATGCCAAAGCTTACCCTCCTTCCTCATGATTTTAACCAGCATCCTGGCATTTATTTAACTGCCCTGCTTTTGGCCGTGATTGCTATTGTTTATATTGGGATTATGCAGCCGGTGTTGCAAAGACCAGTGGCGGTAGGCAGTTACGATGAGTGTACCCATGTACCTAGTAGTATCATTCAGGAGAAATATCCGGCTGTCTGCGTTACTACCGATGGCCAACAATTTGTTCAACCGACACCTCAAGTTTCGCCTTCAGCCACACTAGCAGATTAATCGGCAAACAAATGCTTCAATTTGATACAATATACATGTAGTATTAATGTACATATGGCTAACAGGAAACGTTCAACTAATTCATTCTATAGCTATAGCGCTAAACGCAGTTTGCGACAGGAAGAGGTTTCGGCTTACCGCCGCATAACTTTAGCCACCTTACTCGTAATCGCTCTTATTGTTGGTGGATACTTTTTAGGTGTGCCTTTATTGGCCAATCTAGGTAATGGTAGTAGTGACGACCAGATTACGCCATTGGGGAGCGCTGATAATGTTGCCCCGGCCGCACCTCGGCTCAATAGCCAACCCGACCAGGTAAACACCCGTTCTTTAAACGTATCTGGTACCGCTGAGAGCGGCTCTACAGTTACCGTGTATATTAATGACAAGGAAGCCTTTTCGGCTCTGACCGACAAAGATGGCCAATTCTCTGGTGAGGCCCAATTAGAAGGTGGTAAAAATACCGTCACCGCAATCGCCCAAGATGCAGCGGGCAATAAAAGTCGACAGTCTAAATCAACCGAGATAGTGTATGATGCTACACCGCCCAGCTTGGTATTACTCCAAGAAATCTCTAGTCAAACCGACAAACAAGAGTTAACCGTCAAGGGCAAGACTGAGTCCAGTGCCAAAGTTACTATTAATCAGCGCCAAGCAGTTGTGGCTAGCGATGGAGTTTTTAGCCAGGTTATTCAACTCGACTCAGGTGAAAATCGTATTGAAATTATAGCCAAAGATATGGCCGATAATTCGCGTAAAATTGAACGTTCCATTACCTACTCTGGAGAGTCAGACGAGACGGCTGCTGAATCTAACTAGGCTCTCGCTGGTACTATACTGGCTTGCAACTTAACTTTGGCTAACAGAGTTATACTAAACAGCACCCACCATGCTATAGATAAATCATTTTTAAAATACGGCACATCAACTAATCCGTGAATGAGCCAATAAACCAGACTAAGACACAGTCCCAGCCCCAACCACGTATATCGACCAGAACACAGTACTAATTTGCCACTTACATACAACCACCCAATGGCTATTCCCATAATAGAGAGTAAGCCAAGTAACCCGGTTTCGGTCCAGAAATTTAAAATAAAATTATGAGGATATACTAATGGCTCTGCATCGCAGGTGGCATGCTTGACATATGAAGTGGAAAAATTAGCTAGACCACTACCAGTAATTGGGCGTTCGGCTAACAGATTGATAGTGCCTTGCCATGTACATTGCCTCACGGTAAAAGTGCTAAATCCCGGTCTTGTGTAAGGGTTGGTTACCTGCGGCGGATGATTAAACCACAGCATAAATATTATGGTAACGATCATATAAACTAGCCCCCCCGCACCCGCTACTCTTACCCATATTTGGCCCTGCAACCAGCCGAATCGTTTAGCAACCAATAGTGTCGAGGCAAAGAGTATAGAACCAAGTATGGCTACCATTGCCCCATCTGAGCGTGATAGAACGATGGCGCTGCAGCCTAAGCAGGCTATAAGCCCTAACCCTCCGCTAATAAGACGACTCTTATGCCACCAACCTATTGCTATAGAAGTAGCTAGAAGCGTGAGTGGGCCAACAAATAGCCCAACGGCATTGGCTGTGTTATACATCGCGCTTGAGCGCCCCTGAGATAGTTCGTCTGGGGCAAAGTTGGGCCAACCCCAAACATACTGACTAATCGCGAGCAAGGAGACCTGTGCAGCAGCTATGAGCATGGAACCCACCACTAATCTTAGATCTCGTTCTCGGTCAACGGTTGACCACACCACTATAGCCAACAATACCGGCTCGATAATGTACGCTTTGTAAATACCTAAAGCAGCGGTCAGATTGGGGCTAATTAGGACGGCAAAGGTTGCAGCAATGAGGAAAAGACCCACAGGGAGAATGACTAGCCAGGATTGTCTCGCCCAGCGAATAAGCTGAGCTATCGAGGCAAATAACCCGGTTTGATACAGGTGAATTGCTTGGTTCAAACCCCAGACGGCAATAGTGAATATGGCAACACATTCGAGCAAGGTAACTGGCACACCAAACAACCTGAACCGTACAATGTACCATGGTAATACCACCATGGTTAGACACAATCCTAAGAGGATAATAGATTTAAGCACGAGACGACTCCGACGAAGGTGTAACGAACTGGTTTATAGCCATTATTAACCCCATCATCACCCAAAACAATTCCACAATCCAGGTGTAGAACAACGCATTATTAAACTGACTGGCTATACCTAACCCAGCCAAGATGGCTAAAGCACTTAAGCATAACGCTTTTTCGAGTGGCAATTTAGCCAGCAGTAGTCCTCTCCAACTAAACCAAGCAAACCCAAGATACATGACCATAAAGGCGATTGAGCCAAAGACACCAGTGGTAGCTAAGATGAACAGCCAACTAGAATCACCTCCAGCACCCGCGTTACCGCTTTCTTCTAAACTGAGGATGCCATAGCGATCTTGGGCAAAGCGGTAGCTATTAAATCCGACGCCGAAAGGTAGATTTTGCCCAGCAATATAGAGAGAATTTTGCCAAGAAATAATTCGGGGGGAGGCAGAGGCGTCGATCTCTAGTGCCCCTTGGATACGCTCCTGAATTCTCGGTACTGTAGCATACGCCATAACCGCTATTACGAGCCCGACTATGAGCAGCCATCGTGACTTTATGAGCGCAATTATACCTAGAGCGATGGCTAACGTTACATACCCGCTACGAGAGTAGGTGAGTAAAACAGCCAAGGTGAGAATGATGATTAGGACCGCTAGGATCCACCGCCAACGAAGATTTTCTATATATAAGAATAGACTGACGGCCACAGCTGCCATCATACTAAGATAGGTTCCGGCATAATTGGGATCGAGCATTGCCGTGGTTAATCTACCGCTGTGTGGATCCCATCCATACTGAGCCAAGATTGCTAAGTCTGGCAGCAGGTAAAGTTGGATAAAACCACTTACTGCCATGAGGGAGGCAGCAACCAGTATCCAAACCGCCCATCGCTGTATTTGATACCGTCTCTCTGATTGTGTGCGAGCGTAAACTATGGCATCGAATACCACAAAAAATAAGAAAGAATAACAGAGGTAGCGCACCCAATATGACAAACTCACCACAAGCTCCGACCCGCCCAGAGATGTCCAGCTTAAGGCTAGCCCGAATGTGCCTACTACTAAAAATAGCCAGAGACTGGTTATAACCGGCGGTACCACCCAGGAGCGACGAACAATTAGGGCGTGGCCTAAATAGAGAACTGCTAATATTCCGACTAAGATATCGTTGGCGTAGAGTACTACGCCTTCGGCATCGCCGATAAAGAGGCGGTTTAATTGGCCTAAAGAGGCGGTTATTAGTACTATAATGGCGATAAATTGACTTACTACCATAGAGATTAATTTGGGGCGCTTACCCGCGGGGTTTTAAAACCTGTTTAAAAATGTCTTCGATTTGATCGGTTACTGTTTCTTCCCGGTGATATTGTAGCACGCGCTGCTTTCCTGTTTGGGCTAATTTATGACGCAACGACGTGTCTTTGGCTAACGTGGTAATTGCCTGCGCCAATTGAGAGGCGTTACGAGGGTCAAAAAGCAAGCCAGTCTCCCTATTAACTACCAACTCAGGAGTTCCTCCGGCACTAGAGCCGATAACCGCGTTGCCAGCCATCATTGCTTGAATAACACTGGTTGCAAATGGCTCACCATCTCGGGTGGGTAAAACAAAGATATCAAACAACGAATAGTATAACGGCTCATTGCTCTGATACCCGGTCATAATGACGGTACTTTCTAGCCCCTGCTGAGCAATTAACCGTCGAGTTGCATCTTCGACATTATTCATTTGGTTTTTTCCGGTGCCGACAATTAAAAATTTAACCTTACCTTTAGCTTGACGCACTAGGCGCGCAGCCGCTACCACCTCCTCTACCCCCTTGTCGGCAACTAGACGCCCCATAAATCCCACAACTATTTCATCCTGAGTAATACCCCACCGCTGCTTCTCGGCTACAATTTGAGCCTGACGAACTTGTGGCAGTTGCTTGTACATCGAACTGGCCACATAGACAACTTTGGCCTTAGGGTCATTTGTCGTCATGTAGGCTGCCTGGACAGCCTTAGACACAAAGATCACTTTAGCCACCATTGGCCGTAGCAGCTTAAATAGCAGCCGAGGGTATAAAAAATCACGTACCCACCATATAACAGGAGTGTTCGTTTTCCATGTCGCGAGAGTAGCAACATACGACGCTCGCGTGGTATTTGATACAACTAAGTTAATCTGGTGGTGATGGATGATGTGCCTGACTCTGCGGATGGCCTGTACAAATTGCCCTATAGCGATTGGACTAAAGCCACGCAGGCGGGGAAATTGAATTACCTCAACTAAGGCCCCAGCTGCCTTGTATTTATCTATCAACTCGGGGACAGTATTGCTACAAATGACATATGGATCAAAGTGCTGCCGATCGAGCTCTTGTATATGCTGGGCCAACACCAGTTGTGCACCGCCGGCAAACGGGGTGTGGTCGATGTAGAGTACTCGCTTAACAGATTTACTCATAAACTGTCACCACCTGTTGGGGCATGCATACTGGCCTCAGCTACTTCTGCAGGCGGTAGTCCAACTGGTTGGGGTAGGTCTTTCTCGCGCAGAATCAGCCAAACTTGCATCCCCATTAATAGAGTTACCAGGCTTTCAACAATCCCGGTTGCCGCGATGGCAGCCACATACCCATACTGAGGAATGAGCCAAATATTTAAGCCTAAACTTACTATTGCCCCAATGCCATAAAATACGAGTAATAGTTTGCGCCGACCTAAGGTGATGAGTGTCCATAATATAATATTGCTGATAAAGAATATGGGAACCAATATACTTAACCACCGCAGGGCTGAGATTGCCTCATGAAATACGTGGTTAGCCGTGCTGAGCCAGATTGCTACTGGAGCCAGTAACCACATGGCTATCATTACCAATAAAGAGGCAGTCGCCATACCGAATAATGAGCGGATAAACAACCGCTTGAACACAGGCTTTCCTTGTTGCAATCGTTGCACCATTATGGGGTATAACGCATTCACCACAAACACAGGCAAGACGAGCACTGCATCAAACACCCGGTATGCCATGGTATAAATCCCATAATAGTCTGGGTCATGAATACTCAAAATAAAAAAGCCTGATCGAATGTACAGTAGGTTAAAGACTATAGTCATACCTAACGGTAGTGCGGCAAAGCTGACATAACGCCACGTATCCCAATCAAATTTTATCTTAATTGGCACCATAGCCCGCACTTGGGCCAACGAAACAGCAGCCATTACGATTGAACCCAACACTATCGCTCCTAAGTAGCCATATACATTACCGCTCATACTGTAGACTACAAATGCAGCAGCTAGCGAGACCGCGGAGCCAACTATCACCGCTATGGTTGAGTGAACATAGCGCATACGAGCCTGAAATAAGATGTTTCCATTGGTGAAAATTGCCTGGCTAACAATTGTTACCAGCATTAAGATAATGCCCAATTTAATAGTCGTCGTATAAGCTGGAATAAAGGATAAAACGGCTAAACCAACCATTATCAAGCCCAGGGAAAGCACTAAGCGCAAGCCGAGTAGATTGGAGACGTATGAAGCCGACTTTTGCTCTTCCTCAGTAATTGCCTTAGTTGCAATTGCATTAAAACCAAAATCGGTAATGATATAGAAATAAGCGGCGTAAGCTACAATTATGGTGTATGCGTCGAACCCTGGCTTACCTAAACCTTCGGGGCTTGATATCATCCGGCCAATTAAAATAGTTGACCCCACTGTAGCAGCTTTGCCAATCATTTGGGCTAAGGTGTTGGTAGCGAGCAAGCGGACTGTTTTCATACTCAGATATCATATCACGGATATATTGGGGATCGTAGATATTTTAACGCAATAACATCCTTGGCACTAGGAGTTATTCCTATTTAGGAGTATAATGATGGCTGCAATTAACACTTATGAAAAACGAAGAGCCAGAACTCACCGTTATCGATACTCCAGATAAACAATTTGCTGAGCCAACACCAGCATCTAAGCCCTCGACTAAAGGGTTCTTCATGGATGCCTTGGAAACCGTGGCGATTGCTTTAATTATCTTTTTTGTCATCTATACCTTTATTGCTCAACCACATTTGGTTCGTGGAGAGTCGATGCAACCGAATTACCAAGA
Source organism: uncultured Candidatus Saccharibacteria bacterium (assembly GCA_964597145.1). Taxonomy (GTDB): domain Bacteria; phylum Patescibacteriota; class CAZHWT01; order CAZHWT01; family CAZHWT01; genus CAZQWH01. The sequence continues at coordinate 19,355 of CAZQWH010000004.1, read as the reverse complement.
TGGTGAATATATTTTGACCAGTAAGCTATATCATTGGGTTGGCACTCCTGAACGTGGCGATGTCATTGTACTGAAAAGCCCCGAAGATCCAAATGTGCAGTTTATTAAGCGGATTATTGGTTTACCTGGCGAGAAAATAAAAATATCTAATAACCAAGTCATTATTACTAATAAAGAACACCCTAAAGGCTTCGCTCTGGACGAGAATTATTTAGGCTCATCAACCACCACGAATGGTGGTAATTATCTCCATGATGGCGAGGAAGTTACCATACCGGAAGATAAATATGTGGTGATGGGTGATAACCGCAATTTCTCGTATGACTCTCGCTCTTGGGGCTTACTTGATAAAAAGAAAATTATTGGCCGAGCCTTCTTCGTTTACTGGCCCCTGCCTCAATTTGGCTTTGTGGCACATGCAGAGTACTAAGGACTAGTGGTGGATCTTATTTGGAAAAAATTAAAGGAAGAGCCGTATAAGGCAGGCTTCCGCAAGCTTATTAAGCGTCGTTTTCAGCTACCTAACGGGGCTGTGGATGATGTTGATCTTTATCATGATGGCGACACTGCCACGGCCATAGTATTAACCCCAGAGCAAAGTGTCGTTACCGTCAAGCATTTTCGACCAGGCCCAGAGAAAGTTTTTAACGAGTTAATTGGTGGTTTTATTAATACCAATGAAGACCCTCAAGACGCTGTTGAACGCGAAGTCTTGGAGGAAGTTGGCTACACCAGGGTAAGCCAATAGTTCTTGGTACTTCTTACTTCTCTGCCTACAATATAGGCAAAAAGCATATTTTTATCCTCGAAAATAGCCAGAAAGTGCAAAAAGCAACGCCGGAAGCACTGGAATACTTTGAAGTTGAAGAGTTGCCATGGCCCCAATTTCTGGAACTGGCGTTGAAGGGTAACACTACAGATTTAGATGCCATTTTGCTAGCAGATAGATTCTTGAGTCGCCGCTAGATACTTCATTAGAGCTGGTCTAATGAAGTATCAGCCAACTGTTTTAAAATAAAATCCAACTTTTCATCATTAGGAAAAGTGAATTCTACCTTAACTCGATGCTTTGTCTTAATAATTTTGGTCTTGCATTTTAACTTCTTGGATAATACTGCTTCTAATTTTGACAGTTGTTTGCCCTCAACTTTTTTGGCCTCATCATTAAATAACACCCGTTGGTTCATGCGCTCTTCTTGCTGATAACGGCGGCATAATTCTTCAGTTTGGGAAATAGATAAGCGTTTTTTAATTACTTGACTAAAGACCTCAAAGATTAAGTTGGGATCTTCTAACCCAACCAAACTCTTGGCATGTCCTTCCTGAATTTTTCCATCTAATAACGACTGTTTTACCGCATCGGGTAAGCGTAGTAAGCGCATTCGATTGGAGATGGTGGGAACGGCTAGGCCCATTTTTTCACTAATTTGCTGCAATGTCAGACTAAAATCATCGGCAAGTTTACGATACCCGGCGGCTTCTTCTAAAACGTTGAGGTCCTCACGATGTAGGTTCTCCACAATTGACAGGACAAGCATTTCGCGCTGGTTAACTTTTTTAATAACCACCGGAACAGTTTTAAGGCCGGCTAGCTTAGCCGCCCGCCAACGCCGCTCACCGGCGATGATTTGATACCCAGCCGGGGTGTCGGCCACCACTAACGGCTCTAGAATCCCGTTGGCCTTAATTGAATCGGCTAATGTCTTGAGACTTGACTGCGCAATGGTGCCGCGGGGCTGTAAGGGGTTAGGAGATATAACGTCGTGGTCGAGTTGGACTAATTGATCTGCCATGGAAACATAATACCATTATTGTGGAAAATGACCAAGGTTTATACGAAGGTTTACAGTGATTAACAATTTGGCAGAATCACCGTATAAATTCGCCAAAGGTTGTGACTCGCCATGATCTCTTTTTCCCAATCATTGAAGTGGCGCGTGCCTGCCGGATGGCTGGTGGCAGTTTCGCCAATCATCAAGTCCGAGATAGACACAGCTATTGCAGAGTTCGCTCCTAGATGTATCCACAGCTGAAGTGTTGAACAAGATCTGACTCACTATTTTGACAGGCACTGTTCAAGATGGATAGGTTATATACCAAAACAGCAGGCTAATGCCTGCTGTTTTGGTACTATTTTAGTGACAAAAAATATTATATTTAAATATAATATTTTTGGGGAATGATTTATTTAACTCTGATTAATTTGCGGCCTTTATGTATACCAAATTCAACTACACCATCAATTAAGGCAAATAAGGTAAAATCACGGCCCATGCCCACGCCTTCGCCCGCATGCATCTTGGTGCCTTTTTGACGCATTAAAATATTTCCAGCTTTTACTTGTTGAGAACCGAAGATTTTAACGCCTAAGCGTTTTCCGCGTTGATTACTACTTTGTCGGGCTTTGGAGCCACCAGCTTTCTTATGTGCCATATTCTAATTACTCCTTAACCTCGACCTTTTTGGGGGTGGTAGCCTCAGATTTTTTAACTGCTGACTTAGCACCGCCAATGGTATCGATCCGAACTATGGTTTCTTTCTGCCGATGACCGGTAGTGCGGCGATAGCGACTTTTAGACTTGTATTTAAATACCCGAATCTTTTCACCTAAACCTTGTTTAACCACGGTAGCAGAAACGGTTAAACCAGTAACCGCTGGCGCGCCGACTTCGACTTTATTGCCATCAACTGATAACAGAACTTGGTCAAACACAACTGATTGACCTTCTGCTTGAGGCAAATATTCAACTGCTAATTGTTGGCCTGGGGTAGCTATATATTGTTTTCCGCCGGTAGAGATAACTGCGTATTGCATAACTGAAGTAATATACTGTTTTTTGGCTTAAATGTCAACTACGATTGAATTGCGGATTAGTTATACCTTCCACACTACCTATATTGGAGGTGGATTTATCTTGTGTTGGCGATACATATTATGAATCACCGCTAGTGCCGTAACCGTCACGAGTAACGAGCTTCCTCCATAACTAACCAATGGCAATGGGATTCCGGTGACGGGGGCTAATCCAACATTCATCGCAATATTTACTCCAGTTTGGACGACGAGCATGGTTAGAATACCACTCGCAATCATAACTTCGCGCTGAGAGTTGGATACCCAGATTATTCGCAGACCTCGCCACACAATAACGCCATACAATATCAAGACACTGATTGAACCTACGAACCCTAACTCTTCTGAGAGACTAGCAAAAATAAAATCCGTGTGATGTTCAGGGAGGAAGTTTAAATGGCTCTGGGTACCTCGACCCCAACCTTGTCCCAGCCAGCCTCCAGAACCGACCGCTATAATAGATTGCAGCACATTATATCCATGTCCCAGTGGGTCGACAGAAGGATTTATAAAGGTAATAACGCGTTGTTGTTGATAAGGGGCTAAAAATGCCCAGCCTGCTACCAACAAGACGAGTAGACTCAGGCCTAACCCCGCTAGTATTTTTTTACTAATTGGACTCATCCAAACCACCCCAACCCAAGCAGCAACAATTACTAAGGTTGTGCCAAAATCTGGCTGTAGTAAAACAAGTATGATGGGGATAATTAGCGCCACTATATAGGCAGCTATTAGTCTAACTCCCAACCACTGTCTGTCGGCTAAACGAATGTAGATAAACGCCATAAATAAGATAATGGCTACTTTCATAAACTCGGAGGGCTGTAAGGAAAAGGATCCTAATTCTAACCAGCTGGCCGCTCCCCGAGTTATTTGTGCAAATACCGCCACTACCAACAGTAGCCCGATGCAGGCTCCATATAATATTGGCGATAATTGAACCAACCAACGGTAGTCAATTTGGGAAACGACAATAAACACCGCTGCCCCCGCTAACACAAATAGGGCTTGGTTGCGAGCGTAAGGCTGGTCTGAGCCAATAGTGATTGATACGAGCATGGTTAAACTTAAGCCAACCAGTAGCACCATTGACCCAATCAACCACCAATCCCATTTTTTCCACCAGGCAGTTTGCATAATTTTCTCCGAAAATTTGGATGCGGAATCCAGAATGTAGCGAGATACTACACCTTCAAAAATCGAATCCTGAATCCAGTCTTCTGTATCCCGTGGCACTAGCCGACAACTTCGACGTGCAATTCATCGCCCTTAACTAGCTCTTTGGCCAGGGTCAGCCGCTTAATTTCTTCGGTCTGAGAAGTTGGCCAATCTGGCAAGGTTACCTTAATTACGGCATCTAGCTTACAGCCAAGTTTTTTGCGCTGGGCTTGAATGGCACGTACTAATTCGCGAGCAGTTCGCTCAGCTGCGAGTTCGGTGGTCACCGTTTGATCAAACTCAACCGCAGACTGATCCATATTTTTCCGTCCAAATTCAATTTTCTTGACATTTATTTCTTCGGCTATCAATTGCTCGATAGCATCTTCGAGCTTACTTGGGATGGGTGCTTGGTATATAGCTTTAAGTAAAGGCTGCTTTAACTTAATCCCTAGTTTTTCCCGTTCAGCGTGGGCTGTCTCGACTATGTCGCGAGCTACAATCATGGAATTTCTTAGCTCTTTAGCGCGCGATGCAAATGCCTTATCTTGGTTGATTTTTGGCCAGTTGCTCAGATGGACGGATTTGCCACTAGTTAAGTTTGTATACATTTTATCGGTTAAGTATGGCAAGTAAGGGGCACCTAGCTGGCAAAGAGTTGTTAATACCTCATAGGTTGTCTGATAAAAGGCGTGTTTATCGGTTATATCGGCGGCTGTTGGGCCAACCCTATTTCGAGACCGACGGATGTACCAGGTTGATAACTGCCCAACAACAAACTGTTCTAGGGCTCTGGAAGGCGTCATGGTATTAAACGCAGCTAGTTGATCTGTTGATTCTTTTACCAATTCGTTTAATTGTCCAAGGATCCACTGATCAAGGACGTGCCGCTGGGTAACTGGAATTGCTTTTGCTTTATTTGGCTCCCACCCATCCAAATTGGCATAGGTCACAAAAAAATTATAGGTATTCCACCAGATTAAGAAAAACCGGCGTTGAATTTCTTTGGCCGGGCCAAATCCAAAGTTAAGGTTATTTTCTGGGTTAGCGGTTACATACTGCCATCGCATCGACTCTGCCCCAACGGTTTCGGCCGCCGCATTAAACTCGATCGAATTACCTTTACTTTTATGCATCTCCTGGCCCTTCTCATCCCGAACAGTTCCATAGCCAAGTACGGTTTTAAATGGCCGGTATGGCTCGGTTCCTTGCCGTTCGTTTTTTAGAACGGTTGACATCGCGATGAGGGCATAGAACCAGTTTTTAAACTGGCCTGGAAAACTTTCAGTAATAAAGTCGGCAGGGAACCAATCTTGGGGCATGGTTGAGAATGAAACAATGCCAGCGTCTAGCCATGGGTTGCCTACATCTGGAATGCGACTAAGTATAGCACCTGTTTTTGGTGATTTGATTTTAACTTGATCTATCCATGGTCGGTGAGGCGTATGACCTTCAAATTCTGGCCAGCCCTCTACCGCTAATTTTTTTAACTCATCGTGTGAACCCACTACAATAAACGAACCGTCTATGTCTTCATAAATAGGCAAGGCCAATCCCCAAAATCGCTTCTTTGAGATGAGCCAATCACCTAAATTCTTAAGCCAATCTAATTCTCGATCCAAGCCCCATGATGGTAGCCAGTTAATTGACTGAGCCACTTCAACCATTTGCTCTCGGTATGTCTTGCCCGATTCGTCTTTAACATCAACTGCTATATACCATTCATCAACCACTCGCCAGACTAACTCAGTTTTACACCGCCAGCAAATTGGATACCGATGCTTATACCTTTCAACTTTAAATAAGAATCGGCCTTTTTCATGTCCAGTTAAATAGTTAATGATCAGCTCAGGATGTTTTTTGGCGTTCTGGCCAGTTAAGAAATCAAAACCGCTTACATACTCGGCGGATTCGTCGATGGGGGCAATAACACTTAGCTCTTGCTCCTTGCCAATCTTAAAGTCTTCGGCCCCAGCCCCTGGGGCAATATGCACTAGCCCGGTACCTTCACCTTCAATCACCAAATCTTTGGCCGGAATAACCGTATGAAACGTTTCGGGTCGCTCTTGGCGAGCATTTTTAACCGAAGTCAGGTAATCAAATGCTCCTGCATATGTTTGTCCAATTAGCTCGGTCCCCTTGACCGACTTAATTGGCTCTCCCAACTGCAACCGTTGGTTGGCCTCTTTGCCTACCCATACTAACCTACTCTCAGTTTGAACTAGGACATACTCAAATTCGGGGTTAACTGCAACTGCCACATTGGCCGGGATGGTCCAGGGGGTAGTGGTCCAGACCAGTAGATTTTCACCCTCTCGATTCGCTAGCGGAAGTGTAAAGTAAATAGACTCATGGACAACTTCTTTGTAATCTTCGGTTAGTATTTCCATCTGAGAAATAGCTGTACCACAGCGTGGGCACCATGGTACCGAGTCATGACCTTTATAGATCCAACCTTTGTCGTTACAGACTTTGAGGAAATGCCAAATCCAATAGTTATTTTCGGCGCTTGAGGTGTGATAAGAGTTTTGCCAATCCATAAAGTACCCCAGCCGTTTTGACTGCTCGGTTTGAACAGCGGAATACTTGGCGACTCTTTCTTTACAAAGGTTAATAAATTTTTCAAGCGAAGCAAACTCGTCTCCCGGCACAAGGTTTAAAATATCTTTTTTGGTATGAAGCCCAAGCTCTTTTTCAACTTCAACTTCGACCCATAAGCCTTGCTCATCAAAGCCATTCTGAAAGCGCTGCTGATGACCAAGCATGTTATGAAACCGCTGATAGGCATCCTTGTAGGTTCGTCCCCATGCATGATGCACACCCATTGGGTTGTTGGCGGTTAGGGGTCCATCGAGAAACGAAAACTTTTGCTGGCTGGCATGGTTACGATTTAAGTACTTTTGAATAATTTGCTCTTGGTGCCACCATTGAGCAACTTCTTGTTCTAAGGCAACAAAATCAACTTGTGAGCTTACTGATTTAAAAGGCATAAGGTTAGTATCTTGTATTTAGTATATCGCAGATTGTACACTAGGTGTGATTAGCAGCTTACACCTCTCTGGTTACTTTTTACTCAGTGAATGATGCATGACGATTTAGTAGCTATGCCCATTATTTTCTTTTACCAGTGAGATAGGCACTAGCTAAGAAAGATTTGGCGGGGTATTTGTGCCCCGCCGGTGCCAATGTCTACTACTTTAGCTAGTACTGGCAAATGGCATTTAGTCATCTTCTCCGCTGGTATTTATGGCCTGATTAGCCCGAGCTAAAGCTCGACAACGCTCGACTGCCATCCGCCAGGTATCACGCTGTTCTGCTGTCTGGGCAAATTCTGGAGGAACAATGATTGTTGCTACCAATTTAAACGAATTTGTATTGGACCTCAATTCAATCCTTTCCAAGTCTCTGCCCGCAGCCGTGTTTGCAATCACCTTCATGTTTTAGTCCTCTCTTGCTTGGGCTAACTTGTCCTCACGACAAGTTGCTAGGTATTCTACAGCGACAGGGATAAGATTGCAATCTGATTGAGCGTTATTCTACATCCAGCACCGCCGCTAAATCATGTCCACCAGATTGTGCTTCCAAGAAATTTTTCAAGGCCAAGTCGAGCACTCTGCCAGCACTTAAATCGGTAGTATCTATAACCAAGTCAAAAAAATCTGCATTATACGGGTCTTTTACTCCGTAGAGCTGATTAAACTTTTGATTTAACCCTTGCGTCCGCTTAGTTGAGAATTTGCGCGCGTCCGCTAGGCTCCACGACTCTCGGGCAGCAATTCGCTCCATCGTTACTCGTTCTTCGGCAATACACAATATTTTGTAGGTTAATGGCAAATCTTTAGCCAACCAACCAGCTAAATGAGATTCAAACACATGCTTTTCCATTCGCGACATGTCAGTTTTAAATCTATGATCCAACTCACGATCCACCTCTTCTGGAATCGCCTCGACTTGTTCTAACGGAATGCCCTTTTCTCGATGCCAAGCCCGAAAGTATGCCCCAGCATTGGTGTGCTGCCAATCTAGAGTGGCAGCCAGGTTTCGGCCTAAGGTGGTGGTGCCGGTGCCAACATCCCCGGAGAGGGCAATATTTTTATAGTGACGTTGCTTCATATATGCCTTACATACCTACCTTCATTTGACTTATATTAACTGATTAATTTCGGCGTAGACTTGCTGGGCAATAACATCGGCTGACTGGGTTGCATCTAAGACGACAAACCGCTCTGGTTCTGCATTGGCCAAATAAAGATACCCTTGACGGACTCGCTCAAAAAACTCAATACCTTCTGTATCAAAGCGATCCCGAGCCGAGCTTTCATCTCGACGCTTATGACCCATTTCTACTGGCGCATCGAGTAAGAAAGTTCGATTTGGCAATAGACCCTCGGTGGCAAAGGTGTTAATTTGTTTAATTTCGGCAAACTCTAAACCACGGCCAAATGACTGATAAGCATACGATGAGTCGACATAGCGATCGGCTAGGACTAGGCTGCCTTTATCTAAAGCCGGAACATAGACCTCTTTAATAATTTGAGCCCGGGAAGCGGCCATGAGCAAAGCTTCTGTCCGATAATCCATATGCATAAAATGAGTATCATGCGTAATTTCGCGGATTTTCTTGCTAATTTCTACTCCACCTGGCTCATGTACGTTAATCAGGTTAACTCCGTCCATCAGCAACCTTTCAGTTACATTTTTAATGACCGTACTTTTACCAACCCCTTCTCCGCCTTCGAATGAGACTAAAACACCTCGTTTGGCCATACAAATTACTCCTCTCGGCTATCTATGCCTAATTCATCTAGTCCACCAACATACCCTCCGGTTGATCCTCCACCACCTCGGGTGGGCGCAGTGACCTCTCCTACTTCTTCCCAAGTAGCCTGAACCACGGGGATAAATATACCTTGAGCGATTTTATCTCCACGATGCACCGTTACTAGCTGATCGGTAAAGTTATAGACTTGGATCCAGATTTCATCATCTGGACCACGGTAATCTGAGTCGATAATCCCAATACCATGAGGCAGCTGTAATCCCCGCTTTTGGGGCGTGGAGGATCGGCTGACAACTGCTAGCATATAGTTTTGGGGAGTCTCCACAATCACATTCCCAGGGATTAGCATAATTTGTTGGGGTTTAATCACTGTCTCTTCACGGGCTAAAAAATCAAACCCAGCTGCCCCAGCTGTTTCATATTCGGGTAGCTGCAGACTAGTGTCGACTCGCTTAATTTTTACCTTCATTCACTTATCCTCCATGTTTACTGTATAACTGTACAAGCTTGTGATGAGCGGGCAACATGGGCACGGGCAAAGATTTGAGGTCAAAATACTGGCCATCAAGCAGCTCTTTAGGATCTAAACGAACAGTTCCCTCGCCAGCCTGCGCCGTATAATACAGTGTGACTCCTCGACGATGAAACATCTCGGTGGCAACAATCTGTATTTCTTGTAACTCCAAACCTATTTCTTCCCTAATTTCCCGTCGGAGTGCATTATCTGGTGATTCGTTTGCTTTCATTATTCCACCGGGCAATCCCCAAGCAGTATTCGGCCAGAATCGATGTTGCTGCAGCCAGATTCTGCCTTCTTTATCGATGATAATTGCATTTACTCCGACAGTATACTTAGGGCTTAATAGCCACATTAGTGGCCACCGTAGACTACCCAGTCTTCGCCATAGCCATCCTAATAAAGACCACATCATTTACCAAATTCTTGAGCGTAACGACTAGAGTCGGGACCAGCCTGATTAACGTATTTGGCAGACTTCTTTTTATGATAGGGTATTTCGGCGTTCGAAGTCAGCTCCTCAAAGGTGAAGGAGCATATTTTCATACCAGGCTTAAGAGCAACCGGCATCATGCCTAAATTTCCAAGCTCTAATACCGGCACACCAATCCAACCTGGATCAAAGACAGAGGCCGTACCATGTACAATTATCCCAATTCTGCCCAAACTACTTCTTCCCTCTATTCGACCAAGTAAATTATCGGGCAGGGTTAAATGTTCAATAGTGTGAGCTAGGACAAATTCCCCTGGTCGCATAATAAAGCTGTCACCGTCAGGAATCGCTATCTCTTCCATAATCTCTTCCATTAATTTGGGATTATGGGGCGCGATAAATGGATATTTGGTATGGGCAAAGACTCTAAATTTATTACCCAGCCTAAAGTCGAGTGAGCATGATCCTAACTGCTCAGATAAATCTAAGGCCGGCGAAACTTTAATACGGCCATCATTTAGGGCGGCTTGAATGTCTCGATCAGATAAGACCATGTAGTAAATATACGGGAATAGGCTGGACTTGGTCAAGCAATGTAGAGGCGGTATGGGGTGCGTAGATTGTATTTCTGGTTTTAGGTTTTGTTTTTACTACTTCTAATTTGTTTCTGACTTGCGATTTTAATAAGCGCTGTCATCTCGACTGAAATGGAGAGACCTTTTAGCCGGATCGCTACTCCAGTATGAGAAGATTCCCCCACATTGGTCGGAATGACGAAAAATACAAGCTTCGCTATTTCCAATCCCCAGCCGTCGGACAAGAAGGCATGGGGCAGGGTGTTGGGATACGGGACGCGGGATGCTGGATGCTGGATGCTGGATGCTGGATGCGGTAGTATACGTCATTGCGAAGGAGTGGGAACGACTGCGGCAATCTTGGTGGGATCTAGTAGACTCCGATTTAATCGGGGTAGATCGCCACGGCGAAGCCTCGCGATGACGGGGAGGGGTTGTAGATCGTATATCGTATTTCGTATATCGTATTTCGTAGATGGGGGGCGGAGGTTGGTTATTGGGTTGGTATTTGTGATTTCGAGCTTGAGATTTGTTTCTCATTTCGAATTTTGTATTTAATCATCCCGCAGTTCGGTCTTCTGTCTTTTGTCTTCTGCATTCCGTATCCCGCATTCCGCATTCTGTCTTCTATTTCCCCTTTCACCCTACCTACCATCCTTTGGTTAATTATCTGAGTTAAAATAGCAAACGTATATACGGGCGTCTATACGTTTTTTGAGGGGTTGGGTTTGGGGTGTTAGGTGTTAACTTCTGACGAATTGCTTGGTGCTTGACGTGTGGGGTTTAGGATTTATGATTTAGAGCTTTGGCTTTGTTTAGAATTTCAAGTTTAGAATTTCGAATTTATTTTTTTACGGTATAGATTCCTGATCCGATTCGACTGGCACTCACAGTCTAAGACAGGTCGGAAATGGATGAGGGTGTGTGGACTTCTGGTTTCTGCAGAGGTTTATTGAAATTATGGGGCAGGAGTGGCCGACGGGGTGGCTTCTTGCGACTGATCCGTTTTGCTACGGGCAATGATATCTTCGATTTGCTGCTTCATGGCGTCGTACGTCGCGTTCTCAACCTTCTGTCCGTTTATATAAAAAGTCGGTGTGGCATTAACCCCTAGTACTCCACCATCTGAAAAGTCTCGGCTGACTCGTCCCGTTACTTCAGCATCTGATGAGTCTTGAGCAAACTTAGACTCATCCAGTCCAAGCTGCTTAGCATAGGCTTTAAACTGCTCCGAGGGATTTGACATTCCAGCCCAAACAGTCTGTTGCTCATAGAGCAAATCGTGCATTTCCCAGAATTTTCCTTGCTCGGCCGCTGCTTCGGCCGCTTCCGCAGCCCGGGTTGCATTAGGGTGAAGGCTAACTAGAGGAAAGTTACGGAAGACAAACCGCAAATTATCAGCAAATTCCGTTCGTAGCTGTTTAACCATTGGCTCGGCTGAAGCACAGGCTGGACATTGGAAATCGCCAAACTCAACTAAGGTTACCGGAGCATCTTCAGGACCAGCTGCATGGCTATCACTTCGTAATAATGCCTCGGTAGCCACTGGTTTATTGGCTGACTTATATTGAGATACCACAATTAAAACTGCGACTACTGCCACAATAACCCCACCAATAATTAGTAATTGCTTTAGTTCTTTAGTCATGTATATTTCTCCTATATAAAAGTACTCCAGCAATTATGAGACTGAAAGCCGTAAAAGACAGGAGCGGAATCGTAACAAAGCCGAACCACTCAATAAACTTAGTCGTACAAGATACGCCCGCACGGCACGTTTGTTCTGATTCGGGTAAGATTTGATAGTAAAGCAGATTATGATATATAGAAATAACCCAACCCGGAATAGCTAGGGCTAAAACGTATTTCCAAATTTGTTTATCTTGAGTCAGAATGCCGACTGGAAGTAAAACGGCTAGCGGGTACATAGCGATTCGTTGGTACCAACAGAGCATACACGGCAAGAACATCTCTACCTCACTAAAGTACAAACTGCCCAACGTGGCAAGCAATGCCTGACCCCAAACTAGGTAGAGAATATTCTTGGATATCCAGTTAATCATGTAATAGCATACCTGTTTTTAACATTCTTGGTTGTTTGCATAGTATCAGCCAAGAGTAAGAGCATTCTAAGGAGCAGTGACCCTTAAACTTATCGATTCTGACGCATAAAGGCCGGAATGTCGAAATCATCCTGGTCGCCCTTATTTGGCACAGGGAACTGACGCGGAGCTGGTTGCTCGGATTGACCAGGCTCTTCTTCGGCTTCGGTTGGAGTTGGTTCAGTTGGCTGAGCTTGCGGATGCATAGCTGTAGACTCAATCAAACGAGACCGTGTTTCATCAAACCCAGTCGCAATAACCGTAATCTTCATTGAATCGGTTAGGTTTTCGTCGATAGTAGCACCAAAGATGATGTTGGCATCGGGATCGGCTGCAGCGGCAATAATCTGAGCCGCAGCATCAACCTCGGCCATAGCTAAGTCGGATCCGCCGGTTACATTAAACAGCACCCCTTTAGCCCCCTGAATTGAGACCTCTAAGAGAGGGCTCTCGATAGCTGCTTTGGCGGCTGTAATGGCCCGATCTTCACCAGCGCCGCGACCAATACCCATTAAGGCTGAGCCGGCATCGGTCATTACTGAACGAACATCGGCAAAGTCAACATTAATTAGGCCAGGCATAACTACTAGATCGGAGATGCCTTGGACACCTTGACCTAAGACCGAGTCAGCCACCTTAAAGGCTTCGAGTAATGGCGTCTTACGATCGATAATATCAAGTAGCCGCTGATTTGGGATAGTGATTAGAGTATCGACCGCATCACGGAGATTGGCGATACCTTCCTCGGCATTTACTCGACGCTTGGCCCCCTCGAAATTAAACGGCTTAGTGACTACACCAACGGTTAATGCTCCTAGATTCTTAGCGATCTGAGCAATAACTGGCGCTGCACCGGTACCCGTTCCACCGCCCATGCCAGCTGTAATAAATACCATATCTGAGTCACCCAAATATTCGTGTAGCTTTTCGCTTGACTCTTCAGCTGCGGCCTGGCCAACATCCGGCATGCCGCCTGACCCTAGACCTTTCGTCGATTGTTCACCAATTTGAATTTTAATTGGAGCTGGTGATGAGGCTAGCGCTTGAGCATCAGTGTTTACCGCTACGAACTCAACGCCTTGGATATTTTGTAAGTCAATCATCGACTTTAAGGCATTGCCACCGCCGCCGCCAACACCGACAACTTTTATTTTGGCAAACTTTTCGATTTCGGGTTTTACTAACATGAAAATTAACTCTTTCTAGGCAGTCAGGATTTCAAAATATAATCCTATCATATATACCCTTTATCACCAAGTATAAATCTAGGTCATCGCCATGCATAATACCACAGATAGGAGCATTGTACACTGTCTAGAATTATTCCAGCAATACCTACTTTTACCAATTTAGGCTTTGCCATGGCAAGTCAAGCGCTTCTAGGGTTGACTGAAGCGGATCTTGCCAATTCGGTGTAAGAATATTCACCTTTCTGGTTTTTGCCTGGACTAATGCTAACCGACCACTGGCTTTATCCCAGCTTCCAGCATCAGATCCCCGACCGAAGGTTTGCAGCTTAGCCTGGGGGATGTCCCAAACTACCCAGACCTTAGTTCCATCGGTTGCCATACTCACAAAAGCAATTCTCGACGGAGAAAGCCACTCGACATTTGAAATAATAGAATCTTTTAACCATAGCCAGTCGTCTTGGGGTGGTAACGTATACATCCCGCCATCGGATAGGCTGAAATAAGCCATGCCATTTTGACCAACAAAAGCTAATCGATCGGCGGCCGAATCCAAAGCCATACCAATACTACGGCTGGCCGATACATCCTCGTATTTACCCGCACGCAACATAGTTAGTTCTTTGACTGCATTATCTCGAAGTGAAACTCGGACTGCTACTCGTGCGCCCTGGCCCCCATTTTTTTTGACCTTGGTAAAATAGATCGTTTCGGATGTTTGATCCCAGACTAAGGGTGATTGAAGCTGACTCTCTGTATCGGTTATTCCTGCACCAGTTACAGCAGTAGCCTGGTGCTCGGTTAGATTATATATCGATAGGCTCGTAGTAATGGCTGCAATGCGATTATCATCTAGCCAAATTATACTCTTAGGTGTATTACGTACCTCCATGTTTGTTGGCTGTAGTTGCTTGGTATTAATATCTAAAATGACTGCCCTACCAAAGGGAAAAGTTTGCGGCGATGGCACGGCATCCAGTCCCATCTTCTGAGCTTGGGCTTGAGGATTAGCGTTAAAGCCTTGGGCTACTTCATTGGGTAATATCAAGTAAGCTACCTTGGTGCGGTCTGGAGACCAAGCTAGTGTCGATATGGGGCCAAACCACTGGCCTTCGGCCTGAGTTAGCATGTTAATTTCGCCGCTTTGCGGATTCATAACCGCAATACTTCCATCTGTTATCCCGGCAATCCAGCCGACATAGCTACGCTGCTGGTTTAGCAGGTCGCCAAAGCTAGCCCCGGCCACCTCTGGCTTTGATTCACTTGCAACTACTGGCGTTGGTTTGATTACTTTGGGCTTGGATTGGGAGAAGGTGGCTTGCATCTTACTGTACCACCATGTGCCACCGGCTAAAATTGCCACAGCACTAACCGCCATAAAAATATATAGACGACGCTTTTTTTGTCGTACCACTGGCCGAAGATCAGGAGATGAAGATGATGTAGACTGTTGCGAAATGGTCGGAGGCGGCTGGTTAACGGAGTAGTACATAGTAGTGAAGGGCAAATTCTAAACTCATAGGCAATCCTTGCCTGATATCTATTATACACGTCCTTTTGACAACTATTGAAGTAGTGCTGTATAAGATTGATGAGACACTAGACCTAGATAGATAGGAGAAAGCGCCATGGTCATCACGACCGATGCACCCCAGGAAACAGAAAAGGTGTACGAGATATTTAGCGTCGGATCCAAATGGGCCTGGGCTAATCATGGCAACCCTCGCCACGCCCCTCAAGTCTGGTTTGAGATCGGTGGATTCCGCTGGCTGAGTACCAACTTGTCTGAGTCGGGTCGAGATAGGTACGTGTTTGAGCTCGAGCACATCTTGCTCATATACAATCATCCAGTACCCGCCGCGTTCGAACCACTACTGTATTCCTCCTGGAGTGTTAGAGAGGACTGGCTGATGCAGCAGCGTCTTGAGGGCAACCTCATCCCGCTCTAAGCTGAGCGTTGTCCAGCGGCAAGGCGCTTCGATATTAATCGGAGCGCCTCTTTTATTAGCCAATATTCAAATCACCACCCCACAAGTTTACGGCATGAAGTTTTTAATCCAGCTTAGGAACCGGTTACCCACACCCCCCACCCCAATGCTCATAGGCCGACGGGTTTCGCCACCAACTCTGACGCCATGGATAATTGTCCCAACGGATGCAGCATACGCAGGCGAGGTAACTTCTTCAATTAGCCCGGTTGCTCCTTTCGGAGTGGCAATTCGGACAGGGACACGGAGGCTGTCGCGGATAGTTTCAGACATTCCCACCGTGCTGGCTGCCCCACCACACAACACGACACCGGCTGGTAGTAAGCCGGCATATCCACTTTTCTTAATTTCCAAAGCGACTAAGTCAAATATTTCGCGTAAGCGAGGCCTAATAATCCCTTCGACAACAAATTTTCGAGAAATTGTCTTTAAATCATTAATTTTTAAATCACTAATATCTAGAGTATCTTCTTTCATTGCCTCTTCCCGCGCCTGTTTGCCTGTTTTCTCTTCGGTTGAAGCAGGCTTAGTTGGCTCTTTGTAATTTGATATGAATAACTTAATCTTTTCTGCATCTTCTAATGAAACGCGTAAGCCAATAGCAATATCATTAGTAATATTTTTACCACCTACGGCTAAAACGGCTGAATAAGCTACCGCTCCATCAAGATAGAGTGCTAAGTTGGTTGTTCCTCCACCAATATCCAACAATACAACTCCCAACTCTTTTTCGGTGTCAGTTAAAGTGGCTTCGGCGCTAGCCAGGCCGGCAAAAACCAGCTCTGCCACTTCCACGCCAACTTGCTGCACACAACGGACAAGATTGCGCATGGTCATAGCTGCACCGGAGATGATATGGGTTTCTACTTCTAACCGCACCCCACTCATCCCAGCTGGATCATGCACGCCTTCCTGGGTATCAACAATGAAATTTTTGGGGACTACATGGATTATCTCCCGTGAAGATGGGATAGAAATAGCTCGAGCAGCTTCTGTTACCCTAGAAATGTCATTTTGGCTAATTTCACCCTCGGGAGAGGAAATTGCAACAACTCCATGAGAATTTAATGAAGCGATATGATTGCCATTAACAGTGACAAAAGCCGACGAAACAGTATACCCGGCCATACGTTCGGCACCTTCTAAGGATTCAGCGATGGACTCAACTGCTTGGTCAATGTCTACTACGACACCTTTTTTTAATCCTTTTGAGGCAACAGTTGAAACTCCAATAATGGAGAGGGGGCCATCGGCATTTTGGGATGCGATGATAGTGCAGACTTTAGAGGAGCCGATGTCGATTCCAGAAATTATACGATCTTTGGCCATACCATATGATGTAAGATTATACCTTACGCATCACTGCCGGCAACGTGGTTATTTTGATAAAATTTTATCAAGCAAGCTGGGCAGCGTTTACGCTCCTTAGCATACAACGCCAGCTTCCCTAGCGTCAAGAGTAAAACAGGCAATTGTAACCAGGTTTCATGGCCATAATCTACACTCCACAATGCACACACAATATGTTGATTGATACCCATGGCTCGACCACAATTTACTTGATTTTACCTCAGACTGCTTCTCGAGCATCGTTGCTTTAATACCGTAGAATCGGCCGGTCGTAACGCATATCGACTTCTTTAGGGTAGTTCTTATCTTGGGCAAATTTGCTAAATAGTGCACTAATCTCCTGTATGGTCGACATTGGTAATTTGTCATCTCCAACTAGTATGCGTGGCTCACTCGACATAGTTAGCTCCAACCAGTTATGGCGAAACAAAATCGAGACTAGCTTTGGACTCGTATTACGCAGACCTTCTATAAGGTGCTGGGCCAAACGTAGTCCTTTAGCCGAGGTCGACTTGCCCACCGTAACATCACCCTGATCTATTATCACCTTGGGCAAATAGTCAACCGTCTCATTTTTAGCAAAAATGAATCCTTCCCGATCGACTAAAAACGTGTTGGTGGGTGAGACTAATTGGCTAAACGCTACCCGAGGAATATATTGAATAATTAATCTATTGGGGAACTCTTTTTTAAGATACAGTTCTTCTAAGGATGGTAGGCGTGTTAGCCAGCTGTCGACTATCTGTTGCTGGTTTAAAAGGAGCAGCGAATCACCGCGCAAACCGCTGGCTAATCGTTGCAATTGGTCATTGGGCACGACCTGCGGCGTAACTTGAACTAATTGCTCAACCTTAATTTCTTCAATTTGAAACAATTTTGTCTGCACTAATTGCCAGCCTACGACTACGGCTGCAATCACTCCTACTCCGAGTATAATCCATAACCACCGCCATGAATGCCTTGAATGATGGCTGGGAAGAGAGATTGTCCGAGGAGCAAATTGGTTGGTAGTTTTGGAGGCAAATAACTTCATGAAGGCAGTTTGATTGGTATGATTAAGATTTGGGCACCAGTCGCCGGGTGCTAACGACTAAATTGGCAATAACCTTGGCAGCATCTTCAACCACCAATTGTTTCGCCTGTTGCTTAGCTTGAGGGCTAGTGTTATCTAAAAGTACAGTCGGCAGCTTAGCTAATAAGTATGGGCCTGTTAGCTCTTTCTCTGGCACAATAATTGCCAATCCAACCTGAGCCAGAACCTGAGCATTTGTGGTCTGCTCATCATGAGTCACCCAAGGAATTGGTACAAAAATGGCTGGAAGACCAACTGCAGCAAACTCTAGGACTGTATTAGCCCCAGATCGAGCGACGGCTGCGGCAGCCCGACGATAAATCGTACCAACTTCGTCCGCAGTAAAGTATTTACTGGGCCAGTAACGAGACTGTAGTTTTTGAGGCAACGCTTGCTGAGCGAGAGACAGGCGGTCGTAATCATTAAACTGCTGATGCGCCCCGCACTGGTGAATGACTCGGTAATCTTGCAGGATTTGTGGAAGCACCGACTCGATGGTGGCGTTTAGGATGTGGGACCCCAATCCCCCACCTGTAACATATATAATGGGCGGTCCTGATTGTTTCAACCACTGGCCAAAGCTGGAATCTAGAGGTTGTGGGTGTAGAATTTCCGATCGAATTGGATTTCCCGTTACAACCGTTTTGGATGGAGAAAAATATTTGGCTGATTGAGGAAAAGTGATGGCAACTTTGGTCGCCACTCTGCCAGCAATTGAGTTGGCAAGCCCCACTCCAGCAGTTTGCTCATGAATTACTACTGGAATTCGCCGTAGCCACGCTGCTAACACTACTGGCAATGATACATATCCACCGCTGGAAAATACGACATCTGGATTAAATTCTCTAATGACACGATAGGCATCAAAGAGACCCGGCACCGCTCCCCATAGCCGTCTAATTGTGGTTAGCGAAATCCGATCCCTCGCTAATTTACCGGCGTGAATAGATTTATACGGGATACCCGTTGGTACTACTAACTGCTCTTCAATCGAGGGTCCTGTTGCTCCTTCCATGGTTAGCCTACCGCCAACAAATAACAACGTATTCTCGGGGTTTTGACCCAAGATATCGGCTACGGCCAATGCTGGAGAAATATGTCCTCCTGACCCACCGCCTGTTAGTAAAATTTTCATATGTTTGTAGTATACCAAGCTTGGTGAGAGTTGTAAGTTATAGTTGGTCGGGGCAACTGGAGACCGTATCTCTTGGTTAGACTTTAGACAGCGGACAGCGGACAGCGGAGGGATTTTAGCTCTTCGTTTCAGAATGACGGGGAGGCTATCTGTAGTCTGTAGTCTGTAGTCTGTAGTCTGTAGTCTGTAGTCTGTAGTCTGTAG
>CAZQWH010000003.1:57112-81478 GCA_964597145.1 uncultured Candidatus Saccharibacteria bacterium | reverse complement strand
AGACGGATTTTTTATGCCAAATGTGACTAATTTACCAATTGCGGCTTGAGCCGAGTCGAAGCCTAAAGGATCAAGATAATTGGTAGGAATCATGACTTGGTCTGGGGCCTCAGTTTTGACCGTTCTACCAGCCGATAATTGCACCTTTAATCCTGCTGGATACTCCTGGATAGCGGTGGTATATTTTTTGCCGCCCCTGGTGACATACTCTACTGTTGGCATTAATTCTGGAGAAACTTGGCTTAGTCCTTCTACCTCGGCAATTTTCTCTACATCTCGATTATTCAGTGTCGCAATATTGAATGCCCCGGTGTTTTTATTTGGGTCATATTCTGAAACTTTGTCTGAACCAAATCCGGCAGCCGACTCATCCATTTTGGCCTGGATAATTAAAGTATCTTCGGCGCCAATATTGCCAAGTTGGTCATCGATATAGGCTTTTACCCCATTGCTGACGCCATTGGTTAGAGAAATGGTTAGAGCGCCAATAAATACCGCTATTATGGTTAGTGATGTACGAAGCTTGGATCGTAATAAATTTGTTTGAGCCAGTTTGACTGAATCTGCGATTTTCATTTCCGCCCCTCCTTAACCACTTGGCCGTCTTTGATCACCAGCTGACGTTGGCAGAGCTTGGCTAAATCGTCATCATGAGTCACTACAATTAGGGTGATGCCCTGTTCTTGTTGCAGTGAAAAGAGCATATCTGTAATCAGATCTCCCGTTTCACTATCTAAATTTCCCGTTGGTTCATCGGCAAAAATAACCTCTGGATTTGTAATGAGTGCCCGAGCAATGCAGAGCCGTTGCTTTTGTCCACCAGATAAATCATTGGCCTTTTGCTTAGCTTTATTGCCTAACCCCACTTTTTCTAGGATCTCTTGGCCTCGTCGGTTTCGCTCAGTAGGTGATATACCCATGATCATTAGAGGTAACAACACATTTTCGATGCACGAGCTCCGTGGGTTAATAAAGAATTGCTGAAAAACAAAGCCAAATGATTTATTGCGTAGGCGCTCTAATTGGACGGTAGAATAGGTGGTGACTTCTTGGCCATTAATTTTTAAGCTACCGCTGGTTGGTCGATCGAGGGTAGCTAAAGTGTGCATTAAGGTTGATTTGCCGCTACCGCTCTTGCCAACTATGGCCAGACTTTCTCCGGATGCAACTTGTACGCTAACCTTGTTTAAGGCTACGAGTTCTTCTCCGGCGGTTTTATATATTTTTGTTAATGCTTTGGCTTCGATCACGGGATTACTCATGGGACAACTTTCTTTTGGTGATACCATGCAGCTATTGCTGGTCAGCGTTAATTGTACTGAAGCTATCTTTTCATTACAAGGCCAATTTTTAGATGAGGGAAATAATGGGCGCCATGCTGTGCTGATAGCTGCATGGCGCTTGAGTTTATTTGTTGGTGGCTAACCTGCTGCCATGGGATTAATTGGTAGACTGGGAGGTACGGTACGACTGCTGCTTGGACTTTCGTCCAGGCTAAACCACGGATTTAGCATGTGGCCAAAGCGGCCTACTTTGCGGTTGAATTGTTGGCGAGAGAGCGGCTGATCGTCGTGTCCGGTTACAATCCAATCAAATTCAAGCTGGCTAAGCCAGGCAAGCGAAGCCTGCCATTGGCTGAGATAGCGAGACCAAACTTTGGGGCCAACACGGCGAAAATCAATCATAGCTCCTCCCACGGTATCACCAGCGATTAACCAGCGCTGACCATCAAACTCTGCTAATAGACAGCTTGAGCCGACAGAATGGCCTGGCGTATGGATAAACAACACTTCACCGGTTTCCTGCAGCCAAAAATTGATGACCGGACAAGGGTATGCAGCGCTCGGCTGGTAAGGGGTGGTAGGGCTGGTTATACACATAGGCTTTGGTGAGCACATCGTCGCCGTTAATTGCAGATAGCCAGTCGTCCCGATGAAGTAGCAGTGGGACCTTACTACACCGGGCAGCTAAAGAGAGAAATCCTTGGGTGTGGTCGTAGTCTCCGTGAGTGGCAATAACGTATCTAATATCGGATGGCCGTAGCTTTAGGTGGCGCAAATTGGCTTTAATCTGGTTGAAGCTCGATTCACTCCACAATCGACCAGAACATTGTGGCGGCCGGTTATGACATACACGTTTCCGCTGTCGCGATGTGGCCACTCATGGTAAACCAAGCATAAATTTGAGGCCAACCTAATTGGCTGATCCAAGGTGCCCATGGTACTCTCCTTGTTTGTCTCGAGAATTTTCCCAGACTATACGCTATTGCTTGCCTGATGTAAAGATATAAAACAGAAAATTAACACCGTTGTTAAACAATTACAATCATATTCGGCTCATAAGTGGATGTTCAGAATACAGCATTTAGCGTACGATTCGAATTTCGAACTTTCTCTTTTTAACTGCAGTCTTCCGTATTCCACCCGCTTCGCCATGGCAAGAGCGAGACGATCATCCTTGCGGCTTAAATCTTTGCACATTCCCCCCCTAATTATGAATTCCACTCTACCACCCACCCTTCATCAATTTATCTGAGTTAATTTGATCGACGTATATACGTGCGTATATACGTTTTTTGGATTTAGTATTTGTCATTTCGAGCTTTCAACTTCTATTTTCTCATTTGTTTCGTATTTCATATTCTGTATCCCGCATTCTGTATCTCCCGCCCCGTCCGCTTTGCCCTATCCGCCAGCCCTTCATTGGTTATATGACAATTTGAATGTATAATAATAGGTATATATAATACTCATTTATATAATAACTACCAAAGTCACCATCACAAAGGAGATAAATGCATGGCCCTATCTACTCAAGAAGTGTTTCAATCTCATTTACAGCTCCGACAGCAAAAAAATGTGGAACAAGACTTGCAACAAAACTTTGACCCAGAGGTGCTTCTCTTAACCGGAGATGGTGCTTTTAGCGGTTATGATGGTGTGCGCCAGTCTAGTCAGCTTTTACAACAGCGAGTGGGTGATGCTGTCTATGCCTATTTGTCTCAGATAACCCAAGGTGAGATTGCATTTTTAGTCTGGTTGGCCCGTCAAGGAGATGAGATTATTTGCCAAGGAGCAGATTCGTTTGTGATTCGCCATGGCAAAATTGTGGTCCAAACAATTTATTACCATTGAATACCGACATCAAATAGAGATGCGCATGTGTTTTATTTAAAAACTAACCGAATAAAGCACTCGGCCATCTCTAGGTCGCTTAGCTTGCCTAATTGTTGATGGCGCGCCTTCATTCGCTTGGTCACTGTTTCCAGGTCATCGATTTGACTTTTATGAGCACCAATTGATTGAATCTTCGTCTTAAAATGGTTCGTTATGTCAAAGGCAAATCCTGGTTGGTCAAATGTCCATAGATAAAGCTCTGGAGTAATATGTGGCATTAAACCTTCAACTGCATGATCGGGGAACGATTGCAAATCACGGGCCAAGGGGTAAACCGTGTCTAATACGGCCACTCCGCAGGCACGGTGGTCGTTGTGGTTAACCGAGGCTGTGCCATCGTCATTTTGGCGATAGTACCAGTTAGGGTCATGAGTGAAAATCATATCTGGCTTAATTCGTCGCACCAGTCGTACCACCTTTTCTTTAAATGAAAGGTCGGCTAGCAGGTTTCCATCTTCTTCGTCTAGAAATATAACTTCAGTTGCACCCAGGATTTTGGCCGCATCTGCTTGCTCTTGTTTTCGGCTGGCAACGAGGGCTGATTTTTCAAATTCATGCTGGCGACTACCTCGGTTGCCATCGGTAGCAACCGCAAAGTAGAGTGTTGCACCGTCTGCGGCGAGCTTAGCCATGGTTCCCCCGCAGCCAAACTCAATATCATCGGGGTGGGCTCCAATAGCTAATACCACTTTATCTTTGTAGGAAGTATTCATAGGTTACTTGTTCTTTCGTCGGATTAATTCTAATTCTAAAACAACGTATCCTAAGGCGATAATCATTAAGCCAGACATGACTTTAGCCATTGGCCAGCCAAAAGACCACTGCCATGCCAGCTGACCGATAAGCTGGACAGCTCCTAAGGCTAGAATACTTACTCCTGCCAGTATGAGCAATAGTGCCACTCCGTAGAATGTCAATTGATCGGCTGATTTTCGTTTAAACATGTTTCTACTGTAGCAGTCAACCCTCTTCCTGTAAAGACGTGCTGGATTGGAGTTGGTCATTAGGTGGGTTGGTTCAAATTGCCAAAAATTAGGGCCGCCCCACGGGGCGGCCCTTTCACCGCAATGGCGGTGATTGTTTTGGATGGCAGGGTTTCTAATGGCGTCGGTATGCTTTACTGACGCACTCGATTGAAATCCAGCCAAACAGTACTGGCAAGATGATGCCGAATAACACGCATCCTGCCGCGCCAACCAGATGCTTCAGGATTTCAGCGGTGGACAATCCGCTACCGCTGATTTCTGAACCAAGGCTGACACCAACACTGAGAGGAATATAGCAGCCAAAGATTACAACAAAGATGTTTGCCATAATCATCAGCGCGGCTAATCCCTTTAACTCCCCAGCTGTTGGTGGCTGAAGATTTTCGCCTGTGTGCATGAGATTTCTCCCTGCTCTGCCGAAGACGATGTCTAAATTATATAATACTATAGGCTAATAGTCAATAGGTTGCCTGCTAACTCGCGCGAGCTCATGGCTAGCACTACTTATGCATTAGTGTTTTCTTTGGCTACGATCCTTTATTTAACATTAAAAGAAAATATATCTTTCGTAATTACTTTCATACAGGGCCTAAAGTTGCCTACTTGACGCTCTACTCTTTTACGCTCATAATTAGATTGAGATTCGGGTTTATTATGGGTAGTTGGGAGACTGCATGACTGACTGTATCGATACAAGTATCTCGGTGGCGACAATTTACTCACCAGCTAAAAAACGCTACTTGCCGCATATTGTGCGCTGGAATAATAAGCAGATGCGGGTAACCGAAGCCAGTTTTCGTCAACAACTAGACTACGATAAAAACTTGGTTAATATTTATGAGGTTGTAGCTGATAGCGGATTACAGCTAACTTTATTTTTGGATGCCACCACTCAAAAATGGAGTATAGATGCCACTCATTATCTTATTCCCTAAGCCATTGGTGGTCGATAATCGCTCCCTTTTTACTGCAAAAACCAATGAGAGTTGAGCTATCTCCTTATTTTTCATTCACCAAAACTTTTGGCCAATGCTTAGATTGATATGTTAAAGTCTTTTAAAAAACAAAACCCCTTGGTGAAATACCAAGGGGTTTTGTGGTGACGGCGGATTTCGTCAGAATTCTTACCTTAGACTAAAATTTCCTCTATAAATTAGTATAACATAAAATAGGCCTATAGTCAGAACAACCTCTCAGCAGACTGCACTATCGTAAGGCTAAGGTTGCTGAGTAGAAATGAGCAGTGGGAGGCCTTGGTATGGCTCCAAGGTTATATCGAAATGGTGGTGTTTGGTAACGGTGCTAATTGTGTGGTGGTCAAACATATTCGTTACCTCGGCGCCGGCTGCAAAATGAGGAGAATGAATGGTCTCGGATATGGTTTGTGGGGTAAAGTTTAAGACGGTAGCTTGCAATTGACCAGTATCTAGTTGATGAAGCATTACCAAAATACCTTTATGCCCAACTTCGGGGATGGCGATTTGATGGCTAGTAGCTAGATTGACTGAGGCTCTAACTTTCAGAATCTGCTGCAGCTGGCTGGCGAATGAATGGGGATCTTTGAGTTGTTCTGGGAGAGACTTGTATAACTGTGGAGCTCGGGGGATGCCAGTGATTGACTCGTTTGCGGTGGGATTTACCTCCATAACATCGTATGCACCTCGATTAAGCCAGCGGGTATCGCCAGTAGCTATTAGTTCGGGGATTTGGCTGTTGTTTAAGACAAAAGCACCAACCATATCCCAGCCAGATAAAGCAAATACCCCCGGTTGCAGTGCGTTAAACATGGCTAATAGCAGATGAATCTTTTTCATCAGTTCTTGTTGTTCTTTGGTGATGGCATTGAACGACTCTATGCCCAATACGGCGGCAATCACGCTCAGGGTCGTACAGGCTATGCCATTCTCGGTAAATGGTTTGTTGTAGGTGTGTTTATCGCCAATTAACGCCTCTGCTAACTGCTCTCTAATTACCTGTCGTAATTGACTGCCTTTTAAAATAGATCCTTGAAAGTAAAATTCCTCATCTTTGTGCAATGTCCAAAAGTGGACGAGTTCGTAGGTTAACTCATCGTGGTTTTGGAGGGCATGGACGAGGGAGGCCGGATCGATGCCAATTTCTAGAGTCTGGCGCATCATTAAGCGCAAAAACTCGGTGTCCCCCGTAGCTAGCGAGTGATGGTACGCGGGACGGGTAATGAAATCGTACGATAAATCGGCGCCAAAGGCAGCGTTGGCTTTTATATCTTCCAACGGTAGATTTAGTTCCTGGAAGGTAAAGCCCCCCACTTTGCGCACCATGCTCGCTACGAGTTGGTTAGCAGCGACTGATAACGGATGGCCCTCAGACCAAGCTGGCTTATCGGCGCTGCCGACTTCGGCCCCCAAAAAACCGTTAGCATCTAGCCGCAAACCACCAGCTCCTAATTCGGTGAGGGAGTGCAGGGCATCGCCCATTACTAGCTGGATACCGGCAAAGGTAGGATCGAGCCAGTTGATAGCCGGTTGTCCATCTTTAAAGTAATGTAAATACACCCAGCGATGTTTTTCGCCGTCTACCCCGCGAATTTCTTTAGTCACACTCCAGTTTGTCTCTTTTACACCTGGTTCATAAAAAATTACCCGTTCAAATTTACCAATAATATACCCTGCTTGCTTTAGTTTTTCTTCTATTTCCGGGCTAATATTGATAGATGCGTATCCTTTTGGCACCTCGGGTAGCCATCGCCAATCCTTGCGGTCAATTTCAACCATATGGTAAATGCCAGGATAATACTTGTAGTCCATTTGAGCCAGCAAGAAATCGGCACCTTTCCCGGTATGTCCAGGGATTAAATCATCAATTATTAGCCCATTATATTGGGCGGCTGTAGCACACATTTGTTGGTACTCAGTTTTTGTGCCGAAAACTGGTTCGATATCGTTGCTGATCCGATCGTAATGGCCATCTATACTGGGAGTGTATGACCATCCAGTTATGCCTCCTCCCTGCTTCATGGGGCCCGTATGTAAACCTTGGATACCAATTTGTTCAAAGATTTGCCATAAGTTTTCATCTCCAAGTGCCGATAGGATAGACTGTTTAGGCTTGGTAATGGTGGATATTGGGTACGCGGTATACCAAACTGAGGCTTTGGCAATAGCTGTCCGTGGTCGGGCCTGCCCATAAGGTACTTGCCACATGGTGCCTTTGCCGGTGTGTCGCAATGCTTGTTTGCGTGCATTGTAGAGCATAGATTTCTTCTCTAGCCAATGAGTATATGCGGTATTGGTAGCGGTGGGCGGCCCCCATTTGTGAGCCAAAATATCGGCTGTTTCTATGGGGCGAAAAGCCATGGATCGGGCTTTGCGTAACAGTGATTCTGTCCAGGTTGGAAAAAAGATTTCGGCAAAGCTTCGTTTTTTTTGTTTAGGGATGATTGGATTGGGTAATTCGGTAGATGGCATGGTGCGGTGGCAATTTGTCTGTTTAGATTATTCAAAGTATAGCATCTGGCTGGTTGGCCGTTAAGAGATGCTGACTGCTTGAAATGAGAATAGGGCACTAGTTGTGCTAGTGCCCGATGAATGTCTCTTTTTGTAAAACAATGTCGGATGTGACTACATTGTGGCTCCGACTTGGTGAAGGCTACTTATGGAGAATATGTTATATGACTCCACAGCAGCAGCCTCGGCTGCCCATTGATGTTTTATCCACCTGAGCTGTTGCCGGTAACTACGTTCATCGATCCACACGGTTGCTCGTGGGCCTTTTTTGTAGTTAAGATCCGCAACGTAAACCAGGCGATCGCCTACCATTGGGCGGTGCTCATAATAGCCGTCCGAGGTCAGAGTGAACCTATCGGGCTGTTTGCTGGTTAGTGTGCCCACCTCGTTGACGTGAAAAAACAAGTCGACATGAGTCAGAGTATCTCTAACAAAGCCGTACCCCCCTTCGTTATCAAATGCTACGACTTCGCCAGTTTGCAGCATCGGCACATCCTGCATTGCAACTCTCCCTGAATGCAATAGTTGGAATCACTTCCAACCAGTCACGATCCTACTCAATCGCAACAGTCATGGCTGTACTGTATGGATTACCGCACTGACTGTCGTTATTGAGCGCTGAAAATATATCATACTATAGGGTATCAGTCAATGTATTGACTCATACCCTGTGAATAGTCCATCCCTATGGTAATCGTTGCTACCATAGCATTTCCTCATTCTAAGGCTTAAAGTCAAAACTCAATCTATTTCTAAGTTTAAAATGATATTAGAAGTGAATCGAGGTGACCGAATGTTTTATTCGGCCACCTCATGCTGGTTGGAAGGATAGGCTTAGCAAGCTGGTCTGACGGGTAGAATGAATTTAGCGGCATCGCGTTCATTGCAAACCGGCGGCGACCAGGTTTGATTATCTGTCGAAGCCAACCACAGGCTTTCTCCAGATAGTGGAGCAATAAGCAATCCTAGCGTGCCTAGAGGTCTACCATCCAGCGATACCTCGTACCGTAAGATAAAGTTGCGATCTGCTACTTCTATGTAGCTTACCCAACTACCATTGTGTAGCCGACTTTTTATAATTCGTGATGAACTGGTTGGTATTGGCAGCACAGGCGCAGTCATGTTTGTCCCCTCTCGTTTGGTGCTTGCCTTTTGTTTTGGCTAGTATAGAAGTGAAAATGGTAGTTGTCAAACACTGCGAGTTCGAGAGATTGACGATAAGAGGTTGGAGATTGAAGGGGGGTGATGAGTTATACAGATTTTGGGTTGAATCGTCCAGCAGTCCTACCCCCGATCTCTCATCCTCATCTTCTCCTCTCGCCTAGCCTGTGTCTTGAGTGTAGTGTAACGCTATTATACCATTAGGTGTAGTTGCCATTGTGAGTAGGAGGGAATCACAGGAGCACACAAAATGTTCAGGAAGAACAAGACCAGACAGGAATCCGCCGACCGTGCCGTCGTCACGGTCCAGACAACTTCGCTTTCAGAGAAGCAGCGGCAGAAGATTGAGAAAAACCTGGCCAGCCTCGACCCTGACTGGGAAGAGAGCTACTTTCAGTTTTCGGTGCCTATGGACACCGAGACCCAACTGCAGCTGAGTCAATTGGTCAGCATGTTTCCCAATGGCGACGTTCAGCTGGAAACCACCAGTGGCCACATCATCATGAGTGGCGGAAGTGATTATGAGCAAGGAATTGGACTTGGATCCAGTCCTGCCCCACACACCGAGCCACTCGATGATGCCGAGTCGTCCAACAAATACCGGCCCTAAACCCCATCTTCTACCCGCCCCCTCTCTACTGCAAGGCAACACATATGGTGGGAGGCAAATGCCTCCCACCTTTTCCTGAATGGGTATGCATGGCGAACAATGTACTTGGCATTTTCTGCAAAAAATGATGTAGATATATGAACGGAAGGATAGATTGTGCTATTAATTAGCTAAAGATTAGGATTGGTTGGGTTGCCTTGATCGGTAGCTTCCAGCTCTTGGTCGCGTTGTTCCGCAGCAACTCTATCTTCCCATTCCTTGGTTTCAACATCGGCTACGTGCTGAGTTGGTCCTTCTAAATGGCGGGTATTTTGGTCGTCGGGGTTGGGGTTGGCTGGATCATCTAGTTCAACCATTTGGTCATCGGTGGCTGGGCCACCCCGGTTAAGCTCGGACATTTCCTCGTCGCCGACTTCGTATGGTTCATTTGGATAAAGTGGCGGCTTGGTTGAATCTTGTTGGCCACTATCTTCTATCTGGTTATCAAAATTATCTGGCATAATCCCTCCTTAGTTTATAGTAAGAGTATACCATAGCAGTATAGAACAAGCGGTAGGTTTTTGCCTGCAACACTGAGACATCCATTAATTATCTTTGCCTTTCGTCCTTTGGTAATTTATCTGTATTTGCTGGGTGTTGTAGCGCGTTATGAGTGCCTATAAAAAGGGCGGCTCTAAAAGAGCCGCCGGGTGGTTGTTGAGCTGTCCTATTATGCTATAGGTAGCTCAACGGTTGAAATCGGTGCCGAGAGAGGAATGTCCTCTGCTTTCGGATCATAGAGTTTTAGGTCAGCAATCCTGAGGATGCGCCGCAGACCTGCCGCCATACGCTCTTGATCGAGAAGCCGGTTCTCTTCGGGATAGTCAGCCGCCTGACCAGTCCTGAAGTCGGCGAGTGGATCCCAGACTCTTAAAGTATGGTTGTCTATCCACCCCACATGACTCGAAATAATTTTAGAAGCAAATACCCAGTCCTCAATTTCCTGTCGCGTGGTTGATGGAACCACAAAGGGGAAAATGAAGTCTTGGTAAACATAAACTGCTCCTAAACCGACTCGTTCGGCATATGGATGCTTGGAAGCGTGATGCCGATAGACCTTGATCTCTGCCTGGTTGGGATGTTTGGTGCTAATCAGCAATGCTGCTTCAACCGTTTCCTGGAGAAGTCCGTTGCAGTGAGAGCACATCAGCTCTCCACTGCCAGTCGAAATTTCGAGGCGCTCACCCAGTGAGCTTCGGGGAACGAGCACAAATTGTTGCTCTATCCTGTCTCGCCTGTGTTCTTGCCACAGGTACACTCCTCCTCCGCCTATAAGTAAGCAAAAGACCAACAGCAAAATCTCCATGCCTCACTCCTCTGGTCTGAGCTTGTAAGCTGATGATGTTATACACTATTTTATATACTACGTCAAACTATAGGATTTATTTCTTTGAAATAAATCCTGCGGATAGTTCATTGCTATTGCTATCGTTGTAGTGCTAACCTGGCTGTTGCGTGTATCGCACATTCTTTAGATCGTTGTCTAAAGAATTCCTCATAGGCTAATGCGTTTCCATAATTTAATGGTTGAATATATGGCGTAGGGTATAGATGGGTAAGTAAACTCGAAGATTATAGGTATTTGAACTGGCGCATTACTATATGTAGGGTTGTGGGAAAAGAAAACCCCCAGGAATTGCTCCCTGGGGGTGAGTCGCAAGTGTGCGGCGACTAATGTTAGTGCCGCATAATTACCTCCGACGTATCTCCGGAACCATTTTGGCGCATGACGTCCGAATTGCTTGACGCCTGGCTGCTATTTAGCATTGAGGCGAAGAAGCTGCTGCCTAGGCCCGACTGGGCGAAGGCTTCGACCATGGCTGCCAGTTGCGTGCCACCTTGGCCGCTAAACAGATCCATGACATTGCTGACACCGCCGGAGGCATTATTGCTGTTGGCAATAACCTTAACGTCAGCGCCTTGCAATGCACGAGCCTGTTCGGTGCCGACCGCCAGGTGTGTCTCCAAAGCCTGCTTCATGGCCAAGAACTGCTGGTAACCTTCGTTGCTACCAATTTCCTTAGCCAGAGCCACCTGAGCTTCAACTGGCGCCATCTGCATGGCTGTTGCCGCTTCGGCTCGCGCGTTGCCTTCGGCCTTGATGCCTTGGGCTTCAAATTCCTTAGCCTTGAGTTGACCTTGCGCGATCAACTCCTGGGTCTGGCGCTCCTGGTCGGCCTGAATGACGGCGCGAGCGCTGGCAATTTGAGCCTCACGGGTCTCCTCGATGCTCCTAACTTCCATGTTTCGCTGCGTCGTCTCTTTTTGCAGCTCCAGGACTTCTTGTCGGGAAACCTCGTTGGCCATACCAACAGCCTGTTCGCGCTCGGCTTTGCGCTTACCAACAGCCTGCTCAACTTCCTCGCGGCGTAGGTCGACCTCTTGTTTCGATCGCAGTTCAGCCATTTCGGCTTCTTGGTTGTTAGTGGCGACGGCGATTCGGCTCTCTCGATTGATATCCGAGATCTTCTTCGCCATAATATCGGCGATGACGCGTGATTCCTTGGCATCCCGGATATCCATCAACTCCATGCTTTTTACCGTCTCAACTCCCCACTGCATCAGCCCATCGCTCACCTCTTGGGTAAAAGCTTCGCCAAAGGTTGAGCGCTGCGTCATGATGTTGTCGATGTTATCTGAGGCTAGAACCTTACGGACGGCTCCTTGAACAATAGTCCTAAGTTGGGCCTCAAGTTCTTCAAATGAGGCAACCCGTTGGGCAGCCACCTCTGTGTTAGCGATATGGACGAAGGCGGTTATGTCGACCATGAATGGCACACGATCTTTGTCGTACGCATCATAGTCTTTAAGAGGCACTTCGAAGTTGCTAACTGGCAACGCGATTACCGAGACGCCAAGCCGCGGCAGGGAGGCTGGCCAGGCGTAGTACGCGTTTCCAGCTGCCATGTCTTTACCGTAGCTGGTCGTAGCCGTGCCGGACTGCACGATGTGCACCATGTTGGTGGGCACGACCTTGCGTAGGTGAATCACAAAAATGATAAGTGCGAGGAGTGCCACGGTTGCGATTAGGCCGAAGCCCAATCCAATTATCGAACCGACTTCCATCAAACTCTCCTTGGTGAAAACAGCTGTCGCAAAATCGACTGAAGCAATATATCATGCTATAGGCTAAATCGTCAATAAGGTTGATTTAATTGAGGTCTATTGAGGTTTAACCCCAACCCCCTTGTTGGGGTTAAACCTCAATAGACCTCAATAGAATTTAGGAAAGGATGGTTGGGGGATGTATGTAGTTCAATCTAATTACGCGAAGCTTAATGAGGTGATTGGTTGGGTGCTATGAGAATTTGCTTTTGAAATGAAAGCCGCCCGGCCCTTAGCGATGTACAAAGAGCCGGGCGTGTGTCGTTAACCGTAGACGGTTAGGACGCCGAGTTGCCAGTTGAAAGGTGGCAAATTACTGGATCCCTGATCATATGGAATATATGCAGCGATTCCGTCTGAACCAACTCTGATGAACCCATCAAGCGTCGTCCAGGCGAGTCCTGATGGGCAATCTTCGAGAGGCCCGTACAGGACGATGAAGTCCCGCGATACACCGCTAGCATTAGGCTCAAGGCGAGCCCGGGCAATTCCATCTCGGTCGGTATACGCTGTAGGCGCGCCTACTTCGGTCTCGGGTCGACCCTCAAGAAAATCGACTATATCGGTATCTGGAGCTAGGAAGTAAAATACTCCACACTCCATAGGTTGGTATAGGTGATCGTGGTCGACCATTCGGATGGTGGCATTGTATGCCCCATCCGAGGTCAATGGATATTCATTGAGTGGAGTTTCAGTTGATGTTTGTGCCGAAGCGGAAGCTCCTCCTCCGATCATGACAATCAATAGAAAGAAAACGGTTGGAATTCGCATCGCCTTTCCTCTCAGTCTAGACCAAAATCCACAGGAAACTTATATCACACTATGGGTCTATGTGTCAAGAATCATAGCCCATGATAGGACGTGCGAGTTAAGGTTCAAACATCCCAGTAAGAGAAATGAGATGACGGTAGGTCTATATGAGATAAAAAGGAAAATTTTACTGAGGGTGATTGGTTGGACAATTTTAGAATTTAGTAAAAGCCGTGTTCTCGAGAAATTCCTCGAGAACACGGCCAGCTGCAGTGGGTTAGCGGCGGCGGCCAGTATTGTTGCCACCTCCGCCCTTACGGGAGTCGTGATGGTTTTTCGACTTGTCGAACCGCTTACTCTTTCGCGGTCCGCTGCTGGGCTTTGGCGTAGGCCCAAACAAGACCTCACCGATCGTCGTATAGCCCTTCCGTTTCGCCTTGCCACCCTTAGTCATGACGGCGTCTCCTCTTGCTGCGCGTAAGCATATATGCTTACGCGTCGGATGCTAGAAAGGTATCCAGCTAAACTCTTATAACATTTTCTATGTTAACAATCAACCTTATAACAAAATAGCTACCCTTGGGCGGACGACTCAGAACCATATAGCTGGTGAAACGATAGCCCTCTGAAAACTCATATGGAATACTATAGTGGTGTAAGAAGAAAAACGACGACAATTCAGGTAATAACGCGAATTACGAAACTACATCTCTGATAATTTTGCATTTTACGTCATTGCGAGTGAAACGAAGCAATCCTGCCTGGGGTGTAATCCAACCTAGATTGCCGCGCTGCGCTCGCAATGACGATAACTCAAATGTTTTCATTGCTGCTATAAAAGGAATAAATTGAGCTTCGTAATTCGCGTTAATACTAGTTACTTTTAAGCAATAGTGCTACCGAAATACGAACTTGCAGCTAACGGCGGTTCTAGTTGACGATTTGCCACAAGGCTGTTGTCTAAAAGGGGTTTTCAGATATGCCATAAGGTGAATGATGAAATGGGGTTTTGATTATCTGTGGAAAGGTGGGAAAATTTACTGGGGTGGATGGTTGAGCAATGTTTGGACTTTATTAACAATGTGCATATAAAAATGGCGCCCAAGGGGGCGCCAACGGGTTGACCCAGGCCAGCATTTATTACGAGTCTACTCCGGTCGTGCACTTGGATTAAGTGGACGGCCGAAGACCTTGTGGAATGCATCGTTGATAATGCGGTCAAGACCCTCTTCCTCTTCAGTCGGCACTGGAGGCAAGTTGCTGAACCAAGTTTGAAGCTCTTCATCGGTAAGTTTGGGAATAACTTTAGCACCAGCAATTGCAAGCACTTTATCTGCCTGATCGCGATCACTTTCGCGCTCTTTGTCGGTCAAGTCGACGTAGTCGGTATTCATTTGCCGACTCCACCGCTCAACCTTTTCAGCTGGCATTATCCAACTGCCGTCTTTGTTGTAGATCCCCTGAGTGAACATGTACTTCATCCAGTGAGACCAGATAGCATGCTGTTCCGAGGCGATCTTTTCTCGCAGACTTGTAACGACACTCATGTGGTTACTCCTTGAATAGTTAAAACGTCAAAAGGCCAAACAAGAGATGTTCAGAATTAGTATATATAACTATAGGTCTTATGTCAAGGTAAGATCACAATGATCTCATGTCGGTTTAGTTATTATAGAGGAGAAAATTTACCTGGGTGGATGATTGTTTTTGCACTGTAGCATAAATGGCTATTTAAATAGCCATTTATGCCAATTTATCTCTGTAATTTTAAGGAAGGGTGGATAATGGGGTTCTTCACTTACGTGAAAATGCCTAGTTCGCCTATTCTGTTGCTCGTTGGCACAGAATGGCTGCCTAAGGCTCTGAATCGGTGGGTTCTCGCTCATCAATCCAGTAAATATAAAGCTCAGACAGATGCCTGAGTATTAATTGAGGTTTAACCCCAACAAGGGGGTTGGGGTTAAACCTCAATAGACCTCAATAGAAATGGCACCGGTGCTTGCCCGGTGCCATAGAGTGTTGTGGCTCAAAGTGCTTAGTGGAGCTGAGTTATTCTCGGTTGAATTCACCAGCAGATTGCGATCTGAACCGCAAGATTACTGAGGTCTAGTAGAGCTGGATCTCCAGCTACAGCAAATGATCGTAGGACATCTACTACTTCACTGTGGTGAATCAGCGTCATTCCACATCTTCTAAACACTAGGTCTGTAATCGATCAATCGATGACTATTGTAGTAAAGGTATAGGAATAAAACAGATATAGGTTTACATATCTATGAGATTGCCCGAGTTGGCCCTTGTAGTCAAAACATCCCATCAGGTGTGATAAATGGTGAAATCTTCATGGGGTGGGTGATGGGATATATTTCGAAATCAGTTCTTACACGAGCGTATTGTTGCTATAAATTCAATTGTGAGCATGAAAAAGGCGCCTAGTTGGGCGCCTTACAGAATGTATTAGGTGAGACTTAATCGAAACGAGCCTCATTTGCAAGATATAATTGCACGCCTAGAACATGCCTACTGCGATGGCGGCAGGCAGCTGATAGCGGCATTTTCGGGATGAAGGACTATGACGCACAGCTGATCTCCAATTGGAAGGCTGTATGCCCGAGGCTGATACTCCTTCTTCCAGTTTCCGTATTCTGGATCGATAGGCTCATGGCCATTCAAGGCAGTTATGGTTGAATTCTCGTCGATCAGGATGGAATCATCTGCGAAAGCTTCGTTGCTCTCACCCCACTCGATCCTTACTCCGCCGACATATAGGCTGGCGAAAATTAGTGCGATTACTGCAGCTATTCCAACTTGCCTCTTGTAGCGCATGCTGCTCTCTCTTTCTAGTTGGATACTAACAAACTCCAATAATTATTATATCATGCTATAGGTCTAAAATCAATAATTGTCGATCACGTTAAGTATGAGCGTTAATTACGATAATTCCATCAAACATCAGAATGGTGGATGATTAAACTTTACGGCGATTCGCTTAATTTAGTGCGACCATTGTTAAACTTTGCCAAGGCTTCTTTGAACCGATTTGATATAAGCCCTTTGCGCATAAACGCTTTGCCTGAATTTGATTTTAGGTAGAATTCAAATGCTTTGGCATCATTATGGTTGCTGAAAACTATATAGGTCTCGACAGTCAAAGCGGCATGCCTCCTGCTGTAGTTTTCACTTGAAGTGGCGTTATGTTGCTTAAGGCGTGATTTCAAATCAGTAGTATGGCCGATGTAAATAGCGCCTGGCTGGCTCTGACTGCGTAGAATATAGGTGTAGTACATGAATCCTCATTGTAGCGAGGCAGCGAATATGATGATGTCTAAGATTAACTATAAGTTTAATCCCAATTAAGCGTAGCCCTGGCGTAGTTTAATGGATAAACTTCGCTCTTTGAGCTTCGCTTATCTTCAGCAAACTTCACACCACTTCAAGTAAGCGAAACGAAGTGAAGTTTACTGGGGTGGATGATGGGACTTGAACCCACGACCTCCTCTTCCACAGAGAGGCGCTCTAACCAGCTGAGCTACATCCACCATAAGTATTTTATTTAGTTGTACCGACTTATTTTACTCTATCAATTGCTCTCCGCTGATTAGAGCAAGGCGCTTATTGTCTGCATTCCGGCTACGCCGTTGCAGCTGAGCTACATCCACGATGGTGTAGGGATAAGGTCCAAGGTATAAGGGATAAGTAGCGGACAGTTATAACCTGACACCGTAAACCTCTTCCAACGGATAGGATTATATCGCATTTGGGCTAATCTGGCTACGATTTGTACTAATACGGATCTAAAAATAACCGGTGCGGGTTAAAGCCGACACCGGTTTTTTGAGATTAAAGCTGCAGAAGTTGCTGCAGGATTTCCCGATGCAGTGGGAACGCCATAGCATCTGGTACTGAAGTGGCAATTACCACTTGGCTCACCTCTCTATCGCTAAAGCTCCAGGGGAAGCTCGGTGACACAGGTTCTGCGCGGGTGGCAAAAAGTAGAATTTTGTTGTTGCCAGTAGCACTTTGGAAATCGAGCGGGATCCATAATTTTGGATTGGTGGGCAAGCCAATCTCCTCTTCGATTTCTCGTGAAAGCTCGGCCGTAATGTCTCGTGCAGTGGTAGCGTAGCCTCCGGGGAAGGCTAATAGGCCTTTGCCTGGTTGACTGTCGCGACGAATGAGTACGTACCCACCTCCGATAGCGGGAATGATTCCGACGACGACTGGAGTTGGATTGAGATTCGTCGAATGTCCGTTAACACATTTAAACTTGGTTTGATCTTGGTTAACAGGGATGATCGGTTGACCACAACGCTGACAGTAGGCCGGGAGGGCTGGGGGCGCAAAATCAACAGGTGCATGGTTGGTGACCACAAACAACTCCAAACACTAAAACCAAATTCGACGCCCACAGTCTACCATATCTCAGCAAGTACGTAACTGGGGATGATCTGTGCTGGCTATTGTCGACTATCGTTGGAATTTTATATCCACTCCACCCATTAGAATCGTTCCGGTTAAGGTGAGAGTTTGAGTGGGGCTGGCTACATCTTGTGTTTTATCGTCTACCCCACCCATTAATACCAATAATTGATTATTAACCCGACAGTTCTCGGGTACAAAAATTTCTACCCCGCCGGCAAAGGTGAATAAATCTAGCTTGGCATGTTGGGATAGGGTGGTTTGACGCAAGTCGATTACTGTGCCGCCAAAGATCGTTACACTACTACCGCCGGCAAAATTCTCGGTTTTAAGACGTTTCTCTGTACCAGACATAAAAGCCAAAGTATCGACCGATTTATCGGAGGCTAATTTTTGGCCTGATTGTCTAAATAGCATTGAGCCGCCGACAAAAATTAGGACTAACGGCCAGAATATGGCCCAGAAATTGACGTCTATGGAATTAAACCGACTAAAGAGTAAGATAGTTCCAAATAAAATAACTAAGCCTGGGCCGATTTTGCGCTGGCTGGGCTTACTAAACTCGATAACGCCAAAAATAATAATAATGGCTGGCCACCATTGGCTGAGAATCCAGCCAAAGTTAAAATAATCTAGCGATTGTAGTAAAAATCCTCCACCTAAGAAGATTAGCAGGAGGGCGATGTAATTCTGTCCAGAAAGTTTTGAAAGATTCATTATTGACCTCACTTATTGGGAGCACATGGAGTAATTATACTGAAATTTACAATCAAGGTAAATAAAAATGTTAGAGCCTAGCCACGAGCTTGAATGTCGTGGCTAGGCGGGTCTGCCTATCTTTTCCGATCCAACAGATCCTCCATGGCTGCTTCTAGCACTTTCACCAACTGTCGGTGAGTGGCTCCATCCAGCGTGCCGTTTGGATGGTGGTGTTGGATGGCTCGGTTGAGTGCCCCCTTTGTCTGCATTCGACTGACCTGCTTGCGGTGGTTGCGCACAGCGGTGAATCGAATGATATTGCCGCCATGGAGCGACGTTTGGCTGGCAAGTGGCGGATACTTTTCCCAGGCGAGCTCTAGCTTTTCCCAAGTTAGCTCCGAGACTGGCTGCACCTTCATCTGCCCATCGAACAACAGGCTAAGGGATACCCCAGAGGCTTTAGCCAATTGGACTGTGGTCGCGCCACGACGCAATCGCTCGTACTTGAGCGGATTGGTCCGACGAAGGCTATTTAATGCTTGCTGAATGGCTACATCGACCAATCCCAATTTGAAGTAGACCCGGCAGATATTCCGTTCGGTGTGTGGTTTGCCGGATTCCCTCATCCGTTTAATAGTCCGATAGCTGACTCCGGCAATACGGCCTGCGTCTCGGTCGGACAAGCCGTGAGTGCCCAAGACACTCGACAGCTGCTGAGATAGAGCGACGCTCCACCTAATTCCATCGGGTTGGTCGGTGAGAACTAACTGCTCAATGGCCATGTCCTTCTCCTATCGTGTGTTGGCAGACCAATTCTGCCAAAGTATACATTATTATAGGGTTAAGGTAAAGGAATGGATTAGACTTTGTTTCTGCTGATGGGAGAATATGAGGCAACGATTAGGTTGCGGCTGATAACACTTCGATAGATACAATGTCAATTGAGCCCACAATGCCATAGCGTTGGTTATCTGCTGGTGGTACCGCAGTGCCCGAAACTAGTACCCGGGTTTGCACGGTCAGCGTGCCATCGATTAATGTATCTTGGTCTAAGCCGCGTAAACCATAGTATTCACCCGAGTCTGCTTTTAAGCCGTAAGCGCATTCAAGCGTTTGTGGGCCTTGGATGTTTTTATGCGGCAAGCAAACGATTGTCCCTTCGATTGTAATTGGCCCTGGAGTTACGGTTGGCGTAGGAGTGCCGGGTGAAGTAGAATTTGTCTGCTGAGTGAGAATTAAGCCAATGCCAACAATTATAGCCCCTACTATAATTGCTAGCGTTACTGTTGCCTGATTGCGGGTCATATCGCGGATTGGAAACATTAGACAAGTGTAGCGCGTTTAGCGGATAGCGTACAGCACATGGCGGTCATCCTGAATTTGTTTCGGCATCCAACTAAACTACTACATTAGATCCTGAATCAAGTTCAGGATGACATATATTTTGCATTGTATCGGACATTCCCCACCGACGCTTAAGCCACGATTCCGTATTACTTCTGACTTATTAAAAATGCTACACTGTCAATAATTATCTATACAAGGAGGCCATGCGTGATTTATATAGTCGGACTAGCAATCGTTATTTTATATATTTTTCTGGGATTATTTACGGTTAAGCAGCAAACCGCCGCGCTCGTAGAACGGTTTGGTCGGTTTACAAAAGTGGCTAATGCGGGGCTTAACTTTAAGATTCCCTTCGTCGACCGTGTGGCTGGCCGCCTTAGCCTTCGCGTCCAACAGCTCGACGTCCGGGTTGAAACCAAAACTAAAGACAATGTGTTCGTGTTTGTCATTGTTAGTGTCCAGTACCATGTGCTGGAAAATAAAGTTGTAGATGCCTTCTACCGCCTTCAGAATCCCCAAGCCCAAATAACCTCCTTTGTCTTCGACACCGTTCGGGCCCGGGTACCAACCATTATCTTGGACGATTTATTTCAGATGAAAGATGACATTGCCAGCGCGGTTAAAACCGAGTTAGACCAAGTCATGGACGACTTTGGCTACGGTATTATTAAAACTCTAGTTACCGATATCGACCCCGATTCAAAAGTTAAGGAAAGTATGAACGAAATTAATGCTGCCCAACGGTTGCGGGTGGCGGCGGTAGAACAAGCCGAAGCCGATAAAATTAGAGTGGTTAAGGCTGCCGAGGCCGAAGCTGAAAGCAAGGCTTTGCAAGGCCGGGGAATTGCCGACCAGCGAACGGCGATTATAGAGGGCTTAAGTGAATCGGTCTCGGCCTTTAGTGGCTCGGTACATGGTGCCTCGCCTCAAGATGTGATGAATTTAGTCATGATGACCCAATACTTTGACACGATTAAAGAGGTTGGGAATGCGAGTAAATCTAATGCTATCCTTATCCCCCACTCTCCTGGTGGGATGCACGACTTGGCTGAGCAAATCCGTAACGCCATGATCACGGCCAATGAAGTGGATAAGGGCACTGATAGTTAGTTGGCGAGACTAGAAAGCTGGAGGCAGGTCGTTAGATTTGTCGTCCTTGCGAGAGATAACATGACATGGTAATCTCCCCCGATTACATTGGGGCTTACTTGAACTGAGCAAGATTGCTTCGCATACACTCGCAATGACTGTGACATGAAAATGTAAATGGCGACCCGATTATTTTGGGGTCGCCATTGGTTTAGCTAGGGCAAGTGGTGCCATAGACGGCCTTTTCTAGGAAGGGCCGTAGGGCGTCGCGTAACGACAACAACTCGGGATTGTCCGCTCCATAGCTGGTGGAGAGATAAAATTGGGTACGCTCTTTAGTCCCAACTTGATACTCTTCCAGGGTAATGCCAGCCTGGTGCAGGGTAACACCCCCATTGAGAACATGGCTTAAGTTGGGCATTAATTTATCCAACATTTTGACAAACCGTGCCTCCGGCGTATCCTGTCGCGCGTACAATTCGAGCAACCCTACTAAATAGGGAAAGACGGAGCCGAATTCAGCTTTAATCCGCTGCCGAGCCCTGGCCTCTCGCTGCTCCTTGGTCTTCCGGCCGGCCTCATCAATTTGCAGGGTGGGCGTATCGCCGGCGTACGTCTCTTCTATGTCGTGGATTAAGATAAGCTGCAGTACTAAGCCTAAATCGAGCTGGGGCCGATAACGCGGCGCCAACACCAATGCCTGCATGAGTAACATAATGGTGTGGTCGGCATCGGTTTCGGGAGTAGTTCCATCTGGCAAATAGGTAGCCCGTTTGACTTGGCAGAACTGGTATACGAACCCTGCCAGCTGTATAACCGACTCGGCTTCTTGGGCTGTAGCAGCGTGAGGTTTTGACTGGTGGCCATGGCCCCGTGTTGCTGGTGGACAACCGAGATGCTCATGGTCACGTTTTAGCTGCTCTAGTTTAATTGTTTGAACAACACTCACAACAAAAAAGGCCAATATGATTGTCGCCCAAATTGCAATCCCGGTTGGTGAAATCTCCATCTCTTGCTCCTAGGTATGTCTCCAAGCGGAAGATTTTAACGGTGAGGTTACAGCAACTCGCTATCCTCGATCCATTTTTAGATGGGCAGATTGTAGCAAACTCAGATCCAATTAGCTAGTGAAGCCGGCTTTAGTTACAATCACTTCGCTAACCGTTGAGGTTGAGTCGCATTCGTGTCTAATGGCGGCTCAGTAGCGGTCTTTGATGATTCGGGGGCCGGATTCGTCGATAATGACGTAGTTGCCATATCCTAAGCCGTTAAACCCAGTATTGATAAATCGCTTTGCTCTGTTTATCTCGGGGTAATGGCTATGGCCGCAGATTAAGATTTGGTTTGCAGGTAAGTTTTTTGCTACCCAATTGGCCATAGGCGTATTAATATCGCTGTCATTATTTAAGAAGCGTTTGCCCCAGACTAGTTTATGAATAATATCTAAGCTGGAGCCAATCCGCAGCGGAATGCTGCGGTTTACAATGGGGTATTTGTCTTCAAAAGAAGTAAAAATGGTATGGCCATGGGCAATAAAATACTGTTGACCGTTGCATTCTATGGTGGTATTCATGGCCTGTTCAACTGAGAAAAGACTAACTCGCTCATCACTCCATTCGGCCCGGTCGTGGTTACCATACAGATACATTGTCTGCCGCTCTAATAACAACGGAAACAGCAACTGCCATTTACTCTGTAAAAACTTATCAAAATTGGTTAAAAACCCGTCCCAAAAATCTCCCGCGATAATTACCCTATCCGCCTGTTCTATCACCGATTTAAGGTAGTAATATTTTTTACGGTAAACCCGGTTAGATAAATGAGTGTCTGAGATGATGATGGTTTTCATATGCAGCAAAAAATGACACAGACAACTATTGTAACTGCTTGGGTGCTAATTAGGAAGCGTGAGGCGATTTTTACTGCTAGGTAAGTCTGCCGTTGGTGCCTTTAGTTCCACATTTTATACACAATGGGGTCGGTAAAACTTTCGGCTTCGGAACATAGATTGTTCTGAAGAGGCCATCATTCGATATGATGAATTACGTGGTAAATATACGTTGGAATTGCATCATGTTATCGGCTGATATTTTGGTTAAAAATAAAAGCCACTGCGGCGGTTGCCACAGTGGTATGAGGGACGTTACGCCGCAATCATTTTTACTGCCTGAGCGCAAGTTTCCTCCAACGTGTTGAAAATGGGTACACTGCGACAGTCCTGGGATAGTCGGCGTTGAATATAGCGCTGATTGGTAAAACCATCGGCTATGCCGACAACCAGATGAATGCCATCTCGCTCATGCTTGACCTTCCACTCGCCCAGCTCAAACCGAGACGTTTGGGCGTAGGGACGCTCGCAGAAATGTTGAGCCTCTAATGCCAGCCAGAACAAGATTACTCCGCCGCCATACGCCGCTTGGTTGAGGTGGCGGGTTTCCCAATCTACTTGCGTGTTATAGTCGAGCCTATCGTTCCACTCGAATCGCTTGGGGCTAGCTACCCACTGATCGGCATTAAGCCGGTGGATATGTTCTGTAGCCTCACGATGCCAATCTGGCGCTCCTTGGATAGGACCGGCTAGGAATACAAGTGGTCGATTGGTCTCGCGGAAGTCCGGCGGTAGAGGGAC
Source organism: uncultured Candidatus Saccharibacteria bacterium (assembly GCA_964597145.1). Taxonomy (GTDB): domain Bacteria; phylum Patescibacteriota; class CAZHWT01; order CAZHWT01; family CAZHWT01; genus CAZQWH01. The sequence goes on along the minus strand of CAZQWH010000003.1, from coordinate 57,983 downwards.
GCGAGCATGATTCATCGTCAATCCCTTTGGTTGTGATTGTGGCCACTCGAATATCTACCGAATGATTGTACCATGCTATAGGTCTTTAATCAACCAGTCTAAAATAATCTGCTAACAATTCACGGGTAAATGCTGTCAAGTAAAATTGGCTCAAGTTGTCGTTGGATGAAATTTGGATATACCCCTGACCCTCATGAACGACCAGAGCGGTTGGGTCAATATTCTGGACGAGGTAAATATGCATTTCTCGATCTTCGCCATGGGTGGCTTGAGTTTTGTGAAGAATTTTGTAGAGTTTAGGCTGGTTATATTCTAAATCCAGCTCTTCTTTTAGCTCGCGGATTATGGCTTGCTCGGGCGTTTCTCCATCTTCGACTGCTCCGCCAAAGGTGGTGATTTGGCCTGGGTTCATAATGCCTGGTTTATTATCGCGTTGTTGCAAAATAATTTTGCCATCAGGGGTTACCAGCAATGCGCCGGCGTATTGATTTAGAGTCGAATTGATAATCATATTTGGTGCGCCCGGAGAGATACTGACGAGGCCAGGCTCCTAGTTCGCATTATGACAATCGTTGTCGTGATAATGCTTTCCTAGTCAGCGAACACGCTTCGCGTTTCAAATTCCTACTTGGGTACACAAAGATTTGCAAACCACCTGACGGTGATTCCCAAACCTTTGGTGCGCCCGGAGAGATACTTCTGGAGGTAAAGAGTTCTTCGCTATAACAATGCATGCGCAATTATAGCGACTCTCCTCTTTAGCGAACTCTTACTCAGTAAGTGTCCAAACCAATTCACCGCATACAATCAGAGGCCTGCCTACGGCTTTTAGTCATAATCAGACCTCTGGTGCGCCCGGAGAGATTCGAAC
>CAZQWH010000003.1:0-57012 GCA_964597145.1 uncultured Candidatus Saccharibacteria bacterium | reverse complement strand
TCCCGACCTTGACGTTAGAACCGTCCTGCTCTATCCACTAAGCTACGGGCGCATATTAATAAGTTGTAAAATCTCTCCGGGTTCCCCGGAAGGTACTGGCTATGCCAGAAAGTTAGTTCAGGTTATTTAAATCGTTGTTTTAATAACCTTCCCCTAACTTGCGAACTCCCGACCTTGACGTTAGAACCGTCCTGCTCTATCCACTAAGCTACGGGCGCATAAATAATTTAGTTTTAATTTAGGCACTATTCTAAATAGTGAAGCTATACAATCCATGTCGTGGATAGAGCTTTGCTGATTAATTATATACCGACTACGCCTTTGCACTAAGCTACGGGCGCATATTAATAAGTTGTTAACTTACGTTTCATCATCTCAACAGCTTTAGCATTACCCTCGTGGATAGAGCCAAGGCTTATTGATTATATTTTTCGGCTTCACCGTTGCACCAAGCTACAAGCGCATATGATTATTTTATTTTCTGAACAGCTCACCTCCCCTTGAATTAACTTAAATTAAAGTCGTAGATAGAGCAATAGCTGGATTACTATCTTGCGGCTTTGCCTTAGGTGTTATGCTAGGGGTTCATGCTGGGATATTATACACCACTGAGTAAAAATGCTATGAGACTATGGATATACCTTCTAGTCTAGGCATGAAGATCCTTCACTTCGTTCAGGATGACATGGAGAGAATTCAGGATGACGTGGAGGTGGTTTTCGGATGGCTGATGGTAACTTTCTCCGTCGTGTTGAACGGAGTGAAACATCTCTATGTCTGTAGTAGCACTTTGCAACTCTCAATTTTGCAGGGATAAAGCCCCATAAGTTATATTTAAATATAACTTACTTAGGTGCATTAGGGTCCGACCCTCCTGGAAGGTCGGACCCTTGAGGCGTACTAAAAAAGGAGGCTTGCGCCTCCTTTTTTAGGGTTTAGTACCAGCCTTGGCTTTGTTGGAAGGCTAGGGCTTTACACCAGCCACCATATTTGTTGACATAGCCTGCCATCCATCGCAACTGGGTAACGGGGTTGTATTGCCAGTCGGCACCAGCTGCAGCCATTTTACCTCCAGGCAGAGCTTGAGGTAGGCCATACGCACCGGAGCTGGCGTTGGTTGCATTTACCCGCCAACCGGATTCTCGAGTAACTAAGCCGTCCACACAGCCCCAAACACTCTGGGGAATGCCAGCTGCCCGCATCCAATCCTGTTTGGTCCCACTTATTGCCCGGCTAACGCTCACACCAGCCACGGCTGTAGTTGGTTTCGGCGTGGGGGTAGGGGTGGGAGTGGCCTTAACAGCTACAATGGCCGAAGCAACTGTGGTAGGCTTTCGCACTGGTTTAATAGCGATCAGATTTTGGTTCTGACCATGAGCCGAAGCAAACATCGCTTCGATAGCTCGGGCATCTTGTATCCGAGAGGTATGATCTCGGGCTATCGTTGCTCCAATTAATCCCAGATTGAGTACCAGTAAGGCGCCGATGAGGTACTTTTTTTGTTGTAAAGTTAGCCGACTCTTTCGAGAGCTAACTGGAGTGAAGTTTGGTTTAACAAACTTCGGTAATGACATGTGTAATCCCGCGTTTATAGCAGGCATTCGTCTACTGTCATCTGAGTCTAATGACAAATTCATAGTTTGGTTACGCGTCAGCAGGTAAATTCGATGTTTTACTGCACGTACCTCGCTTTCTGATGAGTCTAATTACCCCATAATCCATGCCAAAAACACTTTCAGTGTATCCGTTGGATTGGAAGAGGTAAAAAGGAGAAGCGCTCAAACGAGCAGTTCGTCTCACCAGGAAGCAGTCGGAGGGGCCCGGCCGTTGCTGGTAGGACAAACGAAATCAGAAAAGTGTGGACAGTTGACTGTTCAGGCGATGCTTGGAAAAACCAAGAGCTGACAATCAATTCGGTTGTTAAGACACCATTTGACTTTTTGTAATCTAGGCACAGCATAGGAGCCTAAATTACATCATTAATGTTCAGACTGATGTAAATCGTTGTTTACATAGTCCTTTCCTAACTATAGGTTAATTATTCTAGCAAAATTAATGATTATTGTCAAATATATAGGTTCTTTACTGCTTGCTTCTACTGGGATGGGATTTAAAGTTAACCTGAATGTTAGCGGCCGAAACATCCCCGCAAACGGCTAAATACCAAGCATCTGAAACGAAATATTTTTGCGCCACCAGCTGTATTTGATCTAAGCTAACCTGGTTGATGCGGTCTAAATCGTTGGTAACTGACGTGTCTTGGTTGGGGTATTTTAGGATCTGGCCAATATGGTAGCCTACCCATGCTGATGAGGTTTGCATCCGTAATTTTTGAGCCTTGGTGATATACGATTTACAATGTTCGAGCTCATCATTTGTTATCGATCCTTGGGCTGCCTCCTGAAAGATTTGGGTAATCTCATTTAAAACCGTTTGGGCATGTTGAGTTGTGCAGCTGGCATGGGCTACTATTCTGCCGTGCCCATACCAATCATCTACTCGGGTAAAGGTGGAATATACCAGTCCCAACTCAAACCGGAGTCGGTGATAGATACGTGAGGTTCGTGAGCCGCCAAGTATCCGGCACAACACAAATAATGGCCAAAAATCGGGGTGATTTTGAGGTACACTCTTAAAGCCAAAAGCCAGGTGGGTTTGCTTTGATTCGGGATAGTGTTTGACCATGATTGGCTCTACTCGCTCGATTTGCTCCACAGTTGGCTCAACCCTCTTCGATTCAGTTTGGACGATAAATGGCTGCTGATTGCAGTATTTAGCTAGCTGACTAGCGGTTAGGCCACCACTGGCCACGACCACTGCTCGGTTGGTTGCGAGTTGGGTGTGGTAGTACTGAAGTAAATCGTCTCGAGTGAGCGCCGCGATTGACTCTTCGCTGCCAATTGTATCCCGGCTTAATAAACTTCCTTGATAGGCTACCGTTTTCCATAATCGATAAATGTAGACTCCAGGGTCGGACATTTTTCCTGACAACTCGGCTTGGATTGCTCCGCGTTCATGTTCGAGAGTTTGAGAGTCAAATAATGACGTGGTTAAGAATTGCTGCAAGAGGGATATTATGGCCGGGGTATCATTGGGGTCGGCATAATCGAGTAAAATATCCATTTTGTCGGCACTGGTAGTGCCATTAAACCCGGCGCCTAAGCTTTCTATAAATGTGCTGATTGCGCGTTTAGTAGGGTATTTTTGATTGCCCGATAACACCATGTGTTCGGCAAAATGAGCTAGGCCTTCCTTGCCGACTGGGTCGAATCGAGAACCGCTGAAGAAGGCGACTCGGAGGGAAATGGGCATTCCAGGTCGTTCAAAAACTACTAAGGGTGCCCCATTGTCTAGAGTTAGCTGCTGTTTATGTACCCCCAAATCTGATAGTTGCATATATATCTAGTGTAGCAGATGGTTTCTTGGTTAGTGGATGACTAAACAATGCAGGCATTCCCCGGCAGGTTTTAACCCCGGAGCATGCCGATAGATATGGCTAGGCGAGTATTTCGATCACCGCCCCGATTGATTGGAGGTAGGCTATCTCTTGCTGGCAAATAGCCAGAAAGTCTGCCTTCTCTAGAATGGGGCTGTAGCCTTCGAGGCAGTCTTTATACAACTGCCAAACATTGACGAATCCATCTTTGGTTAACAGCCGATCGAGAAAGTTGAATTGGCAGTACAAGCCAGAGCCCCGATCTGGATCGTCTTGAGGGATCCGTGGGCTGGACATCAGCGTATGCAGGTGGGAGATGTTGGACAAGTGTTGATGAGCTTGAGCAACACTTTGGGGTGGAATTCGTATAAGACCTACGACGTGGTGTTGTTGGAGTAGCTCGGCCCAATCTTCCATAGTCGCTCTCCTGATACCATAGGCTAGTCAGTAGCGGGATTTTAACAACTACCATTGACCATGTAAACTAAGGAAATATAAAAATCCCCGGGTTATAACGTACCGGGGCGATCCAGAGGGATCTTACGCCTGATTATTCAGATGTTAGGCGAAATGCCCGTAAACTCAGCCATCCAGGCTGCAATTGCGGCTTGGTTATTCTTTTCCGCTTGCTGGATGAGATGGGTTAGGTCGCTTTCCAGTCGACCATTTGGCCGCAACTCTGACTGGAATTGTAACGGTAGCTCATCTAAAAACCAAGTGGGGCCGCTTGCTTGTATGTCTATTACGAGTTGGTGTGGATACTGAGGAGAAGGTCGATAGAGCGCCTTCGCCTCCCTTCCCAGTCGCAACTCCACTGCACATAAGCTCATGTTGCCTTGATTGGGCCTCCAGAGGTAGGCTAGCTCGTACTTCCCGGAGAGATAATGAGTGACGATGAGTTCGGTATCCGTAGATTGGATAACCCGTTGCATCTCTATCTCCTATCTATTTAAGTTGGTTAAGCCAAAGGTAGTATACGTTACTCTAGGTAAAAAGTAAACTATAGGTTTTATTTTTTTAAAATAAAACCTGCGGATAGTTCGCTGCCGCTGTTGGTGCTGTCTCCTTAATGCTTGGTTGTTATAACTGTAAAAATAAAAACCCCGGCTCAACACGCCGGGGTGATTTTTGCAAACTTTGGGTTGCGAGGTTGATTTATGTTTGCACGGTGGGCAAGCCAGTACCGCGCCTGGTATTTGCCCCTCCAGTGGTGATGTAATCTTTAATCACGCCACAGGCATTATTGTACGCCTCTTTGTCGAATCCTCGATGGCCAAATTTGGCACCTAGTTCGAGAGAGAGGTTGTAGGTGTCAACCTGGCCTTGCTCGAGTAGCTGCTTGAGAACCGTAAACTTGAAATAGGTACTCTGCTGCAGCTCCGGAGCCTTATACGGGTCCAGGCGTTTCTGATATTCGTCCAGCTTTAGCCGAAGACGTGCTTGCATTTCGGCGTCATCTGGCAAGCGAAGAACTGGACTCTCGGCTGATCGATGACCTACCATAGTACTCTCCTTCTTCCGATAATCGATTGCACATCAGTTGAGCACATAGAACATACAGCTCATAGCCGTGAAAGTCAAGCTGTGTTGCTTATGCCTTGTGCAAGTTTTATATGCTGAAATCGAGCAAAGCCTCGATGATACCAGTAACTGGCTAGCGCCAGAATGTTAGTTTGCATTATTTGCATTGGATAGTATTGAAACTTTGTTTCAAGAGCGGGATAGACCTCGATTTTCATCGGGGTAACCCTAGTTCGTACTATTGAAGTCGTTGCTTCAATAGTACTCTCCTAGGTTGCAGCATAGCGCTGCGCGCATTCAAGTATTATGGCTCCAACAAAAATAGCACCATGAAGGTGCTGTTTTTATTGGAGCGGGATACCGGAATTGAACCGGTGCCGTCACCTTGGAAGGGTGTCATACTACCACTATACGAATCCCGCTGAAGTTATATCTAGCCTTTCGATTCTAGGCTCCAGAATGACTGGTGCTTATAATTTTCAATTTGTTTCGAATTTCTAATTTAGAATTTCGAATTTGCGCCAAGACTTGGCGTATCATACCGTATCTGCTACCGAGCTGCAAGCGGTTGGGTCTTTTTGGGCGATTGGAGAATGTCTGGTCGATTACTCTCTACTCCGTCGACCCCCCATTGGCGTAACTTTTCCACCTCTTGGGCTTTGTCTGCTGGCCAGGCATAGAGTTTGAGCTCTTTGCGATGAATAATATCAACTAATTTAGGGCTAATAAAAGGTGCCCGAATCATAACGGCATTAATGCCGGTAGCTGCCTTGATCCGGCGGGCTTGCAGGGGCAAAATTTGGCGGACGGCAAAGTGAATTGGACTCATGGCAATATGTTTGGTGGCTAGATAATTAAGGAGAGGTTGTAGGAATCGGATGTGATAGAGCCGAATGAGAAAGCTGGATGGATACGATAAAGCAACGTAAATATCGGCATTGATCGCCCTGACTTTCTTGAGGCTTTTGGCCGATAAGCTCGAACACATTACCTGAGACGCCATGTCGAGTTGTTCTATTAATGCAACTAACTCAGTCTCGAACCCCGGTTCCTTAATGTCAATATTAACCAAGGCCTTGCCCTTCACAAAGGCTAATGCCTGCTCTAAGGTGGTTACTAGTTCTCCACCAGGTAGACAGAGTTGCTGTATTTGCGACAAGGTGTGCTGCTTAATTTTTAACCGTCGCCCCTCCGCTTTGAGGTGGGAGTCGTGTGATAGAACCAAAATGCCATCTTTGGTCTGCCGAACATCCATCTCGACCATATCCACGTTGCAAGCAAGCGCGGTCTGGATGGATGAAAGTGTATTTTCGGTGGCGTAGGCCGCGGCACCACGGTGCCCGATGCGCAAGAAATCGGTAGTCATAGAACCTATTAAGTATAGCACTTTAGCATGAGTGCTTGACATATAAGCCTATAGTTATATATACTATATAGCATATATGTTGAGTTGAGGTTCGCGTTACGAAAAGGGAGTGGAAAATGCGCAACGGCCTGAAGGAAGATGGCGGTAAGATCAATACAGCCTTAGACTTTTGGGTAGTGGGAGGGGTTATTCTGACCTACGCCTTGGTAGGGGCGATGGCCCTTCTCAACCCTCACCTGATTGTCCCTGTGGTATCCCTGGTTGGGATTAGCTGGGCCATTGGGGTGTTGGCGCTGAGTAAGGTCCAGGAAAGCCTCAATGATGACCATAAACGGTTGTTCAGTCAGGGCTGAATGGATACCTGCCCATACTAAAACCAAAGGGTGTCGGCAAATAGCCGACACCCTTATCTTCTCTACGGTTGTTTTCTGATTGACGCTGCTATTTACTTTTACTTCACCGATGGATCCACCAGATGGTGGCTAGCTCTCGGATGGTAGATATAGCTAGGGATACTGACGGCTGTAATTTAGAATTATCTCGGGCTGACCAGTCTACTGGAACCTCAACGATCTTTAGTCCCAACTTTTTAGCTAAATAGAGTATTTCGATGTCGAAAGCCCAGCGGTTTATCTGTTGTAGTGGAAAAATTTGCTGTGCTGCCTGAGCAGTGAAGGCCTTGGCACCACACTGGCTATCTCGGATATTGCCCAAAAATGGCCGGGTGGCGATTAGTCGGAATAACTTTCCCAAGACTCGACGACTAAACGACTGAGGTTTGCGTCCGACTAAACGTACATCTACCCCCTGTTCGTTAATGCGCGAGCCAATGGCCACCTCTGCTCCCTGCTCTAACGTATTAAATAACTTGTTGAGTTCGGCTGGAGGTGTGGCCATGTCGACATCGAGAAAAGCTCGGAGTGCACCAGTGGCGGCTAGCATGCCGGCTCGGACAGCCCCGCCTTTACCCAAATTCTGGGACAGTTGGATTACTTGGGTTGCTGGATGCGTTGACTCGTAGTGTTTAAGGATGGTGGCGGTGTCATCGGTGCTGCCATCATCTACAAACAATAGTTCATATGACTTATTTAGACTTGCGAGATAGTGGCTGAGCAGTTGTAGTGCTGGCTTAAGTCGTTGGGCTTCATTGTAAACAGGAATGATAAGAGAATAGTACGGAGAAGCTGCCATGCATTTACTGTAACTGTTTTGGCTCAACTCTGCAATTGACTAAGGTTAGCTATCGGTCTTCGTCTTCAGGTGGTTGGTTTTCAAAATTAATAAATTTAACTTCTGGATTGGAGGCGGCAGCTTTAGGTTGTGGCGTGGGGCTAGGGGATGCCTGTTCTGGCTCGGTTGCGGTTGGCTCATGAAGCGGAGTCTCTGTTTTTACAGAAGGTTTAGCTTGATTAGGACTGTCTGCAAGTGGGTAAAAAGATGGTTTAGTTGGAGCAAATGGGAGTTGAGGTCGCTCTGGGGAATCCTTGAGGCTATTGAGTGCCTGCTGGGCCTTTTGCTGTAGCGCGATTTGATCCGAAGATAACTCCGATTCTGTGGGTGGTGTTGCTTGTGGTTGTGGTGGTATGGCTTCGGTAGTAACTGTAGTTTCAATAGATACCGTTTCTGCTTGGGTGGTGGTATGTCGGGCTAGCCAGCCTATGCCAACAGCGGCGGCAATTGGACCAGCTATATACGCCCACCAACCAGTTAAGTCGGCTGCTGCTAGCTGTGGAGCAATTGCCCGGGCAGGATTAAGTGATCCGCCGGAAATGCCAACCGATACTAGGTAACCCAGTCCATAGCCTAGACCAATGAGGACAAAAGGGTTAAAAAAGGCTAATCGTTGACGGTTTATGGCGGTTTGTATGGCATATAGGGCGATGATTGACCCTAAAAACTCAGCAATTACAGCTGCCCAACTACCCATGAGCGTAGCGGGATATGGGGCACCTAGCCGCACCTCGACTCCAGCTGATCCGTAGAGGAGCGCTACTACAACACTAGCGGCCACAGCCCCAATTAGTTGCATAGCGATGACTACCAGGCTTCGAGTGAAGGGTTGAATGCCTTGAATCCAAAATAAAACGGTGACAGCTGGGTTAAATTGCGGTAAGGGGAACCGATAAAAAGTGTAGGTTAGCCAGCCAACTGCAGCTGAGAAGGCAACAGTTCCAACTAAGATGGATGAAGAGGTTGTGGCTTGGCCAGCAATATTTAAAGCAGTTATTGCGCTTGTGCCAATGAGCACGAATAAAAAGGTGCCGAGAAATTCGGTACGGAGGCTTGATGTAGGAGATGGTATTTGTGGTAGATGACCCATAGCAGCGGAATTCTACCTCTTATTATCAGAAATTGCAATAAGTGTACTCGTATTATGGGATTATTTGGCTATACAAGCTGGTTTAGTGACGGGTTTGTTCTTGGGAGAAGTATTGCTCGGCTTCTAGGTGTGATATGGATTGTCGATTTAAATTGCTCCTGGCTGGCTGATGGGATAGCCGATGCATCTGATGCTCTAAGCGGTGCATCCGTGATTGCAAATAATGAATCTTTAGTTGCATCCAAACCACAATCCCTCCGACGAGCAAAAGGCCAACCAATAATCCAGTAAATGGAGAAGCTATTATTGACCATGGTACGGTTACTAACAGCACCAGGCCAAGTAAACCGAGATAAATTGCCGAACGCCAATGGCGGCCAGTAAGGGGTATTGTTGGATGGAATTGAGACTTAAATTTAGGCATAATCTTCTTTCTATACAACTATACTATAACATTATATCGATATTGTCTATGTTGGGTGGATGTAGGATACAAGGATGCGGGATGCGGAAGGTGGGAGATGGGGTAGGATATTGGAGAGCAGTTGTTGGAATACAGAACGACTAAAATGCGAGATTCGAAACCCTGATTTAGCCGGGATCTGCTAGATCTAGCCAAGCCCTGCCTGCATTGCCAGCAGCATGCATGGCAGGTCGTTGACTCCAGACTCCAGACTTTAGATGACCCGACACCCGACACCCGACACCCGACACGCTTCCGTCATTTTGGAACAGAAACCTAGCGAAGAGATAGAATCTCTTTCCAGGTTCCAGGTTCCAGGTTCCAGGTTCCAGGTTGCTGTAGTGCTTGAATCGTGGTTGGATACACTGGTATGATAGGTGGCGACAAGCAAACTAGTTTGAAAAAATGAAAGGATACCACCCATGGCATTAGCCGAAATACAGCAACGATTAACGGAAATTGAAACCGAAAAAGAGCAAGTTACCACCCTTAAAGAGATGCTTAAAGATTCTTTAGAAAACGATATTCCTTACCAAGAAGCTTATGCCGAGCAGAAAGATTGGGCAGCTAAAGCTAAAAAAGCCAAAGAAGCGGCCTATGCGGCGGCTAATGCTGATGAAATCCAAGAAAAGATTGCCGAGCATAACGAGAAGATTAAAAGTCTCAATGAACTTTTGTCATATGACTTATTCCAGTTTTACCAGGAAAATAATACCAATGAATTTGAGGATGCCAATGGTAATATTCGCAAGTTTAAGGTTGGGGCTAGCTTAGTTCGAGGCAAGGGTGGTGATGAGGACTTACCTAAAAGCTAAATAAAAAGATTTTGAGGATAGCCGACTATACTCTGGACAAGATAGATAAAAGCCCGGGTTTCCCCGGGCTTTTTGGTGAGAAAATGACCATAATTACTTGGTCCGGCTCATACGGGTGCGGACTTTAGACTTAAGTTGTTCGCGTTGCTGCTCGTCTTGCCACATGTGCCACAAAGGTTGGGCTACTGAAACGACAATGATAACCAAAATAATGGGAATTAAGTAGCGGTCGATGCCGGGAATAAGTTTACCCAGCCAATATCCGGCCAAAGTTACGCCAAAGCTCCAGATTAAGCCGCCAATTACGTTGTAGATCAAAAATGTTTGGTAATGCATACTGCTAATCCCCGCAGCAATTGGGGCAAATGTGCGTACAACTGGCACAAACCTGGCTAAAATAATAGTTTTTTTGCCATGCTTGGTATAGAAGGCTTCGGCTTTTTGTAGGTGGTGGGGGTCGCGTACTAAAGAGCCTTCTTTATTAAAGAATGATCGGCCAAAGTGCTGACCAAAGGTATAGCCAATGCTGTCTCCGGTAACCGCGGCAACGAAAGTTAACAGTAGCAGGGGGAGTAAGTTTATTTGCAGTAAGCCTTGAGAAACAAATAGGCCAGCGGTAAATAAAAAACTATCACCGGGAAGAAAAAAACCAAAGAATAATCCGGATTCAGCAAAAATTATGGCAAAAATCAGGATGGCTAAAGGCAAGGTAGGGAATGTAGATAGCCATTCCAACAAATATTCAGGATTGAGAAAGTGAAGCAGCTCTAACACAGCCACTAGTATACCAGAAACGACGTCGAGGATTTAACAGCGACTCCTCTACTCCTCTGGCCACCGCAGAGTGTTGTCTAGAGTTTCGACGGTTTCGGACTTGTGTTGGTTGAGTAGTTGCTGGATATTAGATAGGTAGCTTTGCATAAATTCTGGGACTTGGCTTTTCTGATCCTCTACCTGCTCAATGGCGGCATTGAACTGAGAATTAGCCTGGTCAATTGCCCGTTGGCGCTGTTGACTGAGTTGTTCAGCTGCCGATTGGGTTGCCTGGTTAATCTGAGCAGATATAGTTGCGGAAGGGTTGTTGATTGTAGCTGAGGAACTTGATTCTATGATGACAGTGGTCGATGATTGGGCGCTGTCGCTTGCTTCCGATTTGGTGACTGTTGTATGGGAGTTCTGGGTGATAAAGACGCTGGCTGCGGCGGCAGCTCCTACCAGGATCGTGATAATAATAGAAACCATGATCGCTCCTCCTTTTAGTTATTGTATAAGTAAATATTATGCCTTTATCCAACGAAAAGCAACAAGGGGGCAAGAGGGCGAGAGCTGTGGACTATATGGCGGGTTGTCGGTTTTTATTGTTCTTCTGTAGTTTGTATGCTGTGTCAGGTGTCAGGGTGACTGGATGCGGGATGCAGGATGCGGTAGTATCCGTTATTGCGAGAGAGCGTATGTGACCGTAGCCTGTCTTCTGTCTCCTGTCTTCCACATCCCACCCTGCACACCACCCTTTAGCCATTTATCTGAGTTAAAATGGCCGACGTATATACGTGCGTATATACGTTTTTAGATGACAGGTTTCGGTGGGGTGTAGCAGATCGCCACGGCGTAGCCTCGCGATGACGGGGGAAGGGGTGAGTCTTAGTCTTCTGTCTTGAGTCTTGTTTACCCCGATTTAATCGGGGTTTAAGATGTTTTATTTAATGTTGGGTTTTTTTTTTGTTTTTTACTTTTAAATTTTGTATTTTTTTTTTATGGGTTTTTTTTCTGTTTATATTTTGGGTGGCACTAACTGCCCATGTTTGGGGTGGTTGGGTGGGGAAGGGTGGGTAGTAGATTTTTGTATCAAGCACTAGCGCTTACTTGTTATTCCCTATCCTCTTGACGATACTCCCCCTCCCCCTTTACCCTTATAAGTATGGATAGATCTCAAGCTCTTCAGGTGATGGAAGAATATACCTCGAAGCCAGCATTGCGGACGCATATGTTGGCGGTGGAAACGGTGATGCGACAGTTGGCTAACACGTGCGACCAAGATAGCGATCGCTGGGGGTTGGCCGGATTGCTCCATGATTTTGATTACGAAAAATTTGAGACGGTTCCCGATCACCCGGTTAAAGGTTCGCAAATTTTAGCTGGGTTGGGTGTGGATGAGGAAATTCGATTGGCTATTTTAGGACATGCTAATTTACCCGAGTACCCTCGCACATCTTTGATGGCTAAAGCTTTGTTTGCAGCTGATGAGCTGACAGGGTTAGTGATGGCAGTTTCGTATGTTCGTCCCTCTAAATCCGTTCTCGATTTAGAAGTGTCTTCGGTTAAAAAGAAGCTAAAAGACAAATCCTTCGCTGCTGGTGTAAACCGAGATGATATTCGCCAAGGAGCTGTGGAATTAGGTATGCCTGTGGAAGAGCTTATTCAACAGGTTATTACAGCCTTGCGATCGAATGCTGGGACACTGGGGCTGCAAGGAAACCTTTAAATCTCCTCTTCACCAAACAGTACAGTTTCATTTTGCCTTGACAATAAGCATAATTAGAGGTATTACTTAGACATTACCTATCGGAGCGATAGGTACGGCCAAGAAACCCTGGAGAGGGAAAATGGCAGTAGTATCTACCTTCAATGTTACTCCGTCGGCTTCGTTTGTGGTTGATCTTGACCGGTTCATCTCCCGGGCTGGTTTGGAACATCTGCGGGCCAAGCAAGAACCATTGCGGCGGGAGGTTGAAAGGGCCCGTCAAGATTTGTCGGAGGTATCTCACAAAGATACCGGTGCGTTGACCGACGCAAAACATCGGTATCATTCGCTGCAACACAACCTAGAGGAGAATGAGCGGTTTATTCGCGATGCAATGGTGATTGAGGATGCCGACGAATTTCGCCAGCGACCAGATGCTGTCATCTGGTTGGGTTGCGCGGTGTCCTTTGTTGATGACGAGGGCGAGGGCTTTATTGCCTTGCTTAACGCTCGCGAACGAGAGAGTCGGGGCAAGCATGTGATTGAGGCTTGCCTCCGAGTCCATCAGGGAGGCCCTGTCTGTGACCAGGCAGAGATTGCTGCTAGTTGCACTTCGCAGCTGGCTCAGGCTCTCTTGGGGCATAGGGCAGGAGACACAATTGAATATATGACACCGTGGGGACCGCACTATGTGCAAATATTGGCGGTCACACCGTTACTCTAAAAAGCTAGGATTCGTCATTCCTGGCTTTGCCCCCGGACAGTGCAATTGCACACTGTCCGGGAATTTTTTATCTTCAGATACCTAGTATCCATTTAAACTTCAGATCTAAGAATAACGACCTTACTACCCTAGGGTTGGCATTACCCGCCTCGCGCAGCACCCTAGGCTTGCTTGATTGCTCCTGCTATTCTGAGACGCTTCTATGTTTACATTTATAGGCACCTATGCTACAGTAACCTTAGTTAACCCATAGTCTCTATAAATCAACCAATAAGCTGCTCTGAAAGGAAGAATAGTACATGGCTAAAATTTTAACATCCGTATTATTTTTTGTCGGCCTAGCAGCGACCATGTTATTCCAACCTCACCTAACTAACGCCACCAATTACCCAACATGTGATCATCCTTCCCAAGGGGTTCTGCGGGATCAATTTGGCGGCACCGATCAATTTTTGACCTCTTACTATATGAATAAGCTCACGATTAAAAATACCAGCACGAATTGTGCCTATAAAGTTGGTATTGCTTCATATAAGGCTTATGAGAACTATGAAATTAATGTTTTTAGCCAAACCTATTACGCAAGCCGAACTCATATTTTAAAACCAGGGGAAACGTGGTCACATACTATTTCTATTCCTAATTGCACCTATCAGGTAGACGCGTATTGGGGCGATACCATAACTCAATTTACCCGGCCCAATACTACCTATGGTGGCGCGGGTCGTTTTTTGGATGGCTGGTACTTTCCTGGGGATGCCAAGCAACGGAATGATAAGTGGCCAGAATGCACTAAGCCTACTCCTACTCCAAAACCAACTCCGACTCCAACCCCTCTTCCCACCCCAACCCCAACGCCAGCGGTTACCCCAACTCCTTGTCCTTCGGGTACCTATAAACACCACCATACCTGTGTTACCCCCACTCCTACCCCATTGGTAACACCAACACCCTGCCCGACTGGAACCGTACGTGATGGAGATTCTTGTGGCCAGGTTCAGGCTGCAACTCCTACTCCCACACCAAAGCAGCCAACCGAGCTACCATCAACTGGCCCAGGTGCAGCTGTGATTGTGTCTCTTTTGGGCATGATTGGTGGATTAATTGGCAAGAAACTCACTTAATTGGAGACCTAACGACTGGTCACTTTAGGTTACGAAGCAAGAATAGTAAAAGCAGCTCTTCCTGAAACGGTAAGAGCTGCTTTTTCGTTTGTATTCAATATGGGCCATGTAGGCTATAGTGGCAAGAGTCCAATTAAAAGTT
Organism: uncultured Candidatus Saccharibacteria bacterium; assembly: GCA_964597145.1. Classification (GTDB taxonomy): domain Bacteria; phylum Patescibacteriota; class CAZHWT01; order CAZHWT01; family CAZHWT01; genus CAZQWH01. The sequence goes on along the minus strand of CAZQWH010000003.1, from coordinate 42,640 downwards.
TTCGTCCCCATATTCACGGTATTCACTTGAGTCAACCAGGCTGTCATCTGAATCTTCGTCTGAGGCTAGCGGATCATCTTGTTCATCGGCGTCGCCTGCTTGACCGCTAACACTCCCGCCTTTAATACCGGCTTCCAAATCTTCATCTTCTTGCCAGTCCTGATCCATTACCTCTTCGTCCTGATTGGGTTGTGTTTGATCTTGAGTCTCTTCCATGTATCTTCACCTCCTTAATTGCTTGCTGTATTAGATAAAGTGTCTCTAATTTTCTTTAGCTACCCCTCGATTGTTGGGGTGTTTTAGGATGTGTTTTGGTTGTCGTCGGTTGATGAATTATGGTCTGCATGGGGCACATCGTCAAAGGTCTGCATAAAGTCGTAGTTGGACCAGTCAATGTCGTTGCCTTTTGTTACTTCGCCGCCTTTTTGGCCAATATCCCAATCTTCATCCTCAAAGAATTGTTCTAAGTCATTTTTGTCGTGATCCTGGTTAGGATCTTTGTTTTTAGCATGTAAACCAAACATAGTTATTGTCCCTCCCACTGTTTTACGGTACGTTACTTTTTAATTAGTTTGACTATCATATAAGTATGTAGCATGTTCAAGGTTTAGTGTAATTGTTTTATGCATATATTCATACAGTAAGACTATCAAGTTAGGCATGCCGTGTCAACTGAATATGGTTTACTGGGACACAAAATTGCTCGAAGGAGGGTAGGCGTACCCCACAGCTACTGCAATATATATGTGCAACAAAGATTGCAACAGTGGTGAACTATCCGAAGGTCAATTAGTGATTAAATTAACCTATAGTATTGACTATTCATATAACCTATAGTATAATAGTACTATTAGTTCTGGATAAGGAGAAAAGACATTTATGAACAAAAAAGTATTTGCAACTGTAGCGTTAGCCGGACTAATTGCGGCTAATGCAATAACAATTCCGCACCTATTGACTCCCTCTGAGGTGGTAGCTGGTGCGAATGTTTGTACGCATCCAGCCAAGGGAGTGTTGCGGGATAAATTTGGTGGTACAGACCAATTTTTGACGGCCTACCACATGAATAAGGTGACAATTAAAAATACCAGCCGTACCTGTGCCTATAAGGTTGGAATTGCTTCTTACAAGGCTTTTGAAGACTATCGAATAAACGTCTTTAGTCAATCGCATTTTATGAGCAAAACTACCATTCTTAAACCGGGTGCGACTTGGGAATATACAATTATTGTCCCTATTTGCACCTATCAAGTTGATGTTTACTGGGGTAATACTCTGTTCCAGTTCACTAAACCGAATGGTACCTATAGCGGCCAAGGTCGGTTGCTGGATGGATGGTATTTCCCAGGCGATGCTAAGCAACGTGCTGAAAAGCGTCCTGTGTGTACAACTAAGACTCCTATTCCAATTTCTACCCCAACACCGACACCAACTCCTAAGTTGACTCCTACGCCTAAGGTAACTCCAACCCCTACCCCTACATTTACCCCAACCCCTACGCCTAAGGTAACCCCAACTCCTACACCAGTGTTGACTCCGACTCCAACCCCTACCCCGGTTCCGACACCTACCCCAACGCCAAGTGTGACCCCAACCCCAACCCCAACTCCTACTCCGATTCCGACGTGCTTGTGTGTAATCCCCACTCCATCTCCTGAGCCAACTCCTAGCCCTGAGGTGACTCCGACGCCAGTCCCAACGCCAAGTTTAACGCCAGCCCCAACGCCTGAAGCAACTCCTACTCCAGTGGAACCCACCCCAACTCCCACCCCAGAGGTGTTAAGTGCTACCCCAACTCCTGAGCCAGTGACCGAATTACCATCAACTGGTCCAGGTGCAGCCTTTGTCTTGGCGATGAACGGCATTGTCTTCGCTTTGATTGGCCGGAAGTTATTCTTCTAAGTTTTTCCTTTAGCTTAGTTACCCAAAATACCCCGCAAAATGCGGGGTATTTTGGGATATGGATACACGGGATAGAAAGTTATTTGCGGTTGGAAGCTAGGTTGGGATTTGGGCAGCCCGGGTTCACCCCTATCTAGTCTAGCTGGCTCTGCTTTGTTAGCCTTAATATGCTTGGATCTTTGATTTGGTAGTGTGCTTCACTACTCTTATCAGCCCTAGCTGCTGGATAAGGCTAAGTTTTTGACCTAACGTAGCGCTTTGGTGATATCGATCACTATAACCGCGAAACATGTCCAGATGCCTATTGGGCGAGCAAGGGAGACATAGGGACACATAGAGGATGAGATGGTGATTAGCCGTGATCAAAATGATCCACTATTTTACCGCGTTAACACGATTGCATTAGGTAGTAGCCGACCTGGCCCGACTTTGTAGTTGCCGTCTATATACAATGCGGCCGAACCGCCACCATCTAAGTTGAGGGCATCACTGGCGCCAATCGCCTTCATAGCATGAGCAGCGTCGGTTATGGATGCACCGCTAATAATTGCCAGTATAATATTGCCACCCCCGACGCCTAGAGCGCCTCGGGTACTTTTAACCTTCTGGTAACTGTCTAATTTACTATCATTCATAACGATGGTTCCGTTATGAACTAAAAGTCCAGGCGAGTTGGTGATGCCGGCTGTAACTGAGCCTCTCCCCCACTGGTTTGGATACTGGTAAAAAGAGGCGGAATTACCGCTAAACACGGCTAATCCAATTAAGGCATCCCAACCTAGAGCATTCTGGTTAACCCAGCCACCTGAGGGGGTGTTGTAGACGGCAAAGTTGTAGCTGTAGGCCTTGCCCGCACATTGACTATAGTCGGGTGGGCAAAAATAGGTACCATTTATACCAGCAAAACCGCCCTGCTGGCTGACGTATTGAGCTAAGGTCTTAGCCCCGCACGGCACATCGGTGCAGTTGCCGCTAGAGGCACTTACGGTTCGTACCTTAACTTGAGAAAGGGGTAGCTTAATATATTTAATGGCAAAACTGCCTCGGCTAGTGGAGACAGTAGTGCTGGTGTAGCCTGCCGGGTGCGACGCGGAGCTTTGGCTGGTTGGTGGTTGAGGTGCGCTGGCTGTGGTTTGGGTGAGAGAGGTTTGATACTTGGCCCACTGTTGATCGAGACTCTGTTGAGCTGCCGTTAAATTATCGGCTAGCGCTTTGAAGTCTTGGTTTAGGAGCTGTGTTCCCCAGTCTGCGATTTTGGCCTGTATGGTTGAGCTGTCTAGCTTGGCTTTAGTGTTGCGATCTAACTTACTTTGCACGTCGGCATATTGTTGATATATGGCTTTGACTGTTTGTTGTTGTTCTAGTGTTGCCGAAGAGGTGGCCTGCTCCAGTTGTTGCTGGAGTAATTGCCGTTGCTGGCGCGCGGCTTGTTGTTGGAGTTGGGTGTAACTAGCTTCCTCTAAATTATCTGCTTGTTGCTGTTGGAGCAATTGGGCCTGCGTTTGAAGTTGTTGGTTTTGTATATATTGCCAAACGCTAAAAGTGGTGAGTAATCCAAAAACGACAATGACTGGGGCGATAACTAACCAAGGGATGGTTCTCATTCTTGATAGGGTTCGGCCGAGGGAAGATGCAACGAGCATGGCGCTTACGGTTTTGGTTTTAGGGTTTTGGCAGCCCGAGATTTTTTGGGCTGGCGCAATTTAACACGATATTCGCTTTGATTAAAAACGCCTTGTATTATCCAGCCGATAATAAGAGCGATAGCTAAAACTATAGCAAAGGCCATAACGTGACTGTGGTCGATAGTGAAGATATTAGCGGTGCTGAGCCATAAAGCTAAAGAGCTAACGGTTAACAGTATGACAAAAAACCGCAGTGAGGCAAGTAAGCGAGTGGTAGATCTAGCTTGAATGGTGGAGAGTAATTCTGCGGCCTGGTTTACATACTCCTTGGTCATTTGCCAGTTACGGGCCAAATAATGATACGAATCTTCTAGGGCTTCGAATCGGAAATGGAAGAGCATGAGCAGATACTCATCTAGGCCTAATTGCTCGGCAATAGTTGCCCGAGATTGAATAAAGGCGTTCATTTGCCCTAGCCGACCCTGGGCCAGATTTGTTACCTGTTGTTGTTTTAATAGTATACGGTGCAATTTAGGTAGCTGCGCTGGCTTAATGACTGGCCGATCTCTAATAATTGCTAATTCCGACCATGATTGACGGTGGGTGTATAAAAATTGTTCGAGTTGGGTCTGGAATTCACGAAAGAAAATTTGCAACTCCACCAAGTCACGAACAAAGGTTGGACCTTGTCTGGAGGAAACTATAAATATAAATTGGTCGGTTTTATAGGCGGTAACATCGTCGGATGTAATTTGGTTGTTGACTGTGCCGTAGGCAGAATCAATTTCAAAGTGGCGATGATGTGGCCAGGCTAACCGGACTATAGCCGGACGCGGTTGGTGCTGATGGCTTAATTCGGGTATAGGTGTTCCGAGAGAGTATAAATAATGCAGGGTTGGAACCAGCACTGTATTATGATATGAAGTTAACATTTTTGCCGCTTGCTGCGGATTGCGACTCTCTAGTTCTAAAATATACAACCCATCTTCAAAATAACGTATCTCAATTCCGTCGTTGGTGGTGGCTCGGATGTATTCCATATAACCGGCCTCTCGGGCAACCGATTGTAGATTGAGCGATTGGTGCATATCGGTTAATTTTTGCTGAGACAATGGAAGCTGGGAAGAGCCGTGAGATAAAAAGGCGTACAGCTCGTTGAGATGCATGGCTGTGCGAGGGTGCCATCCACCATAGGTGATGGTTGCGGCTACTGGCAAGGTGTGCATCTGAGGCACAGATATGGGGGCAGTGCGGTTTTCGGCGGTTTTATTTTTGCCGAATGACCTAATTCGGGCAATCATATGTAGTTGTTATGGTAGCACATAATCACCGGCGGTTTAAGTCGGTGGATGGATTGAGTATCAAGTTAGCATAGTGGCGGGTGTCGGGTGTCTCGTATATCGAATATCGTATTCCGTATTCCGTATTCCGTATTCTGTATTCCGCATCCTTGTTCGCTTCGCCGCAGCGAAAACCAGGCGGGTGGCCCTGACCCTTGAGTAATGTGTTAGGAATTAGGTGTTTTGACCTTGTTACCGATTCGTCATTGCGAGCGTAGCGCGGCAAACTTGGTAGGGTCTAGAAGATACCGATTAAATTGGGGTAGATCGCCACGGCGTAGCCTCGCGATGACGGGGGAGGGGTTCATGGATTGTATTTCGTATCTCGTATATCGGGCTGTAGGCTTTAGAATTAGTCTTTTTGATGGTATTGTCTTCTGCATTCTGTCCTTCGTCTGAAGTCTGTAGTCGACGATATCGTCATTGCGAAGGAGTGTGAGCGACTGTGGCAATCTACCTGCTTCGCCGGCGAAAGCATGGCGGACGGGTCTCGTTTATGATTTGTTTCTGATTTTGAGTTTTAAATCTAATCGTCCTGCAGTTTGATCTCCCGGCTCCCGCATCCAGCATCCTGTATTCCTGAATAGGTTTTGATTCTTTGTTATCACCCGAGAATGCCGCGATATGGTAGGCTGGGATCGCCTGGTTGGTCGGTGGGGGTAAGTTGTGGTGGGGGTGGTAATGGCGCGCCTGCTTCTGGAGGAGTTGGCAGTGATTGGGGAGCGGCGGCTTGTGGTACCTGTATTGGGGTTGGACGATAGCTCGGGGTTGGTGATGGAACTGAATCTGGGGCGATTTCTGGTTGAGCGGATGAGTTTGGACTGGCTTCTAGTTGGGCTTGGATCTGGCGAGCGATGTGTTTTTGGGCCCGGCGAAACCGATGGGCGGAGGCGGCGTCGAAATGAATACGTTGACGGCGGTTGAACATAGTACCAGCTTCACTGCCAGCCTTGGCTTTGATCTCGATGTAACCTGGTTTGTCGGCAGCATAACGATGACGCAGCGACTCAATTTGGTCGAAGCTAATATGAGAAATCCGTTTGGTTCTTTCTTGAGTGGCTTGGGCAAAATTGCGTTCGATGGTTACCCCCTCTCGGCCCACAATTAGTTTGCCTGTTTTTCCGGTAAATATCTGCTTAGAATCATCCATAGTGAAAAGTCTCCGATGTTAGTAGGAGGCAATAGGTAGAAAGAAGTGGGTAATTTTACTTACCACGTTTGTATTGCTTGCTATTTACTACTCATTAAGCATATCTAGTTTATCGTCAATGTTAAACGTTCCGGGTTGCGGGGTTGGGGTTGGCTTAGGCCTACTGTCTGAGTGACTAGTGGTTGTAATGAGATGCAAAGCATACCAACCGATGCTTAGAATGAGCCCAAGAATAATACATAAGGTTATGCAGGCAGTTAGGCGTGATTGAGGTTGAGTATGAGGCATACGCAGCTCTATTTTAATGAAGTAGTATTTAGGCAATTATTAGAATACGTGTTTAGATGCCTAAAATTTTGGTCTAGGACAGGGTGCTCGCTAGCCAGCCGACGATGGTTAGAAGTAGGCTAAAGAATACTGCGGCCACAAAGCCCGACACCATAAAGCCCGGTACTAGCCAGGCTACAAGTAAAATCACCACCGCGTTAATAACTAGTAAAAATAATCCCAGCGTCACTATAGTAATGGGGAGGGTTAAAATGACCAAGATTGGTTTAATAAAGGTGTTGACTAGGCCCAAAATTACGGCCACGATTAAGGCAGTTATAAACCCATCTACCGACACCCCAGGAATAATGTAGCTCCCAGCCATGACAGCTATGGCGTTAATTAACCAGCCAATTAGTAGTCCCATACTTAGTAGTATGAAGGTTAATAGTTCAGGGGTCAAGCATTGAATCAACAAATGCTCTTAGCAGACCCTCTCTATTGGTATGGTAGCCCAAAGGCCCAAGCCGGGTAGCTAATACACTTTATTAAATTCGTCATTAGTTTTTACTGCGAACCGTAGATAATTAAACGAGGTTTAACCTCAATCTGCTCGTTGGGGTTAAACCTCGTTTCTCGTCTGCCTGTTGTTTATTCGGGTTTTGTTTGGTATTGTTCCGCTATGCCATCCAAGCATGTTATCAGGCAATTTAAATCGGACGGGTTTTACCATGTTTACAACCGAGGGGTCGAGAAGCGGGTTATTTTTGCTGATGATCATGATTACAAGACATTCCTTTATTATCTCAACGTGTATTTATTGCCACCACAGCAAGTAGTCTATAATTGGCCAGATATTAGCCCTTCATTGCTTAAGCATAATATGAACAGCCAGGTGGAACTGCTGTGCTATTGCCTTATGCCCAACCACTTTCATCTTTTACTCAGACAAACTTCGAGCGATGCGCTTCCAAGACTTATGAAACAACTTACTAACGCTTATACGAGATATTTTAATGGTAAGTACAGTAGGGTTGGTAGTTTGATGCAAGGACCTTATAAGGCTGTTGAGGTACTCAGTGATAGCTCACTTCTCCAGCTTTCACGTTATGTACATCTTAATCCGCTCCAAGCGGGTATTTGTCCAGAGATCACCAAGGCAAGATGGACAAGTCTATCTGAGTATTTATCCCCAAACAAAAACAGTCTTTGCGCTACAAACTATCTATCTAGTCATTTTCATAATCCTGAGAGTTTTCTCAACTTTACCCAATTAGTTCAGCCACGCGAGTATGCATTGAAAGATTTGATGAATGATATCTTAATTGAGGAGTCGGCTAGTCTATAAAAAAATCATCGTTTTGATTTAGGTTGGGGTTAGGTTGGGGTTAAACCTGGCTTCTGTTGAGGAAGGTTAAACCTCAATATCATTTAGCGATTTCCTTAATCTAGGTGTAAGAATTGTCGAACTCCATCGTGCCACCAGTTGCCGCCACCGATAAGCTCATCCATCGTTGGCGTGGATGCTGTTTGGCTGGTAGCGGTGTAAAAGGTTGAGGGTGAGTTCTGATTGTTGTACTCGGTAGATATCCAATTAGCGGAGCGGTTTGTGGAGGATATACGGACTTCGTCTATTTGCCCATCCCAAAAGGCAGAACCTTTGCCTGACCCGATGATGAAAGTGTCAGTTTCTGACTCTGGAGTTTCGGCTTTACTGCTATCTGGAGAACCATTGGTATATAGTTGCACGGTACCGCTGGCATATGTCATGCCAAGAGAGTACCAGGTGGTTGGGGCTATAGCGGTGTTACTATCTGTTCGTGATCCACCCAGGTAGGTTGAAAATGGATTGGGATCGGTAGCAAAACGATAAATCCAACTTCGACCGCTGGTTCCATTTTGCTGCAAGGCGGTGCCATTGCTGCTTAGATCAGTGTCGATACTGCCAAACAGAGTAGCCGATAATGGCGTGGTGCTTGGATTGATGATAAAAGGTAGCGAAATATAATCGTCACTACCATCAAAATTGAGCGCTTTTCCCACCTTGCCATCGACGATGTTAGACGAACTCATCCCGCCTTGCACCGTACCGTCTTTGCCGTTAGCCGTGCTATCTATAGCATTCTCATCATTGAGATGGTAGACGGCGGCAAAATCTGCATCCCAAACATTCTCGGCACCATAGGTAGCATCGGCAGCATAATCGCTAGAGGTGCCATCTATGGTGAGGATAAACGATGTATCTGAGGTGCTGGACAGATCCCCTTTAAAATGTAGCTCCCCTGTTTTAGTGCCAGTATCAATTGCCACCACTTCCCGGGGAATTTCGGTAGTGCCATCTGACTCGTACATGCGGATATCTCCTCCACTAGAGGAAACTGTATCCCAGAAGCTAGCAGGCATATCAGAGAGATCAACATATACCGGAAAGTCGGTCAGGTTGGCAGCGACTTTGGTGTGGTCGATGGTGATAGTAAATGAGGTAGCCTCAGATGCTGGAGGTGGATCTTTTTTCCAGATAAGCAAGGTGGCCGGTGTGCTGTCGTCTAGAACGCTGCCATTGCCTTCAGCTTGCATAGTAATAGTAATAATATCGTCGGCGGATAGATTGTTTAATAACCCCATCATGGTGGCGGATGATTCGGTATGATCTGATGTATTGCGAATGTAGGTCGATTTACCCTCGAAGCCTGGCACATCCACCCCGTTAACCTGCACCTTGGCGTTGGGTCCACTACGAGAGCCAGACACTATGGAGAAGGCGGCATTAAAGGCCAATTCGTAGTCCCCATCTTCCTTGACGGTGATTTGCTGGTTGTTACTACTGGTGCTGTGAGTGTAGATATTAGCGTCAGTAATATTATCGGTGGCCCAGGCGATAGGTGTTTGCGTCGCTGGGTTCCAATCATTACTCCCGCCTTGTAGTTGAGTGGCCTCGGCCTGGTATAGGCCAGTTGTCGGTAGTTTCTGGATATATATAGTGGCCTTCTCCCCACCTACAGTGATTGTTCCGGCCACGGCCTCCTGCTGGACGGAAACTAATATATCAGGAAAACTAGTCGTCAGAGCAACTACTCCACTCCAATGAAGCGATGCTGTAGTATGGCCGTTGGCATCTCTGATGTATCCCTGGGACATTACCCCTCCATCAGCTTGAGCCCAGCTTACGCCCCGCTTGCCTTGCAAAATGTCACCACGAACATTACCACGCGCCACGCTGCCCGAAAGTGGGATGTTGACCATCACTAAGTAATTGCCGGTGTCAGGCACGCCAATTGCTTCGGGGTTAGACACAGTAGAATGTGTATACCCCGTATCTTTTCTCAGTTCGCTATCCCACTCAATACCATAAGCGGTGGACTGATTGAGGTTGGTAGAATTGGTGCTTTGCGTACCGGTGGCGGCAAAGATGGTTTGGTCGGTTACATACTCAGCGTAGAGGGTATGGGTATCTGAGGTAACGGTGTTAGTATCGCCGGTCGTGGTGGCGGCTACGAACACTTCGATATAGTCGCTGATGGCTAAGTCTTTGAGCATGACGTTTAAATGGGCGGAAGATTGAGAATGGGTGGTGCTATTTCGAATATAGGTCGATCGTCCTACGCCAACGTCCTGCTTGGCTCCATTTACTCGCACGTCAATCTCATAGCCCGATCTAACGGCGGTGTCACTTGAGTTGCTGGTGGCTGGGAGATTGACCCCTACCAAATAATCTCCAGCTGTTTCGATGGTAAGTCGCGAAGGGTTGGTGGCGGAGTAACTATAGTAGTCGGTATCAATATCCTGAGAAGTGTTCCAGCTTAAGGCGGTTTTGGTAGAAATGTTAATCTTGGTCGAACTGTCTGCAAGCTGTGTGCCGGTTAGCCAAGCTACTTTGGCGGCATCGGTTGAAGACCCTCCTTCATCCTCAGGTTCTGTGTAAGTAACTACTAGCTGTGGCTCGGTTTTAGTATCCTCGTAAGCCGTAGCATAACGATTATTATTAGCAGTTGAGCCATTATCGATTAGGAGAACCATCATAGCGTTGCCGCTAATCCAGCCCGATCGATCCACTACTTCCTGTATGACGTCTGAGATATCTGGCGTATCAACAACTAAGCCAGATGACCAGATTGGAAGATCATTCCAGGCAACCGAAGCAGTTGTCAACGAGGCGCTTTCTGCTTCAGCTCGGGTTGTTGGCGCAGAGGCATTGTCTATGTCATTAGCATAGATTCGGGTGTCAACGTTGGCATCAGGGAAATTATTATAGCCAATTAGCTCGACGTGAGCACTAGTGATTGTGGCACCTTGCGGTATAGTTACATTGCTGAAGCGCATAAAGCCATTGGAATCCCCGATGGCAATAGATAGGAGGCTATTGTTAAAGCCTACCCCAGTCCAATACCCATCATCTGCACCACTGGTAACACTAAATGTCTGCGTCACGGCTTTTACTTGTGGGGTGGTAAACCAGTGTAATACTCCAGCACTAAGTAACAATGATCCAACCATGACCGTTAATATGCTGCCAATTACTAGCCTTCGGACAAATGAAGCACTAGTTATATGCTGTTCAAATAGCTCATTGGTATCAGCCACTGTACTGTAGATTTTTGACCAAAGTGTTGGTATTGGGTGTTTCATACTTTTACTATAAAGGTTGCCAATCTAAAATTTAGCTAAATAATTTAAGGTAATTGTACTCATGAGTACAAAATTATCATCTTTTGATCCCGCCCTAAGGTATATAATTGCGGTTTCTCCTGCTGCATCCCACTCTGGGGCAGTTCCATCATCAAGAGTGGAGTCGTCGATAGTAACTGTTTCCCACCCGGCGAGCACAGTAGAGGCGTTGTTTGTACTGGAGGCAACGGCATTACTATCATCACTTTCCAGACATACACGAACATTTAAGCGGTTGTCAGTTGACGACGTAGTTTGGGTGGCGTATTCGACTTGGATAGCATTTGTAGGTGCCCAAGCGTCAAAGTCTTGAGGTAGAGTTATCCTTACAGGTATTGTGTAATAATTGAGCGATGCTTCCGAGCTCTGCCATTGGTAAAAAGTGCGCTGTTTAGAAGTACCAGCAGTTGGCATAATATCAGTTGTCATGGTGCCAGTCGTAGCGGAGTCGATAGACTGACCATTATACTTACTAAATACTGCCCCAGGATATTCTGGATGTATGGTTATTGTTTTGGTTGGTCGGGAGGTGCCGGTTAGAGTAAGTCCGCCGCTTGGTGAGAGAGTGGCAGTGTCACTACCTGTACCCACAATCAAATTGCCATCCATAGTAATCCGCAAGACCTCATCGGTTGCAAAGTCAACATTATCATTATTGGCACTGCTGTTGATGGAGAATACTATATCTCCCCTAGACCATGTGTCTGTTTTGACAAAGCCAATAGCAGCCTTAGTCTGGTTATCTGTGTCTTGGTTATAGTGTGAGAACGCCAACCCCACATACGCACCGGTCGAGGTGTTGAAATTCCGCAGAAGGAGTGCATCATTTTGAACAGTGGCTCCTGCTGTGGTCTCGATATGGACTTTACGTAATGGAGTTTTTGTGCCAAAGCCAGTATTGCTCGAGACGCTTAGGTTGTCCCAGATTCGAAGAGTTTTGGTGCCTGGTATATCCAGTGTAACAAAATCGGCGTCGACTGCATTATCATTATATCTTGGCTTAATTTCTAAGCTGGTAGCCCCATCTGAGACTTCGAGGGTAGCCTGGGGACTGGTAGTGCCAATGCCGACTCGTCCGTCGTGACTAATAGTTAAGACGGTATCGTTGAGATTGGCATCTGAAGAATCACTATTGTCATCGATGGCAAAGTGTAAATCTCCTCGCCCATTGCCAATACCTTTGTTTTCAAAAAAGATACCTGCCTTGGCTTGGAGCGTGCCAACTGCCGCAAAACTTATGCCGGTAGCTGTACCAGTGCCATTATTCTCGTTGGCTAACCTCAGGGCAGGGGTAAGATTGCCAGCAAAGCCGGCCTGTATGTGTAGCGCAGCTGTCGGGTTGAGCGTGCCGATGCCGACATTGCCTGTCGCAAACAAGGCAGATGAGTCTGGTGCGTCATACACAAAAGTGACGTCGGCTAATCCGTACATGGCGAGAGTGGATGGTGCATTTGGCATGGCGTCGCTGCCAATAATAAACTGGCCTGATTTAATTTCTACTCCTCCGGAGTCGCGTGGGGTTGAGGCGCTGATAGAGCAATAGTTATTGGTATCACTGCGTACGGCCACTACATATTCTGTGCCTTGGGTTACATTAATTGGAGTAATGGCTGTATAGACCCATGTGTCTATGTCGGTGGAGACTACACTGGCGCTGGCTAGAAGGGTACCAGAACTGTTATAGAGGCGAACTGTCCGAGTGCCAGCATCACATCTTGCTCCCAAGTGAGTAATTTGGCCATCATATCTAGGCATAAAAGTGTACCCCGCATTTAGATCTAACGAGCTAGCGCTTGGCGTACCAGAGATAGCGTCTTGAAGAGGGTGAGTTGTTTGTTGTGAGGTACCAGCCGCAACATGCAAGAGGGCCGAAGCCGCTCCCACTCCAATACCCACATTACCAGTAAATGTTGTATCTCCTGTATGCCCAAAGGTAATCCCGCCAGTGCCGGAGGTGGATAAGGTATTTGAGCCCAAGTCAATAGAAGTGTTGGTATCAAGGGCGAGTGAATCTTTAAGTTTGTCAAAGTCCAATGAATCATCAGCAATATTGGCAGCTGCTAGTTGTCCAGCGACTTCTGCCGTACCAAGGTCAACAGCATTGGTGGTTGAGCCGGATCCTTTGAAGATGGACGAGGTAAGTGTGTCGCTGACCATAGTATCGGTGATGGAATTGTTGGGTAATGAAAGACTACCGGTGGAAACGGTTAGTCCGTTGGTAATGGTAGTCGCGCCGTTAATAGTTAATGCTTGGCTTCCGGTGGCTAAGTTGCCGGTTAGTAGGTCGCCGATATTGAGTTGGTAGTCCCCCGCATCATTGGGAACATTAACGTCATACCCAATGATAATATTGAATGAGCCAGTTTCTAAGTCATTACCTGCATAATAGCCAAGGGCAGTATTTCCTTGAGCCTCAGATTGCAGTGACCAATAGCCGTAGGTGCTTGGGTCTCCGACATAGCCCTTGTTTATATCAAACGTGTTGGTGGTAACATTAGAAATACTATAGTAATCCCCATCATAATAATTTGAGCCTTCTCCTGTATAGGTGCCATTTGTATTCCAGATGTAGATGTCATCCCCATTACTTAAACCGTGACCAGCAGCGGTAATCGTTGTGCCTCCACTGCCATTATCGGCAACGTCAGTGATAAAGTTTCGGGTTAATTGCAAACCATCTAGAGTGGCCGTCCCGATCGCCACGTTGCCGGCTCCTACTGAGCTATCCAGAGCCCAGTAACCCAGAGCGGTGTTTTCTGAGCCTACTTGGTTTTGAGAGAGCGAGTAGGCTCCGACACCGGTGTTGGCAAATGCATCAGTCATTTGCCACAAGGCATGATAGCCCAAACCAGTGTTCTCATTCCCCCCATTAGTTTCACTGAGAGCACCAAGCCCTACGGCAGTGTTATAGCTACCATTAATATTGTTCTGCAGCGAAAAACCTCCTAGCGCTACATTATCTTGACCAGTCACATTGTTCTCAAGCGAAAGTGCACCAAATGCAGAGTTTGCTGTTCCAGTCGTATTGGATTTTAATGCACTAGTGCCAAATGCAACATTGCTATATCCTGTCGTTAAGCCCGAAAGCGCATCAATGCCCACACCTGTGTTACTTTGTCCGTCATTGCTGAAAGTGTGAGTCAAACTCTGTCCGCCATTGCCAATGATTAGTGATCCGGCAAAGTCTGTTTGGTCTGGTAGGTAGACAATCTGTGTATCGTCAATCCCAATCTTGCCATTAACCTCCAGTGCAAAATCTGGCGATGCATCACCAATGCCGACATTGCCAGCGAAGTAGCTGTTTTGCGACCCTGCGCTATAGAGGGCATAGTCATTTGTAGCTGTGCCGGCAGGGTTTGCAATATAAATACCATATCGGTTGGTTGCAGTTGCGCCTGCAGAATCATGTGAAATGTGAAGTCCATATTGATTAGTGACAGTTCCGCCCGTTGCATTAATATCAATATTTAACCCATATAAGTCGGTAATTGAGCCTAGGCCGTTGTTAATGGTGATTTCGCCACCCTGCAAATCACTAATGGCAATACCCTCGAAGTTGTCCAGTGTTACATCTAATCCATGCATCGAAGTAATATCTCCGGAGCCTGAATTCTCAACTGAGATATTATTTCCTACCAACGAACTGATCGCATGGCTGCTTGGAGAATCAACATAAAGGTAGGTGACAATACCGCTTCGGCCGCCTATGTCTACAGTAGTATCATCGATATAGTAATTTGCTGCTATCGCTCTTCTCATATTGTTTGCATCCGTAGATTCATTGTGTTGCACCTCTAGCTTCCCAGAGTATGGGCTATTGGTGCCAATACCGACCTTACCATCAGCCTGAATCCACAATAACGATGAACCCAGAGTTTGGAAGTCATAACTAATAGCTCCAGATGAAGTATAGGTGTTGTTGAAACTAAGGATTTTATTTTGGGCGTCGAGGGTGATAGCTGCCCGACTGTTTTGAGTGCCATCGGCTACTTCGAATGAGACTCCAACGGTTTCGGCAAGTGTATCGGCGCCAATGGAGACAAATTTATCTGGCCGGGCTGTTACCAAGTCGGCTCCATCGTCACCTAGCTTAATGTTGCCCACCACTTCTAAAGCTTGGTCCATGGTGGCCGTCCCAATCCCTAAGCGATTAGCGGTGCTATTCCAGAACAACGCAGAGTCCGATGACTGAGTGGTGGTTCCGCTCCAAAATGCTACCCGCCCAGCACTACCAGTTCCGGTTAACGTATTAGCCTCGTTGCATGCTCCCCAGGTGGGTGAGCCACCAGCGTTGGACTGCAAGCATTGGCCAGAGCTGCCGGTAGTGGTTTGAGCCACGACGCCGGAGGTATTTGTGTAGAGAAGGCCGCCATCTGTAGTAAAAGATGAGAGGGTTAACCCTGTGTTCGAAGTTATTCTACCGGTTACTATGAAGGTGTCGGTAAGTGAGAGGGTATTTGCTGCAGATCTAAAAAGATTAACATCTCCAAATTTGACCCCGTAGTCGCTCGTCGTCGATTGATAATCTCCAACATGAACACTTTTTCCTATGCTAGCAAATCCATCCATATACAAGTCGCCACCGAGAGTAAGGTTTGCACTCACATTTAGCGTTGACGTATCTACGTTACTAAATGCGGCTGTTATTCCTTTTATATTTGATACGGAAACTCCGCCACTCTCTGAGAGAATAGTTACACCATCTCCAGCTCCAAGATAAATATAGTCACCTACCACTCTAATACCAGAAGCCCATTCGGTTGCATAGTATTTTCCAGCAATTACTGGATTCTTCGGGTCGGTTAAATCAACTTTAATAAAACCTATATTATTATCGTACCAACCGACTAAGTAGGCTGCGTTATTACTCACGGTCAATCTAGTTGGTTCAAAGTTAAAATTGTACAACCCTACTCTGTGAATGCTACCGGGATTTGCAGTGCTCAATACATACACATTCTCCTCGCCTCCATCTGCAACAATCGCGTAATCGTTATAGACGGCTATGTCTTGGGCGCTGTCTGATCCACTAGAGTTATGATAGGTATCCAGCAATACCGGGGTGGTAGGATTAGAGACATCGATAGACCACACGCCGCGATAGCCGTTAGCAACATAGAGGTAGTTCCCATTTATGTCTAAGCTATATGCATCGTCACCATCATCTCCTGTGCCATATGACCCCGCCAGTGTTGGATTGAGTGGATTAGAGATGTCTACAATTTTTATCCCCGTCCACCAATCAGCCAAGTACGCATAGTTGCCAGATATTTTTACACTTAGCACCTCGCCATCAGTATCAAAGGTTGTAGCTAAGGAGGGACTGCTTGGGTTTGATATATCTATGACATACATTCCGTTGGTATCGCCAGCCACATATGCATAGTTCCCTGATATCGCTATATCATCACGGTATCCAATGCTTGGTAATGTGAGCGATCCAGCGAAGGTTGGATTGGTCGGATCCGACACATCAATAATAGTAAATACATCATCCTGGCCAACTTGGTAGGCGTAGCTACCTGAAACAGCCAAGTTTGTTTTAAATCCATCGTCTGGCCAGTAGGTACCAACAACATTAAAGGTTGGAGATTCGGCAATTAAGCTGCCTGCAAACGTTGTGCCTCCTGTATGCCCAAAACTAATATCACCGGCGCCAGATGTGGATAGCGTATTGGCTCCAAGATCGATTGAAGTGCTGGCATCGAGGGTTAAGGAATCTTTAAGTTTATCAAAGTCCAATGAGTCATCGGCAATATTGGCGGCGGCCAGTTGGCCAGAGACTTCTGCTGTTCCTAGATCAACGGCGTTGGTGGTCGATCCGGAGCCGATAAATATAGATGAAGTCAGGGTATTACTAACCATGGCATCGGTAACGGAGTTGTTGGGGAGAGTCAATGTACCACCGGAGAGGGTAAAGCCGTTGGTGGCGGTGAGGAGGCCGGAGGTGGTGAGAGTTTTGTTGGTCAGGACTTCTAATCCGTCGAGTGTGGCTAGGGTGCCGGTAGTGGGAAGGGTGACATTGGTGGTGCCGGTGGTGGTGAGGGTTAGGGCGCTGGAGCCACTAGTGGTAAAGCTGCCGCCAAAGACAATGTTTGTACCAGCTCCGGAGAAGTTTTTGTCGGCGCCAGCTACCGACAGCTCTAGGCCATTGGCTATAGTAAGCGTACCCGTGCTATCGGTAATAGTTAGACCGTTAATGGTTTTGTTGGTTAATGCCTGTGCAGCATCGACCCCAACTAATGTGTCTGAAGTGCTGGGTAAAGTGAAGGTGGTACTATCGGTGCCGTTGAAGGTAATGGAATTGTTAAACGTTACCTCTTTGCCACTGGCAATGGTTAAACCTTCGACACTGCCGGCTTCTTGGGCGTAGAAGGATTGAGGTACCGACTGGAGTGGCGAACGGGGCTTCATTTCGCCATCGTTGTTGAAGGCGACACCCAGATAGATAGTGTCGGTAGCAAAGTTGGTGCTACCCCAGTTTTGATTGAGAGAGTTAAGTGCTACTTGGAATATACCATCTTTAACATAGATACGATTGGTAATAGAGTCGGTACCATTCCAGGCCTGGGCGGTGGCTGAGATGGTGATAACATTGGTAGTAGTGTTGACCGATATAACGTGAACTACTTCTTGCTTAGTTGTATTCCACAACAATTGACCAGTCTTAATTGAGGCTTCGTTGGCGTTGGAGGTATAGGTTAAGGAGGTGCCGCTACTGCCAGGGGCTACCGACATGGTGGAAGTCCAAAGCGAAGTATTGGTCCAGCTTTCGGTGAATGTAGTTGAGGCACCACTCCCCGCTCCGTCGTACAACTTAAACTCAAAATCATATAGCCCGTCGGTCACATTGGTGCCATCGGTATTGGTGACTTTACCTTGAAGATTGATGTTTTGGCTGGCAGCCAAGGATGCGGAAGGCAGGAGGCTGAATACGGTAAAAAGTAGAGCCAGGGTGGGCAGAAGAACTAATCCTGACCGCATCCTGTACCCTGTATTCCGAATGCTGTTTTTGCCATGCAAAAACTCTACCACTTTTTGCTTTGGAGCTGTCTTAACCTGGATCCACCGCTTCAGGTTTAACCGTTCCAATTGTGGCAGTTTACCGATGTAATTCACTTGTATTTATTGTACAAATCTGCCAGGCATAAGTCAAAGTTTTTAACTGAGAAAAATAGGTATGGAATTTAAAGCTTGGGTCTTAAGCCTAGGACGGTGATTATCGACACCATTTTATGGGTGCATGATGGCGAAAAAAGGGTGGGGTTATTGACCGTTGATCGTGTATCGGTTTATAGATTTTGAGGTTGTGATTTCGACAGACTTTGTCATCTCGACTGAAATGGAGAGATCTGCCCGCCACTTGTCGACAGGCAGGTTAGGCGGTCTTGGTAGCTATATCAAATGCTCCTAAGTATGGGAAGATTCCTCCGCGTTGGTCGGAATGACGGGAGTGTCAGGGTGACTGGATGCTGGATACGGGATGCAGGATGTGGTAGTATCCGTTGTTGTGAGAGAGCGTATGTGGCCGTAGTCTGTCTCTTGTCTTCTGTCTTCTATCCCCTGTCTTCCGTATCCCGCATTCCGCATTCTGTATTCTATCTTCTATTTCCCATCCCACCCTTCATACCACCCTTTAGCCAATTATCTGAGTTAAAATGGCCGACGTATATACGTTTTTAGATGTCTGGTGTCAGTACTTATATTGTCATTCCCAACCTGTCTTTGTCTGTGGACTTAAGTCAGATTGGATTGGGCATAATGGGCAAGGATGAGTCTACTTACTACGCTCTTGGTCTTTTTATACTCTATCCTCATTCATTTCTCGGCGGTGCTTTAGTTTCATAAAGATGAACACGAGTATGGCGGGTAAGACTGGTATGGCGATAGCCATCAGCGCTACTCGCCATGGTATAACCCAAAACTCCACCGTAGCCGTCATGGGTACATCTCGTTGACCATTGTCGTAGGCGAGGACGACTTCGGCTGTATACTTTCCCCATCGCAACTTATTGGCTTGGCTAAAATCCCAGGTTAGTTGTTGCTCGGGTTGGCCGTTGGCCTTGTATATAACCTCTTTATCTACCTGTTTATCTTGGTACACCCCAAACCCATCGGCCCAACGAGCCCCAAATTCCCGGCTAGAGGTGGGTAGAATATTACCCCGGGCGTCGTTGACAGGTAAGGTAGCTACAGCTTGTCCCTGTTGGCTAATAAAGATAGTGCCGGCTGCTACGCCGTGGACATTGCCTTGGTTCTGCACCCCTACGGTAAATCCTACTGGTAAAAATTCGTACCATGGGCGGTCGGTGCGAAACGACTCAATGCGCATTTGGCGTTTGGCATCGGGAGAATAAACATCGAGTAGAACTAAGGTGGCGGTGGCTCCGACTAATTTAGCTTGAAACGGCGCTTGGGCTTTGGTGTCGGCTCGGCTAAAGGTGGCGGCATAGTAATAGCCAAAAGCGGCGCTTGGCGGTGGGGAGATGGTCATGGTCACACTTCCCCATTCATTTGGCGCCAAGGTTAGTTGGGATGGCGAAAACTGGACCCAGTCAAAGTAATCATCACCTGTCTGGCGTTCCATTAATTGGGGTAAACCAGTAGTATCGTCGGGTAAAAATTTAAGTAGCCCCACTACCAAGGTTTCGGTTTGGGAGCCGCTATTGCGCACCCTTAGTTCAGTGCTTACCGGTTCGCCTGGCAAAGTTGAGAGATTAATAGGTAGCGGTGAGGTGGTGAGGCGGATATCTTGGGTTTGGGCGGAGATGATGCTAGGACGAGTAACAATGCAGGCGAGGAGGACTACATAGACCAGATAGGCAAAGACCAGGTTTTTACCAGGCAATTTTGCAATTAGGTGATGAAAACTCAAAATAATCATTGGTTATTAAGGTGTACTAATCGTCGGATAATCCAGGCAATGCTGGCACAGCCCCCAACTACTAACGTTGCCAGTCCGACGATGCCGAGAGAAAAAATGTGTTGTTGAGTGGTATGTATGGTATCGGTTCCATCGTAACGGTAGGCTAGAACCAGAGTATAGTTGCCGGGCCAAAGTGGCACATTTTGTGAAGACATGGTGGTGGGAAAGGTTTGGTGGGAATGCGGAAGAATAATGGATGATGGCGCATTGAGTGTTCCCTGAGAAATGATTTGCCCAAATGGACCATGTAGGCTAATGCTCCCCCGGGGGATGATGTGGGTATTACCTGTGTTGGCTACGGTTATGCGGGCTCCTTCAACTTGCCCCCACCAGGCCGTGTTTGGCTGTAGTTTCTGTATATCTATCCCGAATGTAGCCCCTCCAATTTTGTTAACAAATAACAATGATGATAGTGATTGGTTAACTGCCACATGAGAAGCAGATTCGGGACTAACAAGCGTGGCAATAATTGCTGCATAATGTCCGCCAGGGGTTAGCGATGCTTCATTACTGATTTTGACAGTCACTCCGGCTTGTTGCCCAGGGGCCAATTGAAGGTGTTGTGGCGCGACTGAGATCCAAGAACTTAGGCGATGACTATCCCAGGTGGTGTTAGGACTTGTTCCTAAGAATAAAATTCCGCCCCCTTCGTCTAAGGCGCCAAAATCTTGAGTAGTCAGATGTAAGGTTGCCCTCGATTTGGTTTGATTGGTGATCATAAGGGTTGTTTGGTAGGTGGCTTGGTCGTTGGTTAGCGAAATATTGCTCACCGATGGAGTAATGCTCATGCCAGAGGTTGCTGATGTTACTGTTGGTTGCAACAAGTTAAGACCAATCAGTCCAGCCACGACAGTTCCTGCAATGAGGAACACCCCTGTCTTTCTTGCCGTAGCTTTAGTTTCATAGCTGGGTAATAGAAATAACACTTTAGACCTCGTCATCGTCTTGCTTTTTTACTTTATTGATGATGTTTCTGCCAAACATGATTACACCAAATATAAAGAATGCCCCAATAATAATTCCTCCGACTATCACTCGCCATGGTATAACCCAAAACTCGACAGTGGCGGTGAGTGGTATGTCTCGTTGACCGTTATCGTAGGCCAAGACTGCTTGGGCGGTATATTTGCCCCATCGCAACTTATTGGCTTGGCTAAAATCCCAGGTTAGATGCTGTTCGGGTTGGCCGTCATCACCATAGACTACTTGACCATCAACTTGTTTGTCGGCATAGAGGCCAAAGCCGTCGGTCCAGCGGGGACTAAAAACTCGAGTGGAGGCAGGTAAAATATTACCTCGGGCCTCATTTACGGTTAGGGTGGCCACAGCTTGTCCCTGTTGACTAATAAAGATAGTGCCGGCTGCTACGCCGTGGACATTGCCTTGGTTGCGAATGGCTAGATTGAAGCCAACGGGTAAAAACTCGTACCAATCCCGATTGGTGGTGAATGAAGAAATCTGCATTTGCCGCTTGGCATCGGGAGAATAAACATCGAGTAGAACTAAGGTGGCGGTAGCTCCGACTAATTTAGCTTGAAACGGCGCTTGGACGGTGTCGTCGGCTCGGCTAAAGGTGGCGGCATAGTAGTAGCCAAAAGCAGCTGATTTGGGTGGATTAATGGTCATGGTGGTACTGCCCCACTCGTTCGGGGCTAAGGTGAGATGATTAGGAGAAAAACTTACCCAATCAAAATAATCGTCACCGGGTTGGCGCTCCATGAGCTGAGGGAGGCCAGTTTGATCATCGGGACTAAATTTAAGCAGCCCCACCGCCAAGGTTTCGGTTTGGGAGCCACTGTTGCGGACTCTTAACTCGGTACTTACTGGTTCTCCTGGCAAAGTGGAGAGATTGATAGGTAGGGGTGAGGTAGTGAGGCGGATATCTTGGGTTTGGGCGGAGACAGAAAGAGGATGAGTAAGGGCGATGATACTAATGAAGATGACTAATATCAATAGGCGTTCTTTAAGAGTATGCATAACTGGTTTTAAGTGTACACGACAATGCCTGATTACTCAAAGTAGACAGTAGACAGTAGACGGCGACAGTTATATTCCCTCTTTGTTATTTTGCTTGGTGGATGATCGCCGTTTAGGCATGACAGCTACTGATCCTGCCGTGTGTTTGGTCGGTTTATTACATTAGGGGAGTTTAATACGATCCAGCGGCGACAACGGTAATTGTGTCGGAGTAGTCGGCTGCAGCTGGAGTACCATTGCTGATGGTAGCTCGTTCGATTAAGGTTAGCACGTCACCGTCGGCGGTGCCATTAGCTGAAGCCAGGGGTCGATAGGCGGTTGTACTTAGTACTCCAGCTTTGGTTGAAGAAGTTGTGTCGTAGGCTGAATCGATGGTAACTGTTCCTCCACCCGTAGCATCGGTGGTTAGATCGACACCCAAGCCATAATCCTCCGTTCCTGGAGTAAGGGTGTGTGAGGCAGAGCCAATGGTATTAGCATTAGTAACTGGGATAGTATGGCTAGCCGATGCTGATTCTAGTGCGCCTTTTCCAGCATCACCTGAAGAATCGTTTGTACCTTGGGCCCAAACAATCCATCCTTGGGCAGCGTTGGTGGTTAAGGTTACGGTTCGCCCTGAGGTTGAATTAACCAAGGACGGGTCTAAGTTGCCCCCAAAAGAATCGGTATTGCCATCCAAGGCAAAAGTAAAGGTTGCGCCAACGGCGGCGGTAATAGAGATTTGATCATCGGCAATAATTGAAACTGCGTACTGGGTGCTGTCTATGGTGGCGCTACTTACATCGCGGGTTGTAATAGTCCCAGCCAAGCTATTGCCAACTGAACCGGGGGTAGTTAAGGTGCTGGTGCCGCTAAAATTAAAGCAATACAAGGTGGAGGCTGAAGTTAGATCGGTACTGGGAAAAGTAACTGTCTGGCTGGTAACGTCGGTGGCGGTGCCAATTCCTGGCCACGCGGTCTGGCCAGAATCTAAGTTAGTAGTGGTGACTGTCCAGTTAGATGCGGTGGCGTTAACGCTAAAGCCTGAAGGAAATGCGACTTGCACGTCGTTTTCGCTTGAAGCTAGGTCGGTGCTTGATGGAGACGCACAGACTCGACCAGAAGTGTTTGTAGAGTCGGAGATGCGATCTAGCCTAACAAATGCTTGACTAAAACCAGCTGCGGTAACGGGTAATTGTAGGGGACCCAGCCATCCACCTATAAGTGCAAGGGCTATGATAAGAGTGGTCCAAAAGTAGAACTGGTTTGCTTTTTTAAGTTGGCTATGTTTGAGCATATTTAATATAACTAAGGGCAAGTAACTGTTTTCATTGTGATAGAAGTTTGAATATCTGTCAAGCATTTAGATATATGGCTAAAAGAAGTTAGCTGTAGCAATCAGCGTGAGGAGTTCACTGTAATCTAGTTTGGCTGGTGTTTGATTGGAGGCTTTGGCTTTGAGGGTAAATGCCCCCCTCCCCCCTTCTAGGGGGTTGGCAGCGTTAAGTAGTGTTTGAAAGGTGCTTGGTATAGCACCAACAGTGTTGCCTGCTTGATTATAAGGTGAGGCTACAGCTAATGGCCCTCCGCTGGTTTGACTAACCATATCTTGTTGCAACCCAAATCCTTCAGTTAGGCTGTCGAGGTTACCGGTGGTTGAGGCGATGGTATAGGCCGTTGAACTGCTGAGCAAGCCACTATTCTGACTAGCGATGTAAACGGCAGCTCCCGACATACCATTTGTCGCTAAACTTAGCCAGATTTTTGATGTGGCTGTGGTAACCGTATTAGCCAGTAATGTTCCCATGTCGAGCTGATACGGTGGATTTGTTGAAGTGTCGGTGGCGGCTACATCGATATCAAAGACGAGTGTTTGGTTGGCTGTGCTGGCGGTTGCAGCTGGACCATAGCCAGACTCACTAAAATCACCTTGCATGGCTTTGACTTTTACCTGATAGGCTGTTCCAGCTGCTAGGCCTAAGACCTCAAATCCGCTCGTGTCTCCCCAATTGCTATATGTTTGATAGTCGGCGTAGGTTAAGGTGTCGCCAATGGCATGGTCGGCCTTGATATATTGGATGGTTGTAAAATTATCGCTGGAAATAGCTAGGGCAAATAGAGTGTCGGACGGATTACCGCTTGGATTAATGACGATGTGTAGCCGATCGTAATAGTTGGCTGGATTAGTGACTGTTGGTGCTTGGGGTGTATTAGCCATTTGGGTGAAGCCAAAGCCAAGACCTCCATTATAGGCCGATCCACTTAGCGGCGCGCCATTGTCGCCGATAATACCTTCGAAGGCGTAGTTGGATGATTGGCTTGCTCCACCTCCACTGCCAAAGTCTAGTTCCCGTAAGGAATAATTGGAACTGGCAGGGACGACAAATAACAATAGACTAATTAGCGTTGATAGCGTGGCAGGGAGACGTTTTGGCATTAATGAAAGCATAACACACCTGCATTCGTCCTGGTGATTAGGACTTGTGCTTAGTATCGCTAACTGTTAAATCTAGCGCAATGTGGCCTTGGGGCTTTTTAACCTCGACCATAGGGCCAGGGTTTGGTAGGGATTGGGCATCTCTAGAATTTACGGCCACATTTAGCTGATACATTCCTCTTTCAACCAAAAATGCATACCGCCCACTTTGATTGGTGACTACCGGTGGTCGCTTGACTAATGGATTGTTAATGTTGGTAATACTAACCACCGCTCCGGCCATTGGGTAGCCATACTGGTCATAGACTACACCCCAAGGAGAGCGCAATCGTTGCAACCAGCGCAAACCGAGTAATATAAGGTACATGCCAAGTACGATGGCATTTACGAGCGAAGCCGATAAACTAAACATTAAGATGCTCCAAGCAAGGCCTAACCAGAATAACCACTCTGAAATGAGATGTCGCTTGCCCGGATAGTGGTGATGCTGTTTTTGGGTTTGATTCCAGTCTGAAGTGACTGGGTCGAGAGGAATATTATAGGTAATGGCATCGACCTCATTAATGGTAATTGGCCCGCCAAAATACAAATTGCTAAAGATGCCATCGTCCTGCTGACCGTTTAGTTGTTGCGAGGGGAATTGGTAGTGAGATTTTTTGACGCTTAACTCATATACTCCCGGCTCTACTAAAAACTGATATCGGCCGTAAAAGTCGGATAAGGTAGTGCGTTGTTCACTGGAGGCACTCGTGAGCGTAATAATAGCTGGGTCGATAGGCTGCTTGGTTTCGGTATCGTAGATTAAACCCCAAGGTCGTTTAGGCCGAGACCAGAATAAGGCGGTGACGAGAGGTATAATTTGCCACCATGGTACTTGGCCCAATAGGGCAGCAATTTGGGCAATGGCCGGAATGAGTATTAATAGGACAGGAATAGGCGTGGCAACAATGGCTCCACCATGTTCGGCAATCGTTTGAGTGACTTGGGTGACTGTGGTTGCTACTGGGACTAGCTTATTGATCAGATCGATAATTGGGTTAAACAGTCCGCCGGTAGCAGGTGGCATGGGTGTGGTTGTAGGATTAACTGGGGTGGGAGTTGGGGTTATAACTGGGGCTGTGTAGAGGTATATATACTCGAGTGGGATCGCCTGTTTTTCTAGACCAGGACTAATTAGTGAAGCCGAGACGGTAAAGCTGGCTGGTTGAGTAAGTGGCACTGATTTTGTTCGGAGTTGCCAGCTTAGTGAATGATTTACCCCCGGTGGCAGGGGGCTAATTTGCCAGGTAATGGTGCGGTTGGTTAGGTCTATGATTGGTTGAGCATTACCAAACGCGGTTGATGCACTGCCTTCTACGTACTCCAACACATTAATTATCTGGCCATCATCTAGCTGCCCTTGGGTCCATGATATTTGTACTACAACTAGGTCGGTTGCTTGGGACAAGTACGAGCCATATTTAAGAGTAAAGGTTAACACTGAATCGGGACCAATGGGGTTAGTGTTGTCTGGTCCGGCTAATTCGAGTTGAAAATCATCGACATCGGGGGCAACGGTTGCAAAAATTTGAATTGATTCGGCAAAACTAATGGTGGGCCTATACGCATAGATAGCGAAGAGGCAGACCATACACAACGCGGCTACAGAGAGTGGATGAATTCTTGGTAGTTTCATACGTTTAGCCCAGTCTATAAAGATTCTTACCTCGCGGTTGATGGGCCGGTGTTGTTTAGCCTAAGCTGGGCGGCTGGTGATACTTACGAGCTTTTTGCTTGGCAAGCTCTTGTTGGACGATTGCGGCTTTGTGCTGATGGCGATGCAAAAGCCAGATGCAGGCAATTAAAAATAGCAGCAGTAAAACCGGCACCCACAACCACACCACCCAGCGATGTTGCTGGATGAATTGACGGTAATTTTTAGCAATTGAAACCAAATCAGTATCCTGGGAGGCCAGCACCGCCCCTGTGCTGGCTTGATTATTCTCTGCCAGCGGCTGATCTTGAGGAAAGTCTTTAAAGTTAAAATTACTTAAATCAAATTGTCCGGCAAATTGCGGGTTAATGGTGGTGGCATCGGTTGAAACTGCCGCACTGGCATCGAGGGTTTTAAAGCTAAATACATCGGAGACCGAAGAGGCGTTGCCGCTAACTAAGCGAATACGAGCATAGTAAGTTTGGTTGGATTGCAGATGAACTAAACGGACAGTATGATTGGTAGCCGAGCTGTGCTTGCCGCTGATTTGGCCCAAGTTTTTGGTGGTGCCGTATTCGATGATTGAGTCGGTTTTGACGCTGGTGGCCCACTTAATTGAAGCCTCGTGGCCAGTTTGGTCGAAGATTGTAATCGGACTTATTTCCCATGTGGTAACGTTGCCGGTTGTGCCTAGCGTGGGTTGGTTCCCGCCCTGGTCATACGCTTGAATGTGATAGGTGTATGATTCTCCCGGGCTTAAATTAGTTATTTTGGCAACATACCACAACCCATAGTTTTGGGCGGTGGTAACCGATTCATAGCCGCTAGCAGCTTGGCTTAGCTTGACTTGGGGAGATACGGGTTCGGAAGCCTTCCAGATAATCACGGCTTGGTTAAGCGTAGTTATTACCGAACGGTCTAGGATAGTGGGCTTGATAGTGTCTGGCCCGGTAGAAAAGGTGAGGGTATGTGCCCCAGCGGGTAAATAAAAGTATTGGTAGGTATTAGGCTGAGTGCCGCATTTAAATCGCAGGGTGCTTGAATCGCTCGAAACCCCGCCGTTAAACGTTAGCTGATACTGGGTATTTTGAGATAATTCGTAGTAAGGCAATATGATGCTGAGGTTAAAATGAAAGTACGTAGTCCCGATGGGTTCGGTTGAATATGACACTGTGTAAATTGGATGAGAAGTGCCGTTGGGACCAGTTAAGGACACAGATTTATGGTTAATTGAGGTTTGGTCAGGGGTGCAGGTAAATGTGCCAGGGTCTATGCCGCCCACGCTATATTTGAGCGGCAACCCAAGACTGGCAATGTTGACTGGTTGAGGTTGAGAAGCGCTAAACTCATCGGCCCACATAACTGAGGCAGTATCCGTTGCTGCATTGGCAACGGATATGCCTGACTGCACTAGGGCAAAAAGTCCAGCTACGATAATGGGGATTAAAATAAGCTTTGGTTGCATATACTGTAAAAAATCAGCCAATCATTTCTCTACTAGTATACACCAGATAAGCTTATTCCTTCTTTTTATCCATTTTATCTAGTTTAAGCAATGTAACGCCAAAGTAAACAACGAGCGCCACAATAATAAAGTCGATTAAGACGGACAAGAAGTTCCCATAGTTAATGGTAGCATCGGCAACTTGGAAGGAGGCGTTAGAAAGCCCTGAAGTTGAACCGAGCGCTAAACCGACTAAAGGATTAACTAAATCGTTGACGATTGACGATACAACCTTGGCCACTGCCCCACCCAAAATAAAACCAACTGCTAGACCAACTACGCCTTGTTCACGGACGAAATCAAGAAAACCTTTCATGAGACGTATCACCTCCTAACCGACTAACATTACCCTGTTCTGCCTAAATAGTAGCATGTTGAGAGACTGATTGTCTGGACTAATTTTTGGTAAGCTGGATGCATATGGCTCAACTTCCATTGTCGACTATTCGTGAAATTTTTAAGGTGGTAAATACGATTACCCGAAAGCAATCGCCGATACTGCGTCTGTTTATGGCTGGTATGGTTATACTCATCCTTGGTCTGGCTTTTTATACTCTACCGTCTGAAAGTTCTGAGATTCAGCCACAGCCGACCCCTACCCCAATGTTGACTCCTGATGGTAATTTCGCCGTTGAGCGAATCGTGGATGGCGATACTTTGGTTGTTTTAGCCAATGGACAATCTCATACCGTGCGGCTGATAGGAATTGATACCCCAGAAGTGGTTGATCCGCGTCGACCAGTGCAATGCTTTGGGGAAGAAGCTTCGAGCCGGCTAAAGTCGATGCTAAGCAATCGAACGGTGAGTCTAGAATCTGATCCAACCCAGGAAAATGTCGATCAATATGGACGATGGCTGCGGTATGTGTATCTGCCGGATGGTACCAATGTTAATTTAGTAATGGTTGAGCAAGGTTTTGCTCATGAGTACACCTATCGCATCCCATATGTTCAGCAGCAGCAATTTAAACAAGCCCAGCAGCGTGCCCGTGAACAAGAGGTGGGATTATGGAGCCCGACTACATGTAATGGTGGTAAGTAGTAGGACAGAAGATGGAGGGCGGCTAGGCCCCTACCTTGTTATTGCGATGATTTTCCGGCTTTGGTTTTACCGTCTATGGTTCGCGTTAAAATTGTAGTTGACCCTGTAGGCTAAACCTTGTAACCTGATAAAGTGAATTATATTGATGCCTTACTCCTGGCTGTAGTTGAAGGTGTAACTGAATTCTTGCCCGTGTCTTCGACTGGGCATTTAATTCTATCTTCCCGCTTATTAGGCTTAGCCGAATCTGACTTCTTAAAGACTTTTGAAATTGTGATTCAACTGGGGGCGATTTTAGCGATTGTATTTCTCTATCGGCATAAACTACTCCAGGGGCCTAAGGTTTGGAAAAATATTATTATTGCCTTTATCCCGACTGGAATTATTGGGTTAACCGTCTACGATTTTGTTAAGCAGGTTTTACTTGGGAGTCAGCTTGTTACGGTCGTTAGCTTGTTGGTGGGGGGCGTTATTATTCTCCTAATCGAGCATTTTTATAACCCCGATGAACATGCTGAGGTTGAAATTGAGGATTTATCTGTACCGAAGGCAGTGTTGTTGGGGATTATTCAAACGGTAGCGGTGATTCCTGGGGTATCACGGTCGGGCGCGACCATCTTTGGTGGGATGTTTATGGGATTTAACCGCAAAACGGCGGCTGATTTTTCGTTTCTGCTAGCTATTCCTACGATGATGGCCGCGAGTGGTTACGACTTGCTTAAATCGAGCAATGAGTTTAGCCAAACGGAATATGGCTTGTTGGCTATTGGCTTAGTGGGGTCGTTTATTGTGGCGTATGTGGTTGTGAAGCAATTTTTGCGATACATTCAACAGCATACCTTCACTATTTTTGGTTGGTATCGCATTGCGATCGCGTTGTTGTTTTGGTTGTTCATTTTACGCTAATTGGGTTCCGGATAGCCATTAGCTAATCTTAATGGTAATGAGCAGGGTGATATTTTTGTTTGCGCGACCGACGTCGCGATAACCCAGCCAAACCGGATAAAACACCACTCAATGCAAGCAAGATAGCAATTAACATGGCTCCAACTAACCAGCCGACGCCATTTATCCAGGCTATCCCGGCAATTAACCCTAATATCCATAGTCCTATCATACTCATCTCCCTCCTTGCATATAGTATAACATAATAGTACTAAAAGTAAACAATACTACTATAATGTTTTATAAGAGTTGAGATATTTGGGCCTTTGTAGGCGATACCAAGAACCATGGAATTACGGCGTTTGAATTTTTTGCTTCCCACTGCTCTGACTATCTTAGATCTTATTCATGGCGGCTGGTTGGGGATTGACGGTTGGCTCTCTTTGCAGTAATACTTGAATAAATTATTATACGGAAAGGATACAAAAGTTTATGGAACAACTTATTTCCACCTTGCAGCCTTACTTTACGACTAAGGCTCCTTACCAATTGCCCGAAGAGTGGCGACAGAGTATTGTTAAAGTCGCGCCATGGATAACTTTGGTGGCTGCCATTTGGGGTGCTTTGGCCTTCTTTGGTTTACTCTCTCTTCTCTTTGGATTTAGTACAATCTTGGGCGTATTTTCCCCTTGGTATACCTTGTTGGCTTGGCTTTCGTTAGCTGCTTTGGGGGCTGAGGTGGTGTTAATGGCATTATCCTTTTCTGGACTGAAGAAATATTCAATTAAAGGCTGGAATTTGGCTTTTTATGGCTCGTTGTTTAGCATTGTTTGGAGTGTTTTTAACTGGCTGCAATCGCCAATTCATATTGGTTCACTACTCGGTGCAGTCATTGGCGCTTATGTATCGTTTTATATCTTATTCCAGGTTCGTGATTATTATACGGGAACTAAGAAAGTTGCCACTAGGCCAGCATCGCGTCCGTCTTCTACCAAGGCCGTCTAACCACACTTAATAGTTATTGTTAAAAAGCCGGGACATGTCCCGGCTTTTTAATCACCAAAATCAAATAACTCTGACAAAAATGATTCTTTTTTGCGTTTAGGGTTAGCATGCCGGCTGGTGTAATGGTCGTTGGCTTGACGTTGCCGCTGGTCTAGCTTGGGGTCAAAGTGGCTGGCGGATAAGTTGCGATCATTGAGCGAGATAAGTTTATCTAATTCGCCTCGATCCAGCCAGACTCCACGACATTCGGGACAGTAGTCAACCTCTATTCCTTGGCGCTCGGTAATAGCAAGCGTGGTGCTATCGATGGGACATTTCATACCTTAAATCCTCCTCATGCTGGCAATACTACCAAAACCACTTATGAATAACCTAAGAGTTAGTGAATACTATAGCCGTGTATTGACACAGCAGGCTAGCTTGTGTTATAAGCTTTAAACATCACTCTGCAGCACCGCGAAACGGTGATCGCAGTCTCCGCTGCTGCTCGGGCGCCTATCCTTTATGATGGACAGCACGGTCTGGGCTTGATCACCCAGGCTGGAGTGCAAGGCGCTACATAGGGCAGATGGCCCACGCAACCAGTTACTCTCTGGCTGTGACCGGAGAGAAAACAGTTGAGCCCGAGAGGCTGAGTGATGTTTAATGTGGGAAGGGCGACGATTACATGTATCGCCACCCTTCCCTCTTGTCCCTTTGCGGGATGCAAGACGACAGTGTAGCTCAACGGCAGAGCATAACTATGGAGCGATAGATATATCTAGCGCAACGAGAATCATAGTTAAAGGTTTAGGGTTCGATTCCCTACACTGTCACCGCTCCGTATTGAGCAATGCAGATGTGGCGCAAGCATAGCGCGTTGGAGTTTGTTTGACTCCAAAGGTGGTGGTTCGAGTCCGCCCATCTGCTCCAATCTCTTTGGAGATAGGTGTATTAACACCACAGGCCAGACGCCTATGTCTGGCCTTTTTTGTACTTGAAGAGGGAGAAGGTTGCAGGTTCAAAACCTAAAACCCGATATACGATCAACGAAAAACGATCAACGACCCCACCTCTCCAGTCATCGCGAGTATTTCGACTTTGCTTAGCACAGGCTTCACGTGGCGACCTACTAGACCCAACCCAGACCTGCCCGCCATGCTTTCGCTGGCTAAGCAGGCAGGTTGCGGCAGTCGCTCACACTCCTTCGCAATGACGTATACTTACCTTCTCCAGCATCCAGCATCCAGCATCCAGCATTCCCTCTCCTCCTCTCTTGAACCTGTAACCTGAAACCTGTAACCTAATAACTAATGTCCACTCCTGCTACACAAACCCACCCTGCTCCACCTTCAACTGATCCAAAAGATTTACCAATTATTCCCTATTTAAAGCAGATCACCCAAACTGTCCGGGCCAATCAAGCAACGGTGATTATTGGGGCAACAGGTAGCGGTAAAACAACCCAGGTCGGCTTACACTTGCTGCGCCAAGGCTTAGCTGGGGATAAGCGGATTGGGGTAACTCAACCTCGTCGGTTAGCGGTAACTTCGGTGGCAGAGTGGGTAGCCCACCTATACGGTTGTGAAGTTGGCGAAGAAGTTGGTTACCAGATTCGGTTCGATGATTCCACTATGGAAGGCACCAAGTTAAAATTTATGACCGATGGTATTTTGTTGCAGGAAGCGGCAATTGACCCGCTGTTTAGCCGGTATGATGTACTAATTTTTGATGAAGCTCATGAGCAAGGCCTTAATACAGATATTGGGTTAGGTTTAGCCAAGCGAGCCTTAGCCCGTCGCCCAGAATTACGGGTAATTATCATGTCGGCCACTATCGATACTGGCCGTTTCGCGGAATATTTCGATAACGCCCCGGTAATTTCGGTAGAGGGGCGGGGCTATCCAATTACTGTTACCTATCTTGAAGAACCAGAGCGAGTTGAGGCAGCTAAGCTTTTTATGGAGGACAACGACAATGCTTCTATTCCAGCCCTGGCCGCCTATAAAGCAAAATTGGCGCATGCCAGTAGTGAAAGTGGTCATATTTTAATTTTTATGCCGGGTAAGAAAGAAATTGCCCAAACGATTGAATACTTGGAAACGCTAAACGATGCCACTATGTTGCCCTTGGCGGCGCATAGTGAAATGGACAAGGATGAGCAGGATCAAATTTTTGTGGAGACTGACCAGCGCAAAGTAATTGTGGCGACTAATATTGCCGAGACGTCAATTACGGTGGCCGATTTGTCGTTTGTAATTGATTCTGGGCTGATTCGACAAATGACCTTTGACCATAAGCATGGGATTGGCGCGTTAACCACTATTGAGCATTCCAAGGCTGGTCTGCGCCAGCGCCAAGGCCGAGCTGGTCGAACTCGCCCTGGGGTATATTTGGCGCTGTTCACCGAAAAAGAGTACGAGGTTGGTCGAGCCGAATACTTGGAGCCAGGCCAGCATCAACGACCCGAATTTTCTACACCCGAAATTCAACGTGAAGATTTGGCTAGCGCTGTGTTGCGCATGGTTGGCTTGGGTATACAAGATGTAGAAAATTTTGATTTTATGAACCAGCCAGCCAAAGGGGCGGTGCATAATGCGTTGCAATCACTCGCGGCTCTAGGGGCAATTAACCCCAACCAAGAATTAACTGAACTTGGAGCTCAAATGGCTACACTTCCGGTTGAGCCTCGCATTGCCCGGATGATCTTGATGGCACAGCAGTATGGGTGTGTTGAGGAGATTTTAATTATCTCCGCCGCCCTTTCTACGGGTACTATTTTCACCCGACCAATTGGACTAGAAACCCAAGCCGATGCTGCTCGAGAAAAACTATTAGATAAGCGCGGCGATTTGTTTACACTTTTGAATTTGGTACCTATGTACGAAAAACAGTCTCATCGGGAAGAATGGGCCGACCAAAATTACCTGAATAAACATATCTTAGAAGAGATTATTAAAATTAGGGACCAACTTCATAATTTGGTATCGTGGTTAGATATTCCGATCAGTTCGCTTAAACAGAACCAGCATACGGTTGCCAAAAAAGAGTTGAGCCGAATTATGTATGAAGCCATTGGTAAGACAGTGACCGCGGGGTTATTGCCGAGTTTGGCGATTAAGACAAGCGATCGAGATTATACCCGGACCGATGGGTATAAAATGCGCATTCACCCTGCCAGCGTCTGGGTAGATAAACGCCCACCAATTATTGTTTGTACCGAAGTGTTAGAGATTAACGACAATACCTATGCTGTAGATTGCCAAGCAGTGGAGATACCATGGTTGCATGAGATTGCTCCCCATTTAATCCAAACGGTGCAAGAACCGCTGGTTCATCCGTGGAAAGGCACCATGGTTGGTATGTACACCATTACCACCATTGGTGGTATGGAAATTGCCCGTAAATATAGCGGCAAGCATTTGCCTCAGCATTTACTCAATAACGCTAGCCGCCAAACTACCCATGCCGGACGATCAACCCGATCATCAGCCAAAGGCAAGCAGAAGCATCGTCATCGTAAAGATAAAAATAAAGGTAAGCGTCGGCAACCGACTGGTGATTACAAGCATTAGACCGTAGAGGGGATTCTATCTCTTGGTTACGCCTCGCTCCTCCTCGAGCCTGAGCCTCAGAGCCGAAGGCAGAATGACGGAAGGGCGTCGGAATGCAGGATGCGGGATGCGGTAGTATATGTCATGGCGAAGGAGTGGTGGCGACTGTGGCAATCTGCCTGCTTGGCTGGCGAAAGCATGGTGAGCAGGTCTTGGCTGGAATAAAGTAGATCCCGATCTAATCGAAGTAGATCGCCACGGCAAGGCCTCGCGATGACGGGAGGGGTTCGTGGATCGTATCTCGTATATCGGGTTTTAGGTTTTAGGTTCTAGGTTATAGAATTAGTACATTGTATTTTAGGCTTAGTCTTTCTGGTAGTATTATCTTGTGTATTCGGTATTCTGTCTTTTGTCTGAAGTCTGAAGTCGACGGTATCGTCATTGCGAAGGAGCGTGAGCGACTGCGGCAATCTGCCTGCCACTTGCCGACAGGCGGGTCTTGGTGGGATAGAGAAGATTGCTTCATTTTATTCGCAATGACGAGAGAGGTGGTTTTTAATCGTTTGTCTGGTGTATTTTGCCTTGAGTCACTCTAAAAACCCTGCTTTTAGAGTATATCTCCTACCCCTCTTGACATATAGCGATAACTATGATACTATAGGCTTGGATGAGTATGAATGGATAGAGAACGCGCCATTTGTAGCATCATCCACTTAAAAGTCGGTGCGCCTCCACCACACCCCAAGCGAGGCAGTCGGCCCCTGTCAGCCAGTATAATATGACAGGAGTCAGTCATTAGACTGGCTTAATTACCCCCCTCAGCTTAAATAGCTGAGGGGGCTTTTTAATTCTAACTTTCGTTCCTCAATTTAGCCGAAGTATCATGCCAAGTTTGGATAATACATCAAAGCCTTGCTGGTTGGCTGTTTGCAGAGCTTGATCGGTGGTAACTAAAACCACTCTACCATTGGTATTAGTACAATGGTAGGCTGTGCCACTACTGGCATTAAAGAGCTCAATTACTCCTGTTGGGTATTGAGACAGGACATCGTAAATGGGCTTAGCATTGCCTGCTGTAAAATACATATATCCAGTTGTGCCATTTTCGAAATGGTCGAGCACCTCCTCTAAATTTTTAGCTGGAGTATACCCATTTTGCTTCAACTGCTCGGCAAGGGGGGTAAACTCATCCGGGTTAATGATGATGGCGGATAGTTCTGGTAGCTGTTGTGATTGGATTAGAAAATTACGTAACTTTGATATATCCATACTCGTTCTCCGCTTACATTGTACTATACTTGGTTGATTGCTTGCTCGAGAATTGTGGCCAATTGAGCTGGTATCTCCTCGACACTACTTGCAATAACATGCTGCGGATAATACTGCTCGACCGACTTAGATAATAGCCCCATGCCAATTAGGTGCTGGTCGGTCGTATTTGAAATAGTTTTAACGACCGTATCTAAATCGTATTCTTCCGCGTCATATGGATACACTGGGGTGGGTTGGCCATCGGATAAGACAATTAAAAATTTTTGCTTCTCATTCCGGCCGGCTAAGGACTTGGATTGTTGGGTTACGGCCCAACCATCGTTATTATTGCCGGCGTTGGGTGATCTGACTTCGGGGAGCATCTGGCTCATGCCTTGACGAATATCTTTGGTTAACTCCTGGCTATACGATTTGTACTTATAAAGGGAGCGATTGAACCCAGACACTTCGAATGGAATTCCTAGCCGAGACAAGACTTCGGTAAGCACAATACAAGCTTTAAAGGTCTCTTCAATTTTGCCTCCGCCACTCATGGAACCAGATAAATCTACCAATACACTAAAAGCATAATCTATTTTCTGGGGCAGCTCGCGGCGCTCCCAGGCCTTGGTTAACGCTGCAGATACTCCCTTGGCTTGCTCTTCCATTCTCCGACTAATGTCGAGCTGTTTTCCACTGCTAAAACCGCTCTGCCATTGGTCTTTTTGCCGCTCAATGAAAATGTTGTTTAACTTGGCTTCAAGTTTATTAATAATTGGCAGTACTTCTTGGAGCGCCTGGTCGTATTCTGTAGCGTGTTGATGCTCAATTTTTTGCATGGCTTGGTGCATGGCCGATAAATCTATTGGTGGCGGAGGCTTTGGCTGCGATATCTCTGGCGATTGGTTTGATGGTTCAACGGGAGGCTCTGGCTCTGCGTCCTGCTTAGCCTGGGGCATAAACTGGCTTTCGGTCTCTTGGTTATAGGTGTCATCTGTTTGCTGCAAGGCTTTTTGGGCCTGTTTACGCCTTTGTTGCGCTTCTTGTTCGTCAAGATTATCCAAGTGTTCTTGAATTTTTTGTTTTAAGTTGTCGGGGATTTTATCGAGTGGAATTGCCTGAGTTTGAGGAGTGTCGTTACGGCTATCATCCTGGCTTTGTTTTATTGCCTCAGCGATTGCTTGAGCCAGCTCTTCTTGCTCTTGTTGATTTAAATTATCAAAGGGATTTGGCTCTCCATTAGCCTGTTTATCTGCAGCCTCCTGCAGGGCATCTTGCATCATTTGATCGTTAACATCTTGCTCAACTAACTTTGAAAATTCTGGCCAAACCTTGTTGGACAATATTTTAGCACTCTGTTGGGCATATTGTTGAACCAGCTCTGGATCGTTAGCCTCCTCCCGGGTGGGATACGACCACCATACATCTTGAGCCGATTCTAGGGTTGAGGCCACAACTTGCTGCACTTCTTGGGGCAGTGACTCGTCTATGGCGAATGGTTCGTTGTTGTGCTCGCGATACCATTGGCGAATATACTCCCACCCGGCTTGAAGGTGACGCGGCCGAAACCCATGCTTGGCGTCTGTCTCTAATTCTAAGTTAGATAAGCGGACTAGGCTATCCTGATAGCTTTTTTCGAGGCCATCTTCAAATAATGGATAGCCATCGGTTAGATAATTATTTACCCGTGGATCCTCGATGTAGTTGGCCATAATGCCAAAGCCTGGTTCAGTCTGGTACCGTTGTTTAAACTCATCATCAAAGTGCGAAATGCGGCGATGACTACCTTCGTGACCAATAATAAAGCGGTTGAGCTCGAGATCTTTTTCTAATACGTCTTTAGCATCGGCCACAATTTCGTTGTCTCGCATATCCCAGTACCATCCGTCTCCCGCCTCACCTAACTCAATGGGCATTTGGTAGTCTTTGCCAATAAAGCGGCCAACCGTATCGAGGCTGCGTAGCCGATCTTTAAGAATTTTTTGATCTTCTGGCGGGTAATTTGCCAAAATATCGGGTGTACGTGATTCGCCAGCTAGCTGTGCTTCTTTGGGGATAGGTCGTTCGGCGCTCATGGTTGGGGTTTATTAGGGACACTCATTTCTCGTGCCTGCAATGCCCCAATGATCCAATTTTTGTAGCGGGTTGTTATCTTGCCTTCTGGAGATAAAAATGAATCAATCTCACGGCGTACTTGGTTTGCATAGCGGCTATCTACGTTGCTGAGGCTGGCAATTAAAGCATCAAATAACGAGTGATCTTTGATATATGGTTCGCCATTGCTATCATGACCTATTGCCTCTGAATATGCGCGTTCCCGATCCCAATAGCCTCGGACGTCGTTCACGCCGGACAAGCTGACGAGTCTTTGCAGATCAGATTTCAGATATTCTTCTCGGACCTCAAAGGAAGCATTTGACTCTACGCCTTTTAAAGATTCGACCAGCATCTTGGACTGCCCCTCTTTGGCCCATTCTTGCCTCATGTTGTCAGCCTGAGGGCTATTATTGCCAATCAATGCTTTAGCTACCGCCATGTTTACAAACGGAGCTTTCCGTATTATGGCCCAGCTCTGATCGGTATCTTTTCCGGCCATGGCCGTTAGTAAGGCTTTAAAATCATTTTGGTTGCCTTCTTTTTCTATTGATTTAATATATGTATTATAAAGTGGCACTGTAGTTTCATCCATCCCCACCAGGCTGTGGGCTAGTGCTGACCAATTTTTCAGGGCATATTGAAAGGTTCTATAAATAGCAGCTTCTCTGGTTGCAACCCCGGCGTAGCTTTTGGCAATTGCACCACCATAGCCACCAACCGCGTTTTCGTACACGTGTCGTAGA
Organism: uncultured Candidatus Saccharibacteria bacterium; assembly: GCA_964597145.1. Lineage (GTDB taxonomy): Bacteria > Patescibacteriota > CAZHWT01 > CAZHWT01 > CAZHWT01 > CAZQWH01. The sequence continues at coordinate 4,620 of CAZQWH010000003.1, read as the reverse complement.
GTTTGAGCTTCTTTAGATTCATCTCCCGCCAAGCAAGGTAAAACTTCGCGTGGGCTCGCCCCCTCGCCTAGCATCTGCCTCAAAAATTCTACTCGGTTACCCATCTCGTGGTTTGGTAAGGTTTCTGGAGCGGAACCTAGGCCACGTCGGCGCGAATCGGTTGGAGGTGTATAGCTGACGGTTTTAATTAGATCGGTGAGTGAATCCCGATCGGTTTGATTGGCTAGTTTATTAACATAGTAATATTCAAGCGCTTGCTGAAAGGTTTGGTTAATATCACCATTATAAAAATGAGCCACATACTCCATAACTCGCCGTGGCTCTTCGCGATCGTCATAGGTAAAACGCTGGGGTTGGTCCTGGCTGATCTTATCGTTTTTAACCAGTTGTTGAGCGTGTTGATGAAATTCTAAATATTTCGTCACCATTTCCGAGATGCCAGGAATAGTCGCCAACTCAGCTTGAGACAAGGTGTGATCGGGGGTGACAATTGAAGATTCTGGCTGACGTGGGCTTGGCTCTGATTCCAGACCAAACAATGACCGAGCGTAAAATTCTCGGCTGTTCTCTGGCAATTCGTCTGGTAGCTTTTGATAATTCCAACGACGCAATTGGGCCGGGTCGAGTGGATCGCGGCTGGCGTACTGCGAACTACCCCGGCTGGGCGGATTGGCGTTGGCCACAATCACCAGGTTTTCTTTAATGACCTGTAATCGTTCGCTACCATCTTCGGACAGGGTGATTTCGCCGCTTTTTTCGTATTGATCTAATACTTCGTGCAATCGAATTAATACGCCCGGGTGGGCAGCATTTATTTCGTCAATCATTAACATTACCCTATTCCCTTGGGCGGCTTCTCGGATGGCGGCGGTCACTGGACCATCGGCAAAGATAAACTCCGGATCATCGACGGTGCGTTTTTCGGGGTTGGGCGTATAGGTGCCCATTAAATCACGATTATCCGAGGTGCCGGTTAGATTTATTTTATGCACCGACCAACCCAACTCGGCCGCCATTTGTTGCGGAATGGTACTTTTGCCTAATGAGGTGCCACCTTCTTGTAGTACTGGCTGGTTGAGAGCAAATGAAACGGCTAGAGCCTGCATTCGCTCCTGGGTAAAAGAATCTTGAGTAAATGTTGACGATGCTCGGGGGACGTATTCTTCGTGGCCACTTCCTCGGGCCAACCTTACCCCGCCAAACTCAACCGTATTTTCGATACTTTCTTGATCTGATTCAGAAACCTCTTGTCCTAAAGGTTTTGCCTCTGACCCAAGGGATTCAGCGGCTAAGGATTGATTTTCGATAAATTGTGATTCAGAAAAACTGCTTTCAGGTGCCATAGCGAAATTTGTTATAAGACTAAAGTATCATAAATCAGGCAAACGAGCCATTTATTCGTTTGCCAACTAGATGGGATGGGGGTGTAATGATTGGCCGATAGCTGTTTTTAGTTCCTGAATCCCGTTGCCAGTTTTACTTGAGATGAAGCATGGGTTTAGGTTGGCATATTTTTCTACCAAATCTTGGACTAGCGCTTCGGGGAAGGCGTCAATCTTATTGAAAGCGATTATGGTGGGTCGACTGGCTAGGCCTAGGTCGGCCAAGGTTTTATCTACCACAGTTAGATGTAAATCGAGATTGGGGTCGGAAGCATCTACGACTTTAATTAATACATCGGCATTGAGAGCCTCCATGAGGGTTGATTTAAAAGCTTCTATTAATTCGGTAGGTAGGTTATCAATAAAGCCAATGGTATCCGAGACTAAGACCGACTGGTTTAGTTGCGGTAGATATACCTTGGCGGTGGCGGCATCCAACGTCGCAAATAATAGGTCTTGAGCCAGCTTTTTCTTAAAGGTCAAGGCGTTAAATAGGCTGGTTTTACCGGCGTTGGTGTAGCCGACTAACGAGATGGTGGGTAAACCGACTCGTTTACGGCGCAGCATTTGTCGCTCCCGGGCCTGGGATAATTTGGCTAGCTTTTGCTGAGCTCGTTTCATCATGGTTTGCCAATGGCGCTGCATTAACTCGGTATTTGTTTCGCCAATACCCCGGCCGCCTATACCACCACCCTGGCGAGATAGCTCGGTGCCCATGCCATAAATACGGGGACCCATATGGCGCATAGAAGCTAATTCGATTTGGAGCCGGGCTTCGGCAGTTTTGGCGTGTTGGCCAAATATTTGCAAAATTAAATCTACCCTATCCCAGACGAGTATATCTTGGTCGTGTCGACGCAGCTCTTGAGCAATCTCGAATAAATGACCAGGCTTAATAATGCCATTAAGCACGACCACATCAATAGCCTTGTTTTTAACTCGGCCAGCAACTTCGGTCATTTTGCCCGAGCCAATATACCTGCCCTTGTCGTGTATTTCGCGAGACTGCACAGCAACGCCCGCCACGATTCCGCCATAGGACTCTACCAACCGTTGTAATTCTTCGAGTTGGATTAATAATGTATCTTCGGATATTTCACGCGGTTTAATGCTAACTAGTAAAAAACGTTTTTGCTTGGGTAGACTCATGGGATAAGTATACACTGCTTTTGAAGGGTGAAGAGCGCGTTGGTCTATGCTCGGTCACTGGCGTGGATGCGTGACGGTATCTGGATGGGTAGGAGTTGAGGTAGGTGCAAAATAATACCTTCCGCGTTTCCGAGGAAGGTATGAATGGAGGGGTTGTTAGTGGGCAAGGGTAAATATTGCCGTAATACTGATTGTTGTCAGCATTGCTCCAGCGCAAAGGTAGATGCGTGCCTTACGAATAAGATAACGCTTGCGAAACCTCCTCAGTTCCTGTTGGTGTATGCCTGACATGATCTCGGTAGGGCCCAACAGTCTGTCCGATAGCCACAGCTTTCGCCACTCAAGCACGGCGAATGCAAGCAACATGGCACCAAAACTAAATGGCATTAGAATCAACAAGTTTGCAGCCCTCTCATCCCAGGTTGAAGAGGATGAAAGCTGGCCTTGTTGCCCCAAGGCAATTAGTCTATAGCCATATAGCGCGACCACCAAGCTTAGCGGATAGAATATCCATAGCAATTCGCGCATTCTTTGGCCACCAAACTTGTAATCGTTGGCGCGTACATAGATGCGGGGCTTTTGGGCAAATACTTCTTTGGGATATTGATCCGCTAGCCGCTTCAGAATTGGCTCCAATTCTTGCCTTAGGGCACTTTCACGCCTGGCCACATGAGCAAGGATGAGCATTAACAGCGAACCTAGCAAAATGGCGATGCCCAAAACGGATGGTATCATTGTTCCTGCTCCCTCGAAATAAACATCCGATTTTTCGCGCTGGAAGAATGTTTAGCACAGTATCATAAAAAAGGATGTGGCGTCAAATGTGCATTTTCCCTTATTGATGATGGTAGGCTTCACCGTTGGCAATGGTTTGAGCTCGGTAGATCTGCTCAATCAGTATCAGGCGGACGAGTTGGTGTGGGAATACTAGGTTGGATAACGACCAGACCAGATCGGCTCGGTCTTTAACCGATTGGCTTACGCCAAAGGCGCCACCAATAATACATACTACCCGTTGTGACCAATTAAACTGTTCCTGCAGCTTTTGGCTGAGCTGGGGCGAGGTGAGTATACGGCCGGATTCATCGAGCAAGATGACAAAGTCTTCTGGTTTGAGAGCGGCTAATATCCGTTCAGACTCATCTGGTATGGCTCGTTCGGCGATTGGGGTGTGAGGTAGCAATGTCCATGCAACATTGAATGGTTGGCGCAGACGGCGCTGGTATAAGGACAGTCCCGCTTGGATCCAAGCATCATGTTTTTTACCGATAGCGATAATACTGATTGCCATTTATTTTCCTGGTAGTGCAAAAAGGTACAAAAATACCCGCCTATTAGCGGGTAACGTATATGTGCATTATATACATACGCCCACAAGGTTGTCAAATTTTGAGGAAAATTTGCCATAATTTATTTACCCTTTTGCAGCGCTATGTTTTATCTGGAGTGGGATTTGGTGTAGGCGGAGAGGGCAAAAGTTATAAGTTAAAAGGCAACATGATACATCTTAAACCCCGTATATTAATAAGCGCCAAGCGATTGGTCAGAAGTTGAATGAATGACCTTAAATCGGGGCAAACAAGACTAAAGGTTAAAGATTTAAGGCTAGAACCCGCCCTGTGTTGAGCGAAGTCGAAGTAGATCGGAAATCGTATGTAAGTAAAAAGAGAAGGCAAAACTTATTCAGGAATACAGAAGACAGGATACAGGATGCTGGATGCGAAAGACAGGGGGCAGGAGATCAAACTGCAGGACGATTGAATACAAAAATTAGAAACTCGACCCATCCGCCCAGCAAGCCAGAACCAGCGTTGCGGGCAGGAATCACAAAACACCAACCCAATAACCAATCTCAATCCCCAATCCCCAACCTCCGAAATACGATATACGATCTACGATACACAAATCCTCTTCCCCGTCATCGCGAGGCCACGCCGTGGCGATCTTCTCTATTCCACCAAGACCCGCCTGCAACGGCTGCGTAAGCATGGCGGGCAGGTTGCCGCAGTCGTTACCACTCCTTCGCAATGACGTATACTGTCTTCTACAGACTACAGACTACAGACTACAGACTACAGACTACAGACTA
>CAZQWH010000002.1:0-242992 GCA_964597145.1 uncultured Candidatus Saccharibacteria bacterium | reverse complement strand
GACTGTGCAATTGTAAGGGGAGATGGCGGGTATAATCTGGCCTTATATTGAAAGCATATAAAAACCTTGCTCAGTTACTGTTAATGAAAAATTACAGATATAATATTAAATTATTATATAATATATTATATAATACTTTTTGAAGCGCAATCGGAGTGAAATAGGTTATATGTTTTCATTCAGAAGGTAAGAATGGTTGTCTGCTAGTTTTGTACTTGCTACTATAGGTAGAAGTGCAATTATGCTTGGCTGGATGTATCGCATGAGATCTATCGGTAATCTAAAATATATTATTGGCTTAACCATAGCTATGTTGGTGATTGGGGCAATTACCTTATCTCCACCAACTCATCAGAGAGTAGCTGGTTTGTTCGGTACCCAGCTTACTAGCCACACGCCTCAGGATTTTATGTCATCGGGCACACCTATTGATGCGGCCACCTTAAACGGCCATCCTGGTCTGCACTACCTCCAGGCTCATGACCTAGTCGGCACCATCAGCCCCGCGCTTTACAGTGCCTATCAAGATTTAGTCGCCGGGGGGCAGATCTTAGCTGGTACAAGCCTGCTGACTAGTGGCAGCTAGATCTTGTGACAGATCCTCAGTCAAGCTGAGGATGACAAGATGAGGGTTGAGGGTGACGCTGACTGGGGCAGTCGCGGCGGCTGATACTTTCACCGCTACCAATGATCAGCTTGAGTGGCATCGACCAGGATTTGCCGAGTGGAACCGTTCGGGCCACTGTTACTCAGTATTAATGGATGAGATAAGGGTGTATAGTTAAGTATATGGCAGAGGCAGTACTTTTTGATCAGGTTGAAGTTGTTATAAAGCGCAAGCCGATATTACACAATATAAGCGGTAGTATTGAAAAAGGGACTATTACCGGTTTGTTGGGACCTTCGGGGGCGGGTAAGACCACGCTCATTCGGTCGGTGTTGGGTTTGCAGCCGTTGCACAAGGGCAGTATTACCTTATTTGGCTTACCAGCTGGAGACAAAAAGCTTCGATCGCAGGTGGGCTATGTTACTCAAGCGGCCTCGGTATACCCGGATTTAACAGTGCAAGAAAATATTAGTTACTTTGCCTCATTACTTAATCAGCCCAACTCAGAGGTGCAGCGAACGGTGGAATTAGTGGATTTAACTGCCCAGAGGCAGCAGTTGGTTGGTAGTTTATCTGGTGGACAAAAAGCCCGAGTGTCGTTGGCGGTTGCTTTGCTTGGCAAGCCGGCATTACTGGTGTTGGACGAGCCAACGGTTGGCTTGGATCCATTACTTCGTCAAAATTTGTGGCAGACTTTTCATGACCTAGCTCAACAAGGAACAACTATTATTATTTCGAGCCACGCTATGGATGAGGCCGATAAGTGCGATAGGCTGTGGTTTATTCGGCAGGGTGCGTTATTAACTGCTAATACACCGGCTGCTATTTTAAATCAAACTAAGAGCCAGACTATGGAGCAAGCGTTCCTTAGCCTATCTGCTGGAGAGGAAGAGGTATGAGCATAAAACGCACTATTGCTACGACGGTGAGAGTTCTTAAGCAGCTACGGCATGATCATCGGACGGTAGCCTTAGTGGTGCTTATGCCAACTGTGTTGGTCAGCCTGCTGTACTACGTGTTTTACCATAACTTTAACTTATTTAATGCGGTTGCCCCGATTTTGCTGGGATTAATCCCCTTTATTTTAATGTTTATTATTACTTCGGTGGCGGTTTTGAGAGAGCGGACGTCGGGCACTTTAGAGCGCTTATTAGTTTTGCCTGCTACCCGGTTGGATATTGTGTTAGGCTATGCGTTGGCCTTCGCTCTTTTAGCCCTCGTCCAAGCGGTTTTGGTGAGCTTGGTGACGATGTATTTGTTTGACGTGCAACTGGCTGGTAGTTTGAGTTCGCTGGTTGTAGTGGCAGTCGTATCTGGTGTTTTAGGTATGGCTTTCGGTTTGTTTTTTAGCGCTTTTGCCCATAACGAGTTTCAAGCGGTTCAGTTTATGCCGGCCTTTGTGATGCCACAGTTCTTAACCTGCGGCTTGTTTATTGGCCGAGATCAAATGGCGGAACCGCTCCAGTATTTTGCCGATATTATGCCGATTACTTACGTGGTAAAAGCCCTGGAGCAGGTTAAAAGTTACTCTGATTGGACCTCGGATTTGACGTGGGCAGTAGTGGTGATGGTTGGATTTATTGTGCTGGCTATCATTTTGGGCGCAGTGTCTCTGCGGGCCCAGCGATCGTAATGGGTCGCGCTTCTTGTTCTCAACGGGCATGCTACAATACGTAGGTATGATGAGACATGCCAGACGACAAGTAAAAAGTTACCGGTATGCGGCTAAGGGGGTAAAGTATACGCTATCAACGCAGGTTAACATTTGGGTCCACCTGCTGGTCGCGTTGGTGGTGCTCGTCTTGGCTTACTTTTTACACTTTACGACGACCCAATTCTTGATTCTGATTTTGACAATTGGTTTGGTGGTTGCAACTGAGTTGTGTAACACTGCAATTGAAGAGATGACGAACTTGCTCTCGCCTGAGTATAATCAGCAAGCCGGGGTGGTTAAAGATATTGGGGCTGGGGCGGTGTTGGTATCAACCCTCATCGCCGCGATTGTAGGATTGGTGCTGTTTGGACCGCCATTTTTGACAGTGCTTAGCGGATAGGGATTAGAAGCGCAAAACTCAAAGCGCAAACCATAGTTCAAAAGTAAAAGCCTTTTATGCTTAGTTTTGACTTTTTGGTTGTGGTTTTGAACTCTACCTTTTGAGCTTTACCATACCATTCCTTGTTGCATTATTTTCTGGAGCAAATGAAGTTACCTTTTTTACAACGAACCTCAAAGCCCTATAAGTCCCCAGATGCTAAGCTGATTGTTGGGTTAGGAAATATTGGGCCCGAATACGAGTTTACTCGCCACAATATCGGCTTTAGAGTGGTTGACCTACTGGCGAATTCCTCCGGCTGGCAGAATCAGGATCGCTGCCGGGCTGTTATTCAAAAAACTCGCCTTGATAACCAGGAAGTGGTTTTGGCTAAGCCAACCACGATGATGAATGCTTCGGGGCAGGCAGTGAGCCGTTTAGCTCAGTATTACAAGATTGCTCCCGAGAATATATGGATTGTACATGATGAGCTTGATTTATCTTTGGGTAGACTTAAAATTGCAACCGAAAGTGGCCATAATGGCCATAATGGTATTCGCTCTATTCAAGATCAGTTGGGTCATAACCGTTTTTGGCGGTTTCGAGTTGGGATTAATACTAGAGAGAACCGAGAAATTCCAGGGCCAACCTATGTCTTGCAAAACTTTACTCAGGCTGAACAACAGTTGGCAACAGAATCAATTTGTTTGGCTGCCAACGCGGTAAAAGAAGCGTTGGCTAATGGCTTGCCTCATGCAATGAAGCGGTATAATAAAGCTATAGTCAAAATTGACTCTTAAGGGTGAAGCGAGAAGGGAAAAGGGGGAAGTATAAAATTCCCTCAAATTGGCCCTTTATTGCTCCAACTTCTCCCTTATCCCTTATAACTTTACACTTGTATATGACGTTATATCGTAAATATCGATCGCAAAAATTATCTGAACTGGTGGGACAGCCACAAGTAGCTTCGATTTTGAGCCAAGCTATCGCTACCCAGCGGATTGCCCATGCCTATCTCTTCTCGGGGCCCCGCGGTACAGGGAAGACCTCGGTGGCGCGGATTATGGCTAAAGCGGTTAATTGTTTGAGTGATACAGTGGCTGAGCGGCCATGTAATGAATGCGCACATTGTCTTGCCATTAATCAGGGGTCGTTCTTAGATGTGGTTGAAATTGATGCTGCTTCCCATCGTGGTATTGATGATGTTCGTGAATTAGTAGAGCAGGCTCAGTCGGTGCCGAGTATTGGCCGGTACAAGGTGTACATCTTAGATGAGGTGCATATGTTTACCCGTGAGGCTTTTAACGCGCTGTTAAAGACTTTAGAGGAGCCTCCAGCCCATGTGGTAATTATCTTATGTACTACCGAAAGTCATAAAGTGCCGGTGACTATCGCTTCACGCTGTCAACGGTTTGCGTTTAGTGGAGCTAGCCAAGAACAGCTACAACAGCTACTTACCCAGATTGCTACCCAAGAAAAAGTTACTATCCAACCAGAAGCCCTAGCGTTGCTATCTCAGTTGGCTGAGGGCGGATATCGCGATGGAGTAATGTTGTTGGACCAGGTTATAACTAGTACCCAACAGACAGGTGTGGCCAAGGCGAAAGAGGCGATTAGTCGTTCGGATATTGAACAGCAGTTGGGATTAGCCAATCAAGAGGTGGTGCAGCAAATTATTGAGCAGCTCGTGCAACAGCAACCAATGGCTATGATTGAAGCGATTGAGGGTTTTGCCGCCAATGGCGGAGAGGTCCGTTATTTAACGGCTGGGCTCATTGATCAGCTTAGAGATTTGTTGTTCTATAGCCTAAAATCTACAGATTTAGCAAAGCAGCAATCTGAGCAACAACAGGCGTGGATGGATACAATAATTGCTCAAACTACACCAGGATTTTTAACCCAGGCTATTAAAAATTTGGCCGTCCAGCCAACTCATTCTTCGCTACATCCGGCTTTGACAGTGGAGCTAAGCTTGCTTGAGTCACTAGCATTGACTCAGAAGATAGGAGGGGGGAGCTCGGGGGTTAAAAGCCAGGGGTCGGTTGAGGCAGTGACCAGGCAGGCTGAGGCTACACCGCCTACCTATGATCTCAAGATCAAAGATCGGGATTTAAAGAGCGAACATTCAAAGCCAACTGGATCCGCAGCCCATAAAACAACAACCTCTGCACCTGCATCTGATTCTAAATCCAATAACCAGAGCGCAGAAGCTGGATCTCGGGGTGATTCTCCGGTATCCGCCCCGCCTCCAACTGGAGCGCCAGCTAATCCACCAGCCGACTTGGCTTCGGCCTGGCAACAAACCCTTATTGCCGTATTGAATCAAAACAAATCAGTGGGCTCCTTGTTGCGCCATCACTGTACGCCCGTATCGCTTGATGGTACAATACTGTTGCTTCAATTCTGGAATGCCTTTCATAAGAAACAGGTGGAATTAGATAAAAATCGTCGGATGGTTGAAGATGTTGCCGAGACTGTTTTTGGCCACCCTATTAAAATTCGAGGCGAATTAGCCGATAAAAGCCTGCGGCCCAAAAAGCAACCGATGACTGAGGAAGATTTACATAATGTGGCGCCAATTGAAGAAGAGAGCTTAGCCGACACAGCGGCCGAAATATTTGGCGGCGAATTTGTCGATTAAAAATAAAAAATTAGAAGGTAAGGGTTAGGGGATAACGCAGAAAGCTGTTCCAGAACACCACCAACGACGTATTGACCTTATTCGGCTTGGGGGAATACTGCGTTAACATCGGGCTATCATGAGTTTTAACTCTTGGATAGCTAGGCCTTTATCTTTGCGCCTTAAACGCGCAAGCCTGTATCTCGCTAGCGCTACTGAAGTAAGTTATAATAGTTTAGATATATTTTATGGGAGGTTTTTATGGGATTAATGGATAAGGCCAAGCAGGTTGGCCAATTAAACGATATGCGCAAGCAAGCGCAACAAATGCAGAAGGCTTTAGAGTCTGAAGTACTAGAGCACACGTATGCTGGTGGGGCAATTAAGATTGTAATTCGTGGCGATCAAAAGATTCAATCGATTGCTATTGATCCGGAATGGATGACCAACCAGTCACACGAAAAGCTGGAATTTGGCTTAAAAGATGCTATTAACCAGGCTATGTTTGAAGCTCAAAAAATGGCGATGAAGAAGCTGCAAGGCATGGGCGGGGGCTTAGGATTGCCGGGATTCTAAATAAGATTACAGGTTTCAGGTTTTAGATGTGTTGTTATCTTAAAAAATTCTGACACCAGAAACCTGACACCCGATCTCTATATTCATGCCCAAACTTGCTAAACCGATTCTTAATTTAATTAATGAGCTGGAAAAACTACCGGCGGTGGGACCAAAAAGTGCCCAACGCTTAACCTATCATTTACTTCGAGCTCCTCGTGATGAGGCTCAGAAATTAGCCCAGGCGATCATTGAGGTAAAGGATAAAACGGTCATTTGTCAGCATTGCTTTAACATTGCTGAAAGCTCGCCTTGTGAAATCTGTAGTGATCCTCAACGTGACCACTCAACCATTTTTGTGGTTGAGGAGCCGTTGGATGTGGTGGCCCTAGAGAGTACCGAGGTGATTAAGGGTGTGTACCATGTACTGGGGGCGGCTTTATCTCCGTTGAATAATATTGGGCCGAATGAGATTAAAATGGCCGAGCTAGAACAGCGGACAAAGACAGAATCTATCTCTGAAGTGGTAGTGGCGACTAACCCGACCATGGAAGGTGAAGCAACCGCATTATATATCGCAAAGCTGCTCAAGCCACTAGGGGTAAAGATGACCCGAATTGCCCGTGGTCTGCCGGTTGGTGGAGACTTAGAATATGCCGATCAAGTAACTCTCACCAGAGCCCTAGAGGGCCGTTCGGAACTCTAAGGATATCAATCTTTTCTATTCAATAATTAGCATACATATATTACACCTCGGGGGTGTTTATCTCTTGACACCATTTCATGCTGGCTGGTATAAGCAACATACGATGCTGCCCAGAAAGGTCTGGTATGCCGTATCGAAAAACGCTTTTACATAATGGCGACGTCTATCACACGTTCAATCGATCCATTGAGCGTCAGCCTATATTTACTAGTTCGAGAGAATGCAGTAGGGCCTTGAAGGCTGTTGAATATTATCGGTATGCAAATCCGCCGATCCGACTTTCGCACTTTCTTTCCCAGACACACAACTCAAAAAATCATACGCTCAGGACTTTAAAATATTCTCCAGTGCTGGTGAGCATACTAAGTTATTGCTTTATGCCCAACCACTTCCATTTCTTGCTCAGACAAGAAGCAGAGAATGGTATAAGTATATTTATTGGTAGATTCCAAAATAGTTTTGTTCGATACTTTAACGACTATCACCATCGCAGAGGACCATTATTTGAGAGCGCTTTTAGAACAGTGAAAGTGGAATCAGAACGGCAACTTCTCCACACCTCTCGCTATATTCATTTAAATCCATTCACCTCAGGAATTGTTCGTCATCAAGAAGATATTTGTGATTTTAAGTGGTCTTCAATGTCATCGATGGTGCATAGGCAAGATGACGGTCCGCTCGTGGACTCAGGGAGTATTTTGAGCTCATTTGAAACCACCCAGTCATACCGTGAGTTTGTACTTGACAATGCGGACTATCAAAAATCCCTTCACAACAATCAGAAATTGTTCATAGACGTAGATAGTTGAGGCTATCCTGGATAATGCCGGGAGTCGGATGGAGCATATAAAAAATGGTGTACTGAGATAAACACCCCCGAGGTGTAATATCATCCCTGATGGGGATTTGATAATATGATAAGCTTGTATTTATGAATAAAGGTCTTCTTATATCATTTTTGTTACGGGCTCGGACGCAAACTTATGCTTCGGGAGGGGGGAAGGTTGAGTCGCTTTTGGCGGGGGCAAAGCAGCTTGAGTATGTTGATGGTGATTGGTTGTATCGAGATATTTACACTATTGGAAATGGGATATTTCCGGGAATTGAGACTATATACATTGGAGGAACTCCGATGTGGTCGATGTCATACTTTGGCGATTTTACTAAAATGACCGAGGCAGAGGCTGATTTAATGTTGCGCAAAGCTCTATTAGACAACTGGGATACTACCCGTATCTGGAAGTCTGTCTATAGGGATTATGGTGAATATCAATACACTTGTCGTGGCCGCGGTACGGTCGATTGTTTTCAAGGTGATGAAATAATTACTCGAGGCGGTAAGGATATATACACCTTTCAATATGCTGGCGGAATTGTTGGCAAGCTGGATGAGATAACCACTCCCGATGTGGTAACATCCGGTGAGTTATAAAAATGGCTGGAGTTGAGAATGATCCCAAAATCCAGCCGTGTCATCACTCCGCCCAGTTTTATCTACTCCAACCCAGTGGAGTCATTTTAGCATGTTGACTCGCTAGCACTATCAGTCTCTTTAGCTCATCCGGAACCGATATGGCCGAAGGGTTGAATATAATCTCATGGGATTGCTCATCACTGGTCACCGACACCGTATACAAGAAGCCATCTCGGCCATCGTTAAAGTGAATTGACCTGGGCAAAGAGAAAAAATCGCAGTCAGCAACCAGTTGGTATATCTCGGCAGCAGCTTCGGCTGGCAGGTCGTCCGTGTTTAGGCTGAGTCCGTACCTTATTCCTGTAACCCCTCCGGACTGTATTATGGTAACGAGCATCTCTCAACTCCTGTCACTCTCCAGACAAAGTGTCTGAACTTAACCTTATATAACACATATGTGAAAATTTTATCAATGACAGACGGTAATTATCAGGGTATAATCCTGAACTATGCACCAAGAAACAAGAACCAACAGGCCTCCTATCAAGCTCTACAACACCGCTTCACGCTCTATTGAACTATTCAAACCCATTCAACCGGGTCATGTTGGCCTGTATACCTGCGGGCCAACCGTCTATGACTACGCTCATATTGGCAACTTACGCACCTATATCTTTGACGATGTTTTGCGCCGGATGCTGGAATTTAATGATTTAGAGGTAAAGCAGGTGATGAACGTGACTGACGTGGGGCACCTGACCTCAGATGCGGATGAGGGTGAGGACAAGATAGAGAAGGGGGCGCGAAAGCAGGGAAAAACAGTGTGGGAAGTGGCTGGGTTTTACCAGGAGCAATTTTTTAAAGATATGGCTGCGCTCAACATTTTGCCGCCAACTATAATTGCTAAGGCTACCGATGAGATTGAAGCTCAGCAGCGGTTGATCCAACAATTACTCGATAAGCACTCAGCCTACATTACTGATAAGGCAATTTACTTCGACGTTTCGACTTTTCCTCATTACTGGGAGTTTTCTGGGCAAAAGCTCGACCAAAAGCAGGTTGCTGTTCGCTCTGAGGTGAATGAAGATCCAGGCAAACGCCATCCGGCCGATTTTGCCTTGTGGTTATTTACCGTTGACGAGCATGCTCGGCACTCTATGCATTGGCCTAGTCCGTGGGGTGAAGGCTTCCCCGGTTGGCATATTGAATGTTCAGCTATTTCGATGAAATATTTAGGTCAAGAGTTCGATATTCATACTGGCGGCGTTGACCATATTGGCACTCATCATCCCAATGAAATTGCCCAATCGGTGGCGGCTACTGGTAAGAAGTTTGCCCATTATTGGCTACATGGGGAGTTTCTGAATATTTCAGGCGATAAAATGTCTAAATCTAAGGATAACTTTTATCGCCTTCAAACCATTCTTGATCATGGGTTTACGCCGCTTGATTACCGCTATTTTTGTCTGACCGCGCATTACCGTTCGGTTCTGGATTTTGATTGGAAACGGCTGCAAGTAGCAGCAACTACATACAAGAACCTCAAGCGGGCAGTGGGTAAATGGGACGGAGCATCAGCTCAACCAGACCTAAATTACCTTCAACTATTTCAAGCTACGATTAATAACGACCTTGATATGCCTGGTGCGCTTTCGGTTATGTGGACAATGGTTAATGATGAAAAGATACCCTCTGATATTAAGAGATCGACTATGAACCACTTTGATGTAGTTTTTGGTCTTAACCTAATCGATTATGTCCAAGCAAGTGGAACGGTAGCACTCAATGTGCATTCGACCACCCATTCTCAAACTGCTGATAATGTTCAGTTAGTACAGCTCACATCCGAAGAGGTAGAACTACTTGAGCGCCGCAAGCAGGCACGAGAGGATAAGAATTGGAAACTAGCCGACGAGTTGCGTGGAATGTTAGCCAAGACCGGAGTAGAAGTCGAAGATGGACCAGCTGGCACAACCTGGACCAAGGTGGTGTAGTCGGATATGCGTCTAGGTATTACCTACCTTGGCCACGAAGTTATTAAACGAGGTCTTAATCCGGCTCAAGCTCTTAACTTGATATCTGAACTGAATATCGACACGGTTCGAGTTGGAGCACTTTGGAACCAAATTCAACCTCAGCCGGATACATGGGATTTTGACGCGCTCGACCAGACCCTTGACCATCTTCAATCTTGTAAGCTTGATATTGTGCTAACCGTTGGCATGAAAGCGCCGCGCTGGCCCGAGTTTTATCTGCCGCAATGGCTATCTGGTCGCAACCTAGAGCAAGTTACCGAACAAACTCACCAGTTTATTTCCAAAGTAGTTAACCGGTATAAAGGCTTATCTTCACTTCTGGCATGGCAAGTCGAAAATGAACCACTCGATGTAGGTGGCAACCTCAAGATGGCAATTCCGCTACCGATGTTAGCATCAGAGGTTAGCTTGGTCCGTCAACTCGATCCTAAACGGCCAATTCACCTCAACTTTTGGGGGAACAATATTATTCGTCGAGCCGATTATGGCGAAGTTATGTCTCTGGCTGATGTGATGGGTATCGATCTTTATTACCGCCAACCTGCTAAATGGTTTGGCTATCATGGGCCTTACTTTTTTGATTGGCAACTGAAACGATGGATTGCCAGTCAACCTAAGCCGGTGTGGATTACGGAATTGCAAGGAGATGCTTGGGAACGTGATCATAATCAAAAATGGGTAAGCTCTCCACCGAGCATGAGTCCACAGCACCTTAGCCGGAGTTTTATTCGGGCAATTGAGCTACAACCTGAGGCTGTGTTATTCTGGGGATATGAATACTGGCTGTGGCATAAGCAACAGGGGAGGCCTGAACTGTGGGATACAGCGGTTAGTCTATTTAAGAACGAAGGGAGTAATTCATAAAAATTGCTATTTTATCAGACATTCATGACCAAAAGGCCAATCTTGATGTGGTACTTAGTCAAGTTAAGAAGCAAGGCATAGACCAAGCTTTAGTGCTGGGTGATTTTTGTGCACCGCCAACCGTGCGTCAGTTGGTGAGTTCGGGGCTACGTTGTTTCTGTATTTACGGCAATAACGATGGAGATCGAGGCCGGATGCTTAAAGCTGCTCTAGACAGTGAAGGTCGGGTAACCTTTGGTGATAATGAGTTTGACGTCTACACATTTGAGGATAAAAAAGTCTTTGTCACTCATTACCCTCAGATTGCTAAGGATGTAGCTGCCTCTGGCAACTATACTGCGGTATTCTATGGCCACGATCATCAGCGCTTCCAAGAAACCCTGAAAAACGGCACGTTGCTGCTCAATCCGGGAGAGGTTTGGGGTTGGTTAACTGGGGTAGCCAGTTATGCTGTGTGGGACACTGAAACGAATCAAGCTGAAATTGTTGAAATCGCGACAATGGAGTAACTAAAAAAGTTAGCCCATTTTACCATTACGAATACCAACAAGCTGAGGGGAGTATAAAGCGCCTACTTGGCTTGGAACAGGAGTACATTAAGCTGGTTCTGCTTGAACTTGGGCCATTGAAGAAGCAATCAAATCTAAAGCGCTTGAAGGTTATCACTAGGTACGGTAACTGTGTTCGATGATGAGCAGAATAGGGTAACGATTGCTAAGACTGTGGTGCTTATCAAAATGGCAACGTATTCAAGCTAAGCCGAAGGAATGATAGGGGACATAATTGACGGCCACCTTAAGTCTGAAATGCTTGGTTGGGATGGTGTATTTATTCCAAATGGGTATGAACGAATACGCGTCCTTCTGACTTCAGAGCATAAGAATGCTATTTCAATATGTAAATTAGCCCTGAGAAAACTGTGGTGATATGTAAGGGGCTGCTCTTCTAGATACAATAGACGAAAGCCAGGTAGGTGTGATTGAGGATCTGGCTGTAATGGTGTACTGGGATTAACACTCCCGAGGTGTTAAATTTTAATTATATAATATATTATATAATTACATTAAATTAACTCAGTAAAATATCAGCAATAGCAACTGAGTAATGATTCTATTGGATGGGCTGGCGGAGGGCTGTATGGTAAGTCGTAAGTGGAACAAATTTTATGATTGTTTAATTCCCTTGAAGGTAGGAATTAAGGTATTGAGCTAGCTATAACGACTCTAGTTCTTGATCTTCGAGTCTGAGACTGAGGTTTTGCTGCAAGGTTGAAGATCTTTGCAGGGATGACGAATAAAATTCGCAGCACGCGGATACATTTGCAGAACCGCATGCTGCCCGACTCTGTCAGCCATGGGCCTTAAGCTTGCCAGAGATGGTAAAAAACAGTAGTATAACCTTACTACCTATCAGATATTATTTCGACAGATACTATGAATGCTGCCCCAGACTACAACCCTGAAGACCAATCACTTCCAGCTAATCAATTTGACCTAATAGCGGTTGGCGGTGCTAGTGCCGATACTTTTTTAAATCTGGTTGAAAATGACCCTAAATGGCGTCTTAATTTAAAGACTAAAGAGCTCTGTTTTCGTTACGGTGAAAAAATTACGGTAGAATCTTCGGAAGTCCATATGGGAGGCAATGCCCAAAATGTCTCGGTGGGCTTATCGCGCCTGGGGTATAAAGTGGCCCTAATGGTGGAATTGGGTGATGATTTCTATGCCGACCAAGTCTTGAAAAATCTGACTCAGGAGAAGGTTAATACTCAACTTATTCTGCAAACACCAGGTAAGCCCACTTCATCATCAGTCATCATGAATCTTAAGGGGGATAGGACACTGTTTTCTCAGCATGCAGCTCATGAGCATGAGTTTGACTTTAACGCCAGTATAGCTACTCGGTTGCTTTATTTAACCAGTCTAGGCGGTATCTGGGATAAAGCATACCAAGTGGTGCTCGACTTTGCTTTGGCCAATCAAGTGCCAATTGCTTTTAACCCAGGGACGCGACAGTTGTCGGAAAAAGGTGAAGTATTTTGGAATGTTCTTAAGCATGCCCATATCTTGTTTTTAAACCTGGAAGAAGCTAAGAGCGTGCTGAAAAGTGCTCAACCCAAGAAGAACTACGATAAAATGCCGGTTCAGACCTTGATGGAGGAAATGGCATCCTTGGGGCCGAAGATTGTGGTTATTACCGATGGTAAAAATGGCTCCTATGCTCGGGCCGAGGATGGCCGTTGTTTTGAGCAAGGTTTAGTTCCAGCGACGG
Source organism: uncultured Candidatus Saccharibacteria bacterium (assembly GCA_964597145.1). Lineage (GTDB taxonomy): Bacteria > Patescibacteriota > CAZHWT01 > CAZHWT01 > CAZHWT01 > CAZQWH01. Next base: position 229,886 of record CAZQWH010000002.1, on the reverse strand, counting down.
TGGTAGAACGTACTGGAGCAGGTGATAGTTTTGCGACTGGCGTAATTGGGGCGGCTTTAGCTGGGAAATCTTTGCAAGTTGCCATGTATTGGGGAGCTAAAAATGCTGCGTCGGTGGTAGGAAGAGTTGGGGCACAACCAGGGCTACTTGACCGACAGCAAATTGAAACCGAAGGTGATCCGTTATTGGTCAGCTTAGGTTGCGATGAACCATTAATCGTCCTGCCCTTTGATCACCGAACTTCCCTAGCTAAACAATGCTTCAATTTGCCGGTGGATGCGCTCAATGCAGAACAGTCGGCGCATCTCTCTGATGATAAGATGGTGGTTTATGAAGCGTTCAAAGAGGCTATCGCTTTGGGGCTACCTCAGCCTGACGCAGCAATTATGGTAGACGAACAGTTTGGTCATGAAATTATTAACTTGGCGAACCGAGAGAATATGGCCGTGATCTTACCGGTTGAAAAAAGCGGTAAACAACCATTTGAATTTACTTATCCTGATGATTTCCAATCCCATATTGAGAAGTATAAACCAACTTTTGTTAAAGGTTTAGTTTTTTATAATCCAGCTGATACCCTAGCAGTGCGTAAAGCTCAGCAAGAGAAATTAAAGCAATTAAGTGATTATTGCCACCAGCATGGCTATAAGTTGTTGTTGGAAATAATTACTCGACCAAATAAAGCCCAGCTAGAAAAAGTGCAAGACAGTCAGGAGATGTTCAAAAAAACTACTCTGCCAGGTTTACAGTTTAAAATAGTTCAGGACTTTCACCAAGCGGGGATTGAGCCGGATGTGTGGATGTTTGGTCACTTCACGGACCCAACAGTGTATCGCAAGCTGATAGGGGAAATTCGTAAGGACGGCCGTGATAATGTTGGTATTATTATTTCTGATTACGATGCTAACAGCCAACAAATTGCCGAAGCTATTACGACCTGCGCTACTATTCCAGGAGTGATTGGCTATGCTGCCGGCAGTGCTGTATTCTGGGATGCTATTTCTGATTACCATAAACGTGACGCGACTCGTTTGCAGGCTAAAAATCGGATCGCAAGTGAATTTATGCGTTTGTACCAGATTTATAAGCAGACCAAGTCAGCAGGGCTAGCGCCGAATACGACTCAGCCGGAGGATGCAATCAGCGACGAAGTATCGCCCGACCAATCCTGGGCGACAGAAGCCGCTCAGAGCAGCCAAGCATTAGAAGACGTGACTAATCTAGGTGGCGCTGATCAAGCTGCCGCTGAAGGCCATGTAGAGCCTCAAAATGATAGTCAGAGGTACGAGCCGCAGCTTGAAGCTGAACCCCAACCACGTAAGGGTATATTTGGTAAATTATTTAAACGTTAAAAATGAGGTATAAAAAAGCGCCCTGAGATTCAGAGCGCTGATAAGTGAGAATTACCTTTAGTCTAGTGGTGTTGGTTGCCTAGAAGAGTAAGACACCAAGTTCGACTTGACGTCGGGCTTGTACTTCTTCCAGCTCAGCTGGAGTCAGAGCCTACCAATCTTGATGAGCGTAGCTGTTTCCATAGCTGTTCGGTGGGCTCACGAAGCTGGTTGCTGTGCTTCTGGTTGAGTTCTTTCAGGATCGATTCAGTCTCTTTTAGCTCTTGGTGCAAACGGTGCCAGCTGGTGAGATGTGACCGAGCCTCCTCTTCCTGCTGCTCTAAGATGTGGTCCAGTTCAGTTGGGTGGCTGAGTTGAAATTTTCTCGTTCTGGCCCTGCAATTTCGGCAATGATCCAAGTCTCGCTCTGAACGATGGCCATCCCAGCTCGACTTGTACCATCTTCCGCCTGCCCCTGCACATGACGGACAGTCTGGCCAGGTGCCATAGAGTACGCTTGGTCCGCGACTCCAGAAATGCCGAGGTATTTCAAAGCCCGCTTCGATCGTTCTTTTCTGACAGGTAGGACAGGGAAACGGAATCTCCACTGGATCAATTACTTCGTCATCTCTGGGAAAGAGCGGTGGTATTGGCCCCACTCTAGCGGCCAACAATCCATGACAATCAGGACAATCTGGCCATAGGCCTTTGGCGACCCACCTCTGAAGCCGTGGATCTTCTACATGATATGGAACTCTTTGTCTGTCCATGCCTCGGTCCCTCTTCTGAGAGCAGAATTGCTCGCGGGTATTATAGCACGAGTTCTTTAGTCAAATATCGAGGATCAGACAGCAAAATACCTCGCCGAAACGAGGTATCTACTGTTAATTTACATCTATAGACTTTGAGTGGCCAAATCTGTGCTTATGCCTACCAGCTAGTTCGAATTTTACTCATGGCATAGTCTAGGCTGGAGCGGACCTTTTTGCGGGGGTTAAAGATATTTTGGGGATCAAAAATATCCTTGGTCTGTTCGAAGAGTTTGACGATATCTTTGCCATATTGCTGTTCCAAATAGGGTGTTCGAATTAAGCCGTCGTTATGTTCGCTATCAATGGTTCCGCCATATTTAAGCACTAAGTCATAAATCTTCTTACTCAAGATAGGGATGGCTTTGCGATTGCGCTCTTCTTCAATTTTCATTAAGGGAATGATGTGAAAGTTACCATCACCGACATGACCAGCAATGGTGTAGATCCAGTGGGGGTACTTTTTAAACATTTTGTTAACCTTGGGCAAAAATTCACCCAGATACTGTGGAGGAATAGAGAAATCGTCGACAAAAGGAGCGGTATGTAGGTTATGCACTTTCTTGCGTAACAGACTAAAACTATCCCGGCGAATGAGCCAGTACTTTAACCCTTCGTCATCAATAGCGGTGCGCATAGTTTCGTTAAGCGGACGAAGCCGTGATTCTAGTTCTGCCATTTTACCGTCTATGGCTGGCTCGTCATCGCCAGTGAATTCAATTTGTAAGACCATCTTAGGCAATCGATGTTTGCGGGCAACCAGGAGAAATTCGGGTATAAACTTAAAGCCTGTGTCTATAAAGCCTTTGGCCCCCATTAATTTGGCAAACTCGGGGAAGAACTTGAGGGCTAGTTTTAGAGTATTATCGTCGTACGCCTCAAAACTTTCTGGCTCCAAGGCTAGGCCGGTTTCAATGATTTTGCCCAGGTTTTTGAGATCATAGAGAAATATTACCATCATGTGATGGTGCGAAGTAGTAGGAACTAGCCGGGTTGTAGCTTTGGTCATTAAGCCGAAGGTGCCCTGAGATCCGATAATCACTTGAGCCAGATTGAATGTTTTCTTGTCTTTATCCCAGACGTTCCACAAAAAGTAGCCAGCTGAGTTTTTGTTGACGGTGGGCTTGGCGGCCATGATTTTGTCATAATTTTTACTAATCAGGGCGTACATTTCCCGGTACACTTCACCCTCAAGGTCTTTTTGCTTCATTTTTTTCTCAAGCTCAGACTCAGTAATTTCACCAAAGGTATATTCATTCCCATCCCGGAGGATTAAGGTAACCTCGGTGATATAACGCTCCGTTTTACCGTATTTAAGCGATTTTTCTCCACCCGAGTTGTTATTAACGATGCCGCCCATGGCACATAGCTCGCGAGAAGCGGGGTATGAAGGGAAGATTAGATCATGCTTTAATGTAGCCTTCTCAAAATCACGATAATACATGCCGGGTTGGAAAGTGGCTGTTTTATTTTTCACGTCGATCTCTGGCTTTTTATTAAAATGTTGGGTAAACGATACCAGAATTGAATCGTTAACGGAGCCTCCGCTCATGTCGGTACCGGCTGCCCGGCCGGTAAGAGATAAATCCGGATGATCTGGTTTGTGCTTAGCCACGAAACGGACTAAAGCTTTGACATCCTCTTCGTCTTCGGGACAAACCACGACCTGGGGAGTAACTTCAAATAGGCTGGCATCATGACTGTAGGTTTTAAGATTCGATTCATCGGTTAAGACCGACCCTTTGACTATTGTTTTTAGCTCATCGATTAATACTTGATCCATTCGGTTACTCCTTCTTGCGTTTCATGGCCCGTTTGACAGCCTGTTGAATACTTGAGGTTCCCATACCATACTTCTCGACTAGCGCGGCTGGGTCTCCCGATTCGGCAAAGGTGTTTTGTAGACCAATAAATTCGATAGGCATTGGCTGGTGTTGACTGAGTGTTTCGGCTATCATGCCGCCCAAGCCGCCCATTACCTGATGATCTTCCACTGTAACTACTGCGCCTGATCGGCTGGCAAATTCGACTACTTGTTTGATGTTGACTGGCTTTATAGTTGGAATATTGGCAACGAGCACTTTAATATTTAGGGCTTCTAGGCCTTTGGCTGCAAGCAAGGCATAGTGGAGCATATACCCACAGGCAAAAATGGTGACCTCTGGTTGATCGTCGAGCCAGAAGGCTTGGACGTCACCGGGCGTAAAGGGTGTTTTAGTGGTGGTCATTATTGGTGTTTTATCGCGGCTAAAACGTAGGTAAACCGGGCCGTTTGTGTTGGCGGCGGCGATAGTGGCTTTTTGGGCCTCCAGGCTGTCGCAGGGCACAAAAATGGTGATATCTGGCCAGCACCGGGTAATGGCGATATCTTCGGTGGCCTGGTGGGTAGCCCCATCGGGACCAGTCATGATACCAGAGTGATGGCCGGCAATTTTGACGTTGGCTTGGTTATACACGGCCGTCGTACGGATTGTTTCCCAGTTTTTACCAGGGGAAAAAGTGGCATACGAGGCAATAAACGGGATTTTGCCACTGACGGCTAGGCCAGCAGCTACGGCGGCCATATTTTGCTCGGCTACACCTACTTGAACAAATCGATCCGGGTAGGCTTTGGCAAAAGCCTCGGTCCGAGTTGACTCGGTTAAGTCAGCGCTCAGGGCTACCACCTCTGGATGTGACTCAGCTAGGGCCATTAATCCTTCACCATACCCATTGCGAGTAGGCGCGGCCTCGGCCTGTTTATCAAAAAGGTGTTGGTTTAAGTGTAAGTCTGGATTTAACATAATGCTTTAGGTTTTAGGTTTCAGGTGTCAAGTATCAGAGGCTGTAACCAGAAACCTGGCAGCTGTAACCTCTTTACTCGCTTTCGCTAGTAATTCTACCTTTCAAGGTGCGAAGTTGTTTTAGGGCTTCTTTGGCTTGTTCTTGGTTGGGTGGTTTACCATGCCAGGTATAGTCGCGCTCCATAAAATCGACTCCTTTACCAGGGATGGTATGGGCAATAATGACGGTCGGTTTTTCGGTGATAGATTGAGCATGGCGGCAGGCGTCTATAATTGCTTCCATATTATGTCCGTCAATATCTAAAACTTCCCAGCCAAATGCTTGGTATTTTTCGGCAAAAGGTTCAAGTGGTAATACGCTTTCGGTTGAGCCGTCTATTTGGATGTTGTTGCGGTCAATGATGACCGTTAGATTATCTAGCTTGTATTTAGCTGCCAACTGCAAAGCCTCCCAGGTATTGCCTTCCTGATGTTCGCCGTCGGAAGCAACACAATAGACATGGTACTTGCGCCGGTCCATTTTGCCAGCTAAGGCAATGCCAACTGATTGAGCAATGCCTTCGCCTAATGGTCCAGATGTGTTTTCCACCCCAGGTAGTATGGTGCGGTGAGGATGACCTTGCAGGCGTGAATCGAGTTTGCGTAGCGTTTTTAGCTCTTCAATTGGGAAATAGCCGCTCATGGCCATAGATACATATAAGATGGGGCAAATATGGCCGTTGGATAGTAGAAGCCGATCGCGATCTGGCCAGTTAGGATGCTTGGGATCGTGTTGGAGTATATGGAAGTAGAGTGCAGTGAAAATATCAGCCATGCCAAGTGGCCCGGCCGAATGTCCAGAGCCAGCTTGGAGCAGGGTTGTAATTACCAGTTTTCGGGCTTCGACGGCTTTTTGATTGAGGTGTTGTAATTTATCTTCGTAGAGTTCGGCGATCATGGGCAGTAAAAATTTAACTTAAAGTTTAAAAGGCAAAACTCAAAACCAAAACTCAAGTCTAAAAGCTTTAACTTTTTGGCTATGGTTTTGTACTTTGCGCTTTACCCTTTACCCTTCAGTACGATGTACAGGTCAGCCACGTTTGAGGCTAGCCTGCCTGTTTGTATAGTATCAGCTGTAGCCGTAAAAAATGCAAGACTACTATGCTGGTCTAGCGCGGCTTGAGGGTCGAGATGCTGGTGCTTACTTTTCGCTATCGTTTCTTGGTCACCAATAGCCCCGGCAACGGGCGTATTATCCCAACCATCAGAAGCGAATGAGCAAATAACTTGTCCTGGTTCTAGGTGAGTTAGTGCACCTAGAACTACTTCTTGATTACGTCCGCCTTGGCCGGCCTCTCCGGTAATACGGACCGTAGTTTCGCCTCCAGCTACTAAAATAGTGTTTGGCTGGGTAGCCTCGAGCAATGCTTTGCCAGCATCTTTGGCTTGACTTTGGAACTTGTCGGAAAAGATTTCGGCAGTATACCCTAGATTGGCTGCTTTTTTCTGCATGGCAGCCAAGGCTGTGCGGTTGCTTAAAATTAAAATATTATGCAGATTCGCAAAGTACTTGTCTTCTTTTGGGGTTTCGGTAAAATTTGACTCTGATAAACCAGCCTTATCGGCTAAATTGTATTTTTGTAGCACAGCCAACGCGTCTTGGATAGTGCTGGGATCTTTAACTGTTGGTCCAGAAGCAATGACCGCTAGATCGTTGCCGGGCACGTCAGAGAATAGGAGGTTGGCAATCGTGGCAGGGTAGAGAGCTTTAGCTAGCCCGCCCCCTTTGACCCGGGATACATGCTTACGTACCGCGTTCATTTCGGAAATATTTGCCCCTGATTGCAGTAAGGCTTTATTGACGCCAATAATCCCTTCCAGATTTAGCGATACAGGGTATTCAAACATAGCCGAACCTCCACCGCAACTTAACACGATTACTAGGTCGGTTTCTGATAAATCGGAGAGTGAGGTAATTACTTTTTGGGTAAAATCGAGGTTGGACTGGGAGGGGAGGGGGTGAGTGCCGAGAGTAAACTCAATCTTTTTTAACTGAGTCTGACTGGCATCTATTACCCAGCCTTGGGTTAAATGATCACCTAAAATGGCCTCAATTTTGGCGGCAATTCCAGCTGATCCTTTGCCGAAACCAACTAAATAGACGCGATTGAACTGAGATAGATCAAAAGTGTTTTGGTCTAAATGAAGGACTTGGCCTTTTAGTTGGACGGAACGGTCAATGACGTTGTGCGGTTGGATGGCATCGTAAGCAGCCTCAATTAACTGAAGTACTACTTGCCGTTGATCATTAGTGGCTAACGCAGCATAATTTTGAATGAATTGATCAGGCATGCATTCAGTGTAACAACCTATAAGGGAAAGGTCAAAGTTTAAAAGTATCGGCTAAGGACGAACCTCTTTTGGATTGGAGATGGGAAGTTGGAGGTAGGGGATCGGAGGTCGAAGGAGAGGGGGAGTAATACTTTCGAACTCCTGTCTCCTAACTACTATCTAACTGCTGTGTCTGAGCCTCTCATTAGTATCAAATTCTTTATAACCTAAGTTAATTTTCTCGCCACTATAGCAGCAAGAATGATTGATAATGGATATATTTTATCAAGCAGCCTTCTTGGCGCATGTTAGCCATTTTTATACTACAATCTAAACCCATAATTAGACAAAACAATACAATAACTATATACTAAAAATTATCCAACTATATATAAGGTTTTAGACATGAGCCAAGGAGAAATTGACCTAACCAAGCGTATTAGTGTCGTGATTATAACTCGAAATCGAGCCAAATCGTTGGTGCGCACGTTGCAGCACCTTCGACAATTGCCGGAGAAATTTCCTATTTTGGTCGTAGATAACCACTCTACGGACGGCACCGTTACTTTGATAAAAAAATATTACCCCGAAGTTACGCTACTTCCATTGTCTAAAAACCACTATGCGATTGGGCGCAACCTTGGGGTGCAATGTACGACTACACCCTATGTCGCCTTTTGCGATGATGATTCGTGGTGGGAACCAGGAGCATTGGTTAAGGCGGTAACCTACTTTGAACAGTATCCTGATCTAGGTTTAATTGCAGGGAAGATAGTGGTTAACAACCAACGTATGTTGGATCCAATTTCGGCTTTACAGTCGATTAGTCCATTAACCCCCTATACTCGAATGCCTGGACCGGCTATTTTAGGCTTTTTAGGTTGCGGAATTATGGTACGAAAAAAGGCCTTTATGGCAGTTCAAGGCTATAACAGGACTAGTTATTTTAGCGGTGAAGAAGAATTATTGGGTATAGATTTAGCCGCGGCCGGTTGGGGGTTAACCTACTGTGAAGATATAGTAGGATGCCATTATCCAGCACCGCGCACCAATGTGGCTCAGCGGCAAAGGTTGAGCGCGCGTAATCAGGTGCAGGTAGCGGTTATGCGGCGACCGTGGCGCAAGGTGGCTTATGTCTTGGTTAAGCTAGCGAGGCGATCTTTTAAGGACTGGCATGTGGTTGCAGGGTTGTTCATGGGCATTGTCCAGGTGCCACTTATTCTTCGATACCGGACGGTAGTGCCATGGTGGATTGAGCAGCAAATTACCTTACTTGAAGCCCAAAATGAGGACCTGGCAGTCCAAGCCAGGCAAAAACAACGAGAATTTGCCCATGAAATGCAATTGGAATCTGCCTAAATGGGTGGTGGTGTGTACGGTCTCTACTTTTACAGACTAAAAACAGCGGGTGCGGATTAGAGCACAATTAGAGTGAATTGGTCATTATCCTTGATTTCTGTTAGGGATACTGATGGGTAGAGAGATTGCAACGCATCAGATAGTAGCTCGGCCGCTTGGTGCTGGCCTTTGGGGTAACGAATGGTTGTTTCGGATAGTCCTGCGTTAAAGTCGTTGCCAATAGTGGTAACTGTAAAGCCGGCTGCTTTAATAGCGTTGGCGGCTGTGGTGGCTATGCCTGGCCGGCCACTACCATTTAAAACGGCTATTTCAATGGATGATTTCTGTATGGGCGTTATATTTGGAGTAGGAGTAGCGCTTGGTGTGGCCGAGTGGCTTGCTGATGGTTGGACTGTTGCTGTTGGAGTTGGTGGAGCTGACTTTGCTATAGTTTGATTTGGCTGGGTATTCTTACCCATAACCACCACGGAAAAGTTATATAAAAATATGGCCACCACTACGCTAAAGCCGATAGCTCCGACGAGAATACTGGCCACAATGAGTCGGATGTGGTGGGCTAAGAATACGCGGTCAATCTCTTTGTCGGCTACCAATACTTGATGTTTATCGCGATTAATGAGCTGTTCAACTTTTTGTTGCCGGGCTAAATCTACCCAATGACCTACAGAATGCTCATTAGGTACGAGTTCGAGATTGGCATCTTTTAGGAGTGATTGTCGTCGCTTAAAGACTACGACTAAGCCACCAATACCGGCTAAGACTAGTATTGCCCCAAGCGGCGTAACGAGTGGCCAGTTTACCCACCAGAATGAGATTTGCTTGCTCGCGGCTTTGGTCGGACTATAGTTTATTTGGAGTGTCGCCTGGTATCGCTGTAAGAAAGGCTGTGAGAGTGAGGATGCTACAGTAGTAGTAAGTGGCTTGCCGGGAACAACCGTGCCCAAATTATCTAAGCTAATGGTTTCAACAGTCTTACCCCACAAATCTTTAATATCAATTTCTCCATCTGGATCCAAAAATACATTACCGTTGTTACTCAACGTAAATCTAAAGTGGGAACCATCCTGGTTTTTAATCTGTTCAAATGAAGTAATGGATAAATCGAGTTGTTGGTCGCCGGGAACCGTTTGATATATGCGCACTCCGAGTCGAGATACGATATTGACGTGCATGCCATCGTGCTGCTTTTGCGTAGGCTTTGCCTCTTGAATAATTATTCCACCAGCATGATCCCCAATGGTGGCATGCTCGGGAATAGTAATGGTAAACGCTACTTCCTGACGATCCTTTGGCCCTAAAGTTATTTCCGATTTAGCTAGTTTAACCCAGGCACCCACGTCTTTTCGCGGCTCATTCTCATTTCTTAGAGCAAAGGTGCCATCTTGGGTGGTTGTCGCATCAACTGGGTATAACTTAACGTTGATAGCACTGTCGGTTTGATTGACAACCGTGACTGAGTCGGTTTTAGTTTGGCCTGCCGGCAAAGAGTAGATAAACCAGGAGCGAGAGTACGGGTTAGTCGCATCGAACGTGGTTGGGTGGGCACCCAAACGGCCAGTTTCGGCAGCCGATGCTGAAGGTGGTTGTATTGCTAATCCAGACACCATTGTCACGGCCAAGGTTATACCCAGAGTGATCGATGTACGAATCGAAGATGAAGAAGCCATGCTTAGTTTACTGTTTCTATAATAGTTGCAGAGTAGGTGTTGGCGTACGAGTTAGCAGGGATAATTAATTCTAAGGCTGGGTTGTTGGAGTAGGAACCCATTCCGTTATTGCTGGAAGCAGACATGATAGTTGTCGGATCGGTGGTATCTGAGAATGTGTGTTGGCTGCCCGCTGTGACACCGGTTGATGATCCGGCTATGGTGGTGACGACAGAAGGAGTCATGGTTAAGCCGGTGACTGGAATAATATCTACCCGGATAGTCCATTGATCGCCAACTTCATAACTGGCTGAAGCAAAGGTAGCAGTCACCCCATGGGTGCCAATAGCTATGTCGGTGCCTGTAACTGTTGTGCTGGCGGTCTCTAACCCACTTACGGTAAAGGTTGCAACACCAGTGTCTCCAGCTCCATCGATGGTAATAGTGTAGATGCCACCGCTGGCGTTGTCGTAGCTTCCGCCCGAGGTAACTGTATTATTAGCACCCGAAGTCATAACCGCGGCATTAATTGCAGTAAAATGCGAAGCCGTTGCGGTTGTCGACCACCCAGCGCCAGAGCCACGGTCGTCGGTAATGGTAACGGTACCTAAATTACCTGTTGTATTTTGTGATGCAGTTGAATTGACGGTTGCGGTGCTGAGAGAGGCGGTAGGTTGGCTGCCGATAGAGAGGGTGGAAGAGGTTAATTCCTGAGTCGTAATGGTTTCGGCGCCGTTGGCAACTTGCAGGGGTGGATTTTGATTCATTAGATAGGCAACATTAACTAACCCCAGCAAAATGACCGCCGAAGAAATAGTGAACGTGGCCCAATGGAGAGATTTATGATGTGGCCATTGGTGATACTCGTGATACCAAGCTGGACGAGTATGTCTAGCATGATTAATTGTTTGTTTAACATGTTGCATCGGCATAATAATTAAAATCAACCAAGCATATTATTATTAACTATAATCAAATAATACACCATAATGCAACCATCAATTTTATGAAATTGCCTAAGTATCATTACGTATTGATCGATTAATTGACAGTCACACTATAATATAAGTGTTCGTTACTCATGTTGTAGCCAGGAGCATTTGGGATGGCCAAGATTGGTCAAGTCAAGCGGCAGGTTCGAACTATCATGCGTGGGCCCAACGGCTTTTACATTAGCCAACCAGGCAAAGATACGATCTCTGGGGGCTATAAGTTAATTTGGCCCGATATAGTCCATGGGCCAGCCATGCAGATTGGTGAATCCAAACAGATTGAGGTTTTGCGGTTCGAAGTGGAAGGGGCATGGTATGAGGTAGCGCCGATACCCTTGAAAGCCCGGACCATGACTGGTATAGAGGTTTATTACCCTCAAGTTCTGGTGGGTACTGACACACTGAGCTACCGTCAGGTTAGACAATGGTTGGCTAATCGGGCTTATCCAACTACAGCACACCCGCCATCTCGACCGACCGCGGCGGCGGCGTCCGCCCTGATTTCATCTTCATCTACCGTGGAGGAGCCGAGAGAGGAGAGCAAGCTGGAGTCTACCGTGCAGTTGCCACTGGTTAAAGGTATTTTTGGCCCCGATTATGCCCGTCACGTAGTAACCGATGGTACGATTGAGATTCCCTTTACCTGGCCAGTTGGTCGGCGCGCGCGTAAGCGATTGGAGCCGCGGGCTTTACGGAACATTCTTGAGGTTGAGTGGGAACAATTCACTCGACGAGTAGTTGGATGGCGGTGGGACGAGATCAAAGCTGATTTAAAGATTGTCTTTCATCAAGATCCACCCAACCGAGATCAACCGTTACCTGAGGCCGACCAATTGAAGCGAGCTCCAGAGTATGAATCTGAGCTAGTTCAGACTCTGCAACATAACGGTTTCAACGTGAGCTTGGGAGGTGTCCAAGACTTTGCTCATCGAGCGGTGATTAGAGTAGTGTTACGCCAGACCAGTTTCTACTGGGTAATTGCTCGGCCAAGGGGCGTCACACTGTCTTTGTCTGGAGGGATATACATTTTCTCCGACCAAGACTCTGCCCTTATGTTTGCTCGAGAAGAGGTTACCCCAAGTGAGGCTCTTCGACAGACTATTAACGGCAAGCGAGTTAATTTCTCGGGAGATTGGTCGCAGCGGGCTCGACAAGTCATGTATGGCATGGTTCTAGCTCAACCATAGGAGAGAAAGACCCAAAAAACTGCAGGGTGTGGCAACTGCCGCACCCTGCTTACTCTTTTCTCTGGCGCTACGCAACCTTGAACCAGCTTTTGCTCTATAGACTCTCGTTTATTGATTCCTGTTGTTATATATGAGCTCATCTAACCTATCTAATGGCAGGAGCTACCATGGGTAATCTGCCTTTTCTGCCTGGCTTTAACTTGGATTGATTGGGGGAGGGTAGGATTTTTGGTCATCCGCTGTCTTTGGCCTAAAATTAGGTGAGCTTCGCCGACCCAAAGAGGTGAAAGGTGGATAGATCTTAAAACCCCTTCGTGCTTCATGTTGATAGTATAATACTGAGTTAAATACAATTAATTATATAATATATTATATAATTAATATATGTGATTTTATGACAAGTCTATGAATGTTGTCTGAGTGGTATATAATGCGGCTTGGAGCGGTTTTAAAGCAACGATTCTGTACATAAGGAGAGAGACGTATGGCACTCGTGTACATAGTTTTTGTCTACCTGCATCCAACCATAGAATTTAGCTGGGGATGGTTCTTGCTAATTCTAGTGTTGTTTGATGGTGGAGGGTCAACTGCCGTATCTACCACTCGATCATCGGATACCTCTAGCACAACCCCTGAAGGTAAATAAGGCCCGAGGAATTGCACCTGAGGAAACTCAGCGTAGGCTCGACTGAGCTCCCGGTACGTTAACCCGGGATTTTTCATGCCTACATCCAACCTAGACAATTCGTTATCCATTAGTTAATTACTTCGGTTTATCTACTATCTGCTTATATTTACCAAGTATACGATTGCAGCATGCCATGAGAACGTGCGTTGGCTGAGAAAGGGCCATTGACGTTGGGTAGTAACCATTAGCCTAAGGGAATTCGTAGAAAGACTTGACAGAGACAGGTGGCTATTTATATAACAGGTAGAGCGCTACTTTTTGGAAAATGAGTACAGCCAGTCAAGGTCACGCTTATCTTGGCCATACCGTTCACGCTCATTTAGGTAGTGCCAGCTGACCTCTTCGAGTCCTACTCGTTGTAACTGTTCAAGGAACGTTTCGTGAGTCTGAAAGTTGAAGAATCGCTCCGATTTACTGCTAAATTTTTCTACAAACTGCTGAGTCCCTTCTCCCTTCTTAAGCGATACAGCCAGAACTCCGCCTGGCTTCATGATGCGTTTAAACTCTGCGAGGGCTACTGCAATATCTTCGTCTTTTAAATGCAGTAATGTGGCATTGCACCATATTCCGTCAAACTGCTCATCAGTGAAACCAGTTTTACGAATATCTTTCACTTCAAAGTCTGTATCAGGAACCAGCTCCTTTGCACGTCCTATCAATGCTGGTGATAAATCTATACCACGTACAGTAACGCCTTTTGCCTTTAGGAATTCTGTATCCCGGCCAAATGCACACCCAGCGTCCAACACCATTAAACCTGATGGCAGCATTGAAACAAACTCGTTCAGTTCAACTTTTGGAACAAGTAAACGGGTACTGTTCTCATAGGTTTTTGTGTCATCATACGCCATAATTGTTTTTTTAATATAGTCGTTCATTAGGTACAACTATACAACAAACTTACTTTCCTCTGTTACAATAGGTTGGTTATGAGTCTCAAAATCGGGATGGTGGGTATAGCTTCCCAACTTTAAAGTTATCATTTGAATTCATCGCCCCTAAACCGCGCAAGACTCGGACAATTACAGCTAGAGATAATGCAGGCCGAATAGTCCACTCTAGGTCTTAATGAGCAGACTAGATCGATTAAGACGAGTAGCTACAACGACTGCACCACCGCTCGCAGCACCCAGATATAATATTGTTTTTTGTATAAATTTGTTATTACAAAAGCCAAAACTATAATAAAGTTTTTTGTTAACTGAAATAAACATATAAAACTCTCCGAAGCCTAGATTAAAATAGTAATAGAAGCCTAGAACAACTTAGGCCTATTAGCTATATGGAGATAAATGTTATATGGAAGCCCAAAACGAAAAGTTAAAAAACGCCATTTCAGGTTATCGAGAAAGCTCAACTCAGCTGGATACCCTCGCAACGCAAGTGATAACTGTTTTTATCACCGGAATCTTCTTTGTATTACCTAGCAGCTCTAATTTAACGAACATTTTAGTGCAGGCTGGAATCGTTTTAGGAATAATTACTTTAGCGGTTCATTTTTTAAGCTTAGTTACGGCTAAAAAATCTAGAGAGAATCAGATAAAGATGCATGAATATAAGGATATAAAATCTCCGAATGAAATGATTGATAAGGGTGACAGCACTGGGGAGACTAGTGATAGCCCGTATAACATCAAACTGACTCGACGTGTTCAACTATTTAACTTCTATGCAGAGGCAACTGATCGTCTAAACAAGCTCGCCTATGCCTTGCTTTCAGTGTTATTTATCCTTTCAGTAATAGCAGTGGTCTTACTTAAGTGAGAGAAGGGAGGTTGAGAATGTCTACGACAGTTCAAAAGGGTACTACTCCAGAAGAATTTATCATCGATGACGAAGATTAAGTAGGCTGTGTAAACAGCGAATTGACTATTCCAAGCAATCCATCATCGCAGTTGATTCTCAGTGGTATATTGGGTCTATGTCGAATAGCCTCGAAAGATTGCCAAAGCCCAGTTTAGAAGACTTTATGGCGTTATTGATATCTGCTGGATTGTCCCAGTTTTCTGAATTACATCTCTTGCCTGGTTCGGGCAATGTTGTTAGCGGACTGTTTCAGCAGTATCTTACTCCGCCTATGCAACGTCGGACAAATGTATTGCTTGAAGGAGTGCTAAGTGATTTAGAGGAGCTAAAAAGCCAAGGAAGAGTATCGATTGAAGATATTGTAAAAAATGAGCAATTTACAACCGCAGTATTGCAGGCTGTAAGTATTTCGCAGCGAACCACAGCTGAAGAAAAGCGAGCTTTGTTGCGGAATGCAGTTGTTAATACCGTATTGCCTTCAACCCTTAACGATGATCTGCAAGCCATTTTTTATAACCATATTGACCGACTCACGTATGGACATATAAGGATGCTTAAGCTTCATCATGATGCCCCTAGGTGGGATTGGGGAAACCTTACTACCCGTCATGTGGGTCATCCTAAAACTGAACTACTTAAGGCTCATCCGGATATAGTAATTGAGGATTATATTGAACTCCAATATATCCGAGATTTAATGAGTGATGGACTGATATTGTCATACCCATTGGAAGAAATGGGGCACATTGCTACACGCATGCCTGGGCGTCAAGAAACTAGCTTTGATGGACTTTACATAGCGGTTAGTACTGCAAAAGGAAATCCTCTCCAATATGGCCAATCGCTTGCAACAGAGATTGGAGATCAGTTTATTGACTATGTAACATCACCACTGGAGGGCGAAAAAGCCAGAGTTGACGAAGATGAATAAGCTAGAGATTGACAAAATTATTGGCTACGCAAAAGGGGTGATTGCTTCGTTTTATGGTCGACTAGTTTCTGTTATTTTACTAACGATCCTTATCTATTTTTTAGTACTTCTGATACTAGTAGCAGATATAGCTAGGCCTGAATTCATAACTGTAGAATTTGCAAGCGGCTTAAAGGAGGCATTATTCAGGCCACAGTTGCAATTTATCTCCGATTTAGGTGCATTTATTGGAGTAGTGCTTGCCATAGCGGTGCCACTTGGCATAGAAACTCTAGATAAAGTCTCGCGATCTTATGCCAGAACCAGAGTGCTTAGAAAGCGCCTGCTAAACGAGTGGCAAATGCAGTGGTTGATACCGCTGTTTTTGGTAATTGTCAGCCTCTCATTGGGATCAAGACTATTTTTGAATGATGCTAGCTTGACTGGGAACGTTCAAAGGGCAATCACATTTTTGCTATTGATCCTCTTGTTGGCAGGGCTGGTAGCTTTCGCTCAGTATTTAAATAGGTTGTATACCTACACGCTAGATCAGGAGAGGATAAAGCGAGAGATAAATAAAGCATTGCAAGTTGCATTGCGTAAAAGGAATAAGCAAGTTTATTTAGATTTAATTGAGGGCTACGGTGACATCCTTGTCTCAGAAGCAGAGAGGTCTAACCTAAAGGCGTTGCTAGAAGAGAGTCTGCCAGAATTAGAGAGTATAACTAAGCTAGTTGTACCTGAAGGAAGCTTGGAGGAAATTGAGCCGTTCATTCTAAGTGACGATTTCTTTTTAATCTATAACATGGGGGAACATAAGAGTTCAGGGAAGCGAACGAACAAAGAAAATGCTTCAGATGATGCTCTCGATTTGTCATCAGATGACCAAGATATCAACTATGCAGATGAAGCCAATCTACGCTTACGATATGATCCTGATCGATATCTAATTACCTACACCTCAACAATCCAGCAATTTATTCGTGTGTACAATGCTGGGCAGGCAGCTGATGATATCAGTAGAAAATCACTTTATAGCCTCATAAGGCTCCTAATTTATTTTAGCAAGCAAGAGGGCAGAGGCTTGTATATTCAGCTAATATTGCGACGGTTGAGTACTATTGCTCAAGATTCGGCGCTGCATTCTAAATCTTCTATGTATGTTGCTGCTATTGATTGGTATATCGAAACAGTTTTCGATAAGTTTGGAAGGACAGAGGCTGAGTTTCGGTTGGAATATCTACCAACCTTCGATGCATACCTATTAGGAAATCTTAGGTCAATTATTAGGTAGGGTCAGGAAAAGCTATTTATATACTTTGTATCATCTCTTATTGACGGTGGCACGGTCCACTTGAGAGTAAAAGTGTGTGGGATCTAAGTAGTGATCTTAGGAGACGTGGAAAACAGGCTGACGACGAAAAGATTAGGCAAGTAACAAATGATTTAGAGAAGTCCTTAAATCTTATTAATTCTGCTGAAGAGCTTAGAAACTGGCAAAAGCAGCTTGCAGAACTAAAAAAGCTAGTCGAACCATATTTGCTGCAGGAGAAACAACAGGAAGCTATTAAAGTTGCAGGTAAATTATCACGCAATGCTGAGGAATTGTACAAATATACAAACTTACGATCACAAGTATTTGCAGTCGGTGCATATTGTCTATTTAAGAAGCAGTACAAGTTCATAAAGTTAATGCTTGACTACAAACAGCCTGCTGACTCCGATACAATTTGGATGAGTGACGATATACACCCATCAGCGTTATCCGACATTATTAACTACTATTTTAGAAGGATTTCGGGCAGGAGAGATTTTGATTTTTGGGAGGGACATCATGGAAGCGGTATTTATGTAAAAGAGTATTTCATCGTATTAATGCTGAGATCATTTGTGACAACTCCCCATGCGACTTTCAATTTATCTGGCTTTAATACTGACCAGCTAAGTGACATAACGTACTCGATAGAAGGCTTAAAACAAGTCGCTCTTGGAATGGAAGAAGACGAGCAATTATTTAGAGAGTTGAGCTTAGATAAGTCATTAGTGAGAAGTAGTGTAATACCAACCTTGGAAAACCTAGCAATCGAAGCAAAAAAGCTAATCCTGGAAACTGAACGGTCAAAGCCAATAAGCACAAAGAAGATAGAGGATTTCAAGATTGATGTTCAGAAGGCGTTTTCTAGAGCATCCTATATGAGGTCACTTTTTGACTATTACCAGAAATTGAAAGATGAAACAAATAAGAAATATAAGGGGAAAGTCCTTAGAGCAGGTATATCAAGGGTGGATGACAAAGCAGTTTTCTTTGATAACTGGCATGTATCATATGTAAACTGGGGCGAAAATTTTGGGCAAAATATTGCCCAAGGTGAAAATATCCAACTATTCAATGAAATATACGAAAGTAGTATTAAGTATGATGGATCAATCGATGGAGCGATAAGGCTTTGTAGTAACCCAATTTTAATCGTCCTAAGTAGATCTACTTTTGGCTACGGGAAGATAGAATCATTTACAGAGAAATGGCAGCTAGATGTAACATTATACCCGGAAGCAGGCCTTTCAAATTTTATAGGAATTTATAAGCATCAAAATAAGGTGATTCCGGTATTTGAAGCAAGATTGAATATGCGTTCGCGCACTGAAGTGCTAGTAATAGATACTGAGAAGCTTGGAACTTTGCATATTTATTCTCCACTTGCAGTTGATGATGAAACTCCAGCTAATAAAAGCAATTTTGATATTAAAGTAGAAGCCTTTTCAGATAATCAGGAGCTACTGGAATCCTTTCTGAATAAGCCTCCAAAATGGCTAGAAGAAGTTGGAAATGTCGAGTCTCAGAAGTCGTATTTACTCAGCAAGGTTGTAATTAAAGTCTATGAGAGGTTCAAATTAGCTAATAAGGGCAATAAGAACGTAGGATATATTGTTTACCTAGGTGATAACTAGATAGCAACGAAACAGGCATTAATATTTTAAGGTATTTATATAAATTGAGCGGGTATGGGGTTAATAAGATACTTTGAGTTAATTCTAAGCTGTCATAGTGGACAGCTTAATTTTTGAAAGTTATGTACACAACTTAGAAATTAAATAGTTGTGCGATTTTGACTTTCAATGAAACCACGTTCGCCGAACGGTTATCTCTTGACGTTCGATAGTTTATAGTCTATAAGTCTCAGTTATGTAGCTGCCATTCAGGAGGATACGTTGTGCAGCCACCATTCATAACGGGTAATTACTATCACATTTTTAATCGGGGGATTGATAGACGACAAATATTCACTAGTGCTAGAGAATATAAGCTGGCGCTAAGCGCAATGAATTTTTACCTATCCTCAGACAAATCCCTACGACTATCGTACTATCTAGCTCAAAACTTGGATTCAAGAGTATCAATAGATATGAGGCGACAACAATCACTGGGTAGGATATCGCTTGTATCGTATTGCCTTATGTCAAATCATTTTCATCTGCTTGTTCGGCAGGAAGTTGATGATGGTATATACGATTATATGAGGATGGTGCAAAGCAGCATCTCGCATCGATTCAACTTAAAACACCAACGTAAAGGATCGGTATTTGAAGGTGTATTTAAAGCCGTCCATATAGAAACAAGTCAACAACTGCTACATGTTTCCCGCTACATCCATCTCAATCCATACTCAGCATCCATAGTCAGTAATGATAGAGAGATTGTTGAGTACCCATGGTCGTCTTTCCGCCACTACTGCAATCTCAGTTCGACTAACAATATAAATACATCCTGTATTCTTGAGGATTTCAAATCACCGCGTGACTACATGAGGTTTGTTCTTGATCAGGCCAATTATCAACGTGATCTTAAGAAAATTGATCATCTAACTTTTGAGTAATTCGAGGCAGTCACCAAGTTCAATCTAACCAAAAAAAGTAAAAATAAAGTCGAACGTCAAGGGATAACCGTTCGGCGAACGCAATTACAATACGCCTTTATTCTTTGGCGGATCTTGGTTGGAGCTCGATCAAGAGGGGTGCTACTCTCCTTATTCGTGCACGAAGTTGCTCACGGCAGCATCGTAGTAGTGTAGATTCACCGCCGTTGACTAACGGTACGGCCGTAGCGCTGTCCCGTCCATATTTCTGATATAATACGAGTCTATGAGCCTCAAAATCGGAATCGTCGGCTTGCCTAATGTTGGCAAATCCACGTTGTTTAATGCACTACTAAAAAAATCCCAGGCCCTCTCTGCTAACTATCCTTTTGCCACTATTGAGCCCAATGTTGGTGTGGTGCCTGTGCCTGATGAACGGTTGGATGCGCTCGCCAAGCTCTACAACCCACCCTCAGTGGTGCCGGCTACTATCGAATTTGTTGATATCGCTGGATTGGTCAAAAATGCTGCCCAAGGAGAAGGACTAGGTAATCAATTTTTGTCGCATATCCGTGAAGTTGATGCCATTGTTCATGTCTTACGTGAATTCGGTGACGATAATGTTATTCACGTTGAGGGCAGGGTAGACCCGACCGAGGATATGAAGATTATTACTACGGAGCTATTATTAGCTGACTTAACTGCCCTGGAAAAAGCTAAGCGTCCCATTAAAGGCGCTGCAACAAAAGAAGAGATCCAGCGCCAAGCAGTCATCGACAAGGCCTACCTGGCCGTCGAAGCTGGAGATACAGTTGAGCTGTCATTGCTGTCAGAAGATGAAAAAGCACTAATAAAGGATACAAATTTACTCAGTCTCAAGCCGGTTATATATGTCCATAATGTTGACGAGGATCAATTAGCCCAACCACAGCCGCTTCCGCCTGGACACATCCATGTCAATGCCCAACTCGAAGCCGAGCTCAGCCAACTGTCTGAAGATGAGCAGGTTGAATACCTCAAAGACTTAGGCATAACCCAAAGCGGACTAGACCAAGTCATCCAAGCTGGCTATGAGATACTAAACCTGATGAGCTTTTTGACTGCGGGTGAAAAAGAAGTCCGAGCCTGGACTATTACTCGTGGCACCAAGGCTCCTCAAGCCGCCGGTGGAATTTACTCCGACTTTGAATCTAAGTTTATCCGCGCCGAAGCTATTAATTGGCAAGATCTGATTAATGCCGGAGGCTGGAACGAAGCCAGGGCCAAGGGTCAGATTCATATGGAAGGCAAGGACTACATCATTCAGGATGGGGATGTGTTAGTTATCCATCACTCGTGATAGATAACTCAGGTTGAAAGTAAGACTTCGTCTTGTCGGTAGCGTTTGCTTACATCTTTATTCAAGCTACGCAAACACCTCCTGTGCAAAAGGGCAATTCAATGGTAGAAAATTATGAAATTACTTGTAGTAAATGCCGATGATTTTGGCTATACCTCTGGGGTCAATCAAGGGATCTTGCAAGCGCACACCCAAGGCATCGTCACAAGCACATCATTGATGTTGCGTGGCTTGGCGCTCGAAGAGGCAGCTGAAATAGCCAAGAGCTTGCCAGATCTCGATGTGGGGCTGCATTTTCAGTTATCCGACGAGGGATTGCCGAGTATGTTCGGCGCGTATACTAAAGTGTACTTCTCATCAAACGAACGGGCGCTATACGAGCTTGAGCGCCACGTTGAGCGATTTGAAAAGTTGATTGGTAAGATGCCCACCCATATTGACTCTCATCATCATATTCATCTGCATACCAAGCTCAGACCTATCTTCGAAGAATTCTCAGCCAAGCACAACATTCCCGCTCGCGGGCTGGGTGGTAATAAATTGCTGACATCCTTCTATGGCCAGAATCACTTTAGGTGGGGTGGAGCGGAGAACATTAGGCCCAGCTCATTACGCAACATAATCGAAAATCTTGAAGATGGTGTTAATGAGATAATGTGTCATCCGGGGGTTGCTGATGCTGATCTTGTACAATCCACTAAGTACGCCAAAGAACGAGAAATCGAATTGGCGACACTAACTAGCCCAGAAGTTAAGTTATTACTGGAGGACTATGGCATACAATTGGCTAATTGGACTCAGGCTTGGCAGATTATAACGACAATGCGGGGGGCTTGAAGGAGATTCTTGGCTTCGCTTAGAATGACGCTTTTGGGCGGTAATCTCTTTACCGTTTGAGTTACACCTTTGCCTTTTGAATTTTGACGTTTGACTTTACGGTTCATCTCTTGCCAAAGCAGAAGACAGATGATATACTTCCCCAGAATTAAACAACAAGAGGATTGTAATGAAAGTTTATGAATTGATGGCCATTGTTGATGGTAGTCTAGACGAGGACAAAACTAAAGCCGCTATTGAGCAAATTGAAGCGACAATTAAAGCTAAAAAAGGCACGGTTACTGCCCTAGACGAGTGGGGTAAGCGCAAAATGGCCTATCCAATTAAAAAGCAGGATTTTGGTTATTATGCCGTTTGGCGATTCACGGCGGAAGCTGCTGAAGCTCCAGCTGAAATTCAAAATAGTTTGAAAATTCAAGATGCTGTATTACGTTCAATGATTGTTGTCGCTAACCTTAAAAAGCGCGTTGAAAGCACAGCTAAGCAAGAAGCTGACACCACTGCTGAAGCATAAGCAGCCTAAAGGAGAACTATTCCATGTCTAGCCGATCCTTAAATAAAGTTCAGTTAATTGGTAATTTAACCCGAGATCCTGAGTTGCGTTATACCCCGCAAGGCACGCCAGTATGTACGTTTGGTTTAGCCACTAACCGCAGCTGGATGCCAACCGATGGTAAAGAGCGCCAAGAGGAAGTAGAGTTCCACAACATTGTGGCTTGGAGCAAATTAGCTGAGCTTTGTGGCGAATTACTAGCTAAAGGCCGCAAGGTCTATGTTGAGGGTCGACTTCAGACTCGCTCATGGGAATCGAATGAGGGTGAAAAGAAGTATAAGACCGAGATTGTAGCCGAAGATATGATTATTCTAGATAGCCGGGCTGGCCGGGATGAAGCGAATGATGCCGCTAGTGAGTCAACGGCTTCAAAGCCAGCCAAGTCAGGCAATGCACCAGCTGACCAAGATATTAACCCTGATGAGATTCCGTTTTAAGTAGTAAGGAAAGTGTGAAAAATATATGCCACCTGTAACACCACGAAAATCAATGCCAACCCGCAATCGGACAAAGGCAGCCTTAACCCGTAAAAAGAACTGCTTCTTCTGTATGAACCAGGAATTTGAGCCGGATTACAAAGATACCGCTAAGTTGCGCCGCTATATTTCTGAGCGAGGACGGATTGTGCCCCAGTCTAAGACGCGGACTTGTGCCCGTCACCAACGTGCCATCTCGACAGCTATTAAACAGGCCCGCACCATGGCTTTATTTGCTTAAAACAGAATAGCGAAATGGTAAGATTGCTAGATTGCAAGTAATAAGTTTAATCGCAAAACACCTCAACATGAAGTTGAGGTGTTTTTTGATGGTATGGATAGATGCTCTTGTAGATGGAAATTGTCGATTGTACATCATGTAATAAATCTATATGCGTGATTTGCTCTTATAATCTTGCTATCCTGCAATCTAGCCAACGGTTATGTTACCATTAACTAAGCATGAATACTGCCCAGTACCTTATTGCGCTTGATGTTGGCTCCACGTTTACCAAAGGAGCTTTATTCCGAGCAGAGTCGCTTAATCACCAGTCGCTAGAGGCGACGGTGATAGCGCCCTGTATGGATCTCGAGATTACTCTAGATAGTATTATTAACCAATTGATTGATGTCGCGCATAGTCAAGTTAAGTTGGCTACCTTTGATTTAGTTTTAGTTGGGCATCCACCCGATGTAGCCATATTTAAGTCGGCTGCTTCCATTGCGCGATTAAGCCATGAAGAAGCCTTAACGGCAGTGGTTAAGCGACTGTCCTCAACAAGTACCGTAGTGGCGGTTGATATTGGCTCGCGACGGACCATTGTTGCCTTAGGCAAATATGGTAAGACCACCATTGAAAGCTTTGAATATGGGGTTGGGTTGGAAAGCTGGAACTTTCTGAGGCAAAGAACAACCGTGGCCGATTTTAAAAACTGGCTACCGTTTGAAGCAAGTGATGGAGAGATTGAGAATTATGTTGCAAATAAAAGCTTGTATTCACATGTTATACCGTTGTCTGCGACTGAGCTGGCTATAGAGCAAACTTTGGCTAAGCTGATTTTGCACCGAATTGCCCAAGACTTAACTTTCCCCTGGGTGGATATACCTCAAGTGGTTTTGTCTGGAGCGGTGCTGGCACAAACCGATGCATTGCAGCAAGCGGCCGCGGTTTTTTTGGATGGGTTACAACCAGCTGGGACCCAGCAAGTGCTGGTTGATACGGGCGGCATTCTGTTTGCTTGCGGAGGAGCATTTGAACAGTGGTCTGCTAATGATTACCGGATTGGTCGGACAATTTTACATCGAAATTTAACTTCGCTGGGTACGACAATTTCCTTTGCGGCGACAAGCAATGATCCGAAGCAGAAGCTGGCAAAAATCTTGCTCGATACGGGTCTATCGACCGAGCAATCACTAGAAATTCGAGCGGGGGAGGTGGCTAGTATTCCCATGCCGGTCGAAGATAGTGGAGAGGTGGCCATTAAACTAGGGAGTACGTCGAATTTGGGCCATGACACGCGCCAGCCTCAAGCAATTATTGGCGGGGAAGTTGGCTTAATTTTTGATGGACGCTCCCGACCACTTCAATTAGCCAAACACGAAAAAGAACGCCGGATTCAACTGCTCACCTGGGAGAAACAGTTGAATATTCACCAGCAAGTTGGAACTATTGGAGAAGCATTGTGAGCAACCAGCCAATTATTGTTCGTGGCGTGCAGCGGATTGTTCAGAGAACCACCTATGTTCTGGAGCGTAAGTTACCTGCATCTGGCACCATTTATACTAAGTTGGGTGATGAGGTAAAGCCGGAGACCGTTATAGGTGAAAGTAAGGTCTCAGCCGGGTTTCGTATTTTCCGTTTGAATGAGCTGCTTGGTGTTTCGCCAGCTAAGGCGAAGAAATACTTACGTCGCACCATAGGGTCACGGGTTTACCAAGGCGATATTATAGCCGAAGCCCCAAAAAGCTTTGGTTTGCGACATGTTCAGTTTATTGCTCCGATTGATGGAATATTGCAGCATTACAACGAAGATACAGGCCAACTTACCATGCAGTTTGCCCCAGTAACTTTTCGCTTGCCAGCAGGAGCCAGCGGCAAAGTAGTTCAAATTCAACCCAATGCTAGTGCCTTTATTGAAACCCGTGCTAGCCTGCTCTTTGGTTCATTTACTGCTGGCAAAATGCGAGAAGGTACGCTGAGGATTATTGCCGAACCTGACCAACCAATCTCGGCTCAACTAATCGACTCCCGGCTGGCTGGCTACGTGATTGCTGGTGGTTCGCTGGTAACCAAAGATGTGATTAATCGAGCTTTGGCAGTTGGGGTGCGGGGGATTGTCTGTGGAGGGATTGCGGCCCATGATTTATTGGCTATTAGTGGCGAGTTAAATAGCCAGGAGGATGTTGGCCTCACCATGCTTATAACCTCGGGGTTAGGGCAAATGGCCATGGAGCAATCTACCTATGAGTTTTTAAGTGAGCACCAAGAGCAACATATTTTTTTGGTGCCTAAAGAGAAGATGCTTATTGCACCCCTGTCTCCCTCGGTAGCTGTTCGCGAGGAGACGGAAGCGGAAATGAACCAGGAGTTTATGCGACTTAAGGTTGGCGACACTGTACGCTTACTTTCTTCGCCCAAGGTTGGGGAGATAGCTTCGGTCAAAGAAATTCTTGATCCCGAACCAGTTAAGGATAGTCGACTGGTTTTAACCCATTGCTTGTTGCAACGACAGTCGGGTGATACAATAAAAATTCCTATCACTAATATCGAAATTGTTACAACATAGCCTGACTATCCATGAATCGACCTGCCAACCTACTACCAGAAGACCAGCCTACACCGACTAGCCCAACCCTCTTAACTGCCTCAGAATCCCGAGGGATTAGACCGATAGTTGTGGGTGTTTTGTGTTTACTGGTGCTTGTGGGTGGATTTTATTTAGGGAATAAGTATCAAATTGTTTGGAGTAGCGGGCCTATTCCTTGGCCGACCGTACTTAGTACAAGTAATGGCGAAAGCCCTTTGGATAGCCCGTTGTTTGGCCAAGTCCAGGAGTTAATGCGTACGAAATATCTGCGGGCCAGTGAGTTGGATCAGCGAGATATGTTGTATGGGGCTATCGCGGGGATGGTTAACTCGGCGGGTGATCCCTACACTTCTTTTTTTGACCCTGAGCAAAATCAAGATGCTCAATCGCAACTGTCGGGAAAGTATGAAGGTATTGGGGCTGAACTTGGCTACAATAAAGATAAGCAATTGTCAGTGATTGCTCCAATTAAGGGGACTCCAGCTGAGGCGGCAGGTATCCAGGCGGGTGATGTTATTGCCAAAATTGATGATCAGGATACGCTGGATATGACCTTGACCGAGGCGGTGAATTTAATTCGTGGTGAAGCTGGTACCGAAGTTAAACTAACCGTCTACCATTCGGGGGCGGAGGACTCTGAAGTAATTGCTATTACTCGGCAACAAATTACTATTACCAGCGTTGATTTAGCTTTTAAGGATAACCCGGTCACTGAGGGTCAAGATGAAGACTTGGCTTATCTTAAGTTGAGTCGCTTTGGTGATACGACCGACCAAGAATGGGACCAAGCAGTTAACCAAATTGTGCAGCATAGGGCAAAGGCGATGATTCTCGACTTGCGCAATAATCCGGGTGGTTACTTGCAAGCGGCTATTCATATTGGATCAGAATTCTTTAAAGATGGGATTATTGTAGGGCAGCAAGATGCCTCGGGTGACGTGCAGAATTTTAAGGTTGACCATGCAGGTAAGTTGCAAGATATCCCTGTAGTGGTACTTGTTAACCAAGGGTCGGCCTCAGCCTCAGAAATTGTTTCTGGCGCATTGCAAGCTCGCGACCGGGGAGAAATTATTGGTGTGACTTCGTTTGGTAAGGGTAGTGTTCAGCAAGTGGTTGAATTGCCAAATAACACCAGCCTCCACGTTACTATTGCTAAATGGCTTCTACCTAATGGCAAAAATATTGATAAAGAGGGAATTGATCCTGATCAAAAAGTTGAAATTACAGATGAGGACCGAGCGGCTGGGCAAGATCCTCAACTAGAGGCTGCTCTGAAGTCGGCTGGAGGGAAAGTTGAGTAAGTGACTCGACGAGACTAGTGACTGGTTCTTAGGAAGTTTGGAGGTGGGAGTGAAAGACTGACTGACGGTCAGATGGAATTTAGTGCGGCAAATAGTGCATAAATGAATAACGAATACTAAAATAATATAAAATATTGAATATTGAATTTTATTTATTCATGATTGTTTCGCTATTAAACTTACCTATTATTCGCTGTATTTAAGTCTAAATTCTGTTTCCTGCTGACTAGCCACTATTTAATAACTAATTTCTCATTACAATTAACTAGTATCGCAAAAACTTGTGCTTGTTTTACTCTTAGGTTATTCTTAGCCCTGTACTATTATCATAATAAGGTCTAGGAGTAAACTTTATAGAGAAAGAGGTACTATGTCAGCCAGAGCATCTTCTGAAGAACCCACTAATCTTGAGGCGGATAAAGCCTCTCGGATAGGTAGCCAAACAGCGTCTACTGATAGCACATCAAACAACTATGTTTCTCCGCAGCCGATTAATGATCGCAAACGTACGATTATTGGTGTTGTCGCTTTAATTATTGTTGGCGCACTCATTGCCACTTCGGGAGCAATTACCCCGGGTATATCTACGGCCGGTATTGGTCAATTTTTACAGAATATTACGCATCCTGGAACTATAACCCAATCGGATCAGAAGATTGTTAAAGAAGAGTCCTTAGTCATAGACGTGGTTAACCAAACCTCTTCCTCGGTGGTATCAATTGGAGCTAAGCGACAAGACCTTAGTATTTTTAACCAAAATCCTGATGAATCCCAAGGTATTGGTACGGGGTTTATTATTAGTGAAAATGGTTTGATATTAACCAATAAGCATGTCGTATCGGAAGATAATTTAGAATATAGCGTTATTACCAATGATGATAAAGAATATAAAGTTGAGAAAGTTTATCGTGATCCAACTAACGACTTAGCTATTATTAAAATTAATGCTAATGGCTTAAAACCGCTTGAATTGGGCGATTCTTCTACGCTGCAAGTTGGTCAATTTGTGATTGCGATTGGCAATGCTTTGGGCGAATTTAATAACACCGTCACCACGGGAGTGGTTTCTGGTTTGGGCCGAGGGATCGTGGCTGGAGATGCTTTGGGTGGTTCAACCGAACAGTTGGATAATGTGATTCAAACCGATGCGGCGATTAATCAAGGTAACTCGGGTGGTCCATTGCTTAATTCGGCTGGTCAGGTAATTGGGATTAACACCGCGGTCTCGCAAAATGCCCAAAACATTGGCTTTGCCATCCCCGTTAATGTGGCCAAGCCGATTATCGATGAGTTTAACCGGACTGGCCGGATTATTGGGCCTCCTTACCTAGGTGTAGCCTACCAGCCGATTAGCCGTCAGACTGCCATCTTAAACGATGTACCCCAGGGTATGTATATTAGCCAGGTGGCAACCGATAGCCCAGCTAGCCAGGCGGGATTGGAGTCTCAAGATATTATTATTAAAGTGGATAGCACCGAAATGAAAGGCGACCAGGATTTAGCTGAGGTTATTCGCAGTAAAAAGATCGGGGATACCATCAAAATTGAGTACTGGCGAGATGGAGAAACTAAAACAACTACAGCCAAACTGATCGAAGCCCCAGCCCAATAAGAAATCACTAAAACAAAAATGCCCCGGTCTATTAGTTACAGACCGGGGCGTTTCGCACGTATTAGGGCAGAAGTGTCACCCGACTCAATGTAGAACTGGGGTAGCTACATCACACCCAAGACAGGGAAGGGGTGCAGGCGTTCCATTGGCACTAACCGGCAACTCGCCGGCAGTGTAGCGGGCTACCGGAAAGATCGGCTGGTAGCCTTCATCCGCAAAAGATAGATATACTTCCGCCGATTGTCCAGCCAACAGGTCGACTTCCCAAATTAACCCTCGTCCAATGCACTCGATGGCAATGGAATAGATGCCTGGATCCGGTGCCGGATCAGAGATCCATCTAAAGGTATCTGAGAAGGGACTATTTCCGTGGGGTTCAACGACCCTTCCAAGTTCCCACTGGTGAGATTCGGGCCAGAAATGAAACCCAAAAGAGTCACATTCTTGTAGCTCTGGGGCCAAGGTACCATCGAGCCAGACGGATTTCACTGATGCTTCGCCAGAAGATGCCGAATCGACTTGGCTATCAGTGTCGCTCGAAGTGACATACATGATAAATAGGATAAAGCAAGCCATGGCTAAAATCATGGCCAGAGCCTCAGATCGTCGTTCTCCCTGGGGCATTGCAGTCCCTTTCAGTTAACGTGCGAAAATGGTGATGCATAAGTCACCATATAAGCCTATAGTAACATTTTATTAATGATAAGTCAATTGTATTCCACTTCCACAGTTTAAATTAAGGCTATCTGAGTGGTGTGTCGCCCGCTAGAGTAAGGTACTGCAGTTAAGGGTATATGGCTTGGAGTGGAAGGCAGCGAATGGTAGATGTGTATACAAAACTCAACCAGCTTCAATTAGGTATTTATAGAGCCTACAGTTCAACAATTTGGCCATTGGTCGTTTCATAGATCACTTTGCCGCCTGCAATGAGCCAATCTTTAGATTGGCGAATTAATTGTCGATTAAGCACATCTGGATCAGCCCCACTGCGTAGTGCCAATTCAGGCTCAAACTGTTTGATGTGAGGCGGTAGAAGTTCAAACTCAACATTGGAGATGTAGGGCAAATTAGCCATTATGAGATCAAGGCTGGTTTGAGGTTGAACAGCCTGCAGGGGCTCTAGGAGAGAACCTTGAAGAAAGATGACATTAGAGACATGATGCCGAACAGCGTTATGTTTAGCCACTTCCAGGGCCTTGCTCGATATATCTATGGCGTAGATTGTGGCATGCGGGAATATGGTGGCTAAGATAATGGCCAAGCAGCCCGAGCCGGTGCCAACATCCACTATGGTGGGCGGTTGAGTTATAAATTTGGCTGATTGATGTATATACTCGGCAGAAACCTCTATAATATTTTCGCTGTCAGGACGGGGAATAAGAACATCTTGAGTAACGTAAAAGGGAAGGTTGTAGAATTCTTTTTCTCCGGTAATATAGGCAAGCGGCTCATGCTTAGCTGCCCGGTCAATATATGTTGTAAATTGGATGTACTGCTCTTGAGTAATTAAAATATCCGGATGAGCCCAAATATCTTCCTTTGACAAGGTTATAGTGTAAGATAATAACGAATAAATAATCAGGTTAGCGTCAGTAATGTGTGCCAATCGCTGCTCAGCAGCCGTTAAAGCTTCTCGGATGGTCATGATAATGCCTTACTCGGTTGTGGGTGCAGCGGAAATTCGTAAAGCTTCTGTAATCGGTTCCAAATTACCACTTAGTATGGTCTGGATATTATGCCATGACTGATTAATGCGATGGTCGGTAATTCGGTCTTGGGGAAAATTGTAAGTTCTAATTTTTTCACTTCGGTCCCCGCTACCGATTTGGCTGCTACGGTCGGAGGAAATTGCTTGCTGTTGCTCTTGGATTTTAGTGTCTAGTAGGCGAGAGCGGAGTACTTCCATGGCCTTATTACGATTTTTAAGCTGAGAGCGTTCATCCTGACAGACCACCACGGTGTTCGTTGGCAAATGGGTGATGCGGACGGCGGTGGCAACTTTATTGACATTCTGGCCGCCTGCACCGCCGGAATGAAAAATATCAATGCGCAAATCTTTATCCTCAATTTCTATATCAACCTCTTCTGCTACAGGCAAAACAGCAACCGTAACGGTTGAGGTGTGGGTTCGACCTTGAGATTCGGTTTCGGGCACGCGTTGAACACGGTGTACTCCAGATTCATAGCGTAATGTTCCGTAGGCTTGGTAACCTTCTACTTCAAACACTACTTCTCTAATTTGGCCAATTCCGCCATCTTGGAGTGAGAGTTGTTGAACCGACCATTGTCGGGATTCGGCGTAATTTAAGTACATCCGATATAATTCGGCCGCAAATAGGCCAGCTTCATCACCTCCGGCAGCAGCTCGGATTTCTACAATGGCACTTCGATTAAATAAAGGATCGGTAGGATATAATAATTGATGTAATTCAGGTAAAAGTATATTTACTCTATGTTGCAATTTTTCGGCTTCATCGTGAGCTAAATTAGCCATGTCTGGATCTTGAACTAAGAGGTGGGTTTGCTCAAGCTCGTCCAAAACTTGCCGCAGCGCGTTGGCTGTCGTAATAATTTGCTGTAATTCGGTATGCTCTTTACCGATTCGCTTCAGGGCGTCTGGATCCTGAGTGATAGCGGGTTGAACTAGTAGCTCATTTAGCTCATTTAATCGTGATTGAAAAGAAAGCAGCTTCTCGCTCTGGAGAAGCTGCGACGGTGACATAGAAATGGGCATGGAAATTATTTAGCTATTATTGGCCGCCTCTTGCAGCATTTCGCGTAAACTCTTGGGTCGGCTAGCGTCTTGAGGTGAGGTTGCTGGCTTGGTAGAAGCTGCTTTGGTAGTAGAGCTTGGCAGCGAGGGCTTGGCTTTCTGAGGTTTAGACTGAGCTTTACGTTGCGACAAACGGCGCTCGAATCGCTCAACTCGGCCTTCGGTGTCAATTAATTTCTTCTGGCCAGTGTAAAATGGGTGGCAGTTGGCGCAAATATCAACACGGGCGTTTTCAATTGTCGAGCCAGCTTTAAATGTAGTATTACATCCTGCACAGACGATGGTGGCTTCAAAATATTTAGGGTGAATAGATGGCTTCATAATTTGGTTATCTTTCCTCACTTACGTACGCACAGGATTATATCACCGAAGAGGGGATCAATCAAGGGGTAAGCGATTTTATTGTTTATTGCAAAAAGGATCGCTTGTAACTTGCTCGAACCACGTATAATACGTGGTGGAGATTTTTTTATATGTCTATAAATGGTAATCCAAATATTCCTCAACATGTTGTAATTATTCCAGATGGGAATCGGCGCTGGGCCAAAGAACGGGGTTTGCTAACCCTTGAAGGCCATCGTCAGGGTATGAATCGGATTCAGGAGTTATCGAAACATGCTCAAGAAATGGGTATAACCACTATGACGGTATGGGGATTTTCGACCGAGAATTGGGGGAGAGAGTCGTCTGAATTAGATTATTTGTTTAAAATTTTTATGACTATGTTACGTCGGGCAGCAAAAGAAGCTAGACAGCGCAATATTCGCATCCGACACTTGGGACGTAAAGATCGGCTGCCGTCAATGCTGATTAATTATTTAAAAAAAATTGAGGCCTCGACAGAGGTAAATAATGCGTATACCTTCAATATCGCACTAGACTATGGGGGAAGGGACGAAATAATTCGGGCTATGAAGAAAATGATTGATAGCGGCATTCATAGTAGCGATATTGATGAGAAAATGTTTAGCACCTTTCTTGATACCGGGTCTATTCCTGACCCTGATCTTATTATTCGCACATCGGGAGAGCAGCGGACGAGTGGCATGCTGCCTTGGCAGAGTGCCTATGCTGAATACTATTTCTCACCGTTGTACCTGCCAGACTTTGGGGTTAAGGAATTTAGCGAGGCAATTGCTGAATACGGCCGTCGCCAACGCCGCTATGGTAAGTAATTAGCCGTTGCCTTAATACGTATGCATGTCTAAAACGGCGTGAGGTGAAGTAGCCTGGATGGGATTCTGCCTGTCTGATTACGCTCATTACTCATCGTGCTACAATGGTGCAGACGAGTAGATACGGCTTAGATATAATAAGGAGTTATTGTTTCATGGAAATCAGCTGGTTGGGCCATTCATCATTTTTTATTCAAACCAAGACGGCGTCTATTATTATTGACCCATTCGATGAGAAGATCGGTTTGCCGTGGCGCAAACGAGATGCCGATATCTTATTAATTAGTCATGAGCATTTTGACCACAATAACCAGGCTGGGGTGAATGCTCAATTTACGGCTGAGGGCCCGGGTGAGTATGAGGTTAAAGAGGTGGCCATTACTGGCACCCAGTTGTATCATGACGCAGCCAAGGGTGAGCAGCGGGGACGTGTTACTGCCTATACGCTTGAGGCGGAGGCTATTACCGTTTGCCATCTAGGGGATTTGGGTCATAAACTCTCTGGTGATCAAGTTGAAGACATGCCAAGTATTGACGTGCTCATGATTCCGGTGGGGGGAAAATTTACGATTGATGGGGCTATGGCTGCTGAAGTTGTAAATCAACTTGAGCCCCGTATTGTTATTCCAATGCATTACCAGACTTCTGATTTGCAATTAAGTGAGGAGTTGGACGGGTTAGAGCCGTTTATGAAAGCTTTGGGCAAAGAGGAGTGGAGCACTCAACCTAATTTAAAAATCACCAGCCGTGATGCTCTGAGCGGTGAAATGAAAGTAGTGGTTTTAGAGCCCAAAAAGTAATTTTTCAGCTATAACCTTGTGAAAATACCTATTAGATAGATACGTAACGACATGGCAGTAAGTAGCAAAGCTAACAAAAACTCTAAGACTACCCGATCGGAAATGGACATTAACCTTAATGAACTGTTGAAAGATGGTGCTCGGGTTCCACCGCGCAATCTTGACTCTGAGCGGGCGTTATTAGGCTCGTTACTGCTCGATAAAGACGCGATTATTAAGGTTTCTGATACGCTTACACCAGAGCAATTTTATGACGGTCGGCATGGGGTTATTTATCGGGGTATTGTTCAACTATTTCAAGAAAGTACACCGGCTGACCTGGTTACGCTTTCCAACTTATTAGAAGGTGCCAGCCAGCTCGAAAAAATTGGCGGATCGGGCTATATTGCCGACTTGATTAACGCGGTGCCAACCGCGGCTAATGTTGAGCATTACGCGGGTATTATCCGCGAAAACTATATTCGACGTAGTCTGATTGCAACTTCGGCGGCGGTTTCGGATATGTCGTTTGACCAGTCGATGGCGGTGGGTGAAATTTTAAATAACGCCGAGCGGGAAATATTTAATATTACCCAAGGAAATCTAAAGAAGAATTTTTCTTCAATTCAGCATACGTTAGCCGAAAATTTTGATCGCCTTGAAGAATTGCATAAGAATAAAGGGAAAATTCGGGGTATCCCAACGGGGTTTCGTGATATTGATACTAAATTGGCTGGATTGCAAGATAGTAATCTAGTTATTTTGGCTGCCCGTCCTTCGGTAGGTAAAACTTCTTTGGCTCTGAATATTTGCCAGTATGTGGCCGCAGATGAGCGTGGACCGCATTTACCGGTGGGCTTTCTGTCTTTAGAGTCATCTAAAGAAGAGCTGGTTGATCGTTTATTGGCTAGCCAAAGTAATATAGACTCGTGGAAAATAACTACCGGAAACTTAAACGATAAGGATTGGGAAAGGCTAACCGATGCGATGGGGGTATTGGCCGAAGCCCCTTTATTTATTGATGACACGCCAGCTATGAGTATTATGGAAATGCGGACTAAGGCGCGGCGGCTGCAAATGGAACATGGCTGCCGTTTATTGGTGGTTGACTATCTACAGTTGGCCAAATCGCGAAATTTGGAGAACCGAGTCCAAGAGATTTCTGAGGTATCGCAGGGGTTAAAGAATATTGCCCGAGAGTTACGCTGTCCGGTAATTGCGCTGTCTCAGCTGTCTCGAAATGTGGAACAGCGTGGAACTCAAGAAAAAGCGGCGCCACCGCAGCTTTCTGATTTGCGGGATTCTGGCTCGATTGAGCAAGATGCTGATGTAGTGATGTTCTTGTGGCGCGAAGATAATAGCCTGGCTGCCCGAGGCGCATCTGATACTATGCCGGTTAAACTTTCTATTGCCAAGCATCGTAACGGGGCTATTGGCGAAATTGACCTAATCTTTAAAGGCGCCCAAACTCGTTACTATGGCACCGAAAAGAAGCGTACCGATGGTGCGCAATCCACTAATTCTTAAAATTTACTAGTTAAGTGGTATAATACCCCAACCTCAACACTGTGATTGGGGTATGGTCGAGGCCATGTATGGCCAGTAAAGTGAGAAGGAGATACCATGGAGGGTACGCCACCAGTGAGTCGAATTGCGATGGAACATTTCCCGCAGGACGAGGCGCAGCTAGCCACACAGCTACTCTACAAGCTGGCGCTGACTGGTCAAGGTGATCAGCTTAAAAACTTGGTGATAACATGCCAAGATGCAGTTAATACCGGTGATAAGACACTGAGAGCAGCACTCGATGAGCTGAATAAGCAGATTGCTGAACTTCCCGGATTAGAAGGTAAGTACTCACTTCGAGAGGTTCAGCGAATATCGCGAGAGCTTTTGCATCGGATCATCGCCATTGATTGGTGGTAGATTCTGCAGCGTTGACCTGGGTTGTTTTAGCCTGGGTCAACGATCTATTTTGTATTGTCAAAACACCCTTCAACAGATATAATGAGCCGGACTTGGCGGATAGATCTGCTAGTCAATGGTTTATAGTTTATGGTTGTTGGAAATGAAAATTTTCTAACTACGAACTACTAACTACCAACTACTGCAAGCGAAGCTTGCGTATGCCGGAGTGGTGGAATGGTAGACACGACGGACTCAAAATCCGTTGCCCCTTAAAGGCGTGGAGGTTCAAGTCCTCTCTCCGGCACCAAGGTAATGTTTGGCACGTATGTGGCAGGCATTGCCTTGGTATCTGTCGACGAGAGGTGAGAATCTCCACAGGTTCACTTTTTAGGAGAGTGTTATACCAACAACGATTGGTATAACATGAACTAAAAATCCCGACGAAGTCGGGTTACTCTCTCCGGCACCAAAATGCAACACATAGTTGCATTTAGTATCTAGTATTTAGTGGCAAGTATTTAGCATTATGTCTGGTGTGGCAGGCGAATCACTTATTCAATCCTCACTAACCTCATACGACTAACTACTTACGACTAAAATCCTGAAAGGATTTCTACCTATGGCCAGCGTTACTGAACTACGTAATGGTAGTGTATTTAACTACCAAAACGAACTATATCAAACCTTGTCTTATGAACATATTAAGATGGGGCGAGGTGGGGCTGTGATTAAAATTAAAGCCCGTAATTTGAAGACTGGATCTTCGCGGGAAATTTCGTTTAATAACGGGGCAACTGTTGATGATGTAGAGCTGTATCGTGAAAATGTTGAATTTATTTATGCCGATAATAAGGCAGCTTACTTTAAGTCTAAAAATAACCCTCGATTATCAGTATCGCTTGAAGTGCTCGGTGACAAGCGGCAATTTATTAAGTCTGGGCAAGTCATACCATTAGTGGTTATTGATGACACTGATGAGCCAATTGATATTGACCTGCCAATGACGGTAGAATTAAAAGTAAAGCAAGCGCCGCCCAATGAGAAAGGGAACAGTACTGGGTCGGTGACCAAACCAGTAACTCTGGAAACCGGTTTAGTAGTGCAAGCTCCAATGTTTATAGAGGTAAATGATGTGCTTAAAATAAACACCGCTAATAGCAGTTATATTGAGCGGGTTAAATAACATTATGATAGATACCGAACTCCTGTTTACTATTCTTAAAATCGCCGCCTTATTTATTGGTCTCAGCTTTATTGTCTTTTGGGTAGGGTTAGTCTGGTGGGTAAGCCAGGATGTTTTAACGCGGACGAGCGATAAAATTATTGTGGCCGCCGCGGTGGCCATGACTGCGATTTTGGGTCCTGTTGGAGTGATGCTTTATTTGGTTATCCGACCAAAACAAACTATGAAGGAGAGTTATGGTGAAATGATGGAGCACGAAATGCTATTGCGCGCGGCTGCCTCCACAATCTGCCCAATGTGCGAGCATATGACCCAAGAAGATTTTGTGAATTGCCCCTATTGCGGCACAGTGCTCAAAAAGCAATGCACTAATTGTCAAAAACTGGTTGATATGGAGTGGAGCTACTGTCCGTACTGTGGACAAGTGGGAGCTAAACCTACCACTCAAACCATGGTCAAGCCAGTAACCGCTCTTGAGCCAACCACGATTCAAGAGTTAAAGAATGAACAAGAAGCAGCTCAGATTAAAGCTAGCCCTCTAGAGCAGGCACGCTTAGAACAAGCGCAAAGGGCCGCCTTTTCAACGTCGGTTGGGCTGGGTACGCAGCATAAGGTTCGTTTAGCCAGTGCCGGTCAGTCCGCATTAAGTTTGCTTAAGCAGACTTTTGGGTCATCCCGGCCAGTCTCGACGAATTTGGAATCGGGCACAACTGCTGATGAAACACCGTTGGCGGAGACAGCAGATAATAATGCAGCTACTTTAGACAAAGCTGAAACCGTAAAAACGCCGAGTTCGGCTAAATCTTCCAGTAAAAAACGATCGACGAAGGGACGGGCAAGTCGTCGTGCCAAAAAATAGCCGCCAGTTTTCTCCAGAGTTAAAACAGCGATTGATTCTTCAGCCGCTAAAGCAGTCGCCGTCGGTGGCTGTGGTGGTGATGGTGGGTACTGGATCTCGCTATGAACCATCACACTTAAGTGGAATTTCCCATTTTTTGGAACATATGGTGTTTAAAGGGACGGCTAAACGTCCCACCACGCTTGATATTGCGGCAACCGTTGATGGGGTGGGTGGTGAATTTAATGCTTTTACTAGCAAAGAATTTACCGGATTTTATATTAAGACTGCGGCTAAAGATGTTGAGCTGGCCATCGATTTGCTGGCTGATATGCTGTTTCAATCTAAGTTCGAAGCTGAGGAGATAGAGAGGGAGCGAGGGGTAATTTTAGAGGAAATGAATATGTACCTCGATTCGCCACGTGACCGAGTTGGAGAAATTTATGACCATCTGTTATACCCTGAGCATGCGCTAGGTCGGGATGTGATTGGCACGAAGCAAAGTTTAGCTAACATTAATCGCCAGCATCTTGTAGACTACCTGGGCCAATGGTATGTACCAAATAATATGGTAGTGGGAGTGGTTGGTGGGTTTGACTCTGACAAAGTCCACCAACTTGTCCAGAAGTCATTTTTTAGCCAATCAACGCAAACGCTTAAAGAATTTACGCCGGTTTTGGTTAAACAGGATCACCCCGGAATTATTTCGGCGGCGAAAGACACCGATCAGACTCATCTGGTGCTGGGAGTGCGAGCCTTTAGTCTAAAGGACCCTCGTCGTTACGCCTTGGCTTTGTTGAACGTGGTGCTGGGAGGGAATATGTCGTCACGGTTATTTACTCAAGTCCGTGAGCGCCGTGGATTAGCGTATGCCGTGCATACCGGGATTGACCATTATCTGGACACCGGGACTTTTAATTGCCAGGTTGGCTTAGACCATAGCCGAGTAGAGGAGACTATCCGAGTTATCTTAGACCAGTTTGCTCAAGTTCGGGATGAATTAATGCCGGAAGAAGAATTGCAGCGGGCTAAGAGTTATTTGCGCGGCAAGCTTTCACTATCGCTGGAGGATCCGTTAGGTTTGAGCATGTATTTGGTTAAGCAGCAATTGCTGCAAGGACGGGCAATGCCTGCTGAGTACTATTTAGAAAAAATTGATGCGGTTAGCTCGGAAGAGGTGCAGTCTGTAGCCCAAGAAATTTTTGACCAGTCAAAGCTTAATTTAGCGATTATTAGCCCTAAACCCGATCAAGCAAAATTGAGCCAACTTCTCGTTTTGTAATTAACGTGAGAAAATCTGCCCTTTTATGAATCAGCTGATTGCTCTTATTACTAATCCTATCTTATACACCGCATTTGGCGGGATAGTGGCTGCATTTTATGCGGTGTGGACCTTTGCCAGACAGCACTATCTGGGAGTCGATAAACTATTTAATCTACTGGCATTGTCATTGGCCGCAGGGTGGTTTGGCGGTTGGATTGTTCAATCAATTGTCAATCGAATTTGGGAAAGCCGTTTAAGCCTAGACCAGCTTTGGGTGCATCCAAAACCTATGGTTGCCTTGGTTGGCTATATTGGGATTTGGTTGGTGGCTACCCGCTATATTCGTTCAATTCGTTATCCGTATTGGCGGTTGATGGACATACTCTTTATTGCCTTGGCGATTGTTCAAAGCGCGCTACTGCTTGGATGGACGATTGAGCAGTTTGATTGGGCTATGGTGATAGCGTTGGTGGGAGCACTCCTTTTAACCATTGGCTTAGTGTGGCTGTATGGTAAAACTCAGCGTTCGGGAATTGTGGCGGGTGTGCAGTCGGCTGGGTTTTTTGGTGTATTGCTGGTGTTGTATTACATGGTTCCAGCTTGGCAAGGCCAGAGTGGTAGTGTAGAATGGATCGCAGATGTTGTAGGGATTGTCTTAGGTGTTACCCTAGTGGTATTGCGGATCTCGGCTCGGTCTGAACAGGCGATATTACAAGATATTCCGCGGGGGGTTTCGCAAAATTTTTACGAAACATTTACTCGGGCGTTTAGTAAAAAACCTACAAATTCGGAACCTGATAAATGATTTAGCTATCCAATAGGGTAGCTTTTAAACTACATAAGGGGGCAAGTTTTCATGTCTACACAGTCTGTGGCTAAAGAATTAGAAAAAGAAGTTAAGCGAATACAAGCCGATATTGAAGAATTAAAAGCGCAAGACCCAAGCCAGTCTGGGTTTCGGGATATGAACAATACCGAAGACGACGATGCAGGAGAATCGGAAGACCATAGCCGAATCCAAGCCTTGATTGAAGCTAACCGTAATCAGCTTAACCGAGTGCAAAAAGCCCTGGCTAAGCTAGATAACGGATCGTATGGCAAATGTGAGCGTTGTGGTAAAGCCATTGCTGAGGCCCGCCTCAAAGTTATGCCATGGGCCATTTACGATGTTGAATGTGAAGAGTTGCTTGAATCTGGAAGACGGTAAGATAGCTTAGGCTTCCAACTTTGCAACGGTTTTTATATCCAATTTGGTTTGTTTATGCTTCCATGTCAGAAAATAGTGGAGCCTGGTGCAAGATTATGGTAATATACGTCCACGCTGGACGGACAAGCAACCTACAAGAGAGAAGGTTGTTCTGCTCTCATCATCCACTCATTTATTGCATTGAGCAGAATGCTGATTGAATCACCTTCGTATAAGGAGGCCAGAATGGTAGCCGCCGGAATTGCGGAAGGGTACTGGCTGTCTCGTGAACAGGCAGTGCAGTTGAGCGATATCCT
Organism: uncultured Candidatus Saccharibacteria bacterium; assembly: GCA_964597145.1. Taxonomy (GTDB): domain Bacteria; phylum Patescibacteriota; class CAZHWT01; order CAZHWT01; family CAZHWT01; genus CAZQWH01. Next base: position 189,863 of record CAZQWH010000002.1, on the reverse strand, counting down.
CTACAAAGTGCGGCCATGCAATACCAAGCCCTATGATCTATGGATTCTCCCTGGACAAGGTTTATTGGCTCAACTTGCAGAGGCTGTTGACGGATGGGTGATGGAAGATGTCCATCATGTCTCTCATGAGGATCGGGCAGAGTCCTGGAGACCTTTCACTTCTCGGGCCCGGTCGGTAACCGCTTTTAGTCGCGTCGCTAGATTTACAGCGGGGTACCAACCCGTCGCGACCCTGAGATGGACCCAGGGTGATACGTGTGAGCACTTAAGGTCGTCATTTTACTTTCGGAAAGGATGGGGCGAGTCTGCGTTTGAAGCGATGGAGGAGAGGTATTGTCCGGATTGGACGAGAACGTGGTCGATTGATACACTTGTTGTAGATCAATCGATCCTCCAAGGCCTTGCAGCAGGGATGCAAGTGTGGGGCGCTTTATTAAAGACGCTCTATGATCTTGTGTTTGCTCACAAGGTTGGTTGGCTCATCGGGATAATGGAAGAGGGTACGTACAAAAAACTTTGCGGGATGGTGCCAGGGATTGAACCGATCGGTCCCGTGAAATATTACCTGCACGGAAGAAGTGTGCCGTTCATTCTGGACATTCGCACGCTTCAAGAGAAACTGGACAGTTCACCTGTTGCCGACATGTTTCGTTACGGCAAGGGGCTTGGAGGGTTGATGCTCGATGAGGTCTTCAACTTTCCAAATACAACAACACAATGATTATCTACCTGCTCATCCTGGTATTATCGGGAATCACAATGACCATACTTGGTGGTTTAGTGTATTTGCGGAATCCTAAATCCGCAATGAGCAGGTATTTCCTCCTACTTTGTTTATCAATTGTCACCTGGATCGTGACTAATTTTATAATTTATTCATCGGGGACTACTTCGCTCTCTGTCATCCTTGCGGCTCATATTGCACCAGCTGCGGCATTTAATATTTTATTTTGGCTACTGCTATTTAGTGCATGTTTTGGCAAAAAACATCCCCAAAAGCAAACCTTTGTGGTAGCTGTAGCGGCATTGTGGCTACCAGGAACGATTTTTTCGGCATCCAGCCTTGTATTTGCCTCACTTACCCGGGAAGCAAGTATTGTTAGTATAAATTCGGGAGTGGGGTATATGCCTTATTTGCTGCTGCTTGTCGGTATGTTGGCAGCCGCATTGTGGCAATTAATCGCGGCTAAAAAAACTTCTACTTCGTTAGAAAGAACGCAAATAGATTTTATTTTATTCGGGGCCACTATAACCTTTGGTATTGCCATACTGAATAATGGCATCACACCGTTACTTGTACCTAGCTGGCAAGGAGTTCGTTTGACTCCGCTACTTGCCTTAGTTCTTGTTAGCTCAATCACCTACGCAATTGTTCGTCACCGTTTGTTTGATATACGGCTTGTGGTGGCTCGAACGGTTGCCTATTCGTTGCTGGTTGCTATATTGATCGTTGCCTATACTTTGGTGGTTTTTGCCTTTAGTACCCTATTTTTTGATGGACAATTTCAATCTAGCCAAATCTTAATTTATGCTTGCCTGGCAATATTTGTCTCTATAACTTTTCAACCACTAAAAGAAATCCTGATTAAAGCCACTGATCAAATTTTCTACAGAGCCCAATACGATTCTAATCAACTACTTTCACGTTTAACTCACCTTATGGCAAGCACATTAAAACTAGAAGATCTAACCCAAAAGAGCCTCCAGGAATTATTACGTACGATGCATATCTCGAGAGGTGCATTTGTGGTGGTTAAGGGTGATCAACTTACACCTGTCGCAACATATGGGTTTGACGACCGGTCTGGATTGCAGAGCCAACAACTCTACCGGTTTGCGCAGGTTAAAAAAGTCTTGGTCTATGACGAAGAGAACGATAAGGATATTAAACAAATACTGCATAAAATGAAACTCACCATTGTCGTCCCTTTATTGGCTAGTGATGAGCTGCAAGGATTACTGTTGTTGGGTGAAAAATTATCTGGGGATCTTTATCAAGATAAAGATATGAGACTCTTAGAAATACTTGGTCCAGAGCTGGCCGTAACCTTAGATAATGCCCGGAGCTATCAACAGATAAGTGAATTTAATGTTACGCTGGAACACGAAGTCAAAAAAGCTACTAAGGATTTGCAGGTGGCTAATGATAAGTTGTCAAAAAATAACCAGAAATTACGCCAGTTGGATGAGCTTAAGGATGAGTTTATCTCGGTGACTTCTCATGAGCTGCGGACGCCGTTGACTTCGATTAAAGGATATTTGTGGATGGCGATGCATGGTAAAAAACGCGACGCTAAGTTTGTAGATTATATGAGCCGGGCATACGTTTCGACCGAGCGGTTAATTACGATGGTCAACGATACGTTGGATGTTTCCCGAATTGAATCGGGTAGAGTAGAGCTATCAATTGAACCGACTAATCTTAATCGATTAGCTCAAGACGTGGTGGATGACTTACAGGAGCGCGCTGTGCAGCAAAACCAGCAACTGACGTTGAAGAAGACGAGAGCTTTGCCACTAGTTGACTGTGATCCGACTAAAATTTACCAAGTACTGACTAATTTGGTTGGGAATGCGTTAAAATTCACACCACCTGGCGGCAAGATTAAGGTGGATTTCACCCATCGTGGCTCGCAAGTTATTGTGAGGGTTTTGGATAACGGGCCGGGGATAAGTCGGACTGATCAAGAAAAGCTCTTTCAGAAGTTTTCCCGATTGGAATCGTCTACTTCTATTCCGGGTACAGGGTTGGGTTTGTACTTATGTTTGCAAATTATTAAATTATCTAAAGGTAAAATTTGGATTGAAAGCCAAGAGGGCCGAGGCGCGTCCTTCCTTTTTACTCTTCCTGTTAGTAAAACCCAAGCCGCTACAATGGCTAAACACCCCCAACAGTTTCGTAATGTTGCCTAGCACCAGGTGAGTTACCCTGATATTTGGTATAATGTGGCCGACACACTGTTTTATTTAGTCATACACAAGGAGGCATGGATTATGGCATCGATTTTAATTGTTGAAGATGACAAATTTTTACAAGATTTATATGTTGATTTATTGACTGCAGAAAAATATCAGGTGGAAGTTGCTGATGATGGTGAGGTAGCTTTAGATAAAATGAACCATACTACCTACGACTTAGTCCTATTAGATATCATGTTGCCCAAAAAAGACGGGCTGACGGTGTTAAAAGAGTTACCTGAAGATCGTAAGAAAAAGATGGGACAAATTGTGATGCTGACCAACTTGGGCCAAGAGGCGGTCGTCCAGGAAGGGTTTGCACTTGGAGCCGTAGGCCATTTAGTTAAATCGGCTCTGGCGCCAGACCAAGTGTTGGCCGAAGTGGGTAGATTCTTAGCGCATGAGCAATCCTGAAAAAATCGACTTTCCGCCAATTTTATATCAAGACGATGAGATCCTGGTTATTCATAAGCCTGCCGGGCTTATTGTACAGAAAAGTCATACTCACACTGAACCAACCCTAGATGAATTACTCCCTGAGGTTCCTGGGCTAGAGCGGCAGGGGATAGTGCACCGATTAGACCGAGACACCTCGGGAGTGATGGTGGTGGCCAAAACGGCGGTGGCTCAAAAAGAGTTGCAGCGTCAATTTGCACACCGGCTGACGGAGAAGGAATATATGGCATTGGTATGGGGGCGATTTATAGACGCCCATGCACTAGTAGATGCACCTATTTTGCGCCATCCCAGCCTAGGGTATAAATTTGTGGTGGCTAACCATGGAGGACGAGAGGCTAAAACTGAGATGTGGCGAGAGCAGGTTTATACATACCACGACGAGCCAGTTAGTCGGCTGCGCTTAAAGCTGTATACAGGGCGAACCCACCAAGCTCGAGTCCATCTCTTTGCCATGGGCTACCCGCTGGTAGGCGACCGGGTATATGGTCGACGCAAAGATACAACCGGCATGCGGCAGTTTTTGCATGCTGCTCGGCTTGGATTTTTTCATCCTACCTCACAGCAAAAAATGGAATTTAACGCACCACTACCCTCTGAACTTCAATTGTTTATTGATCAACTTAACCCTGTAAATTAATTATATAATTAATTATATAATATATTATATAATTAAATTTTTATGACTCTGTTTTATACCATTAATTTAGGGTAGATTTGGAGTGGCGGCCATTTTCAACCTGCCTGGTTTCCTGTTACTATAGAATCGTCATTGCGCTACTTGCTCGATATAAAAGTGGCGCCACTGCCTAGCCCATGTTCGCTGAATCCTTATTATTACAGCTTGGAAGCTTACTGTTAGTAGCGGCCATAGTTGGCCTTATTTGTCACAAACTTAAGCAGCCGTTGTTTTTTGCCTATATTTTTACTGGTATAGTGGTCGGGATTTTGGGTAGCCAATATATCCATGAGCCCGAGAGCTTGCACTTCTTTTCGGAACTTGGCATAGCCTTCTTATTGTTCCTGGTGGGTTTAGAACTCAATATTAAAAGCATAACGCGACTCGGGCGCACCGCGATTGTGACGGCCTTGGCTCAAATTGCGATTGTAGCCACCATTAGCTTTAGTGTTGTTATTTGGTTGGGGATGGGTATTATGCCCTCGATTTATGTAGCCTTGGCCATGACTATCGCTTCGGCGGTTATATCGGTTAAATACTTAAATGATAAAAATGCGACCGAGACGCTGTATGGCAAATTAGATATGGTCTTGCATTTGGTTCAAGACATTGTAGCGGTAATTGCGATTATTATCCTTTCAAGCTTAAGCGCCAATAGTAGCGGCGGCTCGGTAGGACTAATTGAAGTTGGGTTGATGCTGAGCAAGGGTGCATTATTGGTGACGGCACATGTGTTTTTTAGCCAGCATGTTTTGCCTAAAATCTTTCGCCATATTGCTGATTCATCTGAATTGCTGCTCCTGGCCAGCATTGCTTGGTGTATCTTTGGAGCAGCTATTGCTCAAGTGTTTGGCTTCTCGGTTGAGATTGGGGCGTTCTTGGCTGGTTTAGGTTTGTCCTCGTCGAGCTACCAATACCAGATAGCTGGGCGGATTAAGCCGCTGCGTGATTTTTTTGTCGTGCTATTTTTTATTACTCTTGGGTTACAGATTACTATTTCTTCACCACTGCAAATTATACTGCCGGCGATTGTGCTAAGCGCCGTGGTTATTGTCCTTAATCCATTGGTTACCGCTATCCTATTGGGGAGGTTTGGCTATAAACGCCATACAGCCTTTTTTGCGTCGTTGCTTATGAGTCAAATTGGTGAGTTTTCCTTAGTACTGGGGGCCCTTGGTGTAGCCAATCATCATTTATCTGCTCAGCAAGGATCACTGATTACCCTAACCGTACTGATTACCATGTTGGTTTCAAGCATTGTGGTTAAACATGAGCACGCTATATACCACAAGCTTCGCCCATTCCTGCTTTTGCTTGAGAGGCCCGACTACCGTGAGCGACGGGTTAAGCAGCAGAAATGGCGGGATCATATTATTATTATGGGTGCGCATCGGCTGGGTTCGGATGTTGTAGATGCTCTCCAGCACGGTTCACATAAGGTGGTGGTGGTTGATTTTGACCCGGATCGGATTGCTGTACTAGCCGAAAATGGTTACCCAGCTATTTATGGCGACGCGACCGACGAAACAGTGTTGCACCAGGCTGGTATAGCCCAGGCCCAGCTGATTATTTCGACTATTCCCCAGCATGAGGCAACGTTGCATTTGCTGCGACAGCTGAAAGAGCACAACGTAAGATGTCAAATTATTGTGACTGCGAGCACTATTAGTGATGCTTTAACCTATTATCGGATAGGCGCGTCGTATGTTATTATCCCTAAACTTATAGGCAGTAACGCTATGGCCCAAGTTGTCAAGGATCACCTTGCCGACTTAAGCCAGTTAGAGCCAGCTAAGCTGCTGCATTTGCAATACCTGTCGGCTCAGGGCTTCTTAGGGCGATAAGTGACCATGCCATTTTATAGTTTGCTGCAATCGGATAAAAAGTCTTTAGCTCGTCGAGGTCGCATTCGGACCGCACATGGTGATATTGACACGCCAGCATTTTTACCGGTTGGAACCCAGGGTACGGTAAAATCGTTATCCCAAGCTGAACTGTGGCAAATTGGCGCGCGGATGATTTTGGGTAATACTTATCATTTATATTTGCGACCTGGCCCGGATATTATAGCGCGGGCGGGCGGTTTGCATGCATTTCAAAATTGGCCTGGGGCGCTGTTTACTGATAGTGGCGGCTTTCAGGTCTTTAGTCTAGGGTTGGGGAAACTGGAAAAACATAAAGCCAGAGCCGAGAGGGCAGGCAAGCAAGAGGGAAAGAAAGTCGCGTCTGATGCCCTTAATGCTGTGCCTGAGGGTCTGACGCTTAACCGGCCTCAACTACTAGCTAGAGTTGACGAAGAGGGGGTAACTTTCCGTTCCCATTTGAATGGGCATCTTCATCGTTTTACTCCAGAAAAATCTCTGGAAATTCAGCATAAGCTAGGGGCAGATGTTATTTTGTCTTTCGACGAATGTCCGCCGCACCCTTCGACCTGGGAATATACTAAGCAAGCTACCGAACGCACCCATCGTTGGGCTAAACGAGGCCTGACTTATCATCAAAAACATAAACAATCCCATCAGTTTTTATATGGCATTGTGCAGGGTGGGGCCTATCCTGATTTGCGCAGAGACTCGGCCAGCTACATTGACAGCCTTGACTTTGATGGCTACTGTGTGGGCGGGGTTTCGGTGGGTGAATCTAAAACTATTATGCGTCAGGCAGTTGAGTGGAGCACGCCCTTGCTTGACCCGCAAAAACCGCGTCACCTGTTAGGGGTAGGGGATATAGATGATATCTTTATGGGCGTAGAGCAGGGAATTGATACGTTTGATTGCGTTACTCCAACTCGTTGGGCTCGGACTGGTACTTTGGTAGTTCATCCTCAAACAGCTAAGACAGAGGGCTCGGCTAATCCCTATCGCTTGATTATTACTAATCAAAAATACCAGTCTGATTTTAGCCCTCCAGATCCGAGCTGTGATTGTTGGGTATGTACAACCTATACTCGGGCCTATCTGAATCATTTATTTAAAGCGGGAGAGTTATTAGCGATCCGGTTGGCTTCGTACCATAATGTTTATGCTTTGGTGGCGTTGACCAAAAGAATACAACACAGTTTAGAGAATAACGAATTTGCACAACTTAAGCAGGAATATTTGGTATGAGTCGTCGACGATCAAAAGCTAGGAGAAGAAAGGGTGGAGGATTATTAGTCAAACTGGTAGTGTTTGGGGTAGTGGTGGGGACGGTTGGCTGGCTAGGGGCGACTATGGTGCAGCTTTGGCAAAAGATTGAGCCTCTGCCCGCAGTTAATGGCCATGATTTTATTGCCACATCTACCCAATCTCCAGTACTGGTAATTGCCCAACAGTCCAATCAGGCGGCTCAGCTGGATTCGTTAACTATCCTTAAGGCCGACTTTGAACAGCGAACTGTTGCCGCGCTTAGACTTCCGCTTAATCTTTCTGATGGAGTGACTGAAGTTGGGCAATATCTTGAAAGCCATTATTACAAAGAAATGCAATTAGCTATTGAAGGGCAGTTGGCGTTAGCGGTAACTGGATACATTATTCAACCGCGCGTGACAGAGGTGGATAGAAAAACATCGTTAGTAGAGAGTTTTAGCTTGCACACCCCACCCGACTGGTGGTCGACTACGATTGGGTTGCCCTTGTGGTTGGATTCCGCGTCGTCGGTAGCGACCAACCTGTCTGAATGGCAATTACTTCAACTGGCTTGGTTGCTTAGAGACTTACCCGTGAGCCAGTCGACTGTTGTGCAGTTGCCAGCAACAGCCAAGCAAACCACTGATGGCAAACTTCAGCTTGTGCCAGATGTAACCGATCCGATTGTCCAGAATTTATTTATTTCTGATGCAGTGCGACATGAGGCGACTAGTATTGTGGTTAAAAATGCGACTCATGTGGATGGGCTGGCCGCTTTAGCTAGCCGCTTTGTGGCCAATATGGGTGGGGAAGTGATAGCTGTTGAACCGGCTGACACGGCCCAAACTGGGTCTAGTATTACGGCTGAAACCAACACGAGTTTAACCCGGTCGATTAACCAGTTTCTTGGCGTGCCGACTACGATTCAGCCACAGACAGGTAGAGAGCGGGCCGATGTCGAGCTCGTTATTGGGACGGACGCTTTATCGCGACTGGGGAAATAGGAACTTGGATCTAGTCATTTGCCTGTAACTATCCTGCCGTTATGTATGGCTAATGAGTTTATCATTACCTAACTAAGTACAATTTGGCTAACCAGAGTGGCCCATGGGCAACCCTGTTTGAGCTGTATTTATTCTTCTACAATATACATAGTAAGATAGCGCCGGTGTGAAGTGTTTTAGGCAACAAAAAAGCCGCCTGATTTTGGGCGGCCTTTTTGCTTGTTCTACAGTGAGAGATGGATACTGTCTACTTCTCAAGAAATAAACACTATCCATCTCTCGCGCAGAACGAAGAAAGGAGAGAGACAAAGGCATTATAGTATGATGGTGATGATTTGTCAACACCCTGATCTGTATGATAAAATTAGGTCACTTGTAGGCGCCAGACGGCCAAAAAATTAGCCTTTTACCTGCGCGCTATCCAAGGAGAAGAGGATTTGTATGTTATTGCTGGTACTTGCCTTATTTGTCACTGGAACCATCCTGGTTGCCTGGACTGTGGCTGGCCGACGAGTGGAAGAAGTAGAAGAGCCGCAAGAGATTGCTACGGGCACTTTATTGTCCATTCTGGTTCCAAAACTTAACGACAAAACTCCGTTATCCGCCGAAATGATGTTCGCCTCTTTGCATGGCTTATTATCTAAAACTCCAGGACTACAAGAGCATCTTAGTTTTGAAATTGTGGCGACTAACGATGGGATTCGGTTTTACGTTTATCTGCCAACTTACTTCCGGACTTTTGTTGAAGGTCAAATTTACGCGCAGTATCCAACGGCTCAAATTTCTGAGGTGGAAATTGATTACGCCCACCACTTTAGTTCTAACACTGCGATCGTGACCGCGGCCGAAGTTACGTTGAATAAAGAGTATTTCTACCCAATTAAAACTTTCGTTGATTTTCAAGTCGATCCTTTGGCTGCTATTACTGGTTCGGTAGAGCGTTTAAATCCGGGTGAACAAGTCTGGATGCAAATTCTGCTGCGCCCTCTCGATGATATTTGGCAAGAAGCTGGTTATGAGTATGTGGAAAAAATTCGTAGTGGTAAGTCTTTAGAGCCGCAAGAGAATTTTATTGCTTCGGTGATCAAAAGTATTGTTAATGAGTTGATTACGATGCCATTGTGGATTTTATCGACGGCGGTTGGATCGACGGCTGAGGAGAAGAAGCCTGAAGGGCCACCCAAGCTTAGTTCTGGCCAGGAACTAGAGCTGAAAGCAATTGAGAATAAAATGACCAAACTGGGGTTTGAAACCTCCTTGCGGATTGTTTCGATTAGCCAAACCGAACAGGGTTCACAGCAAGCGCTGGCTTCGATTATGGCTTCGTTGAAGCAGTTTTCTATGACTCACCTCAATAGCTTTCGCCCTTCTCCGGTAGAGCGCCGGGCTGAAGAAATTTTTCATGAGTATCAAGGGCGTATTTTCCCTGGCGATGATGAGAACTACTTTGTGCTTAATGCAGAAGAGTTAGCCTCCATTTATCATTTGCCTAATCTGTCGGTAGAAACGCCAACCATTGCTTGGAGTAAAGCAAAGCAGGCCGAACCGCCTTTAGATTTGCCGCAAGATGTTGATACCGTTTTTGCTAAAACGGCTTTCCGTAATCGAGAAGTAAAATTTGGGATTAATCGAGCAGATCGTCGTCGGCACATGTACATGATTGGAAAAACTGGTACAGGTAAGTCGACTTTGATGGAGAATATGGTGCTACAAGATATTTTGGCTGGCGAAGGTGTCGCCGTGATGGATCCGCACGGGGATATGATTGAAAAGTTGCTGGATAATATACCTGAAGAGAGGGTTAAGGATGTCGTTCTATTTGACCCATCCGATGCGGCAAATCCGGTGAGTCTGAATATGCTGGAGCTTATCGATCCGACACAAAAAAATCTCACTGCTTCAGCCATGGTTGATGTGTTTAAGCGGACCTTTGACTCATGGGGGCCTCGATTAGAATATTTACTCCGTAACTGCTTCCTGACGTTAGCTGAGACTCCCAACAGCACATTGCTGGGAGTGAACCGACTATTGCTCGACAAGGACTACCGTAGGTTTGTGGTTAGCGGGCTTGAGGATGAGCAACTCCGGGCTTTTTGGCAGGTCGAATATGCCAAGATGTCCTCAAATGACCGATTGATTACCGAAGCTGTGTCGCCAATTCAAAATAAAGTTGGCCAGTTCCTGCAGACATCCACCATTAGAAATATCATGGGTCAATCAAAGTCGACGATTAAGATTGATGAAATCATGAACGAAGGCAAGATTTTGCTCGTTAATCTTTCGAAGGGTAAGATTGGTAATGATAACTCGGCTTTACTGGGATCTATGATTATTGCCCGGCTCAAGAGCGCAGCGATGACACGGGTTAATATGCCGGAAGACCAGCGGCGAGATTTTTACGTATATGCTGATGAGTTCCAAAACTTTGCGACCGATTCATTTGCCGAAATATTGTCTGAGGCTCGTAAGTATCGGCTTAACCTAATTATTACCCACCAGTTTATAGATCAAATGCCTGAGGCAGTTCGACAGGCAGTATTTGGTAACGTGGGCAGTACGATTGCGTTTACGGTTGGTCCAAATGATGCGGCGACTTTGGCTAGCCAGTTTGCACCAGTATTTGCAGCTGAAGATTTAGTTAGCTTAGAGAAGCATCATATTTATCTCAAGCTGATGATTGACGGAATGGAATCGCGTCCGTTTAGCGCCGCAACCTTACCGCCAATTGCCCGACACGAGGGGCACCGCCAAGCAATTATTGAACATTCTCGTCGGGTCTATGCTACTCCTGTAACTGAAGTGGAGGAAAAGATTGCGAAGTGGAATATTAAGAAATTTAACTATAATCCCCATGAAGCTCGCACAATTATTACCACTTTGCGTCAAAAGGCGGAACAAGAGCGATTATCTGGCAGTGGCGTAAGCAATGCAAGCCATACTGGAGTAATTGCCGCAGAGGCTACCAATGATTTGCCTGCAGTAGTAGATGATCAACTAGCCGAGTCGGCGCCAGCGGAGACGGTTATTAGGCCCAAGACAGAGCGTCGAATTGCGTCGAATGGTCATCTTAACCAAACCAAGCATGATGGAGCTGCTTCGAAGGTGGTGGTGAATTCTGAGGCATCATCCCCATCGGATGAAGTGAGCCGACCCCATCGGGTTACACCACGAGTGATCCAAGGAGTGCCTGGTGGAGTAGGGTATTCTCAGATTCGCCACATAGCCACTTCGGGCTCAAGTGGGGAAATTATTTTACCTCCCCGGCAGCACAATCCAAGTAAATCAGATTCATAAGGTTAAAGGAGTTTACTCATGTCCGTTACTAATCAACAACTTGCCCAAGCGATTCAAGCGATTGAAGAACAGCTGGTTATTTTAAAGCAGGCCATAGGTCAAAGCAACCCATCTCAGGAAGGCGTGGTTGGCATATTTGATGGTGAATTTATGGTTGAAGATGGTGGTAAACGGCACCAAGTCCCCCCTAATTATGCTTCAAAAACCATGCTTGTCCCAGGCGACTCAGTGCGTATGATCGAGGGGAAAGATGGGGGGCAAACGAGGTATAAGCAAATTGGTAAAGTGGAGCGAGTAAAGACCCACGGGGTGTTGGTCAAAAAAGATGGCAAGTATGAAGTGCTAACTGAAGAAGGCTCGTTTAAAGTTCTTTCGGCAGCCATTAAGCACTATAATGGGGAAGTTGGTGACCAAGTCTTTATTCAATACCCTAAGCAGCACCCTAAAGGTAGTTGGGCGGCGGTAGAAAAGGTTGTTAATCACCATCCAGGAGAAGCAAGCTCTACAGTACTTCCTGCAGTCCAACCAGTATTGGCGGAGGAGAGTGGCCCAGCTCCAGTGGTGCCCCAAGCAATGCCGGTGGCCCATGCGCCGGAACAGGTGGTGGCACCCGAAGTAGTTGCCGAGGCTGCGAGCTCGGGCTCCGGAGCGACGCCCAATGCGCCTAGATCTGAAGAGGTTAAACCAGCTCATTCGTCTAAGTCGAAAACTAAGTCAACTACTAATAAGCCCAAGAAGGCTGGTCGGAGCGAGGGCAAATCGAGCTTGTCACGAAACAAGAGCGCCGAGACTACCTCTAAGTCAGCTGAGCCAGCCTCCTCATCGGTAAAGCCTAAGGCTACACCTGAGGAAGCTACTGCTGCCCCAGCACCTATTGAATCAGCATTTGGTGAAGATGATTTGATTTAATAGTGCGCATCGGCCTAGTGTACAATTACTTTTTGAGTGTCGATTGGATTAATTTATTAACTTACCTAAACCCTCAGCTTGTTGTAACGCAGCTGAGGGTTTACCAATTTACTGGCGGTCTTTTAAGGCCGATGGGTTTTTAATATTCGTCGCGAGCGTTGTAGGTACTTTCTTCTTCTTCACGCATTTGCTCGAATGACACAGAGTCGAAGTCGGCATTAGCACTTGAGGCTTCTGAGCTGTCGTCTGCGTCCCAATTATCCAAGTCCTCATCGGATAGACTGCCTTCTTGAGCTAAGTCTTCGTCGACTTTGCGCAGCGATTTTGGTGTACTTAGATTGCCACTGATAGGTGAGGTGCGGGCAAATGAAATAAACTTTGATCCGGCAGCCGACTGTTTGGTCTCACGTAAAAATGCTTGAGGGTTGTCGGAAGTATTGAGCAGGTAAGCTGTGTACTCGTTGCCCAGTTGGATGAGCTTAATGAGGTGGCTAGATAAGACCGAATCGACATATCCTACTACATCGCCGTTGGCGGCGACTAGGGACAGCATATCCTTTTTGGGTTTAAGACTAAGTTCTTCGCCCGAGGAATGGGCGGTTAATTTTTTTTGATTGGGCTTGTGGATTGATACGCTGCGAGTTTTTCCTGGTTCCTCCAGGAAGAGCTCTTTGTTGACAATAGTAGATGATCCCGAGCTGGAGCCTTGCTCTAACTTAGATACGTTTTTTTGAGCAATCGTATTGTATGGGTCTAATTCCAAAACTCGCTGGTATGCTCCGCGGGCATTTTCAATTTGGCCCATCTCTTGATAGGCTCGAGCGAGACGATTGTTGGACTCGATGCTATCGGGGATTTCGGCTAGAATTTCTTGGTTAATCTCTGCTGCTTGCTGCCATTGTTGGTTGAGCGCAGCTTTGATGGCTTTACTGGCTAAATCTTCAAGTTCTAAAACTGTTTTCATTCATACTCCTTATGCGGTTGCCTGGCTTTTAGCCTTGTACATTGATAGGGCAACGGCGCGATTATACCTAGTAGCCACTATTTGGGCAAGTGTGGAAAAACTATGAAAATGGGGTTGAAATTGCCTCTGCTCATTGCGTGTATAAGTAGTAGCCATATTTAATCTTTGCTATAATAAGGGCCGCTGTATTTGATGTCAACATTACCACATATTTAATTGAGCTATTTTGTGTAGCCTTGGTTCTGATAGCGGTATTGGTAGAACACCTATAGCTTACGAAGGGTAACAAATTATGTCAGGTCATAGTAAATGGTCAACAATTAAGCGGGCGAAGGGAGCAGCAGATGCTAAACGTGGCCAGCAGTTTACTAAACTCTCTAAGGCGATTACGGTCGCGGCCAAAACAGGTGGGCCCGATCCAGCCGGAAACCCTCGCTTAAAGATTGCTATCGATGCTGCCCGGGCAGCTAACATGCCTAAAGATAATATAGGCCGGGCCATAGATCGGGCGTCTAGTACTACCGCTGAGACCATTGATGAAGTACTGTATGAAGGATATGGACCAGGTGGGGCAGCGATTTTGATGGAGGTCCTGACTGATAATAGAAACCGTACGATTGCTGAAGTACGCAGCTTGCTTAATAAACATGGTGGTACCATGGGTGATGCTGGCTCGGTAGCTTGGATGTTTAAGTCCCAAGCTGTTATCCAGTTGCCATTACGTGGTCAAGACGTTGAAGAGATTTCGCTTGCTGCGATTGAGGCTGGAGCTACTGATATTGACCAGGATAATGATACACTGGTTGTTTTTAGTGCTATTGATGCTTTAAGCCAGGTAAACCAAGCGCTTGCTATTTATGGTGAAACAGAAGTTGATATTCAGCCCATACCAACCAACCAATTGGAGGTTGATGGTGAACTGCGGCAGAAATTAGTTAGCTTGCTTGAGCTACTAGATGAACATGATGATATTAACCGAGTTTCCACTAACGCGATACTCTAGACTACGGCAAACTTGCCTTTGATTATGGAAGCAAATCGATATCCACTATTTAGTAAACGGCTTAAAATAGTTTATTTGGCTAGTGGCCTGACTGGGCTACTGTTTTTGGCTTTACAATTGCCGACAGCATTGTTTTACTGGGGAGTAATAGTGTTGGCTGGTGCTGCTTACATTGCTGCTATACTTGGCCTTGATCGCGACCTGCGTCGGGAAGAGTGGATCGTGTTGCCCTTATACTGTGTACTAGCGACGGTTATATTTTATGCCTGGGCTAGCACCACTCTAAGCACCATAGGTGTTAGCTTGGTCGCGGCAGTTGGATTTGGTCTGAGTATGTATGGCCTTATGCTGACCTTAAATATTATTAATGTATCGACAGTCCGAACGATACCGTTGGCGCGCCCGGCCAGTACCGTTTTGTCTATGACGGGTTTAGCGGGCAGCTTTGGTTTATACCATTTAACCTTAATCAACCAACCATCGTTACTTAATTGGGTTTTGTCAGTAGGGGGGAGCACCTTGTTAATTAGTTGGCCTTTAGTTTGGGTTAGTTTAAGCCCTAAACTGCGCTTTCAGCGCAGTTTAGCCTGGTCTGTTTTGAGCGCGTTGTTATTGATGCAGCTGGCGCTTGTGGTATCGTTTTGGCCTAGCTCGTTTTTATCGAGTTTAGTTTTGTCGGTGGTACTTTTTTTGATATTAGGTATTTTCCATTTGCAGCAAAAGCGGCAATTAAACCAGGCGGTGAAACGACAGTATCTATTGCTGGGTGGGGTAGTGGCTTTGTTCTTTCTACTGCTATCCCAGTGGTAAGCCTATAGTAAGTATATATATTTATAGATGGTTCAATTTGACCAGGTTGGGCTGGTATGTCGATAAAGTTGTGGTAGTTGCGTTTTAAATAGCCTTAATCTACTGGGATAGCTATGAAAGAGGAGAAATGATAGGGGTG
Source organism: uncultured Candidatus Saccharibacteria bacterium (assembly GCA_964597145.1). Taxonomy (GTDB): domain Bacteria; phylum Patescibacteriota; class CAZHWT01; order CAZHWT01; family CAZHWT01; genus CAZQWH01. The sequence goes on along the minus strand of CAZQWH010000002.1, from coordinate 174,540 downwards.
AGGAGCAGAGGAGAACTAGCGGTGAAAGTAGGAGATTGATAACATTATTTAAAATACTATAGGTTAATGGAAAGTCTTCATGGAAACTATAGGGTAGTTATTTTGATACAGAATGATATAGTTTTTGAAGCGAGCTGTGGATAACTCCTATGAGGGTGAGCTAAAAGACGGCAACCAGGTCTTCCCTGGGGTAGAAGTGGGCTTGGACCCGGGTAAAAAATTCGCTAAAATTTCAAAAAATTTCGATACTCATTTTAGCTATAGCTAAAATGAAAGGAAAAATAATCGAATTTAGGTGAAAATTAGGCAAGATTAACGCATAGCCAACTAGACTGCTAACTATAATTGGCTATCATTAGCTGCTATCTGGGATAAGGTGGACAAAGAGTGCGAAATAATGGCTGAGCCCGAGGGTGGCAGGTTTTTAATCAAACTGGCAAATTTTTGAGTTATTTAAGTTCAAAACAGACAATGTACTACCCACGCTTACGCAGGAAAACTGTACATTCATTGGTTCTAACGCCTCTCTCTTTGCTGGTGATTAACGGTTGAGAGAGGCGCCTGACTTACTCTCCAACGTCGTCTAATATACAATTTACGACGTCTTATATATTCAGGCCAACCTCTCTCCTGCCATCTACATCTGGTTTAAACATGTGTAAAAAATTTCAAAAAATTTGTTAAAATCTAGGTTTATCATGTCCTCTCATTTTATTATTCCCGTTTTGGTTGATTGTGCTTGAATTTATTTCACCTCTCCCCTCAAACTGGCTTAGGCTGAGATAGCCAGTTTAAATTGGCTAAAATTTAGTGAACTTCTTCAGATAATATGCTTAATCTATCTAGCCCTACCCCCTACCGCCTTAAACTAGGCGAGAAAGAGGGGTATAAAATCGAATATTCCCTTTTGTAGCAGTAAAAATAACTAGCGAAGCCCTGCAGGGCCCCTAAAAGCGATTATTTGATTTTAAATGACCTAGATTACCTCTTTTAGGTTTAGATTGAAAGACGCATTGGCCAAAATCCTACAGCTGCTTAGTTTTTGAGCTATAATGAATGCATGAAGCCATTACCCGAACTTGTGTCGGATTTTATTGAGTATGGTGAATTAGAAAAAAACTTTTCGCCGTTGACTGTCCGGATGTATGATTATTATTTGCAACACTTTGTTCGATGGTTGCAAGATAAACATGGTTTAATCGAGCCCAGCCAGTTATCTTATGACATGGTAAAGCAATACCGATTGCATTTAGCTCGGTATGTATCAGAGTCAACCAAGTTCCCGTTAAAGAAATCGACGCAGAACTATTTTATGGTAGCCTTGCGGGCTTTCCTGCGTTATTTAGTTAAGAAGGGGTATGATACCTTACCTCCTGACCAGGTGGAACTGGGAAAGCAAGAAGATCGCACCCTTAAATACATGGATGAAGCTCAGCTCCAGCAGTTACTGGAAGCGCCAGACACGACTACGATCGAAGGACTGAGAGATAGGGCGATTTTAGAAACCTTATTTTCTACCGGGTTGCGAGTGGCTGAGTTGGCCGGGCTCAACCGTGATCAGATTAATCTGGAGAAGCGAGAATTTGGGATTATAGGTAAGGGGAGAAAGGCTAGGGTGGTATTCCTGACTGAGTCAGCTTGTCAGTGGTTGGCCCGGTATCAGCGGATGCGCAAAGATCGATATGTCCCGCTATTTATTAGGTATAAAGGTAAAAAGCACGATATTAAAGATAAGGATGGGGAAGACCAACGTCTCACTCCCCGCTCAATTGAGCGTTTGGTTGAAAAGTATGTTAAGTTAACTGGATTAACCGTTAAGGCCACCCCCCATACCCTTCGCCACTCTTTTGCCACCGATTTGCTCATTAATGGAGCCGATTTACGAAGTGTTCAAGAAATGCTGGGCCACTCCAATATTGCTACGACACAAATTTATACCCATGTTACAAATGCCCAGCTCAAAAATGTCCATTCCAAGTTCCATAGCGGTAACCTCGAATCTGATGATAGTCAGCCCTCAGCTGATGAACCAGAGGATGCTAGCTGAGCCCTCACTCCTCTTCCCTGCCGTCATTTAAGTCTGTAAATTGCGAGTCAGGGAATGTATATAGAAACTATTAAGGCGGAGCGTGTGAATACACACGGCGCTCCGCCCACAAAGTGCCTCTCTTTACCTCTATACAAGCGGTTATGGTTATGCTCTCTTGGAGCGAACCCGTGAAGTCAATTCGTTGATCCGGCCCCAGAGGCTTTGGCCAGAGCTCTTGCTGGTGGCGGGAGAGGTGAATTGGTGTTCGTTGAAACGAACTCGAGAGGTGCTGAGGTAACCGGCTCCACCAAGGATGGGCTGGCTAACCACCTGCCTGACCTGCGGTGCCCCATTACCCGGGATAAGGCGATGCGCGCCAATTAATTCACGGTCTACCACTTGGACTCAACTCCTTTGTTGTATGTGTTTTACATCTGACCGTCAGACAACACAAACGCAGTTTAGTATATCAAATCAGTTAAAATTTAGGCAAGCAGCTATAAACAACTTGGTGTGGTGTGGTGGTTACTTTTTTAGGAGTATGGATAAAATGAGAATAGTAATTGCGGCTAAGACAATTGCCCCCCCAGCTGCCAGCCCAGCATAAAAAGCTATAATTAATCCAGAAATAACAGATAAGATTGAAAACAAAATGCCAAGCCAAATGGTTTGGCGGAAACTGCGGGCGAACTGGCTGGCAGACACGATAGGAATAACTAATAGAGCGCCAATTAATAGTCCACCGACAATTCGTAGCGATAGTACCACCATGATTGCCGTTACAACCGCTAAACCATAACTAAGCAGTCCTACTTTGTATCCGGCGATTTTTGCTCCATCTTCATCGAATGAGGCATAGAGCAAGCCCTGGTAATTGCCAAGCACCACAATCAGCAACAATATGGCGGCAATGGCTAAGATGAGTAGGTCTGTCCAGCCCGTGGTAATGATGCTGCCGAACAGATAGCTATTAAAGTCGATGGACACTCCGTGAGCTAATCCAGCGAAGACCACTGCTAGCGCTAATCCACCACTCATAAGGATGGCTAGGCTGGTCTCTCCGCTGATTCGCCGTTTTTGACGTAACCACTCTAATAAGACTGCTCCGATCGCGGTTATGGGAATGGCAGCTATAACGGGAGTAGTTCCTAACAATAACCCGGCTCCAACTCCAGCCAGGCTAACATGGGCTAAGCTGTCGGCGATTAATGAGTATCGTTTAGCTACTAAGAAGCTCCCTATAATCGGCATAATTATGGCAATTATTAATCCAGCTAAAATGGCCCGGACCATAAATGAATAGCTTAACAGCTCAATCATGGAGCAACTCCTTTGCACCAAGGAATGGTTCACGGCGATAATGATGGATGGTGCGGTGACGCTGGGTGTAATATTTGGGCATATATTTATCCGCGACAAAATGAGCTGGTGGCCCATCGTAGAGAATGGTTCGATTGAGGCAGATAACCCGCTTTACCAGACGGAGTACGGTATCGATGCTGTGTGACACCATGAGGATGGCGATACCTTGCTGTTGTAGGTTTTGGAGTAGCGCATAAAATTCAACTTGTGATTGTTCATCGATCCCCGTGGTTGGCTCATCTAAAATTAATAAGCAAGGGTTACTGGCTAGGGCCTTGGCTATATATACTTTTTGCTGTTGACCGCCGGATAGTTGGCTAAATGACCTTGAAGCAAATCGATGCATATCTACCACTTGCAAGGCTTCATCGGCAGCTTGGTGATCCCCTTTTGATCCCAATTCCACAACTTCACGGACACTTATAGGTGTTTGTTGGTTTTGGATAGTGCCGCGTTGTTGCACATAACTGATCGATCCTGTTATATGCTGGTTGACTCGGCCAGTGTGTGGTAGCAAACCGAGCATTGCCCGCAACAAGCTGCTCTTTCCCGAGCCGTTTGTGCCGATGAGTCCAATAAATTCCCCTTCATTTATATCGAATGAGACGTTTTGCACAACTTTAACCCCTCCCAGTGTAACCGTCAGTTTATCCACGTTGATTAAGGGTTGATTAGTTACATGAGAGTGCTGCTTTGAGATTGACGAGGTTTTTTTGTTGAATACTGACATATGATTCCTCTGATGACGCTTGGTTGATCCCCTCTATCGGATCTAGTATAGCAGTTTTTGCTCCAGTTTCTCGAGCCAGTGTTTGGGCTAGATCCGGATTAGTCTGGCTTTCAAAAAATATAGTTGAGATATGCTGTTTTTCAACTAATTTACTAAGCTCAGCCAGCTTACCAGCACTTGGTTCCTGGGTTGGGGTGAGACCGGAAATTGGTAAAATAGTTAAATTGTAACGATCGGCTAGATAGTGATAGGCGGCGTGCGAGGTTACAATGGTGCGCTGTTTGCAGGTTGCTAGTTGTTGACGAAACTCCCGATCGAGCTGAGCTAGTTGTGATTGTAAATTTGTGGCATTCTGTTGGTAGGCGAGGCGATGGGAGGGGTCGGCGGCAATAAAACCAGCCAAGATAGTCTCCACCATTTTACTAGCCAAAACGGGATCTACCCAGACATGAGGGTCATACATCTGTGTTTGCATAGGCTCATCTTCATCCCCGGTGGTGTGAGCATGCTCGTCGTTGGTTGTGTGAAGATTGATGTGGCTAATGGTGCGCACGATAGTTCCGGGGTAGTCTTTAATAAACTTTGATACCCATGGCTCCATCGCCTCATCGTGATAAATAAATAAATCGGACTGGTAAGCTTTAGCGAGGGTTTTAGGTGAAGGCTCAAAATCATGGGCTTCGGCCCCTGGAGGTGTTACATTATTTACTACAGCCATATCCCCGCCAACCTGACGAGCTAAATCGTACACTGGGTAAAAGCTAGCCATGACCTGGAGCTTATTAGTGGAGTCGGCTCCAGTTATTTTTTGTTGAATTCCAAACCAGATAGCTAGCCCAACCAGAAGGATAATTAGCCCAACTCCAGTCCACTGCCGTATCGATAAGTATTTCCGCCGACTGGTCGACCTTGGCTTCTTTCGCTGAGCCTTACGGCGTTGCTGATTTACAGGTGTTTGTGACATTGCTTGTATATTGTAGGAATACCTTCTAATTTTTGCAAATTTGTTGCAAAAATATGATATATTTGCAACATGCAGGAAAAAGATAGGCAACTCTTTATTGCTATACTGAAGCAGCGTGGCTATAGCTTAACGGCTGGACGGCTACTTGTCTTCCAACGTTTATGGCATCAACCTCCAATTGATATTGGCAGCCTCTACCGTCAGCTTGAAAGCCAGCTTGATCGTGCTAGCTTATATCGGACAATTAGGTTGTTTGAGCAACTTGGAATAGTTCATCGTATTTCTATTGGTTGGAAGTATAAAATTGAATTGGCAGAAGCGTTTAGCCATCACCATCACCACCTTACCTGCACTGAGTGTGGGAGAATTATTGCGGTGATTGAGGACGAGGTGATTGAGAAACAAATCAACCAATTAGCCATTAAGCACCAAATCAGGTTGGTTTCGCATCAGTTGGAGATTCAAGGAATTTGCCGTAAATGTCAAAAACACGACCTTCTAGCTGGGGGCTAGTTAAAATGTTTGGTTGACCACTTTATTTGCGAGCTGTCGTAACGGCTGCGTTCTATCTGAAGCTACTGATAGGTCGTTTAGTGACTGCAGCGACTGCCGGGCATATTGGCGCATTAGCTCCTCTACCCTACTTTTCGCGCCTGTATGTATACCAATCTGCCGAACTTGGTTAACATCTTGTACGGTTACCTGAGGATTGCCCCAGACTTGAGAAAAATATTTATGATCGGCTGGGCTACTTAATTGCTGAATTACCTCAAATAAATGGGTTTTCTTCCCTTCACGGAGGTCGCTAATAATTGGTTTGCCAATTGACTCTTGGTTGCCATATAGGCCGAGCAAGTCATCTGCTAGTTGATAGGCAATACCTAAATTAAGCCCAAATTTAGTTAGATGCGTTACGGATAATGCAGGCGCAGAGGCTATATTTGCTCCGGTTAGGAGTGGTCCGACGAATGAATACCTCGCAGTTTTATGCTGGGCGATGGTAAAGTAATCGGCGCATGGCTGGCGAAAAGTTGCCTCCATATCTAACAGCTCTCCGCCAGCCACATAGAAGATTGACTGGCTGAGATAGCGAATAGTCTCAAATTTTTTAGATGCTGGGAGTGCTGATTGATTAATGAGGTCGTAAGCCTGGGCTAGAGCTAGATCGCCAGCCATTAAGGCCGCACCGCTCGCAAAATGGTCGGTATTATCCTTGGCTGCTGCATAGATTGATTCATACTGTCCCATGATGTTTTTCTGGCCATAGCGGATGGTATCTCGATCAATAATGTCATCGTGAATTAACAAGGCGAAATGCAGGAATTCTTGGGCAGCTGCAATTGTGAAAATATCGCTATTGTTTGTATCGGCAAATAGGGTGTGGGCTATATAGGTTAAATATGGCCGCATTCGCTTGCCACCAGCCATAATTAAGTCATCAATGGTTTGCCACAGCTGAGCATAAGCTGCATGTACTTCGACGGCCCGTAAGCGCTGTTGTTGTAGCACCTTATGGATAATTTGATTGGTGCGAGTTTTAACTTCTGATTGTGAATAGATAGTCATGGCAGGCTGTATTATCGGATAATGTGAAAGGATTGTCTATCTTTTTATTTGAAGTTTCACTTGAAAATGGAAGCAATTGATAGGTTTAGGCCCCTACTGTTTTTTGTCAAAGAATTGGGTTAGAGAGTGGTGTGGTGGGAGGCCAAAATTAAAAAGTGCTTTGGAGATAGGTTGGAGAATAATTCTCTCCCCTCTCTCCACACTTCTATATTTTTAGGCGTGGTTCATTATCTAAACTTTTCCATAAATACTTGCTGGCAATTGAGCGATAGGGCGACCAGGGTTGGGCAATATCGGTGATTGCAGGTAGGTCGGTTCGGTCTACCCCGTATAATCGTGAGACTGCAGTGCGCAAACCTAAGTCGCCTACAGAAAATATATCTGGGCGGTGTAAGCTGGAGATGAGCAGCATTTCGGCGGTCCACTTCCCCACTCCGTGGATAGAGACTAAATTGGCAATGACCTCCTCATCGGACTTATGAAGTAATTCCTGGTAGACAACTTGGCCCGACAATGCGGCTTCGGCGGCGGCTTTCATATAGCGGATTTTAGCGTACGAAACTCCACATGATCTGATAGATTCCGGATCTAAGGCGGCTATTAATTCTGGAGTTACCTCAGCTTCGGGTAGGAGTTTGTACACCCTAGCTTCAATCACATCGGCCACTTTAACTGATAATTGCTGACTGATAATTGACCCAATCACATCAGCGAACAGATTAATCTCATCAGGTTTCCTCCAGACGGGTGGGTTATAACGCCTAACTAATTGAGCCATAACCGGATCTAACTGAAGATGTTGAATGGCTTTATCGAGGACAATCATTGCTTATGAGTGTACCATGAGTGGACGGCCTCCTCCTCGTTAGCTGTTACCTTTTTACTAGAGCTCAACTCTCGACATATCGTTTAATGGGCGTGATACAATGTATCTCTATGGCACAAGAGAAGCCCTCAAGTCATTGGGAAGAGTTGGCTAAAGAGAAGCCAGGTGCTCATCTTCCTTCCACTAATTTAACCGTCCGGCTCACCCACGGCGTTTGGTTTGGCATCGCCATGGGGGTTGGTTTTGCTATTGGCTTTCTTATTTCGCTACTTCTCCTGATCGCTTTTGTTGGTTTTGTCATTTACTCTCGCTTTCCTGGGTTATTTGGTTAACTTGTAGCGAGTAGCTTTACCATTCAACTGTTTTTATGTCGCTATCCCGATTTTCGGTAATTGTAACCTTATTTATTTTAATCTGTGCTGGAGTTGGTTTTGGGTATATTGTTCTGGGGAAGGCTGTTGAGTATGTTGGTCAACAGGCATTTGCGGCAGAAGACTTGCCCGATATTTCTGCTGCCCCAATTGAAAGCACTAAGATATATGACCGGACAGGACAGCTTATTTACGAGATTGGGGCAGCCAAACGGCGCACTATTTCAATACAAGACGTTCCGCGGCCAGTTATTAATGCTTTTTTAGCTGCCGAAGATCGCACTTTTTACACTAACCCTGGATTTTCGATTAAGAGCTTAATTCGTGCCGCGGCTGTTGATGTGCGCCAAGATCAATTGCTTCAAGGTGGTTCTACTATAACCCAGCAGCTCGCCCAGCAGTTAGTGGTATCGAAAGAAAATACCATCTGGCGTAAGTTTCGTGAAATTATGATCTCTATCGTTATGACCCGACAGTACTCTAAAGATGAGATTTTAGAACGGTATCTTAATGAAGTTCCGGTTGGCGGTGAGCTGGTCGGCTTGGGCGCAGCTGCCCAAGAATATTTTGGTGTACCTGTTCGTGAATTATCCACAGCCCAAGGGGCTTATATTGCCGCGCTGATTAATGCTCCATCTACCTTAGATCCTTATGCTAATTATGACGGTTTAACAACGCGGCAGCATCTGGTGTTGAGTCGAATGAAGGAGTTTGGTTTTCTCACGGCGTCCGATTATGCTGCAGCCTTATCCGAAGTAGTTGAGTTTAAACCTCGTTCGGCGGTTTTAAAGTATCCCTTTTTCTCGTTTTATGTCCGCAATTTACTTGAAGAGACTTTTGGCCAAGAGGTGGTTAATGGAGGTTTGAGTGTGCAAACTACTTTGAATCCCAAACTGCAACAGCAAGCCGAAATTATGTTGGCTGAGCAGGTGGCTCGTAATACCAAAGAATGGCAGGCTTCAAACGCTGCACTGATTTCGGCCAACCCTAAGACTGGCCAAATCCTAGCATATGTTGGTGGAGCTGATTTTGCGATATCCCAAGTTGACATGAATACTTCTGATCGTCAACCAGGCAGTACGATTAAACCGTTACTATATTACACTGCTTTTAGTCAGGCGTATTCACCCGATACATATGTGCTGGATATGGTTGAAGATTTTGGTGGCGGTTATAAGCCGACTAACTATGGCGGTGGAGCCAGTGGGCGCTATGTTACCTTGCGTCAAGCGTTGGTTTCTTCGTTGAACATTCCGGCGGTACGAGTTATGCGCGGAGTAGGCATTGACGCGGCTACACAGAATATGGCGAAGATGGGTTTTCCCATTATTACCGGTTATAATTACACCCTGCCGTTAGCGCTAGGGGCCGTGGAAGTTACTCCGCTTGATATGACCCAAGCCTATGCGACCCTGGCTAATGGAGGTAAGCAAATTACCCTTTCACCCCTGTTAAAGGTGGTAGATCGCCATGGAAAGGTTTTGCTCGATAATAGTGGCACCCTGGCCACTAGGCAGATTCTTAACCAGCAAGCCGTGGCTGCGGTTAGTGATGTCATTTCTGACTATACACTCAAGCGCCAGGTCTATGGAGGTGAGTATTTTACTAACTATACTTTGGCCAATCGTCCGGCAGCTGCCAAAACCGGCACCACTTCGGGTCCAAAGGATGCTTGGACAATTGGTTATACCACCGACCTGCTTACAACCGTTTGGGCGGGTAATACTTCGGGAAGAGATCTTAATCCTCGGGCAGATGGCATTAATGTTGCCGCCCCTTTGTGGCACGACTTTATGACCTTTGCAACTCAGGGCATGCCTGTCAAAGAGTTCCCCAGTTATGATCCGATTAAGCTTGACCGTGCTCACAAGTACATCGATCGCTTGCCTCGTGGCTATGTTAGTACCACTCCTACCCCTTCACCGATACCCTCTCCTGGTTTATGATCCAGCCTAATTTAGATTACGAGCAACGTGCGTGGGATGAAGGATGTGAGGTGGTGGTTGGCGTAGACGAAGTGGGACGTGGTGCATGGGCTGGCCCCGTGGTAGCAGCAGCGGTTCAACTTCCTCGCCAGAGTGTCTGTTATGGCCAACTTTCGGCTGGCCAAAATACCCTTGTACTGCCTCGGCTGCTTCGAGATTCCAAGAAGTTGTCTGCTAGGCAAAGGCTACAACTCAATGATCAAATCCGGTTGGTCGCTACCCAGGCAGCTATTGGTCTGGCTGAGGTTGAGGAAATAAATCAGTTGGGTATTGGCCCCGCAAATTTTTTAGCAATGAGTCGGGCTTTAGCGCGACTTGATCTTGTGCCGGATTTTGTACTGATTGATGGTTTTAACCATCCTCAAATCGAAGACAGTCGGCAGTTGGCGGTGGTTAAAGGTGATAGCTTGGTCGCCTCAATTGCAGCCGCTTCAATTATTGCCAAAGTACATCGAGACCAATTAATGACAGACCTGGCCGCACGGTTTCCTCAGTATCATTTTGACCAGCACAAAGGGTATGGAACAGCTACTCATCAACAGGCAATCAAAATCCATGGCCTCTCCCCTCTTCATCGTCGCGGATTTCGTTTGAAATTTTTGGGAAAGCACTAGTTAGCTGCAGCTATTACTCCATGTGGATTTGAAGAATTTGCCTGGTGCTTTTGGTTAGATTGAGCTTGCACAGATGAGTGCACCTCAGTACAATGTGAGAAGTGAAATACGTTGTAGGCCATGCGTTTAATTGCTGACAGATTCGTTTCAAGTTAGCGTGCAACGTGGAATCTATACCTTTATTGTTATGCCTGCCCTAACCTATTTTTTACATTTTCCGCAGTGGTGGTTTTTGGCTCAGTCAAAATGGTGGTGGCTTGTCGCTTCGCGCACTTTATTAATTGCCCTTGATCGAACTGCCTTACTTTCACAGCTGAAAGCCTTATTTGCCCCGTACCACAATGACCGCACAGCAGTTGGCCGCTTCATGGGTTTTGTTTTGCGCTTGATCCTGGTGGCTGTTGGAGGTGTGGTTGTAGTGGTGGTTGGGTTAGTTTTGGTGGTTGGATATGGGTTGTGGCTAGCTTGGCCATTTAGTTTTTTTATTGGCATTCGAGCTGGGGGCTGGGAGGTGTTGTGGGGTCTGTGCCTTACCCTAGCTGCCTTTTGTGCCTACTGGTTAGGCTATGTCTTGCAACCCAAGCGAACCTTGCAGCAGTTAATGGATGAGGCCGAGGAAGGTTTGCCTCCGGCTTTACCAACAGGTATTGAATTGCGAGAATATGCATCGGGTCGAGCTCGGAAAATTTTACGTGGCCTCCCCCCCTCTTTCTCGACAGGGTTGTTAACGCGCTCACTAGCCGATGACCCTGAAGTATTAAAATTATTTAAACGGATGGAATTAACCGATGAGCAATTGGTGAGCAGGATTAGCCAGCAGTCGGCCAAGCAAAGCCAGGTTGTGGCACTTGATGATTTAGCCGACGCTGCGATTAAACAGGCTCTACATCACCGCCACCAGTATATTAGCACGCCAGATTTATTTTTAGGTCTGGTGACGGTCAGCCCATTAGTTGCCCAAATCTTAGCCGACTTGGGAGTTCGGTTAGAAGAGTTATCCCAGGCGGTAGAGTGGATAGAGACGGAGAACCGTCATCGGGGAGGATGGCAGTGGTGGCGCGATGAAAACTTCCGGCGCCAGAGTGGTGTAGATCAAGGCTGGACGAGTGGTTGGACGCCAACGATGAAACAATTTTCGTACGATATTACTGCCCAGGTCGCGTCGGGTCAGGTACCTTATATTATTGGTCGTGAGCAGGAAATTGGACAGGTGGTGCAGATTCTAGAGAGAGCGACAAAAAATAATGCGCTCCTGATTGGCGAGCCGGGAATTGGTAAAAGTTCGATTGTTGACGGGATTGCCCAGGCTATACTCCAATCTACTATATCACCGGCTTTGGCTGAAAGTCGGGTTATCCAACTAGATTTAGCTCGTCTACTTTCGGCAGCTAAATCTCCGACCGATATTGGCACTTTGTTGAACAAGTCACTCTCGGAGTTAACTGCGGGTAAAACTATATTATTTATTGATGCAATTGAGAATTTAGTTCGCCAAGATGGAATTGGCACCATCGACGTTAAAGCCATCCTTACTCCATATATTGAATCGGGTGCTTTGCGGATTATTGGGTCAACGACTGTCGCTGCCTATCATCGCCATATTGAACCTGAAGCTAGCTTTGCCCAACATTTCCAATCGGTAGCCATAGAAGAGCCTACGCCTGAATTAGCTGCCGAAATTCTACAGGAGTTCACTCCAGCCTTTGAGAAAAAACAGGGTGTTCAAATTACCATGCCGGCCATCCAGGCCGCCGTTGAATTGTCGACTCGATACATTCATGACCGTGTCTTACCCGAAAAAGCAATTGACTTAATTGATGAGGTAGCTGCCTATGTTGCCCAACGCAAAAAGTCGACGGCTACGGCTGAAGATGTAGCTGAAGTTGTATCGCAAAAAACTGGGATTCCAGTTGCTTCCGTTAGTGAAGATGAAGCCACTAAGCTGATGAATCTTGAACAGTTACTACACCAGCGAATTGTTGGTCAAGATGAAGCAGTTAACTCGGTAGCTGATGCTTTACGTCGGTCCCGAGCTGGCCTGCGGGACGATAAGCGCCCAATGGCTGTATTTTTGTTTGTTGGCCCAACCGGATCGGGTAAAACTGCTCTAGCTAAAACCATTGCTCAAAGTTACTTTGGCTCTGAAGAAGCCATGATTCGTCTCGACATGAGTGAGTATCAAGCCCCAGATAGTGTTAATAAGCTCATTGGGCCTCCGCCAGGTCAGGTTGGATATGAAGAAGGTGGCTACCTTACAACGGCTGTGCATAATAACCCATACACAGTCATACTACTTGATGAATTAGAGAAAGCTCATCCACATATAGCCGATATTTTTTTACAAGTTTTTGATGATGGTCGTTTAACTGATAGCATAGGGCGTACCTCTAACTTTAATAGCACCATTATTATCGCCACGTCTAATGCGGGTTCGCGCTCCATTCAATCGGCAATTCAGCAGGGTTATACCGCGGATCAAATCACTCCCGCAGTCAAAGAATTACTATCTCAGAAGTTCTTCCGCCCTGAGTTTTTAAATCGCTTCGATGATATTGTGGTGTTTAAGCCGCTGCAATTAACCGAGACAATCCAGGTGGTCAAATTAATGTTTGACGAAATTGCCCAAACCATCGCCCAAAAAAATATTACTCTCACTATTAGTGAGGGCTTAGTGAAGAAAATTGCCGAGTCTGGCTATGATCCGGTTTACGGTGCCCGGCCATTGCGCCACCTGATTCAAGATAAAGTGGAAAATATGCTGGCCAAGCGGATGTTGAGTGGTGAAATTAAGCCTGGATCGACAGTTGAGCTCAATGAAGACAATACGTCGATTTAAACTAAAAACATCCATGGCAGCGGTGAAGTTTTATTCGAGATTTAATTTACAGTGCTTGTGCTCATACTAATAGGATTTGTTACGTAACATGTTACGTAACAAATCCTATTTATCTCTGTAAAAATAGCGGAGCTACATCCACTATCCGGAGGAATTTGGGGAAACTAATAAGTACTGTGATAAAGCGATACTCGTTTTTATCTAGCACGGAGTAGCTAGAGTATTAGTTAATCCTGATGACTATCAAGATCTAAAGCATCTTCACTGCCGAACACTTTAACTAAAGGTCGGAATGCTTTTCAGATTGATTTATGGCAACTTGTAATTAGCCCTTACTCTGCTTCTGCTACATCTGTAACTAAGTCATCTTGAACAGCTACTGAGTTGGCTTGATCTTCGGGTAGATATGCTAAGGCTGCTACCTTATCTTTGCTACCTAATCTAATAATTTTAACCCCGCTGGTTTGCCGGCCGAGTGAAGGCAGACCCTGGAGTGGTATGCGGATTACTACACCTTGAACCGAGGTAATAAGCAGGTCGGCGGTTTCGGTGGCGGTGATTAACCGCATCACCACAATTTTGCCGGTTTTATCATTGATGCGGAAGGTCAAAATTCCTTGGCCACCTCTACCTTGCTTGGCGTAGTTGCTAATTGATGTCATCTTACCAAAACCGTTTTCGGCGACAACCAGAAGTTGAGTCGTTTTTTCGTTGGTGCCTTCTGGAATGATATCCATGCCTATACATACATCCCCAGAAGCTAATTTAATACCTCGAACGCCGATGGTTGCCCGACCAGTTGGCGAGATGTCCTCTTCGGCAAAGTGAATAGATTTGCCTTCTCGAGTCGCCATGATAACATCGTCTTTGCCCGATGTCGGCTTAACCCAGGCCAGCTCGTCGTCACCTAACAATCGAATAGCAGCCAATCCACTTTTGCGGATATTTTTATACTCAGAAAGTGATGTTTTCTTGACGGTGCCTTTAATTGTGGCCATGAGGAGATATTGAGGGACGGCTTGTGAATCTTCGGCATTTGTCCCGTCGGCTGTAGATTTAATCCGCCCTTCTTTGGTTTGGGTTAGCATAGCAGTAACTCGCTCGCCTTGTTCGATTTGGATTAAATTAACAATGGCCTGCCCTTTGGCCTGCCGAGAGCTTTCAGGGATTTCGAAGACTTTAAGACTAAATACTCGTCCTTTGTTGGTAAAGAAAAAAATATCATCATGAGTTCGGGTAGCAACTATGTTAGAAATAACGTCCTCTTCTTTGAGTGTCATTCCGGCTACTCCCCTGCCGCCACGATTCTGTTGACGATAAGTGGTGGGTGAAAGCCGTTTGATATAACCGCTCTTGGTTAGCGTCACTAAAACCTCTTCGTCGGCTACTAGATCGGCCTCTGAAATCTCCCCTACCTTACCTTTAACTACCTGAGTTCGGCGTTCGTCGCCATATTTATCTTTGATCTCAGCTAATTCGGCTTTAATGATACGTAAGACTTTGTATGGGTCGGCTAAAATGCCTTCTAACTCATCAATTAAGGCTAGGACAGCCTTCAACTCGTCCTCAATCTTTTGTCGTTCCAGGGCAGCTAACCGGCGCAACTGCAAATCGAGGACCGCTGTGGCTTGAATTTCGGTCATGCCAAACTTGGCGATTAAGGCATTGCGAGCATCTTCCTGGCTGGCGCTTTGACGAATTGTGGTAATGACTTCGTCTAAATGGTCAAGCGCAATCTTAAGACCTTCAAGAATATGTGCTCGCTCTTTGGCTTTACGTAGTTCATATTCGGTGCGGCGGATGACTACCAGTTGGCGATGCTTAATATACTCCTCTAAAGCCATCTTTAGCGTGAGGACTTGGGGTTGCCCATTAACCAAGGCAATCATATTTGCATTGTAGGCCATCTGCATGGCGGAGTATTTGTATAGCTTATTTAAGACACTTTGGGGGTTGGCCGAAGCCTTGAGTTCAATTACAATACGCATGCCCTGGCGATCGCTTTCATCACGCAGGTCAGAAATGCCGTCAATCTTCTTATCTTTGACTAAGTCGGCAATTTTGGCGACCAGTTGAGCTTTATTTACTTGGTATGGAATTTCGGTGACTATTATTGAAAAGCGGCCATTTTTATGCTCCTCAATAGTGGCGATTGCCCGCATAACAATTCGACCTTTACCTGTAGCGTAGGCTGCAATAATTTCGGACTGGTCATAAATAACCCCTCCAGTTGGGAAATCCGGCCCCTTTACAAACTTGGCGAGGTCTTCGACAGTTACGCTAGAGCTAAATTGCGCTTTGGGATGTTTGGCATAAATTTCGCCAGTTAGGATTTGTTCTCCAGCCCCTGCTTCGGCGCTTGCAACTTCTATTTCAGCTTCACCTTGACCTGTGGCCCGTTCCAGCAGTTCTGCAACGGAGTTATCTTCAACGGCTTGGTTATTTATTGCTTCGGGCTTACCATTGTCAATAATATAGGTTAGGGCATCCACTAGCTCGCCTAGGTTGTGAGGTGGAATTTTCGTTGCCATACCAACCGCAATACCATCTGACCCATTCAATAGTAGGTTGGGTAAGTAGCTTGGCAGATAAACCGGTTGCTCGTGTTCGCCATCATAGTTAGGCATAAAGTCAACCGTTTCTTTATTAATATCGCGCAACATCTCTTCGGCAATTTCTTGTAGTCGCGCTTCAGTGTAACGCATGGCAGCTGGGCTGTCTCCGTCTACAGAGCCAAAGTTGCCCTGTCCGTCTACTAGAGGGTAGCGCATATTAAAATCTTGGGCTAATCGGACCAGTGAGTCATAAATAGCCATATCGCCATGGGGGTGGTATTTCTTCATCACCTCACCAACGACACCGGCACACTTAGAGTACTTATGGTCGTGAGTTAGCCCTAGGTCTTTATACATGGCATACAGAATGCGGCGATGTACTGGTTTAAGACCATCCCTTACATCGGGAATTGATCGGGATACGATGACGCTCATGGCGTAGTCTAAGTACGCCTTTTTCATTTCATCGGTGATGCGTGATTGGATAATTCGTCCTTCGTTAAATGCGTCTGCCATACTACTAAATTCCTTTAAATATCAAGTTCGGCCGTTTGGGCATTAGCCATAATAAAGCGCCGACGAGGAGCTACCTCTTCGCCCATTAACATGGTAAAGGCTTCATCGGCCGCCGCCGCGTCTTCTATGGTTACTTGCTTGAGATAACGTTCATCTGGGTTCATGGTGGTTTCCCATAGTTGCTCGGCGCTCATTTCACCCAAACCTTTATACCGTTGAATATTAATCTTGGTTAAGCCTTTTTGCTTAAACTCTGCAATAACCTCGTCACGTTCTTGATCAGAGTAAGTCCAGCGCTTTTCTTTACCAGCTTGAAGTTTAAATAAAGGAGGCATAGCCACATAAATATATCCAGCTTCAATTAAAGGTCGCAACTGGCGGAAGAAAAAGGTTAGGTATAAGGTTTTAATATGGCCACCATCAACATCGGCATCGGCCATAATAATAATACGGTGGTAGCGAATTTTACTAATATCAAAAATATCACCAATGCCGCACCCTAAAGCAATGAGTAAATCTTTTAGTCGATCATTTTGCAATACTCTGTCAAGCCGGCTTTTTTCGCTGTTAATTGGTTTGCCGAATAACGGTAAAATAGCTTGGAATTTGCGATCACGGGCCTGTTTAGCTGAGCCGCCAGCTGAGTCTCCCTCAACGATGTAAATCTCGCTTTTAGCCGGATCTTTTTCGGAGCAGTCGGCAAGCTTACCAGGCAAGGTGCCACTTTCTAGTGCACCTTTGCGTAGTACGGCATCCTTAGCAGCACGCGCAGCTAGCCGAGCCTTAGCAGCTAAAACAACCTTCTCCATAATCTTTTTGGCTTCGGTTGGATGTTCTTCAAAGAACGTATCTAGGCCTTGTTTGGCAATCGTGTTGACTAAGGGTTGAACTTCGGCATTACCAAGCTTTTCCTTGGTTTGCGACTCAAATTGGAGTTTTTCACTATCTAATCTTACAGCCACCACCGCGGTTAAGCCTTCACGCATATCTTCGCCAATCAGGTTAACATCGTTTTCTTTGAGGAATCCCGATTTACGAGCATAATCGTTAATTGCCCGGGTTAAAGCAGTTCGAAAACCTGTTAAGTGGCTTCCACCATCAACGGTATTAATGACATTGGCAAAGCTTTCAACATTTTCGGTATAGCCATCGTTATATTGGACAGCTACTTCGACGCCAATGTCGTCGACTTCTTTCTGGACGTAGATTGGAGTGGGGTGAACGACTGATTTGTTCTTATTCAAATGGCGAACCAGCGATTTAACTCCGCCTTCAAAGTAAAAGTTTGCCTCCAAATGCTTGCGGTCATCGTATAAATGAAACCCCATATTGGAAACCAGGAAAGCTCGCTCGCGAAGTTTAGTTTCGAGGGTGGCAAAATCACTGGTCACATCTTTAAAAACTGTTGGATCGGGTACAAAAGTTAGTCGACTTCCGGTGGCTACTTTATTCCAAATTTTAGCCACCAGGTCGCTGTCGGTTGTGTTTGCTTCAGCTACTCTAACTGCATATTGTGGAACACCAACTTTATACTCTTGGCGGTACAGTTTGCCATCGGCTTTCTTAACTTCTACCATTAAATTTTCTGATAGCGCATTAACCACAGATGCTCCTACGCCGTGCAGCCCACCAGAAACCTTATATCCACCGCCACCAAATTTGCCTCCAGCATGGAGTACTGTTAATACCACCTCTAGCGCGCTCTTGCCCATTTTGGGGTGGATATCGACCGGGAAGCCACGTCCGTCGTCGATAACGGTAATTTTGTTGCCTTCTTCGAGGACAATCCAGACGTTGTGGGCAAAGCCAGCTAGGGCTTCATCCACGGCGTTGTCGATAATTTCAATAGCTAGATGATGGAATCCTCGGCTATCAGTTGAGCCAATGTACATTCCTGGCCGTTTGCGCACTGGCTCAAGTCCTTCTAGAACTTGAATTTGCGAAGCATCATAGGTCGCGCTGGCGCTACCAGTTGGAGAGGCTTGGATTTTTTTATTGGTGGTGCTACTTGCCATAATGTGTGAATACCTAAAATTTCTCTGCCCATCTTACCATTTCGTGACCACTTTTTGTAAACCAGAACAAGTGGTGCGAGGTTATTTATCGTATTGAAGCTGTTAGTGTGGGCAGTAAAGTAATAAGTAGTTTATAGGTTGCTCTGGATAATAATTATATTTAAATATATCCGCTAAAATATTGTACCACACTCCCCTATCTGGAGCAAAAGCCATAGTGGAGTATTTTTACGTACTTGGGGTTAGGTATGCATCTAGCCTGAGGTTGAGGTAGTGTAAAGCTAATCGAGGTAAAACATTGTGGTCTAAAGCAGCTCCCACTTCTTCTAGTAGGGCTAATTGCTTGATGAGGTGAGGGCGATTAGCTTTGTTTTGATGAGCTAATTCTTCAACTAGCTCTGCTTGCCAGGCTACGACTAGGCTGCGGTAATCTTTTTTGCTTTTGACTATATCGGCTATCCAATTTGTTCGATCAATTTTAGATTGGGCTGCTAGATTGTGCCACGATATGGCAGCTTCATGGGGGGTTAGAGCAACTTGTCGCAGGCCAAGCTGCTCTAATTGGCTAACATCAAGATCGTGGGCCGCCACAATACCGCATCGGGAACGGATGGTGCCCAAGGTGGACTCCGCCCGATCAATGGTCATGGTGATCCGGGTATCTGCTGGTGGTTCTTCTAGTAATTTGAGCAAGGCATGAGGAACAGCATTGCTGGCTTTATGCAATTCTTCAATCACTACGAGTTTTTGGCTACCCTGAAAGGCGCTTTTTGAGCACCACGCGAGCATATCCTGGACTTCTTTTATCCGGATGGATGTGCGGCGATCGATGGTGGTTGGTTTAACTATATAGGTATCGAAGCTTTGCTTGCCTTTTATTTCACTTTTAGGATCAACAATAATTGTACTCTGAAACATTGACACGCCTCTGTTCTCACTCTATTATAAATCATAATTGTGGTCGAATGGCGCTTGTAGGTGATAACACTACGTGGTGCCTTTGTTAGAGTTGACTTACTACAATTGCTGCTATTTGCAAACTGCCTATGCCTGAAACAACTGCCAAAACTATCGAAGATATTCTTGCCAGCCTGGGAGTTTTAACTGCCGACCAAGTATCGCAAGTAAAGCTTGCCCAAATCAATACGGGTCGGCAGATTAAGGATATCTTGTTGGAAAAAGGGTGGGCTACAGAAAAAGATATCCTTGGTGCGCAAGCTCGCATCTTAGATATACCCGTTATTGATTTAAAAGACCGGCCGATCGGATCGGAAGTTTTGTCTAAGATCCCCGAGGCTGTGGCGCAGCACTATGTCCTAATTCCGTTTGAGCTAAAAGACAATATACTAAATGTAGCAATGTCGGATCCGCTAGACTTGCAGGTTATTGAGTTCCTGGAGACGAAGAGTGGTTGTCGGGTTAAGCCATTCGTTGCTCCGGTTGATGAAATCCAAGCCTCAATTGAGGCCAATTACTCTCAGTCGATTGATAAAGATGTACGGGCCGCGCTCAAAGAGGCCCAAACTGAAACTACTAAAATTGAAGAATCAATTAAAGATATTGATAAGGTTGGCGATGCCATCCGGGACGCGCCAGTGGCTCGAATTGTGTCAACTATGCTGGAGTACGCAGCTAAATCTCGAGCTTCCGATGTTCACATTGAACCTGGTGAAGAAAATACCCGGGTGCGCTACCGGATTGATGGCGTATTGCAAGAGCGGTTGGTGTTGCCTAATAAAGTTCATGATTCGGTTATTTCTCGGATTAAGATCTTGTCCAATATGAAAATTGATGAGAAGCGTATTCCCCAGGACGGGCGCTTCCAAATTCAGGTTGCTGACCAGCAAATAGATCTGCGTGTCTCTACTCTGCCCACCTCTAAGGGCGAAAAGGTGGTAATGCGTTTGCTGCGTAAAGAAAACAAAGTGCCCACCTTTGCCGAGCTTGGGATTCGAGCTAATGCGCTGAAGGTGTTTGAAGCGGCACTGGAGAAAACTGCGGGGATTATTTTAGTTACCGGGCCAACTGGTTCAGGTAAAACCACCACCTTGCGCACCTCATTAACGAAGCTTAACTCAGTTAAAGTAAATATTAGCACCTTAGAAGATCCGGTAGAGTACGAAGTTTCGGGGGTAAACCAGGTTCAAATTAACCCCGCTGCTGGCTTAACCTTTGCTTCTGGCCTGAGGGCCTTCCTTCGCCAAGACCCTAACATTATTATGGTGGGTGAGATTCGTGATGGTGAAACGGCCGAGTTGGCGATCCAGGCTTCGCTGACTGGGCACTTGGTGCTCTCTACCTTACATACTAATTCGGCGGCAGGTGCTTTACCCCGGTTGCTCGATATGGGCGCTGAGCCGTTTTTAATTGCCTCATCGGTTAATGTGGTTATGGCCCAACGACTTGTTCGACAATTATGCCAAAAGTGCCGCAAGGCGATTCCAGCTGACGAGCATATTGAGAAACAAATGCGGGATGAATTAGGTAGTTTATGGCCTAAAGAATTAACTTCATCTCAGGTAACTATTTATGAAGCTCAGGGTTGCCAGGCCTGTGGCAACCTTGGCTATACCGGTCGAATTGGGATTTATGAAGTACTCGAGGTTAACGAAAAGATTGGCCGACTTATTTTGGAACATGAATCGGCAGATAAAATTGAGGCCGAAGCAGTTAACTCTGGAATGGTTAAAATGCAGCAAGATGGTTTTGTTAAAGTATTAGAAGGTTTAACTACCTTTGAGGAGGTATTGCGCGTTATCAGTTAATCTGAACGGAAGCAGCTACATGGCCACCACACCTACACTGAGTATCCAGCAATTATTAGAAGAAGTTATCCGACGCCAGGCTTCGGATTTACATTTAACGGTTGGGGCCATGCCTACCTTGCGGGTAGATGGTTCGTTAACGCCAATTGAGCACGCTAACCCTTTAACCCCCGATGAAGTTGAGGCGCTCTGCTTCTCCCTAGCCTCAGATGAGCAAAAAGATATTTTACTATCTAACAAAGAAATTGACTTCTCCTTTGCCTTGGGCGAAGTGGCTCGTTTCCGAGTTAACTTGTATCATCAAAAGGGTTATTTAGGTGCGGCCTTGCGTCTCATTCCAGCCAATATTAGGACACTGGAAGAACTGGGGTTGCCGGTTGCTATTCAGCAATTCTCTGCCCTACCTCATGGCTTTGTGTTGGTGACTGGCCCAACCGGGCATGGTAAGTCGACCACTTTAGCGGCCATGATTAACCAAATTAACGAAACCCGGCCTGCCCACATTATTACCATTGAGGATCCAATTGAGTATGTCTATCCGCATCGCCAATCGCTTATAACCCAGCGCGAGCTACACTTAGATACCCATTCGTGGGATATTGCCTTGCGCTCTGTGCTGCGTGAAGATCCGGATGTGGTACTGGTCGGAGAAATGCGCGATTTTGAAACAATTAGCGCGGCCTTAACTATCGCCGAAACTGGCCACTTAGTGTTTGCCACACTCCATACTAATAGTGCTTCGCAAACGATTGATCGTATTATTGATGTTTTCCCAGAACACCAGCAAACCCAAATCCGGTCGCAATTGGCTTCTTCGTTGCAAGGGGTTATTTCGCAACGATTGTTACCATCTTTGGAAGGTGGCCGGGTTGCTGCTACCGAAATCTTGACCATGAATGCTGGTATTCGCTCGGTTATTCGCGAAGGAAAAACACACCAAATTGATAACCTAATGTCGACTGGCACCGAGGTGGGAATGATGAGTTTAGAAAGATCGCTTGCCGCATTAATTCAAGCTGGAAAAATTTCTATGGAAGAAGCTAAAAAAGTAACGCTGCGCCCAGCGGAATTGGAGCGTATCCAGCGGAGCCGTGGCTAAAAAATAATGACCAACGTGAGGATTACATTGTGTTAACGTATCGCTACACTGCATTAAATGAACAAGGGGTTGCTTCTGCGGGTTTAATTGAGGCTTCCGACGAACATCAAGCCGCCGAGATCCTTCGGACGCGCAAGCTGCTCATTACCTCGCTTGAGGTTAAGCGCGAAACAGACATTATGGCTATGCTGACTAAGGGCGGTAAGGTGCCAGGTAAGTTATTGGCTGTAACTACTCGCCAGCTATCGACCATGATTACGGCTGGCCTACCCTTAACCCAATCTCTGGAGGTATTGGTTCAACAGACCAAAAATAAAAAACTTAACCAAGCCTTGCAAGACATTATCCGTGATGTTGATGGTGGTTTGAGTTTTTCTAAGTCTTTGGCTAAATATCCTCAGGTCTTTCCTCGTTTGTATGTTAGCTTAATTAAGGCAGGTGAGGCCTCGGGTAACCTAGATAAAATCCTAGCTCGGCTAGCCGACAGTTTAGAAAGCCAGGCCGAGTTTAACGCTAAAATTAAAGGCGCGTTAATTTATCCGGTCATTATTTTGCTCGCTATGGCTGGAGTAATGACGGTGATGATGGTGTTTGTGGTGCCACAGATGAAGCAAGTCTACGAAAGCCTAGATGCCAATCTTCCATTTGCCACCCAACTGCTTATCGCCATTAGCAATCTCTTTACCCAACAATGGTATATTCTAATCGCTTTAATCGCGATGGTAGTTTTTGGGTACCGCTGGTTCGCCAAAACTTTACGGGGTAAATATTTATTGGCCGATATCTACAACCAAGTACCAATTTTTGGCAAATTAAGTATAGAGGTTCAGTTGACTTCGTTTATCCAAACCCTAGCTCTGCTAATCTCCTCTGGTGTTCCGATTCTGGATGCGATAGATATTGCCAAAGAAACCTTAAGTAACATCCGGTTTCAAGAAGCGGTGGCTGGTATTGCCCAGAGTGTAGAAAAAGGGATGTCTTTAGCCCAGGCTGTTGAGCGACAAACAGTGTTTCCAGTGATTGTGTCGCAAATGATTGCTATTGGCGAATCGACTGGTAAGTTAGACGAAGTACTAGAGAAGGTAGGTAAGTCGTTTGAAGATGAAAGCGGTAATACAGTGCGCAACCTATCCACGGCTCTAGAGCCAATTATTATGATTGTGCTTGGTATAAGCGTAGGCTTTTTAATCTTTGCCCTAATCCTGCCAATTTACAGCGTGTTGAATGCCTTCTAGTGGACTTGGATTAAGTATGCTACACTAACAATAGTAACGCTTGCCTGCTCTAGTAATAAGCTATAAGTATTATGATTGCCCAAACCTGCCCATTCTCTTTATATTATCTTCCTTGCGAGAACAATCATGGTTCGTCCGGACGCACGATTGTTCTGTTACTGAAAGGAGGTGAAACTCATGCAAAAATTCTCTCTATCTAAGGGTTTCACCTTAATCGAGCTATTGGTCGTTATTGCCATCCTTGGTATTTTGGCTGCGGTAGTGCTTATTGCCATTAATCCAGCTGAGCGAATTGCTGAGGCAAATGATACTCAGGTGCGAAGCGATATCTCAACGGTGGCCTCTGCTGTTGAAGCTTGCTTTACTAGCAAGGCAACTGGTAATTATGAGGGTTGTAATGATGTTGCCGAGCTGAAAGCAGGCGGCTTCTTAAAGAGTACGCCATCGACTACTATTAATTGGTCGATTGGTACAGATAGCACAGTTACACCTGCCGTTGCAAGCGCTGAGATAAAGGCTTATGCCGAGTTAAAGGCTACGAGTGCTCGAGATGATCCTGATACAGACGGTGACGCTAACACCTGTACTACTTCTCCAGTGTATTATGTTTATGATACACAAGATGGTGATTCATACGTACAGTGTGCTGCACCAGATGCTACCTTTGCTGTGTTATAAGCCCTTGGTTTATTTCAAAGGTATTTCAAAAGATAGCGCCCAATCGGGCGCTATCTTTTTAGGATTTATCCATGGTAGGCTGTATGCATGCTTAATATAGTTTGGTTGATTGTTGCTTTTTCATTTATGGTTGGTGCAATTTTTGGCAGTTTTATTACGGCCTTGGTCTATCGTACTCGCCATCAACGCTCAATGAGCGAAAAGCATTCGGTGTGCCCTGGTTGTCAACATCCGCTGAGTTGGCTGGACCTCTTCCCTATTTTGTCTTTTATTGCCCTGCGTGGTCGTTGTCGTTACTGTAAGGAGGCAATTGGTTGGCATTATGTGGCCACCGAGGTAGCAACTGCAGTTTTATTTAGTTTTTGCACCTGGCTCACCCTAAGCCATGCTCTAGAGCATCAATTGCTTTTTGGGTTGGGTAGCAACTGGTTGTGGATTGGGCTAAGCCTCGCAGTGGCATGGGCTGGTATGGTGCTTTTGGTGGCATTGTTTATGTATGACCTGCGCTGGGGCGAGTTGCCCAATCCTTGGACAATTGGCGGCAGTCTGGTATTTGTTGTAGCGGCAATACTTGCCGTGACGGTAAACCAACCATTGCTATGGCAACCAACTAATCCGGCTCCAGCACTTAGTGTATTGTGGCAAACTATAGCTAGTGGCTTGATTGCTGGTCTGTTCTTTTTAGTAATCGTGGTTGGTTCACAAAAAATCTTACACAAGCCGGGTATGGGCATGGGTGATGTTAAGTTAGCGTTATTCTTGGGGCTGCTCTTGGGTTTCCCTGGTATTGTGGTTGGCCTCTACCTTGCCTTTATTTTGGGCAGCGTGATATCATTGCTTCTGATAGCGGGCAAGCGTACCAAATTTGGCAACGCCATCCCCTTTGGGCCATTTCTGGTTGTGGGGGCAATCGTTGCACTTTGGCTAACGCCAACCGTCGTCAACTGGTACAACCGACTCTGGCTATGATGAATATATCTGCCCACGCTTCGATGATACATCGATTTGCACGATTACATTTAGATTCCGCATCCCAATCTAGCACCGGGTTTACTTTGATTGAATTATTGGTTGCTATTGCCGTCTTGAGTATTTTAGCCGCGGTGGGACTGCCTCAGCTCAATGGCATTTATGAGAACCAAAAATTAACCAATGCCGCCAATGAGCTGGTGACCACTATTAAGTCTTTGCAAAACCAAGCGCTAGCCAACAACCAAGACCGGTTTACGATTCCTGAACCCAATGGCCCCATAACTGATTGCTCACCTGTCTCTGAAAATAACCAGCCGTACGTTGATGGATATAAGTTGACTGTTGATGCTGGCGGTGAAAAATATGTAACCAGTTTTATGCTCCGCTCACATAATAAAGCGGGCGAAAGTTGCCCTACGGCACCAGCGGTAAGTAATAAAATTTCTAGTGTCTCATTGCCAGGTGGTGTTCAGTTTGGTGGCGGTGAGGGCAATAAGAGCATCCTGTATTGTGTGGTAACCGGCAGGGTTGTGTTTGATGGTGGTGATTGTGACGATACGACCAAGTCTGCGGAAGAGCTCACTCTATCTAATCAGCGGCTGCCTGCAACTGCCCACACCTATCATATATGTATTAACCAAGGGAGAGTCTATGCTCAGACGTCTGCATGTCCGCCAGCTAGCTAATAGCCAAGGTATATCCTTACTAGAAATAATCTTGGCTGTTTCGATTGTGATGATTAGTTTGTCGGCGCTAGTAGTGTTGGCCAATACTGCCAGTCGCAATGTAGCCGAATCCCGCAATCACACCATTGCTGACCAGTATGTACGATCGGGAATCGAGGGCCTGCGCCATATTAGAGATAATGATGGTTGGGATACGTTATTGGGTGTGGGTGAATCGAATGATCTAGACCCAGACGCAACCCAATATTACTCTTTCACCACTAATGGGGTGTTGGCGTATCAATCCAGCACTATGGCGGCTGCTGTATGCTCTGATGCGGCGGCTAAGTCGTCTGCTTATCAGATCGATGATAATGGCTATTATCGGGTGGTGAAAATGTCGTTAAATGATGCCGGAAGCGAGGCAACTATTACGGTAACGGTCTGTTATGGTTATCGCGGGACATCGTTCCATGGCAATAGTGCAGCCACCACCATTCTGACTAACTGGAGATAAGGAACTAATTATGGTTAATAAACTCTCACAATCTCAACCCTCCTTTACAGCAGCTAGATTACCCCAGTCCGGGGCTGGATTCACCCTGGTCGAGCTTTTGGTGAGTATTGCTTTGCTAGGTATCTTGGGTGGAATTGGAGTTTCAATCTTTGCTGTGATTAATAATTCGTATGATACCGCCAATGCGCTTAGCCGCATGCAAACACAGGGTGCACAAGTTTTGGAAGTCTTAGAGCGTAGCATTCGGGGTGCCTCTGATGTAGAAGTTCGAAGCCATGACGGAGATTGCACCGATACA
This sequence comes from uncultured Candidatus Saccharibacteria bacterium, assembly GCA_964597145.1. GTDB lineage: Bacteria > Patescibacteriota > CAZHWT01 > CAZHWT01 > CAZHWT01 > CAZQWH01. The sequence continues at coordinate 147,942 of CAZQWH010000002.1, read as the reverse complement.
GATAATTGCCAAGTTATCATTACTATTCCGCCAAACTCGCTTGAATATTCAATTAATGGCGGCTGCGCCCAGACAGTCTATGATTGGACGGCTCCGACGAGCGAAGATAATGGCACCTTGACTCGGTATTACCTAACCGACACTGGTGACCAATGTAATGATTCAACGGCAATTCAGCTTTTTGATACGGACGAAAGATCTGGAGTGAGCGTTCGTAAAAGTGACTCGGCAGCTATTTTTACGGTTAATACTGGAGATGAAGGGATTAGTTCGGTTACTATAGATATGGTGCTAGCCGAGGGAGTGACAGTTGGCTCTACCGCGACCACTATCCCCTTGCGTACTACGGTTAGCTTGCGTGACTACTAATTTATTATCCTTGAGGGCAATTAGAAGAATTTAGTTTGGTTGACATCATATAATCAGCCATACATAATATAAGTCAATGAATCATCGTTCTGCTTCTGGACAAATCTTGGTCTTGGTTTTATTGGTGGTGCTAGTTGCCCTAACTATTGGCCTGTCTATTGCCTCGCGCACCTTGAGCACGCTCCGTAATTCTGCCGAACTCGATCAATCTAATCGGGCTTTTAGTGCGGCCGAAGCTGGTATTGAGCGGGCGCTTGTTCAACTTAAGACCAACCCTAATGCCTGTAATGAAACTGATTGCTCCGCTAGTATTTCTGGAGTAGATGCCAAAGTTAGTGTTACCGATGCTGGCGGAACTACCGATGCCTTTGGTGTATCGACCTTAGACAAAGACGAAGTTATTCAAGTGAATCTTGACTCTTACGAGGGTACATCACTCGATTTATACTGGGGTAATAATGGAGACAATGTTGGAGCTACTTGCCCGAATGCTTCGGCAGTCGTTGTCTCGGTGGTGTATAAAGATTCATCTGGGTCATACGGCCTGCATAAGGGGGCGTATGATGGTTGTCTTGATTCAGGACGATTAGCTAATAACTTTGACCACTCCTCCAGCTCTATTACGGTTAACCCCACCACTGTGTTGGATCTTCAAGATGGTGAGACCCATGGTAGTTATGGCTATAAAGTTAGCTTAGACTTAACCCCAGGCGGCTCCTATGTTGCCTCGGGCAGCCTACCGGTTATGGTACGGGTTCGACTTATGTATGTTGGGGATAAGCCCATCGCTTTTGACCCAGGTGCCAATGTACTGCCTTTCCAAGGCCAACAAATTATCTCAACCGCTGTGGTGGGTGGAAAGCAGCGCACGGTTAAAGTGCTTAAAACAACTTCTTCCTTGCCGGCAATTTTTGACTACGCCCTGTTTAATGGTTCAACCAGCCCACTCTCTAAATAAGGTGCTCGCTAGTTAGAGTATAAGAAGCAGTTGGGTTCCCAGTTTTATGTTGCATTCAGCACGATTATTCCGGATTAGCTTGATATATAGTGGTATTGCTCTATTGGTTGTTGCGACTGGCACCACCCCAGTCCTGGCTGCAGATTCAACTCCGCCTGCAACAGACTTAATTCTGTCTGGAGTAGAAGGTAATCAAGATTGGTATGTTACCAGTGTTGACGTTAATCTACGGGCTTTTGATTTAGAAAGTAGCCCAGCTTCAACAACGTACCAAATTAACAGCGATAGCCCAATAACGAAAAATTTTGAGTCTTTAGATAATGCAATCATTAACCCATCCTTTGAAAGTGGGTGGTTGATTGGAATTAATAACTGGCAACCGGTTGCTCCTGGTGGCTGGTCACTACTCTATCAATCTTCAACTGCCCGGCTTGGCTATCGTTCGGCTGCTATTGCATCGTTTAGCGGCGAGTATCAATATTGGACCAACCACGATAACTACATCCCGGTGGTTGCTGGAAAAACTTACAGTGTTTCAACTTGGATTAAAACTTTTAATATTACCACTGCCCCAGGTGCCTGGTTCGAAGTTTGGGCCCTAGATAGTACTGGAGCCAAAAGCGACAGCAAGCGTGCCGAAAGCGATAAAGTGGCCTACGAGCTGGACTGGACGCTTAAAGCCGTCGAATTTACGATTCCAGCTGGTTATGATGGAGTTTATGTTAAACTCGGCTCGCAGTCTGCGGCTGGTCTCACTTGGTATGATGGCGTGAGCATGTATACCGGCGCCGACGCCTTAACCCAATTTACGATGCTGCAGAATGGCCAAAATACGCTTCGCTACTACTCTACAGATAATCAAGGTAATAGTGAGCCAACCAATATTGAGTTTCCAATTAAGATTGATACGGTGCAACCTCAAGACTGGTCCGATTTCGGCTGGCAACAACAAGGCAATAACCACACATATGCCAGCTGGGTGAGTGTTCGCGATGTTTCATCGGGGGTTCAAGTATCCTCGGCCCAGTATCGTTGGTATGATAGCGGCGGTTGCAACTGTTGGAGTGGGTGGTTGCCTATGGATTCAGTTACTCGGATCGATACTGGTGCTTCGGCGGCTAGTGGTTATACCGGTTACGTTAAGCTTCAAACTCCACCAACCGATATGGGTAATAGTGCTATTAACACCAAGCCTAAAGTCCAATTTCGGCTGTATGACGTAGCGAGTAGTTTGGCTACAAGCCCGGCCTACTCCCTCTTTGGGCCATGGCTTAAAGTAGTTAATGGCGGCGATATATTTGCTAACGGAGGTATTGATAGCCTGGGCCCGTTGCCAGATGGCGAATACACTACCCACGGGGTAATAATCGGCGGCGATTCTCTCTATAATGTTGCCTCCTACTATTCCTGGCTGGTAGCCCCGTATACCCATGCCCTACCAACTGGACCAACCTTGAGTGATTTTTTGCCACATTACAATCAAATTAGATCGCGGGCGGTGGCTTTGCCGGGTAATAAACTACCCTCGACTAGCGGTGTTTACTATTACACCGGTAATTACACCCTTGACCAAAATTCTTTATCGTCTGGATTTACCAGTTCGGAGTTTAGCGCCATTATTATTATCGAAGGCAACTTAAGTATTAATCGCGATTACAGTCTTAACGATGGCAGTGCCGTTGCCTTTTTGGTAACAGGTAATATCATTTTTTCAGAAAATACGAGCCAGAGCCAAGGATTTCTTATTGCAGCCGGGGATATTAACACTAACGGCTCCTCCGAAGATAGTAAAAAAACCGCCAGTTTAACCCACCAAGGCGGGCTTATCGCTGGTCAAAACCTGATTTTTGGTCGAGATTTAGGTAAAAATAAAAACGATAATCCAGCCGAAATTATTGATTATCCCGTCAAGTATTTAACCAACCCTGTTTTTGCTGGTTTGTTTGGACAGCAAGATGCTCGGTTTAAATGGCAAGAAATAGAGTAATTTAGCGGCTGTAATATTGATGAAGGGCAGTTAATTCGTAGGCGTGTACTACCGCTTCAACGAGTAAGCGGTGAACGGTTTCGGTTTGCCCCTGACTCTCAAGTGTGCTGACTTCATCGCGATAGGCCCGTAGGTTTTTGGTATCAACCTTTAACGTGTCAAGATTGGTAATATATTGGTTTAACTTTTGTTTAAGCTCGGCCGAGGTCTGGCCCTGCAACTGGCTAGCTAACTGAGCCGAAGTACTGGCCTGGCCGAGTGGTGTTGTGCTTTGGGCTGAAGCACTAGCTTCGGTGAATAACTGAGAAGGTAATTGATCTAACTTAGATAGGTCTGGTGTCGGGGTTGGTGAAATAGATAGATGGGTAACCGGTGCCACCTTGGTCTTGGATGATGGGGAGGTAAAGCCTGGTATATATTGACGGAATGTCCAACCAATATAAGCTATACCTCCCACAGCTAAGACGCCTGCAGCTATACCTAGGCGTCGCAACCATGTCGAGTTGTAGGTTGTGCGAATTAATGGTGCATATACTCGGTTAGGTACTCGCTCGGGTGCGACGGGCATAGGCAGTGATTGATTGGCTGTAGTAGAGTTAGGCGAAAAAACTGGCGTTGGTGGTTTGGCTTTGGTCAATCGCCGACTGGCTTTATGGGTTGATTTTGTAGTTGGTTGGTGGGACCGAGTTGGACTACTCTTTTTTGTTCGATGGGCAGTGGGCTTTTTGGCAGCGGGCATGATGGCATTATAGCTTGGTTGTTAGCCTAAATCAAAATGAAATCTAGCTATGATATGGCTCATAGCCAGATTGACATTAAATTAGCCTGGTCTGTATAGTAGAGGTACAAGTACGCCTGATGTATTCAGGTATCTGCCTATGGCTTCAGACTTTTTTGGATTAGATATTGGGACACATAGCATTAAAGTAGTGCAGTTAAAGCAGGAGAATAAGCGATTTATTCTTCAGGCTTTTGGTAAAGCCAATACCCCTGCCAATGCCCTATCCTCCGATGCGCCACTTGACCAAGGAGCTTTGGCGGCTGCGATTAAAAATCTGATTAAAGATGCCAAGATTACTACGCCTAATGTAGCTACTGCTTTTGCCGAATCGGCAATCTTTACTCGAGTTATTGAAGTGCCAGCTATGAATGACAAAGAGTTGGCGAATGCTATCCAGTGGGAAGCGGAGCAGTACATTCCCCTCCCTTTAAAAGACGTCAAGCTGTCGTGGCAGGTTTTAACCCGGCCCGACGCCAAAGACCAAAATAAAAGAATGAGCGTATTCCTGGTTGCGGCTCCGATTACCTTGATTGATCGGTATATGGGGGTACTCAAAGAGGCTAAACTAACGCCAATTGCGTTTGAGACCGAAACTATTGCCGTGAAGCGCTGTTTGGTTGATGGTCGCGATCCAGGGCCAACAACGTTACTCATTTCAATTGGGGCGAGCACCACCGATCTCTCTATTATTTCCCATGGTGTTATTAGCTTTACCCGTTCAATTGCCACTGGTGGCGTGGCCTTAGCCCGGGCTATTGCCCAAGATTTAGGTTTTGAAATGGGCCAAGCCGAAGAATACAAAAAAAATTATGGCTTAGTAGAAGATCAGCTCGAGGGGAAAATTATGCAGGCAATTAAGCCGGTATTTGATATTATAACTTCAGAGATCGAACGGGCTATCCTCTTTTATCAAACCCGGCATTCCATGGATCCGGTTAAGCGTGTAGTATTAGTTGGTGGAACCGCTAATTTGCCTGGCATGGTAGTATATCTGGCCACGACAATCGGACTAGAAGTTCAAATTGGCTCAGCCTGGCAAAATGTTGAAGTGCCGGCACATCTGCAACAGCAAGTCCAAGAAGACGAAACCAGCTATGCGGTTGCGGTTGGCCTGGCCATGAAGATGGTCTCCTAATTGGTGCTCGTCGATTCCAGGTATTGACAATCAGCCAAGCGTACCACTACAATAATCTTAACTAATTTAACTGCCCATGGCTGACAATATTAACCTCCTGCCGCAACAAAGCGAAGAAAATACCCAGCAAAATCGCCAACGTAAGATGGTTAACCAAGTTAGTGCTATTGTGCTGGTGGTTGCCATTGTAGTGGTGGTTGGGTTATTTGCCACTAAGCTGGTATTAGACCAGCAACTTAACGCAATCGCGGCAGATATTCAGACGCAAACCGAACGTATTCAAACCAAGAAAAACGAAGAAGGGATTCAACAAAGCCTGATTAAGCGAATCCATGGGTTGGATGCTTTTTTTGACCAACAAAACCATTTTACCACCTTCCTTGCAGCGTTTAATCAGACTTTGCCAGAGTCGCTTGGTTTATCTGATATGTTGATTGCAAGTGATCTTAAAGTTACCTTGTCCGGTAGCGTCGCTTCGTATGCCGATCTAGCTGGCTTCTATGCCAAGCTGACCATGTCGGGAGCTCGAGCTGGCTCTGAGGTTGGGACTAACTTCCGCAACCCAATGCTCACTACTATTTCTCGCAACGATCAAACAGGTGAGGTCGAATTTGGGCTTACCTTTAACATTAATCCCAGTCTGCTGCATCATGCGCAGACGTCTGGAGCTGCCGAGTAATGGAAACTTCTTCATCAATGAACATGGATAGTCTTAAAACGTATGCCCTTCCAATTATAGCGGCTGTGGTCGTAGTTGCAGCTGTGCCTTTGGCAATTATGCCCTGGTTTAACGATATTACAACTAATTGGGATAAGGCCGCGGTTGAATCTGATCGACGTGACGCGCTCAAGGTTAAAGCCGATGCTTTAGAGAAGTTTGATGTGACCGAGAATAAAGCCTTGCTAGAACAGACGGTTCTGCCGGCCATCCCGGCAACTATGGATCCAGCTGGATTGTTGGGTACGATTGAGCAGGTTGCGCGCGTAGCTGGGGTTGGAGTTAAAGGTATTACGTATGCCAATGGTGCAGTTTCGGCTGTTCAGCCATCCGATGCGGCGGCCAAAGTCGAAGGTTTGGGTAGTATCACCGCTACTGTATCAATGGAAGGCAGTTATGAGCAGATTGCTATGTTTATTACCCGTTCCGAAATGGTATCGCGGGTATTGGCTCTAGAAACGTTACACATTACTAAAGGCGAGGGCGACACTCCGGCGACGGCTAGCTTTGATATTCGCTCACCGTACATCCCTCATCCTGCAACGCTTGCACTGGAAGCTCCATTCCAAGAGCTTGGTTCTGCCGAAACGTCGGTTGTGGATTACTTGAAATCCTTCGAGGAAGTTGATTACGCTCCAACCGATGTTAGTAGCATTGTAGGTAAGACTAGCCCCTTCTAAAAAAATTGCGCCTAAAAGACGTGTTACTGTAAAAGAAAATCCCAGCTTAAGCGGCTGGGATTTTAAAATGCATGGCTGTGGAGTGGGTTGGATTAGTTTTTTGAACTTACTTATTGCCCCGTACTCGTGGCTTCGGCGGCAGTTGATTCTAAGATGTCAATATACACTTTCTGGTTGTGCTTCATGGCTTGGGCTTTGACAATGTTACGTAAAGATCGGGCAATGTTACCTTCTTTGCCAATAATTAAGCCCATATCATCGGCATGCACTGATAGACGCAGGGTTACATGCTGCCCGTCCTCGCTCTCTACTTGAGAGACGGTGACTGCTTCGGGGTGATGAACAATTGAGGTAACAATGTACGTAAGTAATTCTTGCATGTGGACTCGTTTCTACTGCATGCCAACGCATCTGATAATTTGGTTTGGATTGGTGTGCTTAACTGGTCGCTTCTTCGGCGGCTGGTTCTGCATCGGTAGCTTGTTCAGATTGAGCGGCGGCGGCTTCGTCGGAAACCGGGTTTTCGGTGATTGCTTCTTCGGTAGTTGCGGGATCTTCCTTCTTCCGGAAAGGTTTTTTAGCCACTTCAAAGGAGTGTTTTACCCCACCTTTGGTCAAAAGCGAAATAGTGGTATTAGTTGGTTGGGCTCCAACTGATAGCCAGTAGTTGGCTCGTTCTGCATTTAGCTGTACTGTGCCAGCTTGGGGATTGTATGACCCCAGAGATTCAATAAAACGACCATCACGACGGGAGCGGCTATCTGCCACTACAATCCGGTAGTGAGGTTGGTGTCGGCTGCCGAAGCGAGCTAAGCGAATCTTTGTCATAAATAAAATAATTCCTTCTTGTCTTTAAAACTGTGGCACATCAGTGGCAAATTGTATCACGAGTTATCCCAGTTTGCAAGCGCGGCAGAAGCGGCTTGCTGCTCGGCTTGCTGCTTACTTTTGCCCGAACCCTTTGCTAGCAGCTTCTGGCCAGCATACACGCCAACCGTAAACATCTTGTTGTGATCGGGGCCAGTTTCGGATAAGACTCGATACGTTGGGGTGACGGAGATTTCCTCTTGAGCCTGTTCTTGCAATGAACTTTTACTGTCTTTATACAGTTGTTGCTCAATAATTTCGGACAACTTTATAATTAAATGAGTATGGACAAATTTTGAGGCGGCATCCAGCCCTTGGTCGAGATAAATTGCTCCTAATAAGGCCTCGAATGTGTTGGCTAGAATATACTGGTTTTTGCGACCACCACTCCCCTCTTCGCCTTTAGATAAGAACAAAAACTGGCCGACTCCCAACTTTAAAGAGCTTTCGGCTAACGAAGTGGTATTGACTAAGCTGGAGCGAAAATTGGTTAAATCTCCTTCAGCAGATTCGGGGTAGGTGCGGTAGAGATGATCCGATACAATTAATTCTAATACGGCATCACCCAGAAACTCTAATCGCTCATTGGATGGTAAATTGAATCGAGGGTTTTCATTTAAATATGACCGGTGCACCAAGGCGGTGCGGAGGATGTCTTGGTTGGCAAATGTTACTTCAATAATTTTTTCTAGTTCAGATAAATCCATAATTAACTTACTTCGTTGAGCTTATCCATGATAAGCTCGTGCAAGTCGCTCACTGTGGTTAGTCGACGCACTTCTTCAGCCGAAATTTCAATCTCAAACACCGTCTCCAGCAAGGCGATTAAATCGGATAATTCTAATTCACTGGCATTAAAATCGCCACGCAAATCATAATCTGGTTGGACTTCATCCACTTCATATCCAAAGGATTCGGCTACGTAGTGGTTTATTTGCTCAATGGTTTGATTCATGGCAGTTTATGATTCCTGGTTGGTTACCTGTTGTTTGGTTGTAATGTCCTTGGCTAGAGTGCCGAGCACTCCGTTTACAAATTTGGAAGAAGTATCGCCGCCATATTCCTTGGCTAGCTCTACTGCTTCGTCGATAATTACCTTCTGCGGTGTTTTAGTGTGGTGCAACTCATAGCCGGCTAAACGCAAAATGCAGATATCGATCTTGGCGATCTGGTCTCTGGGCCATTCTGGAGCTGCAGCCGTTATCCGGGCATCTAAGTCTTCTAAATGATCGATGGCTCCATTAACTAAGTGCGTGACTAAAGCAGTGTCTGTTTCTATTTCCGCGTCCTGCGACGCTAACACATGCTCAATAATACCCACAGTATCGTCTGAGTGAAAGCTCCACTCAAACAATGCCATTAATGCAACTTGTCGGGCAATATGCCTCGGATCTTGTTTTGTCTTCATACGTATGCTTTATAGGCTTCGCATGTAAGGTGCAAAATAACCTCTCCTCTTAAGTGGTTATAAACAGTATTTTAATGACTATGTTCAACTGACATAACTGGCTTGCCTTTGTAGTAGCCGCAGCTGGCACACATGCGGTGTGGCCGGACTGGCTGCTGACAATGACTGCAAGTGGCAAGTTGCTGTAATTCTAGCTTCTTGGCGGCCCGTCGGACTTGCTGTTGAACATTTCCGATTTTTCGTTTTGGTTGTGCACCCATGGGTCAAAATTCCTCTAACAGAATAGTCAAATTTTATCACATTATTATGATCTGCATCAATTACTTCAGATCACAAAGCAGGGCTGAGTATAAGCTATAGGACCTCTATCTGTCAACTTACCAAAGGCGAGTTAGTATTTAGCTATTTATATGTAGCATCTTGCAGGGTGCACTATATCCTGTTTTACCAGATACTAGATGCTAATCGCTCGCTCCCTCAGCCTGGCTGGTGCTGGCGTGCCGTAGGAAACTAACCCCAGTGGCGCCATAGCTTCGCTGGTCAACAATCTCCAGTCCTTCTAAGTTCTTGGTATCTAGAACCGAGGTTTTGGCGTGGTCAAAAACTACTACTCCGCCTGGGCTAAGGCTGTCGGCAATATTATATAGGAGGGCTGAGGGAATACCGTATGAATACGGTGGGCAGACAAAAATTATATCGAAGGTCTCATGCGATTCAGCTAAATAGCGAATGGCATCAAATTTAACGGTAGTGGTTTTGCCCCAAAACTTGGCATTCTTTGAATTAACTTCTATGGCTTCAATGGATAAGGGGTTACTATCGACAAAGGTTGCATGGGCGGCACCGCGAGATAATGACTCTAAGCCATACGACCCAGATCCGGCGTATAGGTCTAACACGCTTGCGCCTTGGATTTCTTCGGCTAAAATCGAAAACACGGCTAAACGGACCATTTCCTGAGCCGGACGGATATCGGTAATTTGGGGAACGCGTAAATTAAACCCGCGGGATGTACCACCAGTAATTCTCATGGGGGTATTATAACACCTGGGTAAGGTTTAGTGAGATGGTAGATATATTTGCATGTATATTCTACAGCTGTCTGCTCGGAATTAAATTTATTTCCAGTGCCTACTCCAACTGGAGTGAGCACTGGAAAATAAGCTAGTCAACCAGCTCTACTTCACTTAAGATAAACTGGGTTTCAATGCCATCTTGAGTGCGCAAGACAATGGTGGCATCGGCCAGTATCCCCATATCTCGTAAAATCTGCAGGGTGGTGCAGACTACTCCAATGTCGGCGTCAACCTCCAGTGTGCTTGGATCGTACTGAATGGTCGCGTCTCCTCCAGAGGTGTGTAAATGGATATCAGTCAAGCCACTGTCGGTAGCTCCACCTTCATCTGCCTCAGAGATCGCTGCACTCTTGGTGTTTGTTTCGGCCATCTGGCTTACTCCTTGGGCTGGACTTTAGGCTGATAGATGATGGCTGCTATACCCTCCACCACGCCGTAACCGCCAGCCAATTCCCCTGCGCTGCCTAAACTAATGCCGACAATGTGGTGGCCTTGTTGGCGTAAACGCTTCAACTCTCGGTTAAGTTCGGACTCAAGGGAACCGATCACCTGGCTATTACCTGCGCCAGTCACAACCTTGACTTGTACCAAATCCTCAATGTTCGCATCGGTTGGTTGAGCAGCACCTTGCGGTGCGTCTTGAGCCATGTTCTTCTCCTACTACGACAAACGATACAGCCCACCCCATATGGTGAGCAGTCCACGCATTATACCATTCCAGAAAATTATCAGATCGATTGTGCTGCCTTAATAAGTTTTGTGGCCTATCAAATAAAATGCGCCTTGGAGTTAGGTACTCCAAGGCGCTGCTCTGCCCTTGTTCGTTTGTCTAGTATGGGCTACTAACGATCTGGTGGACAATGTTGTGTTGACGGGCCTCTCGAGCCGACAGTGTTACTTCCTCGCGCATCAGATTCAAGAAGGTGCCAGTTGGCACTCCCGTCAAGCTGGCCAAGTATGATACGAACCATCGTTGAGCCGATTGCATTTTCTCCAGGTACTGCTCGAGAACCTCGCTGCCATGCAGCAGCGATAGCTCGTTGACCAAACTGAGGTAGCCTTCCATGTCGGTCACCGAGATTTCACCATGGGGCCCAATGATAGCTCTAACTTCATGAAAGAAGAAAGTCGATTCCGGTAGGGCTTGCCGATGATGGCCTAGCAAATACAGTATCAAGGCCGATGAAGCGACGTCGCCGGCTAATGTCGTAATGCCGCACCGCTGGACTGCTGGACCTAGTGCCGAGAAGAACCCGAAGGTTCCCCCATCCGAGGCAATCATAACTCGGCGTGGCGCGCTAGGCTTTTGTAGCTGCAATAACAGCTCGGTCACCGACTCCGCTGAAACGTCGTGGGTAAAGGTTAGTATCCGCGTGTCCATGCCACTCTCCCTTGATTTTTTGCAAATTCGACTCGTCGCCGAATTGAGTTGATATTCTACTAAACTATAGGTTAAATGTAAATAATTTGGCCCAGGCTCTGATTAAGTCAAAAGCAGTTGGTTTTTGAACAGAAATAAAGGTTTGATACGAGCGCTCTGCCTGAGATAGTCGAAATACAGCCATATATTGCAATTAACCGTCAATGTATTACTATGGAGGTTATGGATGTACACTGCACTCATCTGGATCGGATACACGATGTAGCCCCGGCAACACCCAACGGTTGCCAGGAGTGTTTAGAGTCTGGCGATGCCTGGGTGCATTTGCGTTTGTGTATGGAATGTGGTCATGTTGGCTGCTGTGACAATTCTAAGAATCGACATGCCACCCAACACTTTCACCAAACCCAGCACCCGATTATCCAATCTTTTGAGCCCGATGAAGACTGGATGTGGTGCTATATTGATGAGGTTCAATTTGCCCCATTTGATATCTACTAAAATACAATGCTCTACGCCGCTCTACTTCGAGGTATAAATGTTGGTGGAAATAATAAAGTCGAGATGTCTCGGCTAAAAATCCTATTCGAAGGCCTGGGCTACACCCAAGTCGCGACCTACATTAACTCTGGGAATGTCATATTTTCGACAGAAGGTACTAAGACGATTGAGCTCTCCTCTGTCATAGAGCAAGCCATCGAGTCTCAATTTGGATTCCCGGTGAAAGTGGTGGTTGTAGAGCGTGGAGTTATCGATCATATTGTCGGCCAAGTTCCAGCTGAATGGATAAACGATAGTAAAACTCAAAAGTGTGATGTGCTTTTCCTCTGGCCAGAAATTGATTCACCCCAAATAGTGCAAAAACTGACTATAAAACCCGGTATTGATGAAATCCTTTATTTTCCCGGCGCACTAGTTTGGCATGTTATACGTGAAAATATACATAAATCTGGTATGCTTAAGCTCATTGGTACTGAGGTCTATAAAAAATCCACTGCCCGCAACATCAACACCGTCCGTAAGCTGGCTGCTCTTATGCACAACACCATACAATAGCCACCAGTACTAAAATTATTAGTGTGATTTATCTTGGGTAAGAGGTATAATTACGGCTATGACACGCAAGCAATTACGGGCAAACTTAGGATACTTTTTTCTATCACTACTTATCCTAACGATCTTGCAATCTATTATACCGGCAATTACCGTTTGGTTGTTAGATGGAATATTGAGCGAAATCTTTTTAACGAACAATGGACTCGCTGACGCTGGTGGGGCATTTCTCATATTCATCTTCTCCTTGGTCGTGGCGGTTATCCTCTGGGTTATTATTGGCTACCTGGTGGCTCGACATATGAGGCAGCGTGCCGCTCAAATTAATCATGCCGAACAAATTATTACCCGCGCCAAGTCGTACCTAGTATTGGCGCTATTGATGGCCATGGTGCTGTCCTATATTGGCTTTTGGAATATTCTTAGCCGGCTTGTCTTGATTGACTTCCCGTCTTTCTAGTGTCTGATAGATAGTTAATCTCTACAGCTTTACAATACGTTGCAGCCAGTAGGCTTTAAGAGCGAGCTGTCCGGAAAGACTGGAGAAGCTATGGTGGCGCCACTTTTGGTAAAACCCCCTAGCTTTTTAAAGCCAGGGGGTGCTTTTTAGTCGCCAGGTTATTGGCTGCTCTCATTCGGTTGGGCGGTCGCAATCAGAATCCGCTCCACTAGATTTGGGCATTCTTGGTTGAATCTAGCCTTCTGTTGGACTGGTAGATTGGCAATGAATCGGGCTAGTTCGACTGCAATCTGCTCTCCTGGAGTAAAATCACCTACTTCAGCCCTCAGCTCTTCCAAACTTTGGCTGTCGTGTAGGAAACTTAAAGGGTCCTCCTGAGAACTGGGCGTACCTGATTGACCCGGGTTGCTCTGCTTGTTCATCTCTACACCTCTCTGTTTAATCTCCATCTCCAGGTTGAGTAGTGGAGATTAATGTGGTTGCCCACCCATTACGCGATGGGATTGCGCATAGTATAACACTGAGAGAGAAGTGTTGAAGCACCCCAATTTGATTGGAATAAGTTATATTTAAATATAACTTATTAGGAATTAACTGAGGTGGATTACTGAAACATCAGATCGGGCAGCCTAGGTTCAAAGCTATTTAACCTTTGAGGTTAAACGTGTTGGTTAAAACTTTAAGATAGAAAAATGGCACTCATTGAGAGTGCCATTGGAATTGATTGGCCAAGAAGGCAGGTATGGCATTGGCTGGGTAGAGCTTAATGCGAAGCAGCTACCTTTTTCCAATTTGGATCCCAGCCCTCACTGATCCCGGCGTGCTTAGTTATGCATTTTGTGCATCGATCTCGGGAGTTTACTCCGCCACTGCCATAATCGTCGGTGTTCCACCATCTTTTGTAGACTCGATCCCAACCATCTGGCAAAACGTGGGAAAGTGTGACGCCGTCTTTTATCTCCTCCAGCGAAACCGAAATAGTCTGATCTAGATGTTCTGCTTGCTTGCAGAAATCACAGATTGCTTGACCGCGGATCGTTACTGGCACCTCGAGAGTCACGTTGAGCATGTCGCCACTCCTACTAAGACAATAAGCCCTTGTCTTATACCCTACATGCCAAGGAAAAGTCAATCTCAGCTTATCACACGCCCTCATGTCACTTAATCATAATTCAATTGCCAATACGTTTGAATAATATGATTATGATTATGGTCGTTTAGACCTTGTGGTGTGTTATGGGTGATACAAGTATATGGGTGCTAATTGGACGCTCTTAGCAATATACAATTTACTACATTGGAATAACTGAGGTTATTTAAGCATTGAAAATGGTAAAAGAAAAAGCAGCCTACGTGCTGGTAGGCTGCTGTGATGCTGTTCTTTTCTCTGCCTCTTTACCCCGCTTAATCCAAAGATCTTGGATCAGCTTGGATCGCTTGCCAGTTCCGCCACGTTGACCGTGACGGCGTTGGTGGCGCTTTTGGTCGCGCCGAGCGGTGCGGTTCTCAAATGCGCCGTTCATATTTATCCTCCAGCCTCGCCTAGCCACCCCTTTGGTATAAGGTGGCTAGGCAGCGGATAGCTCGAACTACTGCATGTAGGGCAATTCGCCATTCTGGCGCAGATGCTTGCGCCGAGCAGCCGCATTCCGTCGGATGCTCCGCTTCTTGCACTGCAACTTGAGGTTGTGCGGTGTGACCAGCTCTCCCTTGGCATTCAAGCCCTGAAGGAACCGATCGGTTCGGCGCGGATTGCTCACTGGCTTCCAGTTGGGACGGGGGATCGGCGAGAGATTAAGAGTAAAGTCTCCAACCTCAACACCCTTCTCGCTTGCCTCCTGTCGCTCAATCTCGAAATATCGGCGCATCTGCGCCTTAAACCGCTTGTGGTACCCACAACATGCACAAAAACTCTTCGCCATGTTTTTCAAGACGAACCTCTCCTGTGAAGACGGATAAGTTGGAATAGTATAACATACTATAGGCTAATAATCAACTTGTTGATTATTAGCCTGCGCGTAGTTCATTGCTACGATAATCGTTGTTACCTTAACACTTCCTCACGCTAATGGCTAGGCTTGCGAATAGCTCGCTGTTCCTGAGGGTCGGACCCTATAAGAGGGTCCGACCCTTGTGCAATAAAAAATTAGTTTAATTAAGTTCAATTTGCTTTGTAGCGGACTTAAGCTTGGCTTGGAGGGGTTGGTGGGTTTGGGCTAGATTATCCTGCCATAATTTCTCGGCTTCTTGCCGACTGCGCTCAATCAGCTCTACATCAAAAAAGTTAGCTGCCTTGAGTTCGGGCAGTCCACTCTGGCGCAGGCCGTACACTTCACCTGGTCCACGAGTTTTTAGGTCAATCTCGGCTAACCTAATGCCACTATGCTCATGTTCTATATGCCGCAAGCGCCTTGAATCTTCGGCGGCGGTACTATCGCTAAGCAAGAAGCAATAGGATTGAGCAGACCCGCGTCCAACTCGACCTCGGAGCTGGTGTAATTGGGCCAAACCAAATCGCTCTGCCCCTTCGACTAGGAGAATGGTGGCGTTGGGAACATCAATGCCTACTTCTACTACTGGGGTGGCTATTAATACATCATAGGCATGATCTTTAAAGCCAGCTAAAATCTGATCTTTTTCGGCTGGTTTCATGCGACCATGCAATAATCCTAGGCGATGCTGGGGGAAAATTTTAGTTAATCGTTCATACTCAGTGGTAGCTGCCCGCACGCTTTGCAGGTTATCCGATTCCTCAACGAGGGGACAAATAATATAGGCCTGCTCTCCTCTACCTAGAGCTTGAGCCATAAAGCCATACATATCAGCCCGTTTGTGGGCTGGCACGATGTGGGTTTTAATTGGTACTCTGCCCACTGGCATTTGGTCGATAATTGATACTTCCAAATCTCCGTAGGCTGTTAAGGCGAGAGTGCGAGGAATGGGAGTAGCGGTCATGGTTAGCAAGTGCACTGCCTGGCTAGCCTTAGCCATCAGCGTAGCGCGCTGCTCTACTCCAAACCGATGCTGCTCATCAATAATCACCAGACCTAAGTTGCTAAATTGCAGCCCCTCTGAAATTAAGGCATGGGTGCCAATGGTAATATTGGCTGCCTCCATCTTAGACTTAGCAGTGCGCAGGGAGATGGTGATGCGTTTGTCATCCCGGAAGGAGGCGTGCTGACTGATAGGATCTCGAGATTCTATCTCTTCACTCTGTTTCGCTCCAGAATGACTGATAATCTCGCCCCCTCCTATCATTTCAATCATAGATTGAAATGATAAATAGTGTTGCTGGGCTAGAACTGAGGTGGGAGCCATCACTGCCACCTGGTACCCGTTTTTAACTGCTACTAAGGCGCTGAGTAGAGCGACAATGGTTTTGCCCGAACCGACATCACCCTCGAGTAGCCGGTTCATTGGTTTAGTGGCGGCCATATCTTGTAGGATTTCGTTCAGGACTTTGTGTTGTGAATTGGTTAGTTCGAATGGAAGTTGTGAAATTATTTCTTTTAACTCCGATCTCTCAATTCCTAGCTCCGGCGCAGCCCGTCCTTGTTGCCAATTAGATTTACGATTTAAAGCTGCCAGTTGAAGTAAGACTAGCTCATCAAAGGCTAAACGCTGTTTGGCTTGCTCGGCGTCTGTCTGAGATTTGGGAGCATGAATGGTGCGCAAAGCTTGCGGTAGTGGGATTAAAGACTGTCGTTCTAGGGTGGAGGTGGGTAGAAACTCGGGGTGGATGGTTGGAATTTTAGATAGTAATGGGGCAATTCGAGCGCGCAGCCACTTGGAAGAGATGCCGGCAGTTTGATTGTAGATTGGTACTAGGCGTCCGGTATGAACTGGTGGCTTGCTAGCTAGCTCAGCTTGTGGGCTAATCATTTGCCATTTACCATATTTCTCCTCAACCTCGCCAGCAAAACGATATGTTTGACCAACGACGAGCGATTTTTCGATATACGGTTGGTTAAACCAGATTAACTGTAGTGTGCCGCTATTGTCCTCTGCCTTGGCGGTCACCATGATTTTACCGCCTCGGAGGCGGACGGCTTTAACTGAGATTACTCGGGCCTCAATAACTTGTAATTCGTCCAAAACCAGGAGGTTAATGGGCGTAATTTGAGATAAATCGATGTATTTGCGTGGCAAGTGATAGAGTAAATCGCCAACGGTCCGAATGCCTAATTTGTCTAATAGTTGCGTGTACTTAGTTCCGACAAAAGGGAGCACCGATACTGGAGTATCAAAGGTCATGATGTAGTTATAAGGTAAAGACAGCCTATGGTCAAATAGAATCCCCGGGAAAGCATACCTCCCGGGGATGGTGTCGACCTATCTCTCACTTAAGCCGAACTTGCCTATACGTCATTGTTCTCCTGTTCTCTCCATGGGTGCTTCAAGCAGAGTACTCATGGATCGTCCTTTGATTGGTTGGGTTTGCTTTTGAGTGGGTGGCGGTTGGCAAACCTGCCGATGTAATTTGCACCAACGGTTGGCTGCCGAACGAGAGCCTGGCTCCAATTGGTGAGCGCCACAGATGCAAAACGATTGGTACAGCACGGTGTTGTCATCTCGATATTTACGCACTTCCATCCCCTCTCCATCAAAAGCCAAGCCTTGAGGCTCGAGTTGTCGGGGCTGTCGCACGGCGTCGGCAAAGGTAAACCGGTAAATCATAGTTGCACTCTCCTTACGTTATCAAGGTGCTCTGCCCAGTTCTTCTGGGCAGAAGTTGGGAGTCTCTTTGCCCCAACAGCCTAACCAGAAAAAACAAAAAACTCTTCCCGAGGGAAGAGTTTTAAAAGTCAAACAATCGTAAATTACAATATTTAGGTTACACTCTTGCCTCCGCGAACTGAATCCGGTTAAACCAATAATAAAAACTAAACGTAGTACTTACATTGTGTAACATAATCTGTAATTATACGGTTTGTTGGAGAAATGTCAATCAAAAAATTGATAAAGAAGTAAAAAGGGCCTCTGTGACATACAGAAGCCCTGCGATTGACGAGAACCCCTTAACGATGGTGATTCTGGTCGTCAAACCTGATTGGCTGGCCGGACAGACATACGCCGACCAAAAACAGCACACCTTCCATCAGGTTGCTTAGGAGGATAGCTCCCGAGACATAAAAGATGGGCAGTAGTACCCACCTCAATGGGTGCAAGACCTCGATCTGGCCGATAATGAGTAGTGCCAGATAGCTGATACTGCAAAGAGCTGTTACGATCGTAAGCCGCTTTCTCTGCGACATGTTCTTGCCTTTCTGGTTTTTTGGTGAGGTGCCAATCAAACTAAGCCTATAGTTTATACGTTTATTAGTTGTTTGTCAATACTATGTTGTAAAAACTTGATGGTAGCTTGCGGCTCAAAGCGGTTAGATTGGTAAAAAATACCAATCGAGATACATATTAATAATACGTCGTGGCAGTAATGAGAGGAAGCAATGCAAATAGTAAAATGCTGCCAATCATTAGAATAGCAATAATAATTCCAGCGGTTCGATGTTTTTTGCTAGCCATACCTTTACCCTTTCGGCTGATGGATAATATAGTTATAGTGGCGTTTGCCTACCTTAAGCAAAGCCTTCCCTTTAATGGTAACCTCTTGGTCAATTACGCGTTTATTATTCCACTCTACTGCGCCCTGATTAAATAATTGCCGGGCCTTAGACTTGCTCTCGGCCATACCTGCCTCAACTATTAAATCGAGAATATTCCATGTAGCCTGCCTTACCCGGTATTCTCCTACTTGGGACGGCACTTCCCCACCCTGGACGGTTTGTTGGAAGTGAGCGGCGGCCTCGGCTGCGACTTCTTGGCTATGGTATTGGGCGACTACGGCTTGGGCTAATTGTTTTTTGAGAGGCATGGGATTTTGTCCAGCTTCGAGTTGCTGCTCTACTCCAGAAATAACTTCGTCGGAGACATCGGTTAATAAGGTTAAGCCAGGGATAATGATCTCATCGGGCAGGCTCATAATTTGGCCGTATAATTCTGCTGCCGGATTGTCGATATTAATCGCATTGCCCTGGGTTTTGCCGATCTTGGCTCCAGATTTGTCGGCTAAGAGTGGGGTGGTTACAACAAACATTTCTTTATTGCTTAAGGCTTTATTCAAGGTTCTCCCTGCCAACATATTGAAAGTTTGGTCAGTCCCACCAATTTGGATGTCTGCTTTGAGGGCAACCGCATCATACCCTTGCATTAATGGGTAAAAGAACTCTGATAAAGAGATTGGTCGTTGCTCCTGTATTCGGCGCTGGAACATATCTCGCTCCAGCATTTGTTGCAGGGTAAAGTGTGAAGCCAGTTTAATAATTTCTTCATAAATTAACGGGTCGCTCCACTCCGAATTGTAGCGGATTTCAACGGGGTTTGGGCCATCTAGATTTAAGATATGCTTAGCCTGGTCGAGGTAGGTAGCCATGTTTTGCTGGACTTTCTCTTTGGTTAAAAGCTCTCGAATGGCTAGTTTATCGGGGTCGCCTAGGCGGGCGGTAAAGTCCCCAATTAATAAAATGGCTTGGTGGCCAGCCTGTTGAAAGTGAGCCAGCTTACGCATAGGTATGGTATGGCCGATATGCAAATGCGGGCTCGTGGGATCGATCCCTAAATAAACTCGCAGCTTACGACCTTCGGCTTGGGCTGTCTGAAGGGCCTGAGTTAGTTGATCGGTGGTCGGTAATATGGTATCGACGCCGCGGTGGAGTAAAGTCTGGTTATCCATAGCAGTAGAAATAATCTGATGGGATTTTAACAGATATAGCCAACAGAGGAAAGTTGCGACCCATGTTAGCCGTTGGGCCAACACGGGTCGTGTGATTGCTTGTTACGTAGAGCGGAGGTAGCCGTAGATTCGGTATGGATAACCGGTAGCTCGGTTAAAACCGCTCAGAATGTGTACCAGTTCAAGCTCTGGGTCCTTGTAAAGATGGCGCAAGTAGGCCTCAATATGCTCGGCTGTCTTCCAATCTGGGTTGACTAGGTCAGCTTGTTGCCGAGCTTGAGTTTGATCCTCGCCACTAAACCAACCCGCAATACGATCGTTGTAGTCGTACCCAGCCCTTTTGACCTGCCCAGATTTAGGGTCGAGTGTAGCCGACGGAGACAGAAAGACCGTTTGTGGGTGCTTAAAGCGCTCGATGGTGTAGTGTGGATCGAGGTTATGGATTGGTTGAGATCTATCTCGTTCAACACCATATAAGCTAAAACTCTGCGGGCGACGCCAGCTCTCCATGTTATGACTCTCCTGGTGATGCTGCCTCAACAAGTTGTTGAATAGTACCGTAAAAGAGATTACTTGTCAACACTATGGGCTTTGTTTTAACACTGTATGTAGCTGAGGCTTGTAGGCCCATGGCCAGTAAAAAGTCTGGAGTTTAGTATGTTATAATGTAGATTGCTAATTTTGGCGTATTATACATGGATTTTTCACATCTTCCTTTTATGCCCAAACGCTCATCTCGACGAGCTAAATCTTACCCCAGTGTATCAGCCTTGCGCCGCAGAACTACCCGTAACCGACTCCGTCAGCGATCGGTTCGGGCTAAATGGTTAACCATTATTGGTACGGCGGTGTTAATTATGGCCATTGCTGGCACCATCGGCGTAGTGGTGACGTTGGCTTATTTTTCTCGTGATTTACCTTCCCCGACCGAACTAACTAACCGTGAGGTTGCCCAGTCGACTAAGATCTACGATCGTAACGGCAAACTGCTCTATGATATTTACGATGGTGAGCACAATCGGACCCTGCTTACGTTTGATCAGATTCCTCAGGTAGTTAAAGACGCGACTATTGCTGCAGAAGATAAAGATTTTTATAAGCACCAAGGGTTTAGTTTAAAAGGGATTGCAGTAGCTTTATTTAAAAATATTATGAGCCAATCTATTGAAGGTGGGGGCTCTACTATTACTCAGCAGTTGGTTAAGAATGCTATTCTAGAAGATACCAGCCAGACTCCGGTTCGTAAGTTGAAAGAGTTAGTTTTAGCGATTCAAATTGAGCGTCGTTATTCTAAAGACCAGATTTTACAAATTTATCTTAATGAAATCCCTTACGGTGGAACGGCTTATGGTATCGAAGCTGCTGCTCACCGCTATTTTAATAAGCCAGCTAAAGAGCTGACGTTGCCCGAGGCAGCTTTGTTAGCTGGTATGGTTCAATCCCCCACTCGTTATAACCCCTTGGTCAACCCCGATGCGGCTTACGCCCGACAGCACTATGTTTTAGACCAAATGGCAGATGCCGGTAAAATTAGCCAGGAAGAAGCAAAAGAGGCTAAGGATCAGAAACTAGCTTTTGCTTCTGGTATTGATTCGTCGGGGATTAAGGCGCCTCACTTTGTCTTTTATGTCAAGCAGTTACTCGAAGAACAATTCGGTACCAAACTGGTTGAGCAAGGCGGCTTGAAAGTCACTACCACGCTTGATTTAGACAAACAAGTAATTGCCGAAGAAGAAATTCACAATCAAATTGACCGCTTAGCCAAAGCTCATGCCAATGCAACTAATGCAGGACTGATTTCGGTTGATCCTAAAACCGGACAAATATTAGCCTATGTTGGCTCTGAGGATTTTAACGACACAGAACACGATGGCAATGTGGATGTTATTCAGCGGAAGCGCCAGCCTGGCTCATCGGTGAAGCCTTTTACGTATCTAGAAGCTTTGACTAAAGGCTATACACTGGGGACCTATCTAGGTGATGTTCCAACTTGTTTTGGCGGCGAACCAAACTATTGCCCGGGTAACTCCGACGGTAAGTACTGGGGGCCACTTTTGCCTCGGGTGGCTTTGTCTAATTCACGTAATATTCCGGCGGTTAAAATGACCCAATTAGTGGGGGTAGATGGTTTTATTGAGATGGCAGAATCCTTGGGTATAACTACCTTTACCGATCGTGACAGTTACGGCGTGTCTATTGGTCTAGGCGCGGCCGATGCGAAGCCCTACGATATGGCCCAAGCTTATGCGACTTTAGCTAACCAGGGGGTGCGACAAGACTTGACGCCAATTCTCAAGGTGGAAGATTCGGCGGGAAATGTGCTTAGCCAATATGCGGCCTCAGACGGCAAGCGGGTAGTTGACGCGGAGTATGTATACCTAGTCTCTGATGTTTTATCTGATAACGATGCCCGAGCCCGATTATTTGGCCCGCACAATCTTCTTGAAATTGGCCGTCCGGCAGCGGTAAAGACTGGTACAACGGATATGAACTGGGATGCTTGGACGGCAGGCTATACCCCTTCGCTGAGTACGGTGGTGTGGGTAGGTAATATGAATCACGAAGAAATGAACGGCATCCAAGGTTCAACGGGCGCGACGCCCATTTGGCATTATTACATGCAGCGCGCCTTAAAAGGGACACCGGTGGAGCATTTTGAGCGTCCAGATAACGTGATTGCGGTGAATATTGACTCTGTTTCGGGTATGCTGCCGGGACCTGGGTCTAAAGTTCGGAGTGAGTTATTTGTTAAAGGCACCGAACCTACTCAGATAGATACCTTCTCTAAACAGGTAAAGGTGGATAAGGTAAATGGGCTATTGGCAAACGCAGCTACTATTGCAACAGGCAATGCC
The DNA here is from genome assembly GCA_964597145.1 of uncultured Candidatus Saccharibacteria bacterium. GTDB lineage: Bacteria > Patescibacteriota > CAZHWT01 > CAZHWT01 > CAZHWT01 > CAZQWH01. Next base: position 125,484 of record CAZQWH010000002.1, on the reverse strand, counting down.
GAAGATCGGACTTGTATTCAACTTAAGGAACAAGTGGGCGCGTGGCAGTCGTACACTAATGCCTGGATGGAATCCCAGGGGGCGCCATATAATTGTCCAACAAAAACTTCGGAGCTATATCATACGGCTGGTGATAAGCCATTTGTTACCATTACGAGCCCTAAAAACAACACTCAAGTGGACAGCAATAAATTAACGGTTAAAACCGATGTAGCTTCGGCGGGTACGATTATTCAAGTTACTTTCTATTTTGATAACATACCGGTTAAAAACGTAACGTCCATACCCTATACCTATACGTTTAATTTAAATAGTAACGATACTGGTAAGCATACAATTAAGGTAAAAGCGGTTGATAGTAACGGTAATGAAGGGTCGGATAGCATTTCGATTGTAGTTGGAGACGAACAGGCCCAACGCAACCACCTTCTCCCCACTGTTGGTTGGCTGTGGCCAACCGCCAATTGGCGCTACAACCTTAGCTAGGTTTGCTCAATTAGGGCGCGAATAACCAAATTCCAGGCAAGTCTCATTACTTACAACTGTTTAACCCCCGGGGTTAAACGTGCTTGAACCTAGGTTGCCTGATAGTGTCAGTGGACGCTATTTTAGATGCAACCTGAGTTGGACCCTTCGTTTATTTATCTGAGTTAAAACGACAAACGTATATACGTCCGTATATACGTTTTTGGGGTTAATAACTCGGGACTATTGGAAATTGGGATAGTTGGTGGGTTATTTGGCGTTACGCGTTAATTGGTCGACAACGGTGGTGAGTTGCACCCCACGTGAGGCTTTTAATAAAATAATATTAGGTCGGCGTTCGTTAATCTCGGTGACAATTTGTGAGCGATTATTAACCACGGTAGCCTGTCCGGGGCCATTACCTTGTTCATATCCAGATTTAACGTCTATTGCATAGTCGCCAATAACTAAGATATTTTCTAGTCCGCGGACTGCGGCATACTGGCCGACTTCGATATGAGCCTGTTTGGCATATTCACCGAGTTCTAACATGTCGCCCAAGACTAAGACTGATTGCCTCGTTCCCACTTCAGCCAGTGTGTCAATTGCCGCCATAGCGGCTTTGGGGCTGGAATTGTAGGTGTCATCGATCACAATTCCCCAAGTGGTTGGCTTTATCTCTAATCGGTGTGGTGGAGGGGTAAACTCCTGAAGTCCGGCTTGAATCTTGTTGATACCGACTCCGCACTGTTGGCCAACCGCTATAGCTGCAGCCATGCACAGCGCGTTGTGTCGACCAAGAATAGGTGCGGAGAACTCACCGCTAATCTTGCCCGCCAACTTGACTGATAGCCAGGCCTTACCTTGTTTCATGGTTTGCTTAACCTGCTTAATTTGAATATCGTTGGTGATTTCGAATCCATAGGTTAAGACCGAGCAGCTCAAGGTTGCTAGGCGCTGGCGAATTAGTTGGTTGTCGCCATTAACAATCGCCCACCCGTTGGCTGGTAGGGCGGTGAGCAGTTTCCACTCCTCTTCTATGGCTATATCGAGGGACTGTAAGTGCTCGGCATCGGTGTGTTCCAAGGATAATTCGGTCATAACGGCTATGGTAGGTTTAACCAAGGTAAGATATTTCTGCATTTGGCTAGGGGCGTCTATGCCCATTTCAGCCACAAATTTTTGGTGTTTACGGATAGTTAGAACGGTTTGGGGTAGGTTAAAGATTGGGTCAAAGTTGGCCTTCGACTTAACCGTGGCAAACTGTTGCGATAGAATGGCGGCGGCCATATCTTTGGTTGTGGTTTTACCTACACTTCCCCCAATTGCGATTACCTCGACTCGTCGGTGCAACAACATCCAGGCTTGGGCGGCTTTCCAGCGCAGACCATGTTTAATTCGTCGGTGAAGGTATTTAGAAGCCATAAAAATTATTTAGCTATCATAGATAGCGATCTAAGCCATCCTGTTTGAGCTGCTCGACCACCTTTTTTACATCTTTAGATCTGTCCTTAGGCATGACTAGTAAGGCGTCTGGTGTATCGACAACAATCATGCCTTCTAAACCAATAATTGCCGTAACTTTGCCTGGCTGCCCATAGACTAATGAGTCGGAGGTGTCATATAGGATAGTCTGCTCCTTGGTTACATTATCAACGGGGTTATCGCTAAGCTCGTCCTTGAGTACCTCCCAAGTACCAATATCTACCCAACCAAGATCGGCAGCAATTACCGCTTGGTCGCTTGGCTCAAGGTGCTCATAAATTGCATAATCAATTGACCGCTTGGCAATTTTGCGATATTGCTCATTAGCTACAGCTGTTTCTTGGTCTGTGCCAATAGCTGCTTTAATTGTCATGAGCGTTTGATAGTCATTAGGAATATATTTTTTATATAAAGCTAAGAGTGAATTCACGCTCCAAACTCGATAACCAATGTGCCATAAATAATGAACGGAGGAGATGAACTTCTTGGCGGAGGCAATATCAGGTTTTTCAACCTGTCGAATGAAGCTGTAAATGTTATCACCATATTTAGTAAAGATTGGTACACCAGTCTGCACATAACCCAAGTCTGGGCTAGCAAAAGTTGGTTTTACGTTAATTTGAACAGTAACGTTTTGTTCTTCAGCTATTTTATGAGCTAAGGTAAAGGCATCTGTAAATGCTTTCGGATTTGCAATTAAGTGATCTCCCCAAACAGTGGCCATAGTGCTATTGGGAAATCGTTGTGCAATATGAATGGCTGCAAACCCAATTGCAGCTGTTGTATCTCGCAATTCTGGCTCAGCAATTATATGATCAGGCTTAAGCACTGGTGCTTGCTCTAGTATAGTAGTAACGTATTTCTGTGAGGTGGAAATAAAGATATCATCTGGAGAGTAGGCGGATAGCCAATAACCAATCATGCGTTGAAAGGTGGTCTTGTCTCCAATTAACTTGGCAAACTGTTTAGGTGAATTAAGGCGGCTCATTGGCCACATTCGTGTCCCGGAACCACCAACGAAGATTACAATTTTTAGAGAGTGATTAGATGAGGCATTATTCTCGGACATGCATGTCCTCCTTTTTTAATTGTTCAGCAATTTTGTGTCGGGCGCGGCCGACTTCCTTGGATGATAAGGTTTTGCTCGGATCGCGGTAAGTTAGATGGAACGTTAGTGATTTTAAATTTTGGCCCAGTTTTGGACTACGATAAACTTGGCTTAGCTCGACAGATTCTAATAATGGCTGACCAGATTGGCTAATGATTGCCAAGACTTTAGCGACCGAGGTTTTTTCGGATACGACTACGGAAAGGTCTTCTTCTAAGCCAGGGAGCATTGTTAAGGGTTGTAGTTGGTATGGTTGAGACTTGGTTACAATTTCTTCCACGGTTAGTTCGGCGATGAAAGTGCTTGGCGGTAGGTGTAAGGATTCACGAATAGGCTCTGGCAATAGGCCAATTTCTCCTACCGTATGGCCATTAACTACGATGGCTGCGCTTTGGTTTGCATCAAATGGGGGGTTAACCGAAACAGTTTCATTGTATACGATAGCATCTGGATTGCCTCCAGCTTGACGTAGGCTATATTCCACTACCCCTTTTATCTCCGCTAGTGCAAATTCGGGCGTTTTTGGACTACAAAGTAATAATCCGAGATGCATGTCTTGGTGAGGTAGCGCTTGCTTGTTTGGTTGGTAAGTTACGCCTAATTCAAATAATTTCAAGTGATGTTGCCAGCGAATGTTATTTGTGGCCGATTTAATTAGGCCTGGTAGCAAGCTGGAGCGTAAGTGGGTCCACTCCGAGGACAATGGGTTTGCTAGTTGAATGGATGGGAGTGGTACTTGTAATTGGTCTAGCCAGTTCTGGCCGACAAGTGAGACGGAAATAATCTCTGACCACCCTGCCCGAGCTAGGGCATTTCGGAGTTGATGCCGTTGGGTGTATTCTGGGTTAATTGGTTGGGCTGATAATTCGCCGGTTGGGAGCGAAACGGGCAGCTGGTCATACCCAACCATCCGCACTACTTCTTCGATTAGGTCCACTTCTTCTTGAATGTCATGCGCCCGCCAGCTGGGGACGCGGACCGCAATTTCCCATTCGGTATCATTGCCGAAAGCAGAAGCGTCACCAAACCCCAGTGATTTTAAGATCGAACGAGCTTTGGCGGGGTCGACTGGTTGGCCTAAATATTGGTTTAGCTTGCCGGCGTGCAAGGTGAGCTGCTTTGACTCGAATGGTGCGGGATAACTGTCGATAGCCTTAGATAAAACTTGGGCATCGGCATGCGTAATCATTAAATCGACCGCTCGGGCCAGAGCCATGGCAGTCATTTCCCGATCAACGCTTCGCTCAAAGCGGCGTGAAGCCTCGGAGCGTAAGGCTAAGGTATTGGCAGTCTTACGGATACCAATAGGGTCAAACGCGGCTGCTTCTAAAACGATTTCGGTGGTTTGGTTGGTTGTTTTGCTAGCCGATCCCCCCATAATGCCAGCTATGCCTAAAGCCTGCTGTTCATCGGCGATAACCAGCATCTCGGAAGTGAGTTGTCGGTTAATGCCATCGAGTGTAGTCAATTTTTCTCCTGGCTGAGCCTGGCGGGCAATTAGCTGGTGGCCGGCAAGTTGCGCCACATCGTAGGCATGCAATGGTTGGCCATACTCTAACATAACGTAGTTAGTAATATCCACAATGTTGTTGATTGGCCGCATGCCTGCCAAGGTTAACCGTTGTTGCATCCACCAAGGTGATGGGCCAACCGTTACCTTTAATTGTTGAGTTATGAGACGGAAACAGTTAGGTGATTGGATTAATGGCTTAAATGTACCGGTCTTATTGACTGATAGTGCCTGTTTGGTGGTAGGTAGATTGAGCTGCTTTTCGGTTAGGGCGCTAACTTCTCGGGCAATGCCCAGCAACGATAGTTCGTCGGAGCGGTTGGTGGTAATCTCGATATCAAATACTGTTTGGGGATAGTTAAGGGCGGTGGTAATCTTTTGGCCGACTTTTGTTGACTCGGGTAAAACGAGAATGCCTTCGTGATCTTCGCCCAGTCCCATTTCGGCTACCGAACAAATCATACCATTGCTTTCTACACCACGGATAGTCGCCTTTTTAAGAGTGAAGGGTTGGCGGTGGTCGTCGTGCATATTAATAGGGATATGCGCCCCCTCTTTGGCATAGACAATGTGTTGGCCGGCTTTGAGGTTAGTCGCGCCGCATACCACCTCAACGATTTCGGGGCCAATGTTGACTTTAGCTAAGCGCAATCGGTCGGCGTTAGGGTGAGGATTTACTTCTTCGACAAGCCCGACGATTAAGTCGTCCAGGTTTTGTCCAACCTGTATAATGCGCTCAACTGAGGATCCCGACGCGGTTAGTCTGTGGGCCAAATCAGCCGTAGATAGTTCAATATCAACGTATTCTTTTAGCCAATCAATTGGTACTAGCATAAAAATAAAGTCAACAGGCAAAGGTCAAAAGCTGATGTAAAGATTAAGCCTTTGCCTTAATTAAAATTGCTCCAAAAAACGGATATCGTTCTCATAAATCATCCGAATATCTTCTATTCTATGGCGAATGGCTAGACAGCGCTCGACCCCGAAACCCCAGGCAAACCCCGAGTAAGTTTCGGGATCAATGCCGCCATTGCGTAAAACAGTGGGATGGGTCATACCAGCTCCACCGAGTTCGAGCCAGCCTTCTTTGCACAATTTGCAACCAACGCCTTGGCAAATCGTGCAGCTAATGTCTACTTCAAATGACGGTTCGGTGAAGCGGAAGTGGTAAGGGCGCAACCGAGTTTTAACTTGAGCGCCAAAAAAATTATGGACAAAATATTCTAATGTGGCAATTAAATTACCAATCGATACCTGCTTGTCGACGACTAAGCCTTCGAATTGATGAAACATGGGTGTATGCGAGGCATCGGCTTGGCGGCGATATGTTTTGCCTACCGTAATAGCTCGAATTGGCGGTTGAGTACTTTCCATAACGTGTAGCTCAAAGTTGGTAGTGTGCGGACGCAGCACTATTTTGCCTTTTTGGGGATCTTCGGGCAAATCAACAAAAAAAGTTTCCCAGTCATCGCGAGCCGGATGAGTTTTAGGCATGTTGAGAGACTCGAACACGTACCAATCATAATCTGCCTCAGGCGCTTCAACAAAGTTCATCCCTAAATGACTAAATATGGTCACAATTTGGTGGATGGTTTGACTGGCTAGATGTGTGTGTCCGGCCTGAACTGGAGCGGCTGGAATGGTCATATCTAATCCGGGTTGAGCTTGCTTGAGCGAGGTTGTCTTGAGTTGGTATAGCTCGGCTAGTGTTTGCTTGGTCGCGTTAAGTGCTTGTCCGGCAGCCGCTTTTTGTTCGACTGGAATATCTTTGAGTTGTTGTGAAAGGTGAGAAAGTTGGCTTTTGCGGCCATTAAATTGTATCTGCCAGGATTCTAGGTCGGTCAGCGAATGCACCGCATCAATCGCTCGGCGGGCCTCATCTTGGAGGGCAGCCAATTGTGCTTCGATTGAATTAGATTTCATAACCCTTATAGTACCTTATCTAGCACAGATGCGACAACCTTTAAAATGAGAAATGCAACGGTGCCGATAATGGCCGGGACTAAGTAGCTAGGCCGAAACATCTCTTGGATAACCGAAATGATGTCATGCGAGCGGCGGTACTGAAAATAACCCATAATCAGAATTAAGACGCTAAACACCAGTAGTGCTTGCAGCCATAGACTCATGAGTTATTCTGCCTTAGATTTAATATGGTCCACAATAGCGGTGAAGGTTGGACGATCGGTAGCTGCTATTTCAGATAGGACTTTACGATCTAAGCCAATGTTGGCCGACTTTAACCCAGCAATAAACCGACTGTAGGCCATACCTTCTTGGCGGGATGCGGCTGAGAGGCGGGTGATCCATAGGGCGCGATTAGTGCGCTTTTTCAGCCGGCGGTCTCGGTAAGCATGGGCACCAGCGTGTAGCAATGCTTCTTTGGCCGCCTTGATGTGGCTACCCCGGGAAGCGCGGAAGCCTTTGGCTCGGGCTAAAATTCTTTTATGTCGTTGTTTGGCGGTTACCCCTCTTTTGACGCGCATGTGATTGACTCCTAAAATTTATATAACAAACTAAAATGCTTGCTGCTTTTTAATCTAAGCGAGTAAATCGCTTTTTTAGACCCCAAATTAAATTTGGGTTGACATGCATGAGCAGGAATTATCTCATGTATGTCAACTTGGTAAGTATAATCTTATTTATTCTTGTAGGGCAAAATCTGCTCTACTCGTCGTGTATCGGACTTGCTCAGTAATTCCTTAACACTCTTGCGCCGCTTGGTTCGACGTGACTGCTTGGTTTTTAAATGGGACGTATTAACGTGACCAATGAGCATTTTGCCACTACTGGTAATCTTAACTCGTTTTAACGCTGCTTTCTTTGTCTTAGTTTTTGCTTTCATAATGTTAATACCTTACTAGATTGTGTCATCCTGAACTTGTTTCAGGATCGATTCCTGAGATGGCATAGGTTCTGAAATAAATTCAGAATGACATAAAATATTATTTTTTGGGTTGCAATAAGGCAATGACGCTGCGACCTTCATGGTATGGTCCGCGCTCAACATCGCATAAATCTTCCAGTTCTGCCAGCATCCGATTGATTTTCGCCTTCCCTACTTCGGGGTGAGTAATCATTCGTCCTCTAAATTGGCAGTTTATTTTAATCTTATTGCCAGCTTTTAAAAAGTTTTTGGCTCGTTGGATGCGAATTTCTAAATCGTGATCGCCAATATTTGGCCCAAATCGCAACTCTTTAACCTCAACCTCTTTGGTGTTTTTGCGCTGGCGCTTTTCGCGCTGCTTTTGATCGTACAAAAACTTGGCAAACTCTGTAATGCGGGCGACTGGCGGATTAGAGTTCATGGATACTGCCACTAAATCTAGACCAGCTGCTTGGGCTTTAGCCACCGCATCGGACAACGACAAAATACCTAATTGCTCTCCATCCTCGCCAATTACTCGCACTTGGTTTGATCGGATCTGATAATTGCGCGGGTAAAACTTTTTTGGCTCAGGTTTTTTATAACGTCGTAGTATGGGTACTTCCTCTTTCTGGTAATTACTTGGGGTAATAATATATCCCCTTGTATGTATATACCAATAATTTCCATGCAAATCTAGCCCGTCTTCTGGGCTATTTGCTGGCTTATTCTATCAAGAAACTCTTGCACTTGCAAGACTTCTTGTTTTTTGCCATCCCGGGCACGCACTGCTACAGTTTTATCTGCCATTTCTTTATCCCCAACGACCAGCATATAAGGAACCTTTTGCAACTGAGCGTCGCGGATTTTGGCCCCCATACTTTCGTTGCGACTATCCAGCTCAAATCGTACTCCTCGCTGCTGCAGCGCAGTAGTTAGTTGGTTCGCATAGTCTAAATGCTTATCTGAAATTGGGATAATAACGGCTTGAACTGGTGCTAGCCAGGTTGGGAAAGCACCGCCATACCGTTCAATTAAGAAAGCCATAATCCGCTCAATTGCCCCAATTGACGATCGGTGAATGACAATTGGCTCCTTGGTTTGACCATCACTATCAACATATTCTAGGTTAAACCGCCCAGGCATAACAAAGTCGTATTGAACGGTAAAGGCAGTGTCCTCTTTGCCGTGAACATTTTTCATTTGTACATCAATCTTGGGTCCGTAGAAGGCAGCCTCTTGAGCTGCTTCCACAAATGGAGACTTTCGCTCTTTTAACACTTGGCGTAGCACATTTTCGGCATAGTCCCAGGCTTCATCATGCTTAAAGTATTTCTTGTCATCATGACGATCGCCCAAGGATAGTCGGTAGTGGTAGTCTTTTCCCAGCTCTAGGCCAAATACATTTGACACGTACTCAATGAGCTCGAGTACTTCATGAATTACGCCATTCGCTTGCTCTTTGGTGGCAATGATATGGGCGTCAGCCAGGCAGAAAGCCCGAACCCTCATTAATCCAGATAACTCGCCCGACTTTTCGTAACGATAAAGCTTGGCCAGTTCGGCAATTCGCATCGGTAACTCTCGGTAAGATCGAGGCTTGGCTTTATAGAGCTCAAAATGGTGAGGGCAAGTCATGGGGCGCAGCATAAATTGCTCGTCATCAATTTGGATGGGCGCATACATCGAATCCTTGTAATAAGGATAGTGGCCGGATGTCTTAAATAAATCGAGTAAGGCAATGTCAGGAGTGTAGACATGGAGGTAGTTGCGTTTCAGTTCTTCGTCAACCACAAACTGTTCTAGCTCCCTGCGAATTGTGGCTCCTTTGGGCAACCACAACGGCAGCCCTTTGCCCACCAGCGGCGAAAAGGCAAACAAGTCTAGTTCTTGACCAATCACGCGATGATCACGCTTTTTGGCTTCTTCTAATGCGGCAAGATGTTCATTTAGTTCTTTTTGGCTAGGCCAAATCGTGCCGTAAATCCGGGTTAACATCGGGTTCTTCTCGCTCCCCCGCCAGTACGCCCCAGCGATTGAGAGCAATTTAAAGTGCTTGAGCTCCCGATCGGGATGCTCAACGTGGCCACCCCGACATAAATCGGAAAACTTACCCGAAGTATAAAAGGTTAACGGCTCGCCCCGGGCGACAATTTCATCGATTAGCTCTTGCTTGTAAGGATTGTCCCCTACCCGCTTGCGAGCTTCGGCTTCGGAGACAGTTTCGTGGATAAACTCCTTCCAAGTTGGCGCGATCTCGGCCATCCTTTTTTCCAACTTGCCTAAATCGTCTTCGGATATAGGTTGGGCAAAATCAAAATCGTAGTAAAATCCGTTTTCAATTGCCGGACCAATGGTCAGCTTGGTTTTGGGCCACAGTTCAAGCGCAGCAGCAGCCAAAAGGTGGGCCGCGGAGTGGCGGAGGTGGTCGAGATGTTCGGGATTGGATTTATTCATAATATGTTCCATTCACAGGGTCAAAAGTTAAAAGGCAAAGGTCAAAACCATAAGGCAAAGCTACAAACTTTATGCTATTAGTTATGCCTTTGCACTTTACTCATTTGCGCTTTACCCTGCTACTTTCGTAGTCCGTATTTTACTCCATCAGAGGTGGAAGTCTCAAGCATTAAAATTTATACTGGAGTGAATTAGCGATTAGTGCCACGAGAAATGGCGTCGGCTATATCGGTAATATAATCACCAATAATTGGCAGGCCGCCTAAAGCGTTTAAAAGAAATAGAATAGTGGCCACAATTAGGGTTGCGCCGAGCACTGAACCAAGCCCCCAAGCCAAACCACCCAGAAAGTTGGCCAAAAATAGATGCCGTTTTTTGCGGTAGACTGCTATGGCTCCCTTGTCTTGTGGCTGCAAGAGAATGGTTGGTTCCTTATCCTTGGCTGATTCACCCATAACATAATCATAGCATACTACTTGCCACCTGTTTATGTTTGGGTTTTTCTTTGCTGCTACCCTGCACCTACTGTTTATAGATAGGCCGTCCCTCTTCAAAATTATCATCAGGCAACCTAGGTTCAAAGCTATTTCACCTTTGAGGTTGCATCTATTTAATTACCTTGCACAGTGCATGGAATGATGCGAGTGTTTTTGAATACTGAGTGATACAAGAAGGTTTGGGGTGTTTCAGACTAAGGGTTTGCTGTGTTGGCTATGGAAACAAGATGGCTGGTGAAGATTTCGTTGTTTTGTCTTGACCTTTATATTAGCGATTGCACCTTAAATAATTATCTACTCATAAACTAAAATATGACTATCATTGTAGGGATAATGAATAGGCAATCGACCGAAGAAATTATGTCGTCAATAGGTACTGTTTTTAGACTATAGAATTTGGATTATTGAGTAATTTATTTTTTGACAATAACCACCCACTATTTCTAGATTCTTACGTGCACTATTATTTCACTATTCAATTTTTCAGTATTAATTAGGTAAGTCTCCTATTAACTTTTTGCCATCTCCTGCTACCTCCACCTCCCATAACCTAATTTCTACATCCACCCTACCACCCACCCTTCATCAATATATCTGAGATAAAAAGCCAAACGTATATACGTCCGTATATACGTTTTAAATTGTGGGTGTATACTTACGTTATGAATAAGCAAACCTTTGTTCGTAAGCTGCAACGGGTTAGCACCGACAGCTATGTCATTAATGTCCCTAAGGCATTAATTAAAAAGTTTGGCTGGAAAGAAAAGCAGAAAATTGAAATCTCGGCTACCGATAGTAAACCGGAGTTGAAGGTTGACGATTGGGAAAAGTAAGGTAGCGATCTAGCTAAATGGCAGTTATTGAAATGCTGTAGTGTTGGAGTTTTGCCCATTTTGTGAGCGCCCCATCTTACTGGGGTACAATGGACAAGGCTGTGGCAATTCTTCTTATCTCTCGACCTTGTCAGCTAAACGGCAACTTCCTCAGGATTAATATACAAATCTAAATTAGAATTTATGTTTTAATTTATTGAAATTTAACTGAGCTATGTGTGATGTATATCGAATCAAGCAACCTAGGTTCAAGCATGTTTAACCTCCGAGGTTAAGTAGCTTTGAACCTAGGTTGCTTGATGCTGGGTTGGGTAGTATTGTTGTGCAACCTTGGCGGTGTCCTTTTTTATTTATCTGAGATATAGCAACATTATTGGCCTTGGCGACCGGTGCTCTGCTGGGGGGTGGTTAGATCGAGATAATGATGGATTGTGGCAGTGGGGAAATGCCTGGTGTGGCAGCTTTAGGCGTATGGATAGGCATGTAAAAGGCTGGCTATCATTCCGGCTGAGTACTGGGTAGGGTTGGCGGTCATATCGGCTCGAAGTGTTTGAAGATTTATAAACTTTACCTCTGCAACCTCGGATTCCTGCAGGCTAAACGGCCCATTGTGTTGAGCTTTGTAAATATAGGCGGTATGTCGAGTTGTTTTGGGAATAAGGGGGTGGCGAAGTTCATCCACTTTAGCAATAAAAGTTACATCCCCAACTACACCCAGTTCTTCTTGTAGCTCTCGACGGACTGCTTGCTCGGGTGTTTCGCCGATTTCGGTATGGCCTGCTGCTGAATGATCCCACTGTTGGGTATCGACTCTTCGCTGTATTAATAACTGTCCCTGGTCGTTTTGGATGTAGACAATAACAATTGGGTGCAAGATGCCATGGGTATGAGCGTAAGACTTGGTTCCTATAAGAGTGTTATTTTGGAGAGGGTGGAGTGAGGCTGCTCCTGGCTCATTTGCAAAGTGCCGTATAATTGGCTCGATTCTCTCTAGGTTGTCATTGGATACATACAATGATCGGGGAAATTCTTGATAGCGCTTGGCACTGGTTTGTATATACTGTATCCCTTCTTGCACGCGTAGATTGCGTTCAGTTGTAGAAAAATGCCCGGCCTTCATCTGGGATTCTACTCTACCCACCCAGCTTTTGGGATCTGGTGGGAGGATGAAAATATTTAGTACGTCCATTAAATTGAATTGCTGGGAATCTTTAAATTCCCAAATGGCTTGCAGCGAGCTATCCCCTTCCATATAAAACTTGTCACCTAACATCGCGTGCTCTAGGTCGTTCGCTAAAAATCCACGGTGATGACCGTAGGTTGTTTTTGCGGCTAAAACGTTACCTGCTCGTAACTCATTATTAAAATAGGGCTGAGAAACAAAGTAGTAGTCTACCCCATCCTGCTCACCATAACGCATGGGTCGGGTGGTGAGACGCGGAATGCGGTGGTAATTGAGCTGGCCAAGCAGCTTGCCAATTGTACTCTTGCCCGCGCCTGCTGGCCCATTTAGGACAATCAGTCTGGCTGGGTTTTTATAGCCAACCGCGTGTAAAGCGGAATGGTATTCTATTATTGGGGGGGATGCATTGGCTGGGATGCCAAGTGTTTGGTTAATAGTTTGCAAGGCTAAATTCCAGGCATTACTGATATCTTTCATGGTTTAGTTGGTTAATGAGCACACATCACGAATGGTGGAGTAATTTGGACTACTTATTATGTGTGTTCCTGCGAATTTTATCATAGATTCACAAGGAGTTTTGGGTTTGGCAGGATGGGCAAACGGGAATATAATAAACTTAAGCTAGCTTGTCTCTTATGCGTTTATTCTGGTGGTTGAGTCAAAATATATTTCTTAAAATTGGAGCCTTCATCTTTCTCTTTGGCTGTGGCCCGCTCCTCTTAATCATCCTGCTTCTTGCGCTGGGGTTTAATGTATCCGATAATCCGATTGGCCTGGGGCTCTTATTCTTTGTTTCTATGCCAACGGCAGTGATTTTTCTGGCAATTGGAGCGGTTAAGGCTATTAATAACTCTGCGATTCCTGTTCCAGCGGCGACTGCTGCGACCACAGAGCTGGAGACCGTGACAACAACAAGCCCCACAGCAATTACCAAGCCAGAGCTAACCGCCAATCAAATGGCCTACATTCACAATGCTAGCTGGGGTGGATGTTGGGGATTTATGTATTATCTGTACATGAATGCTCCCCAAGCCTACATTGCCCATCTCCCAGCTAACTTTTTTTATACTAATATCATATTTAACGGTCGTCGACAGGTGTGGGAATCAGGAGTCTGGACTGATTTTGAGCGTTTTGCTCAGCGCAACCAACAAATTGATTCATTTACCAAGCCTTTGATGCTCGTTTGTTTTGGTATTTTATTTGTACTCATCTTTGTGTTGTAAACGAGATAGCTCCTAAAGTGGCAAGACTATACTGTACAGTCATTGTGCAAAATGACCATGCTTGGTTCAAGAGTTGAGGTGACCGTTTTATCTGAGATTCTTTAAAATCAGCATGCCTGCCACTCTTGGGTAATCTTTATTTTAAGGTCAGGCGCTTAGTAAGAGGCTATTATTTTCGATTTTGCCGATGTTGCTGTTTGATGTGTTGGTATAGTTCTCCCCTACCGTCTTCCTTGGCCTTTTGTATAGCATCGGCGGGATATTTTATACGAGCTTGGTTGTTTTTGTCGAGTATAATTTGTTTAGTATCGAGCTTTAATAATACGGCCATTTCAATGGCGTAGACTAGTACATCGGCTAATTCTTCTTTGACTCGCTCCAACTTTGCTGGATCTTGTTTAACTTCATCTAAGCTTTGGTCGCTCCACTGGAAGACTTCGAGTAGTTCGGCCCCTTCAATCATAATTGATTTAGCTATATTGGCTGGTTTTAAATTATCCCAACCCCGCTCTTGTAAGTATTGTGAGATGTATGCTTCAAGCTCTTTCATGACGCCTCCAGGTGATGAGATTCTACTATACGGGTTTAATTCGGGTTTATCAAGTAGATAGTGGTGCTATTAGTGCCAAACATAGTCTAATTTGCTGATTGTAGAGCAATAGTATACTTTAGGCATATGAGTACATATGGGCGTTTCGTAACATTTACCACCCAGCCCGGCAAAGCAGATGATCTAGTTGCGCTTTTGGTGCAAGCCTCGGCCATGACCTTGCTGCTTGAGAACTGTCGGCAATATACGGTTAGTAAAGATGTCAATGAACCAAACTATATCCATATTTTTGAGGTCTGGGATTCCAAGGCCGATGCCGATCATTCACTCGATAATCCCGAGGCTTAAGTATTGATCGCCAAAGTCCTACCACTTTTGAATGGCCAACCACAACGAGTTGAGCTGGAAGTGTCAGCTTAAATTAATCATGGCGTCGTTAAGTTTTTGAGGTAAACACTGGGTAAGTGGGCAAATCCATTGCTCGACCTGACGTACATGGAGTGAAAAATCAGGCTGAATTTGGGTGTCAATTTAGATACGTAGGTGTTGGTATCTTTAGGTAATGGTGTGGTCTTTATCGAATAACATCTGTATAGCATGCTTGGTCTGGGAAAAATTGAAGTTGCGGCTGTGTTCTTGGAGATCGAGTTCAATACAATTATCGTCGACGTAACCTTTTAAGTAAAATGTGTGTTTTTGGAGTTTGGGGTTTTGGGAATAAACTCCTTTGGCGCCTGATTCATGGTCAATGCCAACTACCGTAGATAATGCATGGCGAAAAATGGAGATGCATGCGTCGAATGAATCGTCATCCACATCAAGCCAGACATCGATGTCTGATTGCTGGTTAAACCTGCCTGTAGCATACGATCCTTCTAACCACATAGCATAAATAAGTGGGGAGGATTTTATATCGTCCGCCACGCGGTCTATAATTTCTGGTAAGGTTAAGAGGTTTTTCATAACTAATAAACAGGACTTGTGCGCCCCCCCTGTCATCCTGAACTTGTTTCAGGATCTATTTTCTATAGACTCAGAAGATCCTCAGTCAAGCTAAGGATGATGAGCATAGAGCATAAAACCAAAGTGAATGTAATAAAGTTGTGTCAAAGTGGATTTCATACACCTAAAAGCTGTCGTATTGCAGTCGCCAACTCGCTGGCATGAGTATATTTCTCCTTATTGGCCACAAGCGTCGCTAGTCCTACAGTTTTGGCGACTTCACTATTTTTAATTGTATCATCCACAAACACAGCCTTATGTGCTGCTACGCCAAAATGATTGAGTGTATTTTCAAAAAAGCCAGGATCGTGCTTGGTCAGGCCAGTCTCTGCTGAGAGGGATACATAGTCAAATCCTTCGTAGTGACCCCATGGCCGGGTGAGCTCCGCCTCGAACAGGTACATGTCCGACAATAGCGACACTTTTATTCCTGAGCTTCGGACAGTAGCTACTAGCTCTACCATTTCAGGTGATGGTGGATGAGTTGCGGCAATGGTCGCATCTTCAAATTGTTGGACGGTTGGGAGTTGTGGAGTTGAAAAAATTTCTCCCAGCACAGCGATATATTCCTGGGTTGTAATTTTGTTTGCCCCAAGCAGCCGTGATTGTTCTGAAATCTCTCGCCGCCCCTCTTCATTGGGTTCGCGGTCAAAAGTGGACTTCATTATTGTGTTGAATGCATGGTCAGCATGGTGAAACGAATACACCCCACCATAATCCAAAACCAGCAACTTAAATCTATAAGGCATCAATTAAAGTATAGCAAGAAAAACAGCAAACCTGCTTTTAAGAGGCTAGTTTACAACAGTTTGCCGTCATCGCGAACTTGCCTGCCTGTAGGCAGGCGTAGTGTGGCAATCTTCTATACTCGGCGTAGAGCTACTCGCCACGAATTATGCAAATGGGTGTTGGTAACAAAGATTGCCATGATCGCCTTGCTTCCTCGCAACGACAAAGCAAATTGGGATATTGTATTTGCTTTGTCATCTATAAACTACAAACAATAAACTATTAAACTAAAAAACAACTTTGGCGTTTTTTTAATTGGTGGACTACTACACGCAAGTCCGAACCTATTTTGAGCAAAATGGCTGACGAGCACAAGCCCCGCCGCCTAGCACGGCAAAGCCGTGCTGCGCCCCGCCAGAAAAACCCTTTGCATATTTTTGAGATTTCCCCCGCCGAATTTCTTTTTTAGTTGAAAAGGGTTTTCTGGTGGTGCGCGTTTCGGCAGTAGCCGAAACAGGCGGCGTGGCTCGGTCGGCAAAGCCGACGCGCTTCGCGCAACCAGAAACAGAGTAAAATCTGCTAAAATAAGTACATGAAAGAACTTGACCAGACCACCTATAAACGAGAACTTACGCTCTTATCGCCAAGTAGCGAGGTTCTTAATCATGTCGCTGGGACGATTGAAGTCAAAGAAATTGGTAACCAAGAAATCCAACAACTCATTGACGATATGCTTCGGGTAGCTAACGGTGAACAGGGCGACACAAACCGTCGAACAATGGTCGGTCTGGCGGCTCCACAGCTAGGAGTTAGTAAGAGAATAATTATTATCGACACTGCCTCAACAGGCATGGGCGAAACCCCCGAATTACACGCCTACATAAATCCAGCCATAGTTTCTAAATCAGAACATTTGGAACAAGGACGCGAGGGTTGCTTTTCAACCGGCAATGTATGTGGTAACGTGAATCGTTCAAGTGAAATAGTTGTTAGTGGGTATAACCGTCAAGGAGAGTTGGTGTCTGAAGCTTGGACTGGCTTTACTGCTCGAATTTTTCAACACGAGATTGACCATCTCGATGGCATCCGTTTCCCAGACCGTATAACAGACGACACTAAACTTCATTGGGTAGAGCCTGATAAGTTCGGAGAGTATCGCACCAAGTGGGCGGAATGGCAAGAGTTGTGTCCCCGCGAGCAATGGGAAAGAATTAAAAACGAATCATGAAACAAGCACTCATCTTACAAGGAACAGATGCGACACCAGCAAGCAACTGGTTTGCTTGGCTTAAGGAGCAACTAGAGCAAGACGGCTACAAGGTGTGGTTGCCACAACTGCCCAACAGCGAAAAGCCAAGTACCAAAACCTACAATCAGTTTTTGCTATCAAATGGGAACTTTGATTTTAATGGTGAAACTATCATTATCGGTCATTCATCTGGCGCGGTGGAAGTATTAAGTTTACTGCAACACTTGCCAGAGGGCAAGAAAGTCAAAACAGTATTTTTAGTTAGTGCGTTCAGAGATGATTTAGGCTGGGACGCATTAAAGAACTTATTTACAGAGCCATTTGACTTTGAGGTTATCAGAACAAAAGCGGACAAGTTTATTTTCTTGCACTCTGACAATGACCCATACTGTCCTGTTGAGCACGCTCAGTATCTTGCAGAACAAGTTGGTGGCGAACTTGTCATAAAGTCAGGACAAGGACACTTCAATACGGAGATAAGCGAAAAATACAAAGCTTTTCCTGAGCTAGCTGCCCAAAAACAAGTCGCTAGGAACTAAACTACACTATATTACTGCGCAACTATTTGTAGAACCTTATCAGCCACTTGCTCTAATGTCATATCGGAAGTATCAATTACAACACCAAATTTTGGGCTAGTTATGCCTGTGTCGTAATGATATTTAATTCGTGCCGACTCCCAATCGTTCAATCCTCGACCTCGGTCGCTGTGAGCGATTGCAAGACTAGGTTCTAAGGTAAAAATAGTATTGCTCATTGTCGTTGAGGCCATACCTTAATTGCTCATAATCTTCCTGACGCAGTACGTAATTCGCGGCGACTGTTTTTCCATCTGCTGTCAGTTTATTGATGGTGTCGATCGTAAGGGAGATGGCTTTGGGAATGTCTTTTGTGAGATCAAAATTTACAATAGAGTCAGCAAGTTCATCGATATCAATTCACTTGGCGCCGAGTTTATCTGCTACAAGCTTTGATGTTGTAGATTTGCCTGAGTTGACACTGCCGCTAATAAAAATAATCATGAGTTGCTTTTTATGTATATCCAGAAATAGAAAGTTGCACTAAGCGCTTAGAGATAGCAGGATGTGCTAACTGTCAATTTCAAATGGTGGACTCGACAGGACTTGAACCTGTGACCTCTACAATGTCAATGTAGCACTCTAGCCAGCTGAGCTACGAGTCCAGATTAAAAGTAGAACTACGGCAATGCATTAAGGATTGTACCATACCCCCAAACGACCAACGATTATCGACCAACGATTTACCAGATAAGGTTCTTACTTGAGAACTTTATCTACCAGTCCATACTCCACCGCCTCAGCAGCTGACATAAAGAAGTCGCGATCCGTGTCTTTTTCAATCCGCTCCTGGGATTGGCCAGTGTTGTCCATCAGCATCTGATTCAGCATTTCCCTCATGCGTAAAATCTCTCGGGCTTGGATCTCCATATCGCTTGCTTGCCCCTCTGCTCCACCTAAAGGCTGGTGCATGTGGATTCGGCTATTGGGAAGGGTAAAACGTTTCCCTTTTTTACCACCTGACAACAAGATAGTTCCCATGCTGGCTGCTTGGCCAACACAGATAGTGGAAACATCGCATTGAATATGCTGCATGGTGTCATAAATGGCCAATCCAGCCGTAATCACGCCTCCTGGACTATTGATATACATAGAAATATCCTTTTGAGGGTCTTGCGCTTCAAGGTACAGTAGCTGGGCAACAATCACATGTGACATGTCATCGTGAATGCCGCCCCCAACGAATATGATCCGGTCTTCTAGTAGGCGGGAGAATATATCATACGCCCGCTCACCGCGCATATCTTTTTTAATTACCATTGGAACCAAATCCATAATGCTCCTTCGGAGTAGTTTATCGTTGTTAGTTGACAAGGAAAATATATAATAACTTAATTTTCCTTGTCATCCTGGACTTGATCCAGGATCTAGTTTCTATCTTTTATCAATATTTTGACCTTGACGCTGCGACTTGCAACACCTTACTTCTTCCCTTTATCTAGAGTGTTAAGTATATGTTTGAGTACTTTTTGTCTCCATAGCGAATAGGTTAAATAATAGCGTTGTTGTGGGTCTTGGAATTGAGCCCGAGTCTTATCATCTACCTTGGCCAGTTCGGCTTCGACTTCGCTCTCTTCGACCTGAATATCTTCTTGCTTGGCTATCTCGGCTAGGGCAATTTCCATAGTGGCCTGCTTTTCGGCTTGAGGTCGCCACTGTTCTTCTAGCCCTGCTTGGGTTTTACCGGCCTGTTTTAGATAATCATCCATGGTTATGCCAACCCCTTGGAGCTGCTGTTGGTAGTGTGATCGCATCCGCGAAATCTCATCTTCAACAAATGCTGGAGGTAGCTCGGTCTTGGTCATAGCAATTAACTCGTCTAAGACCGCTTCTTGCCATTTATTTTGAGCTTCATATTCGGCTTGACCCTCTAGGTCGCCTTTGACCATTTGGCGCAGGCCAGTTAGATCTTTGGCGCCTAAGGTTTTGGCCCAGGCGTCATCCATCTGAGCCTCGGGCTTGCCCTTGGTTAGTGGCTGGCCATCCGCCCCAACCAACTGTCCTTTCTCATGACTCCCTTCACCCTTTTGCTCAGTTGAGCGTTCAAAAATAGTCTTTAAAGTTTCATCAACTTTGTTCTCGTCAATCTTGATAACTTCTTTTTTGGCTTTAATCTTAGTATAATCGCCAACTTTGGCTTGGGGGCGAATTTGGACGACCGCTTTAGCCTCGATGGGTTTAGCTAAGTCTAGCGACTCAAGATTAACCTCTGGTTGTGCTACCGGAGTTAGTTCATGCTCCTTGAGGGCTTCTTGATAGGCCTGGTTGAGCACCACATCTAGGGCTTGCTGCATTGGTGCAGAGGGGTTCATATGCTCCTCAATCATGCGCCGAGGTGCCTTACCAGCCCGGAATCCAGGTACCTTAACTTGGGTGGCTAACTTTTTAAATGCAACTTCGCGCTCTTTTTCTAATTCTTTTGGGTCGAGCTGAAAGGTGAGTTCTACTTGGCTCTGAGGTAGTTTTTTTAACGATGATTTCATGGTAAAGATGTCCTTGTTTGCTGTTTTAAACCTCACAATATTACACTAATATTCTCTGGAGTTCAAGGGAAAAGTTTGATTAGCTCCCCTGAATAAAAAGCAACCCAGATTGACACCACATCGTGTACAACCTGGGTTGAATGACTATTTCTGTCGACCTTGATGATAGCCCATATGTTGACTCTCTAGTCTTGCTAAAAGCTGCATTAGCGCTTGCTGCGTGATTTGTCCTGTCGCAAGGCTTGCTTGTGTCGCCTTTTACGATTGGTCAGCTCTTTCACGGCTGCTCTCCAGTTTCGCCCTTTGCGCTTGCTGGCAATCTGTTGCAATTGGGCTGTGGACATAAACTGGACACCATAGTCGGCACAGGCCATGACTCCTCTCCTTGTCTACACCTCTACTCTTTCTCACCAACGGTGGTCTGGCAAGGTACTGAACCTCTACTCATTTTTGTGAGTACCTAGTCTCAGCTAGTAGGATTAGATGTTTTCTAATCCTACAAACAAGTGATGGATGCTTACCATCAGTTTGTTAGCCACTAAGACCAGACCAAAAACAAAAAACCTCCCGGTGGTTAGTCGGGAGGCTTTGGAGAATTGCTCTTTCAAGTAAGGTGTTTACTTGGCAATTATCGCCATATGCCTCCGACGCCCTAGTAGTAGGACGACGACGGTTGTGAGAGCGACAATGCTTGCTGTCGTAAACATATGTTAGGTATGGTAGCAGAGGTTTTGTTTGTCGTCAACAGGGGAAGTCTTGCTACGTAAATATAGGGGCTATTGGTTATTAACCAATAGCCCCAAGGTTTTTGACGTTAGACTCATGGTCCGACGGTCATAGAATCTAGTATGATTCCACCGGGCGGAACGGAGAGAAAGTACTTAACGGCTGGTTTATTTTGTATACTTGACGGTCCGATCAACCAGGTTCTCACCCAGTCTGGTCGATTCTCAATCTCTTTACTTAGAGTGGCCGTAAAATCGTTGTCGAACACCTGTACGGTGTTGCCGCGCAATTCAACCTTGCCTGGATCGCCAGTTGCTTCATCTATGTAGGTGTATGATGGATAATCCCCCTGTATAAGCACCACATAATACGGTATGTGGGCTGGATTATGGCTCTCCTGAAGCGCAATAGTCTCCACCTGTTGCCACTTGGGTGGATAGAAGACTTGAACCAGAGTAAATATGAGTAGTGCCCCAAGCAGGAGGCCACCGACCATCCCGACAGCAAAGCCAGTGAACTCGTCGAACTCGTCGCTATTGTATTTTTGGCTGATTTTACGGCCAATAATTGCTCCAACCACCACCAAAACGAGCGTTGCATACATGAAGTCTCTCCTTTTTATGCACTCTCACGCCGATGTGGGTTATATAACGGATAGGGTGGTATAAGTCAAATAAGCCAATACAAATGATGCCGAGTGATGGCTATTTTTATCCTGTGAATTATTAATGAGTGCGAATGACGACCCGTTTAACCCCCGGGGTTAAACGTGCTTGAACCTAGGTTGTCTGATTTGATGGCTGTTTATTTCATCTCAGATAAATATCTAAAGATGTACATTCAAATGTACATCTTTAGATAAGACTGCTGCGTTGTTATTACTCTCCTAGCTTGAGACTGATAGATGCGGTACTGGGGAGAGGGACCCCGACTATGTTGGGATTTCTAGTTCTCACTATTACAATCGGTGTTGGCATAGTACTCTTTTAGAATGTGAACCTGCTTTGCATAGTGAAACTCCAAACCCACAAGCACAAAAAACATAGACTGAATCACTACGGATTCAATCCATATTTTTGGTGCCGGGGAGAGGACTTGAACCTCCACGTCTTGCGACACATGCTCCTAAGGCATGCGTGTCTACCATTTCACCACCCCGGCATGAGCAAGCGGAGCTTGCGGTAGCACATAGATAGTAGTTAGTAGGCAGAAAACTTGATTCTAACAATGGATGCTATCTAATGCGCTTAGGATTATATCACAAAGGGGGTTTATATAAAGAAAAGTGGTGCTTGCTGCTACACACTCTACTCCCTACCCAATATTCCTAACCAATTAACGGTAGTTTTCGATTTCGTACATGAAGTGGCTGACGCCGGTAACCCAAGGATGGTCGGCCTGAGAAGCGCTGGGAGGGGTGTATTTGGATTCAATTTCGATTAGTGTGTCGTAGCCATGGTTGAAGTAATTTTTACGCAATCCCCGCGCTACTGTTTCGATACCGTGTTCCCAGGAATCAAACCCAATACCACTCTGCGCACCGGTTGGAATGCCCCAACCCCAGGCATTGTGTGAACCCGGCGGGATGTATTTACCAAAACTACTCTCTTTGCCGGCAATTGCTACCAGCAATCTCCAATCTAGTGCATATTCATCGGCTGTGGCTACAAATGTAGCAGCACTACCCGCCATTGGTGAGCCTTTAGATTGTAGATAATTGCTGACTATAGCGATACGCGCATCTGTTCCAGATACGATTGAATCGCCAAGCACTTGACCACGTGGAGGTGCAGCAGCAAATAACCCGCCATTTTGAGGCTGTTCCAAAGGGATAAACGAAATAGACTCTGGCGATTGGTTAAAGCTAGCCAGCACGATGCCGGCCGTAGGAATCAGCAAAGCCATTGAGGGGAGCCACAATAACAATAGCGTGCGGCGTAGATGCGTCCGTTTAAGGGGCAGTTCCATATCTTGTTAATGGTATCCAATCGCTTGGTTGCCTGTCAAATTACCAGGGTAAAATATGTACTCCGCTGTTGGTTAATTTTTGAAAATTTAGACCGGAAATTGGGTAAAATATTTCTTAGTCACAGAATTAACTCAGATAGCTAGGGGAATGAGCTAGATTGAGCCTTAGTTGGAAGTTGTTCGATAAGACAAAAATCTTACCTAAAGGACAGCTGTGATCTGAACGGAAAAGATAAAAGGTAAAACTTATTCAGAAATACAAAATACGAAATACGAAATACGAAACAAATCAGAAACAAAACCCGTCCACCAGGCAAGCCATAACCAGCCTTGCGGACAGGAATCACAACACACCAACCCAATCCCCGAAATACGATATACGATATACAATATACAAATCCTCTTCCCCGTCATCGCGAGGCTACGCCGTGGCGATCTGCTAGATCCCACCAAGACCCGCCTGCAACGGCTGCGTAAGCATGGCGGGCAGGTTGCCATAGTCGTTACCACTCCTTCGCAATGACGTATACTAACCTTATCCCTTATCCCTTATCCCGCATCCCGCATCCAGTCTCTCGTCTTGTAACCCTACAACGCTCACTGTTGTCGCTTTCCTACTTGACCAGCTTATTCCAGACTTATATACTCGCAACAGAAGCCGACTTAGTTGTAGATTTGGACTAATGGCCAAATAGATATACGCGAGGTGGCTTCTGACATACCGAGGATAAGGCTGGTAGCTAGCGTAAGACGAGATTTCTTCTTTCTGCACTCCTCCTTTGCGCCAAGGAAGTTCGCCAATAAAGGAGGTGAACCACAGAAAGATGGAATATCAAGATAAAGTTTTATCGTGTACCGATTCATTCCACGATGAAAATACCCTAGACGAGACTGGCATGCCTGCCTCTCGCGAGTTTACTTTCACTGCTCAAGAACAAGAGTTTTATGCTGAGAAGGGCTTTAGCGAGCCTCAGCGTTGTCCTGCTTGCCGGGCAGCTAAGAAAGCTCGTTTTAACGGTCATCGCAACGGCGGTCCACGCCAAATGCACCCGGCCGTTTGTGCCAATTGCGGTAAAGATACCGAGGTACCGTTTGAACCGAGCGGTGCTAAGCCTGTTTATTGCAACGACTGCTTCCAGCAGCAACGTCAAGCAGCCTAACCGATGGCTAGATTGCCTGATTGCAATTGAGATTACTTAAAAGACCACTGCTACAGCAGTGGTCTTTTAAGTACAGTTATACCAAAATGTAACCCCACTCGCGTCTCACTTCCCCAATATCCCAGAAGATTTCACGAAAGGCTCAAAAAACGTATATACGCCCGTATATACGTTGGCCAAAATAACTCAGATAAATGATGGAAGGGTGATGTGCCGGGTGGGATGGGAAACTAGAAGGCAGAATACGAAATGCGCAAGACAAGAAATGGAGGTGGAATTATAGGCAAAAGCCGAAATGAGAAATTCGAAATGAGAAACAAATCACAAGCTCGAAATCACAAACACCAAACCTAAAACCCGATATACGATCTTCGAATCCCTCCCGTCATCACGCCTGTCCGCCCCTGGCGGAAGCTACGCCGTGGTGATCTACCCCAATTTAATCGGTATCTACTTTATCCAACCAGACCTGCCTGTATTACCAGCAGTATCTATAGCGAAGAGATAGAATCTCCTCCAAAGTCCAAAGTCCAAAGTCCAAAGTCCAAAGTCCAAAGTCCAAAGTCCTCTACTCGCTCCAGGTGTAGTTGGAGGTACCCATCACATCTTTAAGTAGAAATAGATACTTGGGTTGGTAGCGGATAAGTAGGGCAGGTGTAGTATTGTCGGCCAAGCTTCGGTGCAAGTTAAATGATCCAGTGCTAGAGCTGGGTGAGCTTCCAGCCAAACCAATCAGTGAGCCGTTAACTACCAGTTGCGTATCTCCCCCACCGCCATCAAAGTTGTGGCCGAATATATAGACCCCATCTAGTTGGTCGACGTTCTGGTCTACTGTTATATCGCCGCTTGCAATAAAGGTAAAAGTAATATTGTTTGAGTTGTTAATTACATTGGCATCAAAGGTGGCTGCCCCATCGATTAAGAAGATAATATTTTTGCCAGCACAGGCTGGTAGGTCGGCGGAGTTGAGGAGCTCTCCTTGGGCTAATGAAGCTTGATGAATGACCACTGTTTGGTGATTGGTGCAGGCTGTGTTAATGTCGGATGCCGAATTTGAATTAATAGCAGTTTGCCCCACATTATCTAGGATCGCTTGGCGTAGTCGAGTATAACTGTCGGTGGTAATAACATCGGGATAACTAGGTATTCGCCATAGTTTGGCAGCTGCTGTGGTAAATCGGTCTTGGGCCGGGTCGTCAAAAGCGGCTTTGGCTGTTACTACTCCAGCGGTGCCATCTTTAAAGAAATATTGATTTATTGGCACCTTGATAGTTAAACCACTATTAGAGTGAACATCTCCGGTTTCACCAACAGCTTGCCCCAGGGAGCGCCCTATTTGTATCCAAGATTGCTGGGTAACGGCAAAATTAATAGCGTCGACTGTTACTACATCAGACGAACCGTTGAGTGATAGTCCAAGGCAGATTTTATAATCGCCGATTGGGGTGTTGGTACCTGGTTGGATTTTAATTGATTTTGACGCGGTATCATAATATAAATATTTAAATCCATCTCCTAGATTATCTATCCCAGCAGTGATGTTTGATGCCGAGCCAGTACCGGACGTTACATCATCAGCCCGAGCGTCTGCCGGACAACTACTGCTGGCTGGCATAATCCCGGTGATTTTAAGCCACAATCGATCGCTGGTATCCCAGGCCGAATCACTCGGTAAATATTGGATTCCAGCCGAGGTAGTGTAGGTTGCGCCGGCATTTATCTTAATATTAGGCTCGGTTGTTAACCCGATGCTTTTAGGTGGGGCGGTAACGGTAAAGTTTAGTTCTTTATAGGCCTTGACATAAGGATCACTGATAGACTCTCTGACTCTTATGGCATATAAGCATATTTTATAGTTGCCTGGATCGGTTGAGTTATCGACTTGGATGGTAAAAGGGATTGAAGGGGTATTAAAATTAACGGTCTTATAAATACCATTCAAACTAATGCCAGCGGTTGGACCACTGCCAGTGGTGCGCAGCCCCCCATCATCGGGACAAGTGGCCCCAGCCGGCACAATGCCAACACTTCGGTGGTTAACTCGATCACTGCTGTTCCAAGCAGAAGCACTTGGTAGGTACTGAAGACCCACCGCGGTGTTGTAATTAGTTCCTGTACTTATACTAATTCCCGACTCTGTAGTTAAGGCTAGGTCCTTGCTTTGAGCAACAACCGTAAAGTTAAGGGAATCGGTGGCATAAATATCGGTGTGGCCAACCAGCATGCCACCAAGACAGACTTTGTAATTACCAGG
This sequence comes from uncultured Candidatus Saccharibacteria bacterium, assembly GCA_964597145.1. Taxonomy (GTDB): domain Bacteria; phylum Patescibacteriota; class CAZHWT01; order CAZHWT01; family CAZHWT01; genus CAZQWH01. The sequence goes on along the minus strand of CAZQWH010000002.1, from coordinate 99,155 downwards.
ACTTGCACTGGTGTTTGGCTTAACAATGACTGATCGGGATGAGTCTGGAAAATATAAGAAGGTGGTGTCATTACCTAGTGTATTTAGTCCAGCGGTTATGTTAGATCCGGTTGATACTGCATCGGCCGTGTAACTACTAGGACAACTACTACTCGAAGATACAATGCCCGTAATTTTCAGCATCACTCTGTCGCTGGTGGACCAGGCGGAGGAATTTGGATAATACTGCAGACTGACGCTTGAGGTGTGCTGCTCCCCAGCATTGACGCTAAAATTAGGCCCAGCGTTTAACCCTAGATCTTTGGTTGATGGTGGTGGCGTTGAAATTGGTGTTGGTTTGGGTGTTGGTGTTGGCGTTGGCGAATTGTCTATGGGAGTAGAAGTAGGGTCTGGTGTGGGGAAGGTTCCACCACTAATATTTATGGAGCCAAGTTTAATATCTGTCTCAGACAAAATATCGCCAGGCACGTTTTTGTACTTGACCGAGTTAATACTGGAATTGATTGATTGACTGCCTGTACTTGCCCCAGATTTAACTCGAGCGCTAATTCGAATACAGGTGCCATTTTTGCTTGGCGAAAGTGCTGTTGAGCTAAATGAGATAGCGCCAGTTTTTTGAGTGTCGCCAAATGAATAGGTGTCACCAGAGCTGCAATTCTTGGGGTTTTGAGTAGTGATGATTGAGTCGAATACATTGCTGTTTAATCGATCGGTGACTTCAACCTGAGCTGGCGTGATTAAGTAGTAGATCTGGTTGATTGTATCCTGTAGGCTAGTAGCCCGATCTGTATTGGAAAAAGCGGTAGTCATTTTGTTAATGAATTGTGAACCAGTTGGAATACTATCACCTTGGCCGTATCCGCATGGCGAAATATAGTGCTTATTTGAGCCGTCATTAAAGCTAAAATCTAATTTTTTTGAAGTGTCTCCGCCAGGTAAGATTGTAAATTCATCATACCGTAGGCCACTAATATTAGATGCTCCAGACGGAGTGATGGCGCACTGTCCATTCCAGCTTGTTTCACCCAAGATACTCGAGCCCGATGCAGGATAGTTATCTAATCCATCTGTCACTAGTACTAAATAGCGCTTACTTACGTTGCTACTTGTTGAGAACTTGCTATTGCCATAGATAATTCCTTGTCGGATATCCGAATAGGCTTCAAGGCTGTTGGTGTCAATACTATTAATCGCATTTTTTAAATCGGTTCTATCCGTCGATGTCTTAATTTGTCTCATGGCAAACTGGGTGTGGGTGAAAGGGCTGTTTGGAGCAGAACTTGAGGATGGCCGATGGCCAAAGGTAACTACAGACACTTTGGCTGCTCCGGGGAAATTAGCCAGGTCATCAACAAAGTTTTTAAGTGGAGTTTTAGCTGCCGCGATGTACGAATCTAGTGACGCCGAAGCATCAACCACTAATACAATTTCGACAGGGTTAACGTCAATAGAATCGGGCCACGGTACTCTGACTTCAATATTTACCGTATCGCCAGCTGAATACGATGAAGACCCACCAATAATGACCTTATCCGCGTCTGCCGCTAAGCTATTAGTTGGAAACACTATTCCAACAACGGCTAGTAAGGCAACTAGTAAGGTGGCTGAGCGCTGGATTCTTAGTCGTATATTCATTGGGTAATACTTTCAGATGCTTTTAATGCATATCCCTGAGCCCGCAGTTCTTCGATGGTTCCGTGCAATTGAACTACCTGCTTTACTCCCTTATCTGTGAGTATTTGGGTAGCCTTTTCCAGGTCTTGCAGGTTGGGACTATAAATCACGGTGGTGGTATCGGTGTCAAAGGAAGATGCGGCTAGAAACTCGATTGGTGCATTGCGGGAGCCCGTAATATGTATGACTTCAAATTCTACCGCAGGTCTTATATCAAAGATAAGAAATCCATCTTCTTTCCAGGCTTTGGCGAATTGATTATTTTGGACAGTAGCTAACGGCTTGTTGTAATCCTGCTGCAAGCTGGCTGGAGTTGCGGTAGCTACAGCGGTTAACGCTTCTTGGCCTTGGCGTAACTTTGGAATCACGCCCAATAAAATTACAAAGCCCAAAGCCAAAGTAATGCTGCCATAGGCAATAATGTGAAGCTTTGTAAATGGAGGACCGAAGGGGTCAAGGTTTAATCTATACACACATCTAGTATCGTACGTCAAATGCTTGGCTGTCAACCTAGCATGCTGATTGAATACTTTATTCAGATCGGGCCATATCTAATAGTCTCAGGGTGTCCTTACTGGATGCTGCTTTAGTGGTTAAATTGGTGCAAAAATTTTCTCTAGGTAAATGTATTTACCTTATCAGCCAATCTATTAAAGCTTATAGTATTGCGATAAGATGTAAAATATGATATAACGCAGTAACTAAATGAACAGCACAACCTATGTTTTGCTGTGCACCTTAATACGGTTAGCTCAAAACCCACATCTGCGGACGGATTTTGTATTGGTACGTAACTCAACCTTTATCGGATGACCAACAGTAGGATTAACGACACACGTGTGTGCGTCGTTTTATCTGCTGTTGGCCTTATCAGGTGGTAGGGTCGGAGGACTCGCCACGGAGGTTTTTGCAACAGTAGAGTTAGTTCTTTTTTGTAAAACAAGGAGAAAGAGATGAAGAAGATTCTGGTTCCGCTGTTTGCAGCGCTCATGATGGCGATCATGCCGGCGATGGCTAGTGCCGAGACGGAGCAGCAGCTCGTCCCGGTTGAGGATATCGACAACTCGTCGGTGCCGATCGATAATTCCGGCCAGCAGCTGGTCGAAAACATCGACAATTCTGACATCGATACCGACACCGATATCGACACCGACACTCCGTCGGATCAGCAGATTGTCCCAGTCGAGGACATCGACAATTCGTCGGTGCCGATCGTTGATACAACGACCGACACAACTTCTGACTTCGACGCCGACACCTCAGCTGACGCTGACACAGACGTCGATACCGATACGGGCGCCCCGGATACCGATGCAGAATCGGATGGTGGCCCGGTCAATCAGTGTGACCATTCGGTCTGCTCCGTCATCACGGATGCAAACTGTAGTGGGCTGATTGAATACACTATCTTCGTTAACTACGAAGAAGGTGGGCCCTATCAGATCGAGTTCTTCGCTCGTGATGGTGAGTCCGACACCCAGGTGCTGACCGAAAGACTTGCGGTCAGTGCTGTGGCGGATACGTCGGGCCAACTTGATCTGCTGCCTGGGGACCAGGTATTCACTGAGCCAGTGTACATTCACGGCTCGGTGATCAACGGGGCGGATTTCAGTTACTTCGCGCTTCAATGCGGAGGTGACACTGACACCGACACCGACACCGGCACCGACACTGGTGTGGACAACCCTTACCCGGGTGTTCCTCAGGAGATCATTGACAGGCTGATCGATTGTCTGATCTTGGCCTTGTCCACGGTGCTGGGTGTAGGTAAGTAGTAACAGCTAAACAGAAAGGTGCAACGCAAGGGCAGGTGCTTTGTGGGTATTCCCCACTTAGCCCTGCCCTTTTTACTTCTGTATTACATTTATATAAGAGGTTATCAGGCCTTTTGAAGTGAGCCACCGTAAAAAGGGGCCAAGATAAAAACATACGATAACCCTACTATATCCTACCTCCTATCTCCCAACTTTTGTCGGCTCCGCTGACTCGCCTGCCTCTTACTATTTTCCCACCAACTTCGTTATAATTTCGGGTAATGCCCAATCTGTTCCATTCTCCGCTGGCTATTGTTGATGTCGAAACTACTGGGATGTCGTATAAAAACGGCGGCGTGATTGATGTGGGTATTTTACGGATTGAGCAGGGGCAGGTGGTGCAAACTATGCGCCAATTAATTAATCCTGGTACCTCACTCCCAGCCTTTATTACCCAATTAACTGGGATTTCTAATGATGATATAACGGGCGCACCTACTTTTACTGAGGTGGCTCAGGATGTGTACGACTTACTTGAAGGCTGTATTTTTGTGGCGCACAACGCCCGGTTTGATTATGCCTTTATCAAAGAGGAATTAGGGCGAGCTGGGTACCAGTTTAAACCTCGCCTGCTCTGCACGGTCAAGTTGTCCCGAGCACTTTACCCGCACTATCGCAGCCATAAACTAGACGCCCTCATTGAACGCTTTGCTATCCCTATACTCGAACGCCACCGGGCTTTTGCTGATGCTGAAGCGACTTGGAAAGCCTTGCAATGCATGGTTGAACAACATGACGAAGCAATTATTAACCAGCAGGTTCGATTACAGCTACGTCAGCCATCTTTGCCGGTTCACCTGCCCCAGAGAATTGTGAATGACTTACCTGAGTCGCCGGGGGTTTATATTTTTCGCTCTGCCACTAATGCACCCTTGTATGTCGGCAAAAGTGTGAGTATCCGTGATCGAGTTTTATCTCACTTTAGCGATGACCACCGCTCCCCCAAAGAGCAACGGATTGCCCGGGAAATTACGGATATTGAAACCATATCTACTACCGGCGAACTAGGTGCCTTGCTTACTGAATCACGCTTAATTAAGGAGCTAATGCCGATCCATAACCGGCTGCTGCGATGCCAAACCGAGATGATGGTGGCGATTAAAGGCAAAGATGAGGCTGGCTATCCAACAATCTCCTTGCAGCGCAAATCAGAAATTCTAAATCCTAAAATCGAAACAAATCAGAAATCAGAAAAAATAAATATAGAAAATGTCATTCTGGCCTTCGGCTCTGAGGCTCAGGATCGAAGAGAGCCAAAGGCGATAGAATCTAGATCCTATCAGTCGCAAGACTTCTTCCGGGATGACGACAAATTAAAATCCAAGTCGCCTTCCAACCTCCCACCATCGACCTCCTGCGTCCCTCTGGACGCAGTTATGGCCGTCTATCGCTCCGAGCGACAGGCTAAAGAATCATTAGTTGCTCTAGCCAAAGAGCATCACCTTTGTCACAAATTATTAGGGCTCCAAAAAACCTCTGGCGCCTGTTTCCCTCATCAACTCAAAGTTTGCTATGGAGCGTGTGTGGGAAAAGAATCCAGCTTGGAGTATTTAATGCGATTCAACCAAGCTTTTGCCACAACCAGAATTAAACAATGGCCATATGCGACACCGATTATTATTACCGAAAGCGACCATCAAGGCCAAAGTGATGGGTATATTATTGATAACTGGTGTTTGGTTGGCCATATTATCCAACATGACCAGTTAATTGAGCACCAATCGATAATCCCTCAGTTCGATCTGGATCAATATAAAATCTTAAAACGATATATAAGTAGTCCTAGCAATCGATCCAATATCAAACCATATTCGCCTCAATTAACAAACACCGCTCCCCTGTCATTCCCGACCTGATCGGGAATCTGATGTTTTGAAATGAGAAATCAGAATTACAGTATATGAAACAAATTCTAAGCATGAAATATTAGCAATAAAAATTCCCCGTCGGCTTTCGCCTCCAGGGAATTGTATCAATCTTCATTCAACTACTGGTCTATTCGCAGCAAACCAGTCTGCGGCCAGCACTTCGGTTAAAATTTCATCCACCCATTGACCGTCACGCCAAAACTCTTCTCTGTTTCGGCCAACTTCTTGGTAGCCAGCAGACTTTTGAGCCCTCCGGCTGCCTTCATTTCCTTCCAAAAAAGACGACTTGAGCTTGTGCAGGCCTAGAAATGTAAAGGTAAAGTTGATACGCAACTCCATCACTGCTGTTGCGATGCCTTGATCCCAAAGCGATTTTTCGCCGATAAACATGCTAGTGACTGCGTTCCGATGAATAGAATCGATTTCGTGGATACCAGCTATGCCAATTGGAACAAAATTCCATCTATGTTTGCACTCGATGATCCAAATGACCGATTCAGAGTTGTTTGCTTCCTCGGACAGCCACTCTCTCTCCGAGTCAAGCGACATAGGAAAGATCCGACCCAAGGTACGCGTTACCTCTGGATCTGCCATCCATCGAATCAGCAGTGGGGCGTCATCCTCGGTGGGAGGGCGAAGTACGAATTGACGACCATGCTTGGTCTTGCCTTTGAGAATCGGACCATACATTGAGCAATCTCCTGGTTTGAAGATCCAATAATCAAAATACATTATATACTATAGGCTATATAATTGCAAAATGGTACACTACACTCATATGGATCTCAATATACCTGGGTTAGATATACAACGAGATGTATCCCTTGCCCCTTACACCACCTACCAGATCGGCGGCCCAGCTGACTATTTTGTGGAGGTTCACTCCCAAGACCAGCTCGTAACTGCCATCACTCAAGCGCGACAGCAGTCCATCCCCTACTTCCTCCTCGGCACCGGCGCCAATATCCTCATCGGCGACAAAGGATTTCGTGGGTTAGTAATTTATAATCAGGCAGATAATGTTGAGATTAACCCTTTATCTCGTCTTTCTGGAGCCGGAGGCGATAGAATCTCTCAGGATGGTCATGATGTCCAGGATAGATCCTATCGTGCTGACGCACTCCTGGATGACAGTGAATCGACCTCCGACATGCGATCTCCGACCTGCTTGCTCACTGCCGAGTCCGGGGCAACCATTGCCGATTTAATTAAATATACAGCCGAGCGCCAACTCTCCGGCCTCGAGCATTTTGCCGGCATTCCAAGTAGCGTTGGTGGCGCCTTATGGCAGAATCTGCATTTTTTGTCGCCAGATCGTAGTCGGACAGTGTTTATTGAGGAGGTTTTAGATAGTGCCAAAGTTCTGATGCCAGATAATTCAACTCGAGTAGTGGGTACCGACTTTTTTCAGTTTGGCTATGACGATTCTATCCTCCACCACCAGGAGGTTATTGTGTTAGAGGCCACCTTTAATCTGATAACTAAACCAAAGGCGGAAATAGTCCATCAAGCCCAAGAAAATCTTAAATGGCGTCGCGAACGTCAACCCCAACTAGAGGATTTCCCCTCTTGTGGTTCGGTCTTTAAAAAAATTGAAGGGGTGGGCGCTGGTCGATTAATCGATCAGGTGGGACTAAAAGGCAAGCAGGTTGGCGGAGCAAAAATATCCGAAAAACATGCTAACTTTTTAGTCAATACGGGTCAGGCTACTGCGGCTGATGTTATGGCCTTAGCCATACTGGCTCAGGAGAAAGTCAAAGCCGAAACCGGCTATCAATTGGAAATGGAAATTGGGTTGGTGGGAGAATTTTAGAAAGCGGTCAGCGTCACGCGTATAGCATTCAGAATGCGTATAATTGAGGTTTAACCTCAACCCCCTTATTGAGGTTAAACCTCAATTGCCCTCAATGAGGGATCTTTGTGGCTATGTAGGTTGAAAGATTCTTCCAGCCAGAGGCTGGCAGGCGGTTGACACTTAGAATGCCAGTAAAGTTTGGAGAGATGAAACACCCCAAGGCCTCATTTTGAGCACTCCTTCGTGGCACATAAATCTCTAATTATAGCTATTCATCATCACAAAATTAATCTAAATCACATGACTCTGACGCGATTTTGTGGATAGTGTATGGGTGCAACACCCGCGAGGTGTTATTGCGCTTAAAGTTTAACAAGCAACCTAGGTTCAAACACATTTAACCTCGGGGGTTAAACAGCTTTGAACCTAGGTTGCTTGTTGGTGTGACGAAGAGTTGGGAATTTCTGGCTCAGGCTTTAGGTTAAGGCGTGATGGAGGCTGCATGTTACATACTGTTACTTGGTACTGATTGTGTGTAGTTTTTTAGGCTTTTATATGTGAGAGGTCAAATTTATGGGAGGTTCCTGTCTGAGATATATTAACTTGGATAGGTTGATGGGTGGAATAGATGAAATTATGGTTAAGTATCGTGCAATTCTCGGGTTTATTGAGACGAAAGTATCTAGATAGACTGTGGTTTATAGGGAGTGAAGCGCGTCATAAATGCGCCTGAGTTTGGAATGTTTCCATTGAGGCTCCGAGCCGGAATCTGAGCGATGAACAGTTAATAAAGATCTTGATTAACTACTTTCTAGGAATTACAGGTATTTGTCATCCTGAACTGAAAGCGAAGGATCCTTATGGCCATCTAGATTGGAGGATTCTTCTAGCTAGAGGCTGGTAGGCGTTGACACTCAGAATGACAAAGACAAAAGAAAACCCCAGAGGCGGACCTCCGGGGTTTTTGCGGTCAAGCCGCTGATTTAGCGGTAGAACTTCACGCGACCGGTGCGATACCTGATGCTCATGGTGACTACGAAGTAGTGGAGGTCGTTGCTAAACGAGTTTGTTACTCCCTCGACTGTCCACGAGTCACTGCTGTATCCTGCTCTCCCCATCTCTACGATCCATCCGGCAAAACCGCCGAGTTTTCCAGCTATCTGGAAACCTACCTGATGCTGGTCGCTAGAGAAAACGAAACCAAAATTCTTACTGTGGTCGAGATCAGCGATGCTGGGGGCATCTTCGATCTCATACTCGTTCCCTACAACAGGCCGGAAGTCTGTTTGAGTAAGAAGTGAACCCTTCGGTCTGCCAGCGTCTTTATTATTTTGTGCCTGGACATACCTGAGAGCCCACTCGCTTTTCACCTTGGGTTGAGTCATCGACTAGCCTTTCTCCACGTCATGCTTCAGTGGCAGGACTCACTGTTCCCCGAATGATTCGAAGCACCCAGACATCCACCTGGGAATTGTGCGTAAATTATACCAAAAAAATCTTTTAATATCAAATACTATGGGTTATTTAGTTAATCGTAAGTTATCATTACCAATTGATTTTGTTACGTAACATGTTACGTAACAAGCCGTTTATATCTCAGATATATCGACGAAGGGTGATGGGTGGTGTGCGAATGGGTTTTGAGTACTTCGTCATTGCGAGGAATGTAAATGACGAAGCAATCTTGGCTGTGCTGAGAAGATTGCCGTGGTCGTTTTACTCCCTCGCAATGACGGTGGAACCGCATTATTCTGAGAAAGACTTCATTTATTCCCTACTCCGGACTCAATACTTACTACTCATCACCGCTCTGCGGTGATGATGCCTCCACCCACCACCCTATCTTTGTCATACATTACTAATGACTGACCAGGGGCGATGGCGCGGACTGGCTGTTGTAACTTGAAAGACATGGACGTGTTGTTAAGCTGGGTAATTCTAGCTTCAACTAATGGTGCGCGATAGCGAGCTCGGATGTGGTAGATCTTATTTGACTTTGGAGCCTCGTTCAGCCAATGGAGCTGATTGATTGATACAGTGTCTTTCCACAGTTCATCATCTTGCGGATCAGTGGTGACATAGATCTCATTTTTATTCATGTCTTTACCAGTAATAAAGTAGGGCTGGCCACCACCGATACCCAAGCCTGACCGCTGGCCGATGGTGTAATAAATTGCGCCATCATGTTCCCCTATCACTTGACCGTGCTGATCAATCACCTCACCCGGTTCACTTTTGACATACATTTTCAGAAAGTCCTTTAACTTAACCTTGCCGATGAAGCATATGCCTTGCGAATCTTTTTTGCTGGCGGTCACTAATCCGCGCTCTTTAGCCATTTCGCGAACATGAGGTTTGGTGTATTGGCCAATGGGCATATAGGCTTTGGTTAATGATTCTGGCCTGATACGGTAAAGGAAATAACTCTGATCCTTGTTTTTATCAACGCCAGCCATCAAGTTCCCTTCTTTAATTCGTGCGTAGTGTCCAGTCGCGATAGCCTCTGCCCCATCAGCCTCAGCCAATCGCATAAACACCCCAAACTTCATCTCCTGGTTGCACATGATATCGGGGTTAGGCGTGCGCCCAGCCTGGTACTCGGCCAACATATAGTCCACCACATAATGGCGATACTGCTGCTGGACATCAAACACTTTCAACTCTATCCCAAGTTGCTCGGCTACCCGTGAGGCATCGTGCAAGTCATCTGCCCAGGGACAGTCAAAGATATCCCATTCTTTGGCCCAGTTCTTGAGGTAAACCCCAGTGACGTCATGCCCTTGTTCTTTTAATAATGCCGCGGTCAGGGAGCTATCTACCCCGCCGCTCATGCCAACGTAAATTTTCATACTTAAATACCGTTAATTGTAAGTTGCTTGTCGTCATTGCGCCCTAGCGAAGCAATCTTGATTGGTTTATATAGATTGCCGCGGTCAATACACTCCCTTGCAATGACATTTACATTCGAGCTCCTAGCTCCTAGCTTCTATCTCCAAATTCTATCGGCGCCCATTATACCATCTGGGTTCTATTAAAATTAGTTTATAAACCCTATAATTTACTCCGATTTAAGACTAAAGAATTAACTCAGATAATTTCTTATTTGCAAATCCCAGAAGATAGGCATATAATAGTACATCTTGACATATCCTATAGTATATGGTATAAATATATCAATAACTAGTAACCCCAAGGAGGGACACTAATATGAATTCAATTAAATCTACTGTTAGTTTAGTCGCAGCTGTAAGCTTGATGGGGATGGGCATGTTTGCTCAACCAGCCACCGTCTCGGCGAGCAGCACTGTTAGTACTAAAGTAATCCATTGTTCAATTAAGTTTCTGGGCCAATATAATGCCACCACCGATAAAATGAATGGTATTTATAAGCGCGATTGCTCTGTTAATGGTAAAAGCGTTTGCCCAATTAAGATTTTGGGTCAAAAATCACCAACTTCGTTTAACGGTATTATTAAGGAAAGTTCATGCGACTATAGTTTGAAGGACTTTGCTAATGATAAAGGTTGGGTTTGTGACTCAAAGGTTTTGGGCCAAGGCACCTTAACTACTTTTAATGGTATTTACAAGAATGACTGTCGCTTAACTATTGTGACAAGTCAGCCTACTCCAACTCCTACAGCTACCCCAACACCTCGAATAACTCCTACCCCAACTCCTGAGGATAATACCCCAACTCCAACTCCGACTCCAGCTGTTGAGGATAATACCCCAACTCCTACACCGGAGCAGCACAACCACCATAAGCCAACCCCTACACCTACTAAGGTGCATCAGGTTCAGCAGCCTACTGGTGGTAGCCAGAACCCAACGCCAACTCCTACTCCAGATGTACTAGGTGAAGTAACACAACTTCCTTCAACTGGTCCTGGTGCGGCCATGATGGTAGCCTTGGGTGGTATTAGCGCAGCATTAATTGGTAAAAAGTTTATCTCTTAAATTACCATTAATTAGCTAACGCCTAACAAAAAGACCCCGGATAATCTCCGGGGTCTTTTTGTATGTACTGCAGGAGGCAGGAGTTAGGAGATTGGACTGCTGGATGAATGAAATACGATATTAGATCTCCGACCTCCGATCTTCGACACCCTCCCGTCATTCTGGAGCGGAGCGCAGCGAAGAGATAGAATCTCCTCTACGGTCTACGGTCTACGGTCTACGGTCTACGGTCTACAGCCCGTCATCGCGAGGCTACGCCGTGGCGATCTTCTCCAATTAAATCTAAGCCCTACATCCACCACCACAGTCTCAGATTCCCGCCTGCGCGGGAATGACGAGGACGTACTGACGCTTAGAGCTAGAAACCTAAAACCCGATCTCCAACCCCACCCCTCCCTCGTCATAGCGAGCGAATTTTAGATGCGAAACAGGCAGGTTGCCACGGTTGCTACCACTCCCTGGCAATGAAGTACACACCTTCTTTTCGGACTTAAGACTCAATTAACCGTGCTATAATGCGCCTAACTGGAGGCAGGCAAACAAAGAAAGGGGTATGGCATGTCCAGCGGACTAAGGCGGCTTAACCGGCGGAACTTTGTGCTGGGTGCAGCACTGGTTGCTATGCAATCAGCTGCAATTACGGTTAAAGCACAGGCGGAGTGGGCGCGGGAGTTTAATCGTCAATTCCGCGGATTTGCCCTCTTGGAGCCACTTGAGTTTTGGGGATTGGTTAGATCCCAGGCTGAATTACCAATCGATCTTCGGCTGGTGGCTGGTAGCGATAACGAAGTGAAAACTTTCACCTTTTCTCTGGCCGAGGAGACGACGGTTTACTTAACTGCAAGTGCAGCTAGCGCCGAAGTAACATTCGTTCATCCCTTGATTGTGCGATTGGGTAGCGGTCGGCGTCATTTGCTGTCGCTTATTCGCTCTGAAACTCCAGGGCGGCGAGTTCCCAATTCGATTAACTTGGGTACGTTTACGGCTGGTGATCATCAAATTACCGTAAACCAGGACGCAGCGGTTGCTATTCCTATACCAGATTCGCTGACTTTGACTGCGGCTCGGCCGGCATCCGATTCGTTGTTAGCCAGCTTTATTGACCACAATCCTGTGGTTAAAATTAAGAACCTTCACAACGTGCTCGATGATATTCCACTGGTAGGCTATTGCCACATTAAAAAGCGTGATTCTACCGCTGAGTACCTAGTCTCTTCCCACCTCATCTTCTCCTCCGAGAATGGCGGCAGCATGCCAACCCGTTTAATGACGTCGTTCCAGCGGACGCTGGATGTTGAATGGGTGATGGAGCAGATTTTTCGGCCAGATGGCAGGGTGGTGGCTACCCAACGGCGGTTTCAGAGTCGAAACCATGGCATTGAACCGTTTGAAGGAACGGAGATGATTGGTAATAGCCCCGTGCTAACCACGGCGACGCCGAATAACTTGTTTGGAGATGATCGGGTTCATATTGGCCGATGGAGTGCTCCCAATCCTTTCCGGGGTGAGGATGACCCGATTTATTACTCCCCCAAGCCGATCTTTTTGCCGCCCGGTAAATGGTCGCAGCAGGTGCTCGACGATATGCCGGAGCTTCAACAATGGAGTTGGAACGAACTGGCTATGGAGGGTTGCGTTGACTTGAGCGATCGGTCTAACCCCCGAGTTCAGGCTTTTATAGAGGAGTTGCAGTTGATTAGAGAATCGTTGCGGGTGCCCTACCCCAACCGTGGCTGTCAAAGCCATAAGCTGTCGCTGCCGTAGGTTAACTGAATAAATAAGGGTGTTTAGGCGTATAACCTAAACACCCTTTTATACTACATGAGCCGCATCACGAGCATGATTAAGGCCATTATGGCCATACCAAAATCTTCAACCAAGGTTACTTTAGTTAAGGGCACTTTTAGAAATGTTCCTAAACAAGCACACTGGAAGCGCTCATGTTTGCGTAGTTTTTGGGCTACACCAATACCACTAAATCCGAGTAGTATAACCGTAGCTATATCAGCGAACAACGGGAATGCCATGGTAGCATAAAGTAAGCCTAGGCCAAGTTCTAAAAAGGGATACACATAGCCATAAGCGGGAATTCGTTTAGCTAACAGGTCATAGGTTTGATACCCATCTACAAACCCCTTAAGGTCGAGTAATTTAAAGCCCGAAAATACTAAGAAAAACCCGGCCATAAAATAGGCCATACTCTGTTGCCATGACCATTGGCCGGCTAGCCATTGGGTGATTGACAGTACAATGGTAACCAGACTAATTAAGCTAATAATGATAACCAAAGGCCGATAGCTTTCCTGTGATTGAGGTGCAAGGGGAGCTAACTGAGACAGTGTACTCTGTTCGACTAAATCCATGCCGCCACAAATGGGGCATTTGCCTGGCTTGTCCGATTTTATTTCTGGATGCATGGGACAGGTGTATATGGTTGGTTTATTGGTCATGGTTAGCCTCTCTTTTTAATAATTTTCATCATTTCTTGAACCGCTTTATTTTGTTGGCCATTTTGCAGCTGATCCACCATACAATGATTAAAATGATGCTCAATCAGTACCGTTTCGGTTTGCCGTAAAGCCTGCTGTACTGCCTGGGATTGATGCAACACGTTAATGCAATATTCGTCATCCTGGACCATCTGCATAACCTTGTTTAAGTGTCCACGGGCAATCTTTAGCCGGTGGATAATACGGTCCTTGTCGTCTTTCGGTCGGTACATAAATAGCCTCCTTTGTCGCAAGGTCAAAAGGCAAAACTGCGCTTTGGAGGTAAAATTTTAAGCTTTGAACTGTGGTTTTGACCTTTGATTTTTGATTTTTAACTTCATACTTATCCCCCCTAGGGGGATATAATTCTATTATGACAGAGTCGTCAAGTAGTGTATGAAATAAAGAACCCTAGAGCGCTTAGGTGCGTATCTAGGGTCTGACTTTCTACGGCTGGTAGTTTTTTGGAGCAAGGTAGTAGATAACCTTGCCTATTTTTGAACACTGGGCGCCGAGGCGGATACCTCCTCGTACTATGACCAGCGCATCCTCATTGGGTTGAAGATGTGGCCAATCCTCCACTTGGAAGATGTCTTCCAGAACTAAGCGTAAGACTTCTTGTTCGCTCGGCGTGAGCGGATCGTGAGGCAGCGCCATGGCATTGCCAGTTAGGGCAACAGGAGTGTCGTTATTGAGCACTTCAACGACCAGCCTACCAATGATCTCCCGTACTTGCCGTTTAATGTATGGCAGCATGGCCCGGCGTTGCTGGATATTGACCACTGAAGGCTGTTGTACCAGCCTGTAACCAAAGATCCGATCGCGACCGTATTGTTGCTTGATGATTTGACGCTGCTTCTGCTGCAGCTCGTGGAGTATTTGTCCCCGCTTCATAACCTCTCCTTAAATGTGATTGCGGTGGTAATGCCTAACGAAGCTTGCCGGCTGCAGGTGGGGACTTGCTAATTTCCCGGCCACATCTAGGGCAGGTGCCTTGGATGGTGGTTTGGATTTTCGGCGGCCGTCCATCAACAACTTCGGTCTTGGACTTAGCGTCGGACACCAACTGCATCTGGTTGCAATTGGGACAAAAGATCTTTGCGGTAGACACGTTCACTCTCCTTGTTCAAGCCTGTGTGTATGAACAGATAAAAAGTTAAACCACGGAATGCACTGCTGTGCATCCGGGGCAAGCTCCTTATGGCTCGTAGTCTTCGGGAGCAAAGAAGTAGACAACGTCGCCAGCCTGGTTGGTCTCGATAAAGAGCTGAACACCGTCATTTTCGCCTTGGAAGATGACAGAGTCGCCTGGATCGAGATGACCCTGAAGATCGAACTGTTGGCTGAGGATGACTTGCCTCTTCGAGCGCTTCTGGAGTCATAATCCTCTCCTGACTTTAAGCGAAAAGATCAGCTGCCTTTCCCAAGATTATACTATACTATAGGACTTTATCCAAGACGTTGGTTGCTAGGCTGAGGTATTTTGTATCTTGCACATCGTCTATCGGTTTTGGATTATGAGTTGATCGTAGATCGGTTATCGTGATAAACCGAAGATCTTTAATGTCTTAGCTTTTAACCTTTGGCTTTGCCATTTACACTTTGCACTTTAACCTACTTATATCCCGAATCCTTCATCCTACATCCCATCTCCAATTCTCTTAGTCAAAGTCTCGCGTCAGCGAATTCCTCCTGTGCGTCGGGAAACAATATACGTTACAATAAATACACATGGATCAAGCAATCTTTACTCAGCTTACCTTAGTTTTAGTGATCGCCGGTGTTATCTCATTGCTGATGCGACTATTCCGCCAGCCGCTGATTATGGGATATATCGTAACGGGTATTCTGGTTGGCCCGGCAGTTCTTAACCTGGTTAGTGATAGCGAGGCATTCGCTTCTTTTAGTGAAATTGGTATTACTTTACTGTTGTTCATCATTGGCCTAGGGCTCAACCCAAATGTGATTAAAAGCTTGGGGCGGCCAGTGCTACTCACAGCCATCTCCATTTTGCTCTTGGTTGGGAGTGCTGGTTTTGCCGTTGGTACCATTTTGGGATTTAGTACTTTTGAAGGGCTAATTATTGGGCTCGCCTTATTCTTTAGTAGTACTATTATCATTTTAAAAGTAATCTCCGATAAAAAAGAATTGTCCCGACTCTACTCCCAGCTTTCGATTGGGGTAATTGTGATGGATGATATGGTGGCCACACTGGCGTTGCTGGTAGTGGCGGCGATTGGTACAACAGGGGGTCTTAATTATTCCGATATTTTGGTCCTAATCTTAAAGGGGGGCGGGATTGTGTTGGCTTTGTATCTAGTTAGCACCAAGTTAATGCCCTACATTGGCCGGTTGTTTGCTGGCTCTCAGGAACTGCTTTTTCTATTCGCGGTGGCGTGGGCCTTTGGGATCGCCACTTTGTTTTCGTTAATTGGGTTTTCGTATGAGGTTGGAGCGCTGGCAGCTGGTATTAGCTTAGCCGCCTTGCCTTATGCCACGCAAATGAGCTCTCGGCTTAAACCATTACGGGATTTCTTTATTGTGCTGTTCTTTGTCCATCTGGGTGAATCATTCTCATTTGAACAGGTTGGGATTAGTCTACTCCCAGCTTTACTGCTATCAGTCATTGTTATATTGGGTAAACCGTTGGCGGTGATTGCTACTCTAGGGGCACTCGGCTACACTCGACTGACGAGTTTTAAAGCGGGTATTCACTTGTCGCAAATTAGTGAGTTTTCGATGGTCTTAGTAGTATTTGCCTATAGCGTGGGGCTTATTAACCAGCATGTGTTAGCCATTATTACGATGGTGGCCTTACTTACCATTGGGGTTTCGACCTATCTAATGAAGTATGATGATGCCATTTACGATAGGATTAATGGCTGGCTACATATTTTTGAACATCACAAGCCGCGCGCGACCAAGCAACAACAAACGACGTATGAGGCGATTCTTTTTGGGTATACTAAAGGCGGGCATGAGTTTCTTCGAGCCTTCCGACATCTTCGTCAACGCTATTTAGTGATTGACTATGATCCAGAGGTAGTTGAGTATTTAGAGCAGCAGGGCATCCGGCATGCCTATGGTGATGCTACTGACCTAGAATTTCTTGAGGAATTGAATGTTAATCGGGCTGCGGTGGTGGTGAGTACGATTGATGAGTTTAGTGTGAATGTGGTCTTGCTTGATTATCTTAAACACCATAAATCCGAAGCATTATTTATTTGCCACGCTGACCATCTTGACCAGGCCCAGCAATTGTACGATTTGGGAGCTACGTATGTAGTACTGCCCCATTATATTGGCAGTGAACGGTTAAGCTCCCATTTAAAAAAGCACGGCATGAGTAAGAGTTCGTTCGCTGCCTATCGACAAAAGCACGTTTCGTCTCATAACGATGCTGGTTTGGAAGAGATTGTTGAGTCTGCGGCCGATCAGCTAAGCCAAGCCAAGTGATTGGAGATGTTTGGTAATTGTGTCAATGCTACGTTGGGCTTTGCGTCCAACTGCAACGGGGTATTCTCCGCTAAAGCAGGAGGTGTTGAACTGATTGGCCGGTACGCCGGTTGCCGATATCATGCCCTTCATTGATAAATAGCCAATTGAATCGGCCTCAATATAGGCTTCGATTTGGGCGTGGGTTAGACGAGAAGCGAGTAAATCATGTGGGTTTGGCGTGTTGATCCCATAAAAGTCGGGGTAGCGCACAGGTGGTGAGCTGGCCAGCATATGCACTTGTTTTGCCCCGGCTCTTCGCACCATAGCGACAATTTTCTTTGAGGTAGTGCCACGGACAATTGAGTCGTCGACAATAATGACATTTTTGCCAGCAATCACACTTTTTAATGGGTTTAATTTAATGTTAACATCGCGCTCGCGCAAGCTTTGAGCTGGACGGATAAAGGTGCGATGAATGTAGCGGTTTTTAACAAAACCGTGGTCAAAGGGAATGCCTGCTTTGCGGGCATAGCCAATTGCGGCTGGAATACCCGAATCGGGAACTGGAATGACGACGTCGGCCTTTAGAGGATGTTCGATGGCTAACTGTTCTCCCATCTGTTGCCGAACCTGATTAACGCTCTTGCCCATCAGTAGGCTATCGGGGCGGGCAAAATAAACAAATTCAAATATATCCAGCTTAGTTTGGCCAGAAGCCAAAGTGTATGAGTGGAGGCCTTTACTATCGATAACAACCATTTCGCCTGGCTGGACGTCGCGGATATACTCGGCCATGATGGCGTTGATGGCACAGGTTTCCGACGAAATAACAAAGCCATCACTGAGGCGACCAATTGACAGTGGCCGCACACCACAGGTATCGCGTAGCGCGATGATCTTTGTATTGGTCATAACCACTATAGAGAACACCCCAGTGAATAAAGGGAAGGCCGACTCAATTGCCTGCTCAATGGTTTTGCCTTCCATTAAATATGCCTGTATTGCGGCATGCATCATCTCGGAATCATTCATGGTAGCCGTATCGAAGTGGCGTCCTTTTAAAAAACGTTCTAGTTTTAGTGTAGAAGGTAAATTACCATTGTGGGCTAGAGCTAAAAGTGCGCCAGCTTGGGTGACTGGCTGGTGATGAAAATTGGAGACGTTACCGGATGTGGCATAGCGGTTATGGCCAATAGCGATGTGGCCTTTAAGTTTGCCTAGGTTGGCTTCATTAAAAACATGAGCCACTAAACCAGCATCTTTGTGGGCAAATAATGAGCGGCCGTTACTAGAACAAATACCCGAACTTTCTTGACCACGGTGTTGTAAGGCCCACAAACCAACATGCACCAGCCGGGCGGCCTCTAATCCCTTACCATACACGCCAAAGACGCCACACTTTTCTTGCAATTTAGAGTCAAAATCTTGCAACATTTGGTTTGGATTGGAAAGCAAAAGTAATTGCACTCATAGCTTACCATAGATTCGCCAGGTGAGGGTCGGACCCTTGGGCAGGGTCTGACCCTATGGAAGAACGTTTAGCCACAGTCTGGTAAAATTAGAACTGGTTATCTCTTCGGAAAAAGCAAAGGGCGGTGCGCGTTAGAAACGAACACCGCCCGTGGATGCTAGGCGAACTTGCCAGCCATCCATAGCTGCATTTTAGGTCGCTGCAGCAAAACGACGGGTACCGCCACTGCCAGAGTGATGAGCACCCCGGGGGTACCGAAGGTCATGTAGGCGAACCAGGCGGCGGTGCCAAAAATTTGGATTCCGCCATGCATCACAATCATGTTGACAGCGATCAGACGACGCGTCCAGGTGGTTACGGTCTGGTTCATCACTAGCACCATGCCCACCCCCGAGATTACTGTCAGAGCGAAAAGTCCAGTCAGCGACCAGGCTATCCCCAGACTGTAGTAGTGCCACCCATAGATGACAACTACCAGACTGGAGCCAAAGGCCAAAGCCGTATCGGCCAGGCCATCCATGTCCAGGCTGGGATACTTGTCTCTCCAGGAGCCAAACTCCTGAGCGAGATAGCCATCCAGGATATCGGTCACCCACCCCGCTACAAGGTAAACAAGGGCGAATTCCCACCTCTCAAACAGGCTAGAGATAATCACCAATAGCATGAACGCAACACGCAATAGCGAAAACTGATCAGCGAGTGGAATCCGACTCATTTTCCCCACCTTTGGTGAAATCGAATAATCTACATAACCTATAGTAACACATATTGGGCAGACAATCAATACACTTGTTGTCAAACTGCAGCTTTCTGCCGGCATCCTATCATGCTGAGTCTGCCTACGATGATTCGTTGGCACAAGAGGTGAAGGGGTAGGTTTATTGATAAAGTTCGAAATCCGAAACTTGGCCCACTCCCCATGCCTTCGCCGTCCAAACAGGCAGGTCGCCACAGTCCGTTACCACTCCTCATTCGAGCCTGATCCTTCAACCATAAGCTTGAGACCGTCGAATGGACGATGAGGCTTGAGTCTTTAGAGCCGAATGGCTTCGTAATGACGTATACTAACCTTCTCCCGCATCCCGCATCCCGCATCCCGCATCCCGCATCCCGCATCCTGCATCCCGCATCCCGTATCCCGTATCTCGTATCTCGTATCTCGTATCTCGTATCCCCCCGACACCCTTCCTGTCATTCCCGCACTGAATCTAGTGCAGCATAACCTCCGGCGGGAATTAAAAGTGTTGAATGAGCTGATAACGTTTTAGATTCCCGATCGCCCATCGGCTATCGTAAGCGAAGCGTTGCGAGCAGGAGTTGGGAATGACGAATAAGTATGAAACCTTGTAGCTTAAAAAACGTATATACGGACGTATATACGTTTGCCAAATTAACTCAGATAATTGGATGAAGGGTGAGTAATAGGTTGAATCTATAAAATGAGCCACCAGGCGGCGGAGGTTAACAAGTATGACATTAAGAAATACATTGGATTCCCCGTTTAATTTGCACTGCCAACCATGTGCTAAACTGCCTTCTCTGACCTCTGACCTCTGACCTCTGACCTCTGACCTCCCATGGCGTTAGCTTGGTTGATAGATTATACTGAACCAGTGAGTAAAAGTGGCCTATCATCCCTCGACGTTCATATTATCGGTGCCATGCGTAAGGCGTTTCTGCCTAGCGCCCGTGTGGCCTTATTTATTGTTTTTGCCTGGTTTGGGGCACTTAAAGTCTTTGGTCTCTCCCCCGCCACGCCGCTAGTTGAAGCCTTGCACGATCAAACAATACCCTTCATCCCCTTTGATGAATTTTATATGGCCTTTGGCGTGTACGAGGTGGTGATTGGCTTAACCTTTATTATTAAAGGGTTTGAGCGCGCCGCCATTGCTCTACTTTTGCCGCATATGGTTAGTACTGCCTTGCCCTTAGCCCTAACTCCTGATATGGTTTGGCAAGGCTGGTTGGTGCCCACCTTGGAGGGCCAGTATATTATTAAAAATACAGTTTTAGTG
The DNA here is from genome assembly GCA_964597145.1 of uncultured Candidatus Saccharibacteria bacterium. Taxonomy (GTDB): domain Bacteria; phylum Patescibacteriota; class CAZHWT01; order CAZHWT01; family CAZHWT01; genus CAZQWH01. The sequence continues at coordinate 78,634 of CAZQWH010000002.1, read as the reverse complement.
AGTGCAGCGATTGGGATTGCTTCTCAGCTGACTCCAATTAGACGCACCAAAAGCAAAAAAGTTGAAGCGGACAAAAAGACGAAATAAAAGCTTCGTGGTGAATATCTAAGGTAATCAAAAAGGGTACCCGCCAGCGGCGAGCACCCTGGCCTTAAACTGATAGTCCTCTAGTGGTTATAGCCACGCAGCCGGACAATCAGCAATGCTTGAACACTTTGCGCACTATGATAGCAGTTGCCGTCTTGCACTACCACTGCCGTGCCAGGCAAGCTAGTCTGGCGCTCGGTGTATGCCTGCTTGGCATCGAGTAACGCTTTGCGCAGTTCGTCTCTTTTGACTGACCCGTCATGATACAAGATTGGTTTGGAATGTTGGTGCGTAATCATGAGACTCTCTCCATGTGAAAACGGCCAAGCACCGTTTGCTTGGCTAGAAAATTATACTTCATTAGTCAAACTAGAAGATATATATGTTATAAGTCGCTTACCGTTGGAACTGTCCGTCGCGGTAAATGATCTTGTGACTACCGTCGGGCAAAGTGGCGGTAACGGTGCGGTTGGTGGTGGAAATAACGTCGGTATGGACGGATGAGTCGTTATATCCCAGGTCTTGGGCTAATTTTTCGTCATTTAAATCGGCTGGGTTGCCACTGTAGCAATCGTGATACGATTTACCCAAGGCCACGTGGGTGTTGCCAAACTCGCCGCCAATGTTTTCATCAAACAAAGTTTCAGCCATAAACCGGGTAATACGAGAGAATCTGGCGTCAGTTAACGAGAACTCGCCTAACTTATCTGCCCCTTCGGTGGCAATCATCTCTTTGAGGACGGCTTCATTTTCCTTGGCTTTAGCTTGGACTACCCTGCCTTGTTTAAACGTAAGTTCAATGCCGGTAATTAAATTACCGTAGCGGTACAGGGGCTGGTTAAAGCGAATCCAGCCTTGGGTGCCGCGCCAGTCGGGTGAAGTAAATAACTCGTAAGAAGGAATATTGCGACCACTACCGCCCATCCAGGCCCGATGTTGACCAATTTTAATCCGCAAATCAGCGTCTTCGCCATGGATATGCACTGTTTCAATCTTTAGGTCGTTTAGCCAATTTTTGATTTCTTCAACCTGCTTGGACATTGACCGCCACTCCTCCACCGGGTTGTCGGTGTCTAGATAGCAGGCTTGAATAATTTGCTGCCAATACTCCTCTAACGACATACTGGCTTCTTTAGCCGAAGCTTCGGTGGCGTATAGGCCTAGAGTCCAAGTGAATTTCCCCTGACCTTCTTTAATATCTCGCCACTCCATGTATGGTTTCATGGCTTTACCGTGTGCCATAATTTTTTGAGGATCAATACCCTTAAGAGCTTGTTTATCGGTGTCGGCGATGACCATTAACTGGTGGTCAATCTGGTCAATTAGCCCCCGATAATACTTCTCGGGGAAAAAGGTGATTTGGTCTGGATTAGCCTGCTCGTAAAAATCGCGACCGATATTATATCGGTCGTCCACACTGGGGTGATAACCGCCAATATAATGTCCGCCAGCATCAATAATGGCGTGTATAAGTGCAGCATACAAGGGTTTGGCAATTTCTGGAGCACTTACATACACCACTTCACCAGATTTGATACCTTCACCACTATTGAGGGCAAAATTAACCAGTACATCGGCATAGTTGGCTAAAATTTGGGATGAAGGTGTATACATGTTGTCTATTGTATACCGTTAACTCTGTACCTGTAACCAAGCAAACGTGAAGGGACGTCAAAATTCAAAGGGCAAAGGTTAAGGGTCGAAACTACAGCGCAAAAGTTAAAACTTAAGGTTATCTCTGTGTCAGCGGCAATTTAAGAAGTGTGGAGTCACTCGGCGCTCGGATTCCCGGTCAAGCCGGGAATGACAAGGTACATAAATATTACATCAAGCAACCTAGGTTCAAGCACGTTTAACCTCGGAGGTTGAATGGGTGGCTGGATCGTTAATTGCTACTAACAATGGAGGCTTTAAAAGATTCTTGCAGCCAGAGGCTGACAGGCTGCTAACGCTTAGCATGACGCAAGATGCAATGCAGGCCTTTACTAAAGATATCGCAATATGCCCTAATTAATGATGGTGCCGCTTAGCGTGACTGCCTTAACGCTCATTCCAGGGCACCAATGGTCGATGGTTGGATGAGAAATTAAGGGTTCAGTATTGCCAGGTGGATAGACTTTGACTTGAGTTACGCCGTCTTGGCATACTCCAGGATCAAAGTTGTCTTGGGTTATACGTAGGGTTGATTCGGCGGTTTGTCCCGAGTTGAGGGTAACGGTTTTAACGGTCGAGTCTTGGCGTTCGGCAGGCTGGCCTACCATCTGACCTTGGTTATTAAGCAGCGACACGCCGGGGTAGCCATACAGGCTACAACTTTGGATACCGGTATTGGTGAGTAGCACTTGGTAATACACGCTTCCGGCTGCGCCGCCCCCAGGAGCGGGCGATATAGTAAGTTGTAATTGCGAGCTTTGACATTGGCCTTCGATAGCAGTCTGTGCCGGAGTAGGAGTTGTTATCTGAGCGACTGTCGGAGTTGGCGAAGATTGGGTTGATGATTGATTGCTATTGTTGGTTGACTGATTGGTTGGCTGATTTTGCTGCATTACGAAATAGTATCCGGCTCCAATCAAGATCACAATTAGTAGTACGCCCAACATAGCTGTCAGTATTTTATAATTTAACCGCATATATTTATTATATACCGCACCGAAAAGTAGGGCTCATTACTGGTTTTGACCTATTGGTGTGTGCGCCTGCTGAATGGTGTAGTTGTTGATCTTATCCTAACTTGGCAAAGCAGGTTACATTGGCTAGTTCTGTGCTATAATACGCCTCACTTACGTGCTGTATTGACTTTTTCTCAGGAGAGACACCATGGGAGTTGAGTATCGATTTACCGGAAATAACCATCGGCTCGATTTGTTGACGGCGTTAGCCTGGGTTAACAACTTGAAATTGCAGGTTGCCCCCGAAAGCAGTCGGCATTGTCCCAATTTTGTCGCCGTGATGACTGATGTTAAGCGCCTGCGTCGGCAGCTACCGCTTATTTCTCTGGCAGTTGAGGCCGAAGGTGACGAGGATGATCGGCAGCAGATGAAGGTCCGGTTGGAAGAAGTTGAATCGACTGCGGCTCAAGTTTGGGCAGCAGTCGAGTTGGAGCGTGCATTGACAACAGCTAGCTCTATAGTTGTTGAGCTGAGACGAACCAAAGCGCTTAGCCAAACGGCGATCAAGTCCTGGTGGCTGCAGGTGGATTTTTGGTTGAGAGTCGTCGAGACTTACCGCGCGAATCCCGAGTTGTGCCACGGCGACAATCGAAAGCGGCTGAAGCTGGCCAAGCGTGGCTTGGAATGTTGGCACCATAATCTTCGCAGCCAGTACCAGGGCCGATTGGAGTACTCCAGCCAAATGCCCCGGCCAACCATTAACCTAGCTACGATAGACACCCAGATTAGCCAGGCTTTTGAGTTAATTAAGTAGTCCAACTGCTCAGTTTGAGAGACAACCCCAATGGGTGGCTACAACGCCACCCGCCCTATTTCTTGGTGCGTACAATTCAATGCCATAATCATCGCTTCGCCCATAGATACGAGCCTACATCTCACTTTAACGCTTCGGACGGTTTTTTGAATTAACATCATACCAAAAATCTGAGGAGGCCTGGACTAGTTGATCAGATTAGATCTGGTGGTTACCTTGCCATCACTTAAATATATAATGCGGTCAAACTGCTGGGCGATGTCATGGTTATGAGTCACAATCACCATAGCTTTGTCTTCGCCCACTTCTATTCCTCGAATTAAATCCAAAACCACTTCGCTATTTTGTTCATCAAGATTGGCAGTCGGCTCATCAGCTAAAATTATTGCCGGGTCAACGATGAGCGCTCGGGCCACAGCCGCGCGCTGCTTTTGCCCTCCAGATAGCTGATGAGGGTATCTGTCCGACAAATCAGCCATACCCAGCTTGTCGAGCAAGGCATTGGCCTTCTCAGCTGCTTCGCTACTACTTTTACCCAGTATTCGTAACGGTAAGGTAATATTGTCTGCGACTGAGAGATAGTTAATCAAATTAAAGTCCTGAAAAATAAAGCCTATTTTTGAATTACGAAATAACGAGAGTTCCTTGTCATTGAGTTTGCTCAGCTCTTGACCCAGCACAGTAATTGCACCTGAGGTCGGCTTATCTAGCGCTCCAATCATATGCATTAAGGTACTCTTGCCTGAACCGCTCTGGCCCATCACCGCCACTCGCTCACCACTCTTTACCTCAATCGAAATCCCATTCAAGGCGAATATTTCACGATGCTTTACTTTATATTGCTTGACTAAGTCAGTTGTTTGAATAAGTATGTTTTGGCTCATAATTAATCTTTTAACCCTTCTAATTACTTATCTGTTTTTCGAAACAATGTCAATCGGCATTACTCGTGCAGTTAAAAGCATGGCAAGCAGTACTCCAATTAAGCAAAGGCCAATTACCCAACCTAAGTTTGTCGCGAGTGAAGCAAGATCAATCTGGGATACATCAAAATTTCGGATTACAATCTCTATACCGTAAGTGTCTTGTATTCGATCTAGGGCCAGATAGCTGCCATACTGCAAATAACTGGATACTAGAGGAGCTGCAGCCACCACGGTCAGATATCCCAAGCCAACGCCAACAGCTACAGAGATAAATAGCTGCCATGACAGTAGACCAGTCGTATGCAGAAGTGCTTGCCCTTGTGTTGCTCCAATCACTCTGAGTACTCCAGTCTCGTATTGAGTGTTTTTGGCGATGCGCAGCATTAAAAATAAAGTGATTACAACACAAATGATTACTAATATCATGGAAACGTAAAAAGCAAAAGACTTTAATGATTCACTAAAGCCAGTGTAGCTAGTGTAAATATTGGCAGCCTGGAAGCCTCCGATTAACCCTTGCCCGACAAGCCCATTAATAGTGTTATTTAGCTGTGAAGCATTGGTCATTACTACGTTAATCTCAGAGGTTTTTATGTTGCTCAAGCTTGGCGGAGTATTTAGGATTGTTTTTGCATCATTCTGATTTATTGAGTAATACAAGCCTGGGACATAAACGTTTGGAAGTATCTCTGCCATCGTTTCGGTCGCAATAAGTTCACCATCACCCTCATATCTCGACTGTATCCCCTCAGATGCAACTTCAATGCCGTGATATATGCTACCGACCGAGTCAATAGTTGCGCCTGGTAATAAAGCAGATTGTTGATGGTCAAGTAGGCTTTGGTGTAAATATTCTACTGCTTCATATGGCAAGCTAATTACCGATTTGTTCAGAGAGTAATCAATGCCCACCACCTTTGCTTTGACCTCTATCCCCTTAGCCAAGTTGTCATAGTCCCAATATTGCTCGATTAATCTTCTAGTCTGATTTTGTATGGCCTGGCGAGATTCGCCAGAGATGAACGAGTAAGGTACATCGCTTGGTTGAATACTATGATACAGAATTGGTGATTGATCTATCGTACCAAGGGTAAATGTAAATTGTTTATTTTTAATCTGGTTAACCGTATCTCGGTGAGGATAATTACTAGTAAAAGAGCTGGTGCGCTGGTAATCTGCCAACAACTCCTCCTTTTGCTTCGCGCTGGTATCATTACTTACGTTTACAATGTCTTTGTACTGTTTCAAGGCTTCTATGCCAATCACTACTGGAATTGGTTGTCCCTCAGTAAAGGTAAAATCTTCCACCCCAATTAACTCTACAGCTTTATCTGATACCCCGCGAAAATCCTGCAATACAATCGATTCTCCATCAATTAGCGAATCGGTAGTTGCAGGCGTCAGCAATGAGGGCCTTACTTCCAACACGTCAGAAATAGTGCCAATTCCTCGTAAAGCTGTCATATCTTCTTCCGTGTAATATGGAACATAATACTCGAGATCCATACTGTTTTGCTTCTTCAAGCTGAATATCCGCTCTCTATCTTCAATGGCTGGTAAAATGCGCTGGTTCACAATATGCGCATAGCTAGTTTGGGCAACATTGAGCAATGTAATGACTATCGCCAGCAAAATTAGTGGCAACGACATGACCCCGAACTTTGCCTTATTTGTTCTCATTCTTTTCCAAGGCAGTATGGTAAAAAAGTAATTGAATCTTCGCATAAAAATTAATTAGGCATCTTTTTTCAGCGCTTCCACTGGATTTAACTGCAATCTCTTATATGAGGCAATTAGAGATAAAATGATTGGCAAAAGCAGTGCTGCGACTGTTCCTATCCCAGCTAATTGCCAATTAATATGGGTTAAATCGTTGGCTGCAAATTTAACTCCGTCTAAGAGTTCGGTGTAGCCAACCGACTCCAGCAATGTAGTATTAACAAAATTAGCCACAGCCCCTGAAAGTGTGTACATCAGGCCTATGCCAATCAAGACTCCTATGGTAAGGCCTGCGGATAATATCATCCCTAGTTGCCAGGCTATCAATCGTCTTGCTCCACCAAGGCGCAGGCCATACGCTCGCAATGCGCCGATTTCCTGGTTAGAGTCGGCTATATACCCCCAACACAAGATAAATAAGACTATGGCCACAAGAATACTTATAACTCCTAATCCAATACCCAAAGCTCCCATAAGTATGCCGAATAAGCGGTCATACTCAGAAAACTGACTAATACTTCCTGGAAACAGGCCGATATTTTGCAGCTCTGTTGTAATGCGTTCGCGCTGGCTGTAATTTGAGATGCGAGCCACCAAAAACGGATTTACAAAGCTGTCTTTGGTTATTTTGTAGTCGACCACCTCAGTAAAAGTCACATTACCCTCAGCATCTTTTGTGGCCTTACCTAACAGTCCGGGGATGGTAAAGGTGGGCTTCTCTAGCTTATTGGCGGTGATGATTATATCGTGCATCAAGCCGCTCGAAAACCGGATTTGATTATCATGAATCAGGCTGGCGTATATCTGTTCTTGCATGAGTTCGGCTGGAATTTCCGTCGCCGTCCTCGCCTTTTGCTGTCGGTTTTGCAACTCCTGCATAATGCTAACTAAGGCATCTTCTGGAATAAAGGCTGACAGCCCACCAGACTTGTCTATGCCTACAACCTGAAACCTAAATAGAGCCGGTTCTTTGAGGGAATTAATATTCCAATATGGAGAAATTACCTCATCGATGGCCCGCCGATAGGCAGCTAACTGTTCAGCCGTAATCAACCTCTTTTCTTCTCTTTGTACAATCCTATTTCTCACAATTTGGTCGTTTACTATTTGTGGCTCAGGTGGAAGGAGTGGGAGGCTGAGTGTGCCTGATTTACCAATTAAGCTACTATTGAGTAAGTCGCTATTGTCTATAGTCTCAGTCATGCCATCAGGTTCATTAAATATGTGCTCTTGAACTGAAACTTTTTTACCGCTTAACTTTAACTCTCGCAAGAAGTTTTCACCAATAATTATTGGAATTAGTTGTCCAGCAGTGTAATCAAAGTCTTTTACTCCGTATAATTCTGCCAAGGATTCATCCAATGTCCATAGATCATACTGCTCAAAGACTTTATCTATACCATCAATTGTTGCATTTGAGGAATAACTTAATGAGAGATGGGGTGTTATAGATGTTATGCCGGGAATCTTTAATGCTTTTGCAATTAATTTCTCATCTGTAGAGTCCCAGCCCCAAGCTCCCTTTAGTTCGAGATCATTACGAGCTGATCCACCCGAGGATTCATTCACTCCAATTAAAACCTGCTGCTGTTCAATTGGTTCTAGTACTTCTTTTTGAATGGTGTATTGTAGCCCACCCACCCAACCCGCCAATGCAACAATAATAGCAATTAAAATTGCCACCGGGAGTGCAATGATAAAAGTTTTAAATTTATGGAAAAATAGCTTTTTTCTGGCAAGTGAAAATAGTAGAAGTCGAGACATTTAACAGCCAATCAAGTGTTGTAACCGAGCAAACCAGCCCTTACAGTTTAAAATGAATGTCAGATAAATGCAAAGCTTGACTGATTTTTCTGGCCTTGGTAAGGTGGTCAAGTTGCCAAACTTTAGAGACGCAGAAAGGTAGAGACATGCTGCGCAAGCTCAAGACTTCGGCAATTGTCTTGGTGGCCTCACTCATGTTGCTGGTCAGTTTCGGCCTGTCGGCGCAGCCGGCTATGGCGGCAACCAGTAAGGAGATCTATGTCAAGTGCAGCTCACTGTCGTATCCGAACAACTCCAACGAAATCCAAGTCTTCGGCACAGATTCCAACGGGCAGCAACAGAATCATACCTGGACGGTGACGTGGAGTCTCAGCGAAGGCTACCACATTCATCCTGATGGGTGGCTTTGGCAAGGCTACGTGAATCTCCTCTTTTCCTATGATGGAGGCTACTCGTGGATCAACAAGGGCCAACATCAGCTGACGGGGGGATGGTTTAGCGACACATGGGATCGCATCGATATTTCCTGCTAGCATTAACAGCTAGCTAGAGCATGCCCTCCGATTCTTTTGGCAACAGCGGAGGGCTACCTTTTTTATTCTAGACTTTATCAACTTTATAAAAAGCTGAAACTTTAACACCTCGTGGATTTATAGTGGCATCTAGTTCATCGGCTAAGTGCCATAAGCCGATGCTCCACGGTAGACCAAGAAGTAAGGTGGGGATAATAAATATTGATACGCCGCTTGCATGAGCTAGTATCCAATAACTTTGGACAATGCCCATGGTTCCAATCAACAGGTAGGTTATTGTGGCCATGGAGACGATACTGTAGATGCCTGCTTGCCTCAAAGCCAACCCAAGTAAGCCAAACACAACGAGTCCAACGATGTAAATGATAGGCGTCCAGGCCATTGCGATTAATCCAATGGAGCCGACATCAGTCACAACGGCATCAATTACTGTGACTACTAACGGAATATTGACGGCTAGTAGTAAGGTTGTGGCAATAGCAATCAGGGTCAAGCTTCGACGAAGATCGGACTTAGATTTGGTTAAAGGTATAGATAATATTGAAAGTATACTTAATAGAATGAGGCCTAATGAGGCAGGAATGAGAACACTTAGTTTCGCAAAGACCTCTGGCCTCCCCCAAGCTTGTCCATAAACTATAATGACTGGCGCGGTTAATACGTAGAATCCGGATATAATTGCCGCTAATTTTAACAACTTAGGAGCTATTATACCTGGTTGAAGCTGAGGGCTAGCCCAGGCGACTAAGGAGTTAACTTTGCCGACATCTAGTTTAGGTAGAGCATCATTGATTGCCGAAGTAAACGATAATTCGCGGGAGATTAGTTGCTTGAGGCGTTCCCCTTCTTCAGGTGGAGCGGTCTTTTGATATTGACGGATGAGCTGGCCAAGCTTTCCGCCTTGTTTTATTTTATCCGAAACAGCTCGAGGTAGAGGCAGATGGCCGCTTTGGCCGATTATTAGCCGCTCTCCATCCCAAAACGCCACAGCACACACTAGGTTGTAAATACCGCCAATTAGCTCTAGTCCACCTTCCATGCCCACTGCCAGGCCAGCGTTGGGTTGTTGGTTTAAAGCTGTTTTGGCTCGGTTGGTTGCGCCGGTAATAGTCTCTTCAATACTGAGTGGTTGATCGGAAACTCCGGATCGAGCTTCTACGCTTTCAATATCCCAATAGGCTAACTTGCCTTTAAGAGCTTTCTGTAAAATTTCTTTTTTATAGAGGGATGTGGAGCCGAGGGCAATGTTCATAAATAACTAGCTCTAGATTTCTGTCATTCCCACGGAGGTGGAAATCCGATATATATAGTCAGTATAGGCTTTGATTCCCGACCTACTCGACTTCACTTAGCACAGGGTGGGAATGACGAACGGAGGAGTCGGAGTATGCTCTCGATAAAACCATTGTAAATCAAACAGGCAGATCTGCAAAATACCTCTGGTATACTGGGTAGTATTAGTAGGATAATAAGAAAGGATTCATGATGAATTTTCAAAATGTCTTCCAAACAGTTATGACTACAGACTGGAAAGAGGCTGGGCTAGCTTTGGCGGCTGGAACTGTGCTCGGTTATGTTTTTGCCAAAGTTAACTTACCTATCCCGGCTCCTCCGGTTTTGGCTGGAATTTTAGGGATTGTAGGGATTTAGTTAGGTTTCTTGCTGGGAAGTAAGTAACGATGCCTGGCTGGTTTGTAACCAAGCTTTGGATTATAGTATCTGCTGCTCTTTTAATATAGTGATGATTCGTCCCCTTGTGCCGAGCACTCGGCCGAGCATGATCCCAGCCAATACGACAAGTCCGGTAGTGGTGACTTGGATACCATGAGTAAAATATTGGACAATTGTATTGCGATTGAGCTCAATTAGTACGTATCCAATTAAAATTGCCCCGCCATACCAATCTAGCTGGCTGACAATTTTGGCGGCATCTTTGTCCCAGGAAGTATGGAACATACGGGATGAAAGTGCGCCGAGTATTGTTCCGGCACCCAACCCTAGCAATGCGAAATTGAGACGCAAGTCGCCCCGTACCAGATTAAACACCAGTATCCCTAACAGGATAAGGCTAATAACTATATAGAGGCGCAAGCGAAAACGAAGCCGTTTATCTAAATGGTGGGTATGGTTACGGGGGTTGCTACGGGCCATCCAATTAATTATACCTATCCGCAGTCACCATGGGCAAACTAGACTGAAGATGCAACCTCGGAGGCTAGCCCTGATTTGATCGGGGTTAAACGTGCTTGAACCTGGCTTACTTGATCAATATTCAGCCCATCTATGATCGTTATTTTCAATAAGTATATTTGGTGTAATGGGAATTAAATAGGACGCCGACGAGGCGGCGTCCTATGGCATAGCTGTAGGCTCTAACGGCGTAGCCAGTCTTTCATTATGACCAACATGTAGGCAGTGGCTGGTGTTAAACCAGGTTGGCTCACTGCTTCCGCCCAAGGTAGCCAGCTTAAACTACAGTGTTCGGTTCCGAGCGACACCTCGTCATTGGTCTCAAAGACAGTGTACAGCGGTAAGTACAGCATGCCGGCGTATTTACCTTGGCCTGTAATGTAGTACGACCAACCGGCCAAAGTTGGTGAAATGGGCCGGATGTTTAATCCAACCTCCTCCTTTACCTCACGGATTAAAGAAGTTAGAGGCAGTTCTCCTGAGTCAATTTTACCTCCAGGAATTTCCCATAAGCCGGGATTGTTGGCATCGTCGAGATTACGCTGGATCAACAAAAGTTTATCACGGTGCAAGATAAATGCCCGCCCCACCAGCATTACATCCACGAGTCTCTCCTTCTTTTACCTCTCTCGAATTTTAACCAAGTATACCACTATAGGTTAAATTGTAAAGAGAGGAAACTAAAATGGCTCGTTTTAGTAGGTGCATCAATCTAGCCGAATGGGATGTGTGATGGCACCTGCTGATCATGCCAACAGGTGCCACAGAGATGTATAATGAGATAGGCTAGATACAACACAACAGAAAGGTTTGTTATGAAAGCAACTCTGATTAAAAAAATCCCAGAAACTTCAACAGTCACAACCTACCAGTTCCAGCCAGCTGATTCGGTTGAATGGCAAGCTGGTCAATTTATTGAGTACCATCTACCGCAAACATCACCGGATGACCGAGGTGAGTCGCGCTACTTTACCATTTCGTCTGCTCCTTACGAGGAGCACATTCAAATTACGACCCGGCTAGACCATCAACATGGGAGTACTTTTAAGTCTGCCTTGGATGAGTTGAACATAGGTGATGAAATTGAGGTCTCCAAACCCATGGGCGAGTTTGTGGTTGATAATCCTCAGGCCCATTATGTGTTTATTGCCGGAGGGATTGGTATTACACCATTCCACTCTATTTTGCTTGATTTGGCACATCGGCAGCAACCGATCCAGGTGGCCTTGTTGTATGCTAATCGTGACGACGAGGTGGTGTTTAAAGATGTGTTGGAAAAAATCGCTGCAGCCAGTTTTACTTTCACGACGCGATACTATATTGGTGACCAACGCATCCAGCTGACCGATATTACCGCGGCGGCCGATCAGTTTGACGGAGAAAAAGTTTACTTCTATATTTCTGGGCCTGAACCAATGGTTGGTGGCTACACCCAGCAATTGAGTGAGGCTGGTGTTGAGAAAGACCAGATCATAACCGATTATTTCCCGGGCTATAACGACTAATTTTTATTATTGTCTAGAATTGTGGATTAGAGTTTAGCCTAGCTCTTTTTGTTAAGACGAGGCGAAGCGGTTGGGGGTTTTAGGGCGTTTGCTGCCGATTGAGTTCGACCCACTCCACCAGTGCTTTCATGTAGCGGTTGACCACTTTAGTAGTGGTAGCGTCAAATGTGCCTTGTTGGCTAAGCTTATCTTGGGCCCTGGCAACATACACTTGCGGTTGGGGCATAATTAAGCAACTGGTGTGCGTTAGAATTCGGCGCAGGTCGAACTGGGCAGTAATAGTGCCGAACTGCCCATTAGATGCGCCCATTATGCCGACTGGCTTACCGGCCCACACCGAGTCTTTATCTGGGCGAGAAGCCCAGTCGATGGCGTTTTTAACTATACCGGGCAAGGAGCGGTTATATTCGGGTGTAACGATAAGAACCCCATCGGCTTGGCTTATTGCCTGCTTAAATTGCTGGACTGGCCGTGGCAACTTGTCATCCAAATCTTGATTATAAAAAGGTAATCCAGTAATGGGTAGCTCGACTATTTCTACCTCTTTGGGGGTCTGGGCAATTGCTAATTTAGCTAAGTGTTGATTAAAGGAACCTTGGCGCACACTGCCAATAATGATGGCTATAGTCATATCTGCTACCTTTTCAAAATACTGCTACTATACTAATACTTCTGAGTAGAATTACCAAATTGAACTTTGGAGTTGGGTTATTTGTGCTCCATAAAACCTAAGACTCCACTTCTCTGGGATTCAGCGATGAACGGTATAATATTTTATCCCAGAATATATATATATATATATATATATGTATTTGTATAAAAATATAGCGCCCGTATCCGATTAGGGAATTGGGCGCTGCTAGACTATTGATCGCGATGCTGTTTTGCGAGCTGATAGGTGGACATCTGCGCCTGGTGTTGTACTAAGACGTCGAGGTTTTTTACTGTGCCGGATGCCAATCATGGTGATGGTGGCATCAATCAGGGCACAGCAAAACACGAGTAGTGCCGCTAGTTGAAGCTGATGCCATAACACCCGCAGTGCTATCTCTTTGGTGCAGATACAGACCGGCGACCAGAACTGCTACGGAGGTTGAAAGCAACACAATTGCTGCTTTTTCGACCCAGAACAGAGCTCTCCCCGGGTTACCGAAAGCTGGCTCGATTTCCCTTATAGCGACTCTGGATACCGAAATGGACAAGCAGGCCAGGACAATGAGTCTCATGTCTAGCAAGCCCTCATGCAGCATTGTGGCGAATATAGTCATGGCTCCCACTTCGAGCAGTAATCGCATGACGATGACCATAATCATCATGCGACTAAGATCTTCCCGGAGATAGTTCTTGATTTTCACGGTAATTCTCCTGTGTTGTCGCGAACAATATCATAGATACTGTACCGTACTATAGGTTACAAGCGCAATACTTCACTACCTATGCAGCACTGGGTAAGACCAGAAACGGGTGCCACACTAGTTGTATATGACTACATCTAGGAGGGCACTCGTTTTTATGTACAGCACTAATCCGTTTGCATCCAAAGTAAGGCGCCTGGCGTTAATGATGTTCGCATGCAACGTCTCAGTGCCACCCAGGCAGCGCGTAAGCATGGTGTTCAGATAACTACACCTCGGGGGTGTTTATCCCTTGACACCTCGGGATTTAGCACGACTTGCATCACTTCACCATTGCCGTGAAAATCACCACTGAGACAAGAGAAAATAGGCTATCTCACTTACGCTTTTGTGCAGATTCGGCGGTGCCAGGCGAGTTTACTAGCCAACCGGTGGTGATTGGTTGCTACTTAATGGAGAGCTGGCGTCTGGAGACAGAAGACTGCCCGCGCCAGCGCAGCCTAGCTGTTGCAGTCTAGGCTATATGGAAGTATCAATTGATATTCCCTTTTTAGGCACACTCGTTGACCTTTTTAGTAGTTTGTGCTAAATTCGGCGGGCTAACCTTAAGGCCAGGTGGCCGTGCTATTGCGGGTTAGTAAGGTAAGGAGTAAGACATGCGGCGGTCAAAGTCACCTGAGATGGCTAAGCTTTTGCCAGACACCTATGACTTCCATGCAGAAGCCGATATGGTGGGCTTAGTTGGACGGCTTTTTAGCAGTACACTCGGTGCTGTCATTCCAACGGTGGATCAAGTTGAGGAGGTGGCAGAAGCTGAACTATCAGAACTGAGGTATGAGTTGTTTGTAGCCAAACACAAGCTTGACTTGCCAGGCACTCAAGATATGTCAACGCGGACTGTGGTGGAATTAGCAAGGCTGCGAGGAGCAAGTGTTGAGGCGACTTCGGTTGCCCTCGATACAGCCGAACGGATTATGCTGAGACATTTGTCGAGGTTAGTCTACCCCAAACCAAGCGATGCCGTGTGGGAACATACACGGGTAATTCTCAATCAGACGATTGAATGGGTTAAGCAGGAAGCTGCTGCTTTTGAGGCCTCTCTTTCGGAGCAGCCTTCCGAGGGAATTCAGCAGGCTCTCTGGAGCGGACAGAGCTTTGCCTCCCAACCGCCCCGAGTGGAGGTGAGCAACTACCTCTACGAGTATAAACTACGCCTTGAGGTAGTCGTTTATGCTATTGGGTTAGACAGCGAGCTTGCCCTCGAGTTCTTCGGGGCGAAGGATACGCTTGTTAATCCGACGGATGGTGATCTGACTCGTTGGCTGATTCAGCAACAGGCCAAGTAGATTTATTGGGCGCCACTGGCGTCGCGGGAGCATCAATTGATGCTCCCTTTTCCTTTCTCATAGTCTGAATTTGTCGTCATGGTGGGGAGCGTGGCGACCTGGCAATGACGGTTGGGTAGAGTTTGAGTAAATTTTCGTACCTCGTATTAAGCCTCTAATAATATAGACCTTTACGACTTTAACCTCAAAGGTTAAATAGCTTTGAACCTAGGTTGCTTGATTTAAGACGTAGCTTACTTGTCTGAGGTAAGTAAGCTACATGCGTATTTATAGTTACCCTAGATGCAATTTTATTTGAACACCTTCTGAAATGGTTAAACCCCTTATATACGGCAAGTTTGGTGACTTGGGTATCAGTTAGCCAAGTCTAATGTTCCACTTTGGCGGGTACATATAGTCGATTGGCTTTGCCAGGGGCTTAAAGGTCGATTTTATTTTAGACCGGCTGCTTTTCAGCTCGGGGTGTTTTACCCGCGAATACTTGTCCGTTTCACAAAAGAGGCCTTGGCAATCAATGGCGTGTAATTTTCTCCCGCCTAAATTTTTAAATGTTAGCCCTAAGCGCGCAAATTCTTCATCTTGATGTTCCACCATATAGCTAATGATTTCTTCCGTAGTGGTTCCGTTGGGATCTTCGATACACTTTTTAATGCCACGAATTGCTCCTGGGCCCGCAATTGTAAAGTCGTTTTCGTTGAAGTTAAATACCTCAGAATAGTTCATATCAATGGCAATCTGGTATGCCATAAAATCCCCAATTAATGGTAGTGATCGAAGGGTTTTAAATAAATCCTTTAAACTTTTGGCTCCCAATAAATCATTAGAAATATTGGTTTTCACAAAAACTTGCTCAAGTAATGCTAAGTGATTCCGATGCTTCTGGTCAAAACCAAACGCCTTATTGGCGCAGAGTATAAACGCATTGCCGTAAATGGGTTGTGTTTTTCTTATATTCTCCAGTGCTGATGCATAATGATCGGTATTAAATTTTGTCAGCGATATCTCCTCTATTCGCTTCTCTAGTTCCATCCAGGTTGTGTTTTTATTGAGCAGGCGAAACAGAAAAATACGAAAGAGCGTGTCGGCATCTGAGCGCTGTTGGCTATAAATGACTTCTTTAATTAAAAACTGAGACACTCGGTCGCTAGCCCGGTAGGTATTACAAAATTTATAGTGAGACAAAATTGGATCAGATGTATATGGTGGCAGTTCTCCCTCTAAACGCCGAAAAAATATTTCCTGGCGTTCGGCAGCAAACCGCCAGTAATCATCGTATACTTCTTGTCTAATCTTTATTCTCATACATAATACATTCGGCTGTGTAATATAGGCTATTATAACTGTTTAAGAGATGAGCCATCTCGAGTCAATGATTGCAATGCTCGATTAATGTATTTAGACTCTAAAGTATCGGATGCCTATTGGAGTGATTGAATAATAACCTAATCCATTAATTTACAGACATAAAAGAGGCATGGATTAACCAAGACCAAAGGTAGGTTTTGGTCTTGGTTGCTAGGAGGTGTGGTTGAGCTAGCTTGTGGTGATTTGCTCAAGGATCCACTTATCCTCGAAAGCCAATGATGCTTCTTGCTCTAATTCGTGGTGGCTGAACCATCTATAGTCTGTAGCAGCTCTTGGATTAAGAGCGATCTGGCTTTGATTGACTTGGCCAATAAAGACATAGGCAGTGCTGGCTAACCTAGATTCTGGTAAAGGGTAGCTGAAGGCTAGATGTCCCTGGAACTCCGCTCTAATGTCGTGTTTGACTTCGTTGATAACTGCTTGCTCGGGCGGAAATCCTTTCCTTGAGGCGCCTATACCACTAATGCATGCCCAATATCCTGCATAGGGATCTCGGGCACGTTTAATTAGTAGATAGCGGTCTTGGTCGTCAATAATAATGGCGCAGGTGACGAATGTCTTTGGCATACTGTCTACTCCTTTGATACGTGGCGGAATTATATCAGATGATACAGAGGAGTTGAAATATTATGCGCAAGTAGTGCGACAACAACTTTGAGGGTGAGTGGTTGGCTATGGAGTAATCAGCTCTGCCACCTGTCAGGCGTTTACCTCTTAACAGGTGCCCTCTTGTAGATACCACTATGCCTATTGTTACGTAACGTGTTACGTAACAAAGTCATTTTAACTCAGATAAAACTACTAGCGTTATGACTAGAACTTTACCATATCGGGAGTGGGTATCCCCTCTGTACAACCAAATTCCTTACTTTAATGAAAGTATGGAAGCTGGGTAATAGTTGGATCGCGAAAGTTTTTTCTGTACAATACTTTTTATGAGTGAAGTGCCAGGATTTAATCCAGAAACTCCGCAAGAAATTATTGATCGCTTTGCAACGCAAGATGATCCCGAAGCCCAGGTTATTCAAGAAATGTATCGTTCGGGGTGGGAGGATCTAAGTCATCCTGAGCTCCAAGCGTATACTGCTATTCTTAAAAAATATCCCGACCACGCAGCTTATATGGATGCCCTAAGGAGTAAGGAAGTTCGAATACAAAGAGAGGCTGAGACTTTCAAGGCAACCACCTTTGAACAGGCAATGCAAATACCCAACCATTTCGACGCCGAAAAAACAAAGCTACTCCTGGATTCGTATCGCAAAAATGGAGGCCAGATAAACCTAAGTTACGATTTTTATCTGGACAATGAATACGAGCAGCCTTACTCAAATAGCGAGAAGTTGCGCGAAGCCTATTACCAAGATCTGAAATCCTTGCGTAGCAAATATAAGCAAGCAGGATTCTCGTGTTCGGATAATTCACTTGTTTTTGCGGAGTATACTTCACCAAAAGCCATGCAAAATATTGAAAATGGCACGTTCAATTACCCGTCTAAAAGAATTTATCTTAATCCACACCCTGCTGCAGCTAAGCAGGTTTTTGAAGAAGTGATGGAGGCGATTGTAGAGGAGGACCTATCGGTCCAAATTAAAGTATCTGAGGCCTCGATGGTAGCCGGCGATTTTGCCACGAAACATAGAGATGATCGAATTGTATTGTACTCCGATGACGAGCAGGCAGATAAAGCATTATCGGTGATTCAACGAATATACCAAGCACATGCTGATGATTTTGTTAACAGTAAGGTGCCTTTTGTTACCACCGAACTAGCCCCAGGAATGGGTGTGGCTGCAGAAAAAAGCATTAAGGATCGGAATGGTGAAAAATATTCAGCGTCTAAATATAGAGAGGCGTTACTAGGAAGATTTATGGCTTCGGTGCCGGAGCACATAAAAGAGCGAATTTTGAGTGGAAATCTTGACGATGATTTTTATGAGAAATTGGCGAATATACTAAATAAGTATCTTGGAAAGACAGTCATCAATACGCAAAATTGGTCGTTCTATAATTAGTTCTGCTTGAAACGGTAATTTTTGTCTCTATTTAATAATGAATAATGCAAAGTGTTCGATTGTGCCATCCGAATGACGTAATGTACATCTTTCCACCTGTCAGGTGTTTATCCCCTATTTACACTAGGGATAAAAGTCGAGAATAAAACTGGCGCCCGTCGACCTCGGTGAGTGGTAGGGCGCCATTGTATTGCTAGTAGGCTTATCTGGCGTTCGCGTGCAGCCAACTTGCGAGATCGCTCTTCTTGATGAGGAGCGCCTCATGCTCAGTGCATGACTGACAGTTAGTGTCGCCGGTTGATTGATAGTTGGCGATAACACTACTGCCGATCAGTGGTTTGAACAGAATCAGAGTGGTGCCACGTGCTGTGCAGAAGCATCGCTGCTTATCCTGCATACCAGTTCTATATGAAAGCGGTTTGGCAGGGCCCACATATACAAACCGTTGCCGAAAGCGCATTGCAGCAAACGGGTTGAGGATGATTATCCCTGCAACTATAACAGCCACCAATGCACAAAGGACTATGAGAATTGCTTCCACTCTGCAGTCTCCTTTGTAGATACTTGCTTGCGAACCTCGGTTATGTATAGTGACGATTATATAATATTATAGGCTATATATCAAATAAAATTAATTTACATGATCCTATGGATGTACGTTGAGTTAAATATGACACCTGCTCCCCTCACAGATATCACCAGACCCTATTATTGCGTAACATGTTACGTAACAAAGCTTTTTTACCTCAGATAGATGGATGGATCCGAGGCGCACTGTTTAGATGTTTTGGTGAGCCGGGAGGGAGTTGGCTCCGCCAAGTTGGTAATTCATACAATTAGTATCGTTGTGCAAATAGTACTCTCCTGCCAAGCGAACAGTACTATGAACTGGGAGATTCGCTAGCGACGCAACAAAAATAGCCTAGATCAAATGATCTGAGCCATTTATGGTGAGCCGGATGCCATTTGGTTCGAACACCTGCTGGAGTGGTTGGATGATATAAGGCTAGAATTGTGCCATTAAACATTTAGGAATTTGCTCAACTTGTCATAGTAGTCAAGCCTTCCCCAATCTAAATCAGTGATACCGTATTCAATATAAAAGGTATCCTTTAGCTGCTGTGTTTTGAGGTAAAACTGAATTATTGCTATATCGTAGTAGGGATCGCCTATGGAAGAAAAAGCCCAATCAATGATGCCGACTATTTTAGAATCTTGCCAAAGTGTATTTTTCGGTCGAAAATCGCCATGAATGAGAGTTAAGGGGTGATGAGAAGGCCGATGACTCTGAAGCCATGACAACACAGTCGAAGGATCACCTATGCCAATAAATTCCTCTAGATCGATAAGCTTGCTATGAAAATTTGCTTCAGCTAAAGCGAGATTATATTCGAGAACTACATCATAATTCTCATAAATTAAACTCGATGAGTGAATTTCCTTTAATGACTTAGCCAGCTGAATGCATATATTTTGGTCAATACTTGGACTAAGTACACTACCGCTTATTCGAGTCTGTAGGAAATAATAAAAGTCGCCCTCCTTAGAAAAATTTATGGGATTTGAAAGCAAGCGAAATTGGGAATTATGAATCAAGTATTTGCCTATAGCGTACTCATGCTGCAACTGCGCGCCTCTATATGCTCCTCTAGCTATTTTTAGGATAAAATCACCCTTTTCGGCATTAAGCAATAGCACATAATTGCATAAGGCTTGAGAGAGTGGTGTTGAGCTATGTATTTTCCCTGTAGCCTCAACTATACTTTTAGGTAATTGATCTAACTCATGTATAACCGTTACAGGATTTAAGCTTTCAGGAGTCGCCTCTTTGGTATAGGGTAATAAAAACTGCCAATCAAAATTTTCATACATGCGGTAATTATAACTCAGCTACTAACAAAACAGTCTCAGTTAACAATTCATTCAACCACTTGCATAGAAACTATGCATCAAGATCACTCTACTATGCTATCTACAGACATGATGTCAAAGTGTTCGATTTGTGCATCCGGGTCCCAAAATATCGAACACAACTCCTAAAATTTTAGTTATTACAAAAAACAAAAAAGACATTACCTTCGTAATGTCCCTTTTGGTGAGCCGGGAGGGAGTATGGCAATATATAGAGTTCTCAACTATAGCATGCCTGGCGGCAGCGATAGTTGCTCTCCTCGATATCGAACCCAGCGAATTGCGCGGGTTGGCTCAACACAGCCCAACAAAAATCCCCCACAACCTTTCGGTCATGAGGGATTTTTGGTGAGCCGGATAAAATTAGAGTGGAACGAATTGCTTCAGGTATTAACTACTTGGGATAAACTAATAAAAGATATGAATTCAAAGCGTATCGTGGCTTCAGTAAACTAACTACCACTACTTATAGGAACTAAGCGTTGGTTCTAGCATTCGCTTTGGCGTTGTTATTAGCTATCTGAATCAGCATTGTTTACGGCATGCTTCTCCATTGTTATCCGTAATTCCTCTTCAAAAGTGCGGTCAAAGACTTTAAATGGTGGCATGTAATTTCGGTCAGCAAATCCTAGTCCAGACGGATTCAAGGTATCTCCTCTGCCTGTTGTAGGGCCAAGCTCGTACCGTAAAGGACAATCCGCATTACCGGCTGAATTACGAAGGACATTAAATAGCACACCAGCATAAATATTGCTCGCAAAATGTAAGTGTAGAGTCGGGCGTGGGAAAATATTTTGGCCGGAAATATCAGTAAATAAAAAGTCACCCTCCTGCAATGCGTCACCGTGAAAAATGCGGCATCGAAGCTTATAGAATTCTTCCCACCAGATTTGAACAACCGTTAATTCTTCCCGTGCTATTTCTCTGCCATTATTGGTATTGATGATGGGATAACTGTAAGTTGGCAAACTTGGTTCGGAGTGCTTTACGAGTTGTTCTTTGATAACCTTTCGCTCGCTTCCACTACCAGTTGGAACTTTAAAAAGTGTGTTAAATGCCAAGTAGAGGTTTGTAAGACGATTTACCAAAGGGATTGAGTCATTGTTTTTATAAGCTTCGAAAAAGAACAGCATTGAGGTGATTGCGTTGCTGGTATTATTCTGAAGCGCCGCCTCTAATAGTGGACCCGCATATTTTTTCATTCCAATTGGTCCTAGTTTGCCTACATTATTAATCCAGTTGGGCCGAATTGTTTTAGCGCCTTCAAGTGTATGCCCTCCTGATAAGACTTGGTGAATTGAGCCGCCTTGCAGGGAGATGTGCTCACCGTCATATCTCACCATGATTGGCTCAAAATTATCTGATGTAATCCAGTGCCATTGGTGATTGTTAATGAAATACCCCAGAAATGCCACTTGTATGGTCTGTATGACCTGAGATAGCCTTTCTGATTCGATTTCATCGCCCAAGTGTGATTCAGCTGGGTAAATAAAAGTTAGATTCTCATCTGTACGATTATCGAACTTAATATAAGTTTTACGTAATTGCTCAGCCAAATTTCGAATTTCCTGGTCGGCAACCTCCTCTTTTAACTTATCGAAAGGCAAGAAGGTGCAGCCGTTAAAGGTGAATGGTCCAGCTACAAGCACGTAAGGCAATATCACAAAAGAATTCATAACAACTAGTATAGTGTCGGAAGTCAAGACAAAGACTTATAATTTTAAATTAAATTGCTATCCGCATGCTATACTCCTTAACTGTATCACTGTGTAAGTATATAATTATACCTATAATTTGCATCTATGCTTGAATTTACGCCCCATAACTACATGTTCGACTCGCTCGGTCAAGATAATTTTGACCGGATGTGCCACCAATTCTTACGAAAAGAGTTTGGCGGAGATGGGTATACTCCTGGACCAAGAAAAGGAAAGGATGGGGGTATTGACTCTAGCTATCCAGGCTCTCAAGCTGGTGTTCAATATCACCAGCTTAAATTCAGGGAGATAGCTGGAGGGGATGGGGCAAGACAACGACGAGAGGTTATCAAAGAGTTTGAAGACTGGCTTGAATCCAAGTGTGGTAAAGACGGCGTAGGCTCATACGTTTATATAACCAACGTGCGTAGGACTAAAAAGGACCATGAGGCTGTTAACGCTATTATTGCCAATTATCCTAAGGCTAGAATTGAATACTGGGATTTCGAAAAGCTAGCCCACCTAGTGGACGCATACCCTGAAATCTCTAAGCCGCTGCTGAAAGTTTACGATGCCCGAGAAATTGACAAGCTGCGAGTGCAACTCGAAAAACAAAAAGCTGCTCAAGCTGCCAAGGAGAGGGAATTATTTCGGCAGGCCCCCGAGTTCCAAAGAATTAGTCGGAAGTTTAAGACCCAATATATTGACTGGCCCAAGTTGGCAAGTAGGTATCATGCATTTGTATACTTATTTGAACCCTTATATTTAGATGACCACGATAAAGTAAGAGCTGTTCTTCGAGATTTATTCCAAATTGATGAGGACGCCGAATTGAAGGTTCATGGTATGTTGATGACAAATGCCAGTATAGATATTACTGGCAACATTATCACTGCAAATAATCCTAAAATTGCTCAAGAAGTAGCGACTGACATGATCGAGACGATGGGTCGAGATTTAGAAGAAGTCATTAGCCAAATTCAAGGAGGCTAGTTTATGAAGCGAGACGTTTATAGAAAACTAATGAGCCTACAATCGCCTTCAGCGAATAATTTGCTAGGTGATAAATTTAATTCCATTGCAGAGACTATTAAAGAAGCATCTAACAACGATACAATTTTCGAGCAATTGAATTTATTGTCACAGTTTGTTCTTCAAGTTCCTGGAGAAGCTGTTGAGCTACTAAGAGAGCTTCTGGACAACGAGCCTATGCCGCCTGTTGTTCGCAACACTAAGTTTGGGAAAATTGTCGGCAAAAGTAATAGCGATTTAAACAGTAAAACTATTCAGCTACTTAATCAAATTCGCTATTATGAAACCACCAAAGTAGTTGCAATCTACCACAAACTCTTTCAAAGGAAAGACGATTCGCTAAGCAGGCAATTAGAGGACAAAATTAGGGAAACTGCCGAATATAATTTGGAGGCGTTATCACATATTGGATATAGAACCCAACTAGATATTATTAAATATCTAGATACGCTTGACTTAAGCCATAATGGTAACTTAGATTTTTTTATAAAGTTAACAAGTCACCTCGTTTCTAGTGAGGGTGAATCTCATTCGATGAAAGATGAGAATACATTTGTGTGGGGATTTGCGCCACTTCCTGTTAACGATGAGCTAGTTGAGATTCGCGAGTGGATATTAACTAAGCTAGGTTTGTTACTTAAATCTAATAATGCCAGCCTTAGTACAAAAAACAGGATTATAGATTTAATGAAGACATTAACTCATATACCTAGTCGCGGCGAGGCATCTCCTGAATTAATAGGGTTAATCCAGAATAATACTAAAAAAGTTCTCGATATATATAGCGACTCTTTATTGGGTGAAGGTGATTTTGTTTGTGACCCAGTACTTGGACTGGAGATTGAAGAGCAGCTTTATTTTATGGGTAAAGACCACGAAGATGAAGACATTTTGCTTAAGATGGATAGCATATCTAAGGGCTTAAGTAGCGATAGAAATTATCAGATTTACTCAATGTTATTAGGCGATAAGTTGCGTCATATTTCAAAGAAGCCCTACGAGCAAATTCAGAAGGAATCGAGTTTAGAACGTGCGAGTCTGATTGAGGAAATTCAAGACACGTCAGATAATGGAGCGCAGATTATTAAGCAAATAGCTAGCCACTCTACAGAGATTGAGAGTTGGAAGCTGAGCTCATATTATTCCCTACTTATCGAGCTTGCGGAAGCAAAGCCTGGATTGGCCATGGAGCTAATTATTGAGGCAGCACAGGATGGTTCCGAGCTTTTAAAAATGGCAGGAAAATTTTTAATAGGGTTTAAAAAAGCGGATGCAATAAAAGAATATAATGGCGTTCTCGAAATTATAGTTAAACATAAGGTTGGCGAAGCTCTTATTTCTATCCCTCAAGCAATATCACTTGGTAGTGTAGAAAAGGATGAAATGCTGGTTGTTAGTGAGATGATACACAAGTCTGGCCGTTTTGAGTTTATCGACAAAGAGGCCTGGCCATCGTACATCAGTGGGTTGGTAGAGGTGCTGGGAAAAAGGTTGACCGTAGACCCCAATGATAATGAAGCAATCAAGTTATTTATTGACCTTCTTAACATGTATGAAAGTCACTCATCTTTATATTTCCATGCCATTGATATAGCTGAGCATCGAGACGAAATACATGTAGAAAAATTGAGTAAAGAAATTAGACAAACTCTTGAAGAGAAGCTTATCAATACTCCTCGCCTTTCACATGAACATGAGCGGATTATTACAAAGCTTGCTAGTGGTAAGAGTAGGTGGTTAATAGAGTTCTTCTCCAGGCGCATCAAGCTCAGAGATTCCACTAGGCTCAAAAATGAAGATTACGACCCTGTTCCATATCATATTGGTGATGGGCCTCGCGAGATATGTGAAAATGACCCTGAATTTGGTGAAGTTTTTATTGACGTTATTAAATCATTTTCTACTCAGTGGACAATGTATAATTCTGAAATGTCGCAATTACTTAAGCAATTGACTGTGCATAGACAGTATTTAAATTCCTTCGTCAAAAAGGCCGATCAGGACGGGCTTCTAAAAGTTGCTAACTTCTACTCTAGCTCGTTTGAATCAATAGATTTAGAAACAGCATTTGCAATTATTGCTCGTACCAAAAATAAAAAGATTTGGTCTAAAGTTAGCGCATCAATATTTACAACAGGGGTAGTTTCAGGCGAGTATGGTGTAGCTGATGCACATCAGGCAAAGTATGACCATATTAAAGCCAACTTTAGTAATAGTAAAAACAAAAACATACGAGAGTTTGCACGATTAGAACTTGATAGTCTAGATAAAGCTATAATCGCAGAGCGACAGCGAGTTGAAGAGGAGCTTCGATTGCGCAAAATTGATTTTGAGCATTAATCATTTGGGAGCTTAATATTGTAAATAATGATTAGCAGGTAGAAATTTTTCTACATCTAATAAGGAGAAATTACTCTGCATGGCAAGACATTTTGGTGAAATTGAAAATATTAAATCTGGTGATGTGTTTGCAAATAGGCGTGAACTGCATGATGCTGGCATCCATCGACCTTTGCAGGCGGGTATTTCCGGTTCGAGTACTGAGGGTGCTGATTCATTGGTGATATCAGGTGGGTATGTAGATGACGAAGATTATTTTGATGAAGTGATTTATACAGGTCATGGGGGTAGAGACATAAATACAGGCGTTCAAATTGCAGACCAAGAATTAACTAATCAAAACAAAGCGCTTGCACTCAATTGCATAAATGGCCTGCCTGTTCGAGTGATTAGAGGTTCGGAGCATAAATCTCCCCATAGCCCCACCACAGGCTATCGTTATGACGGCTTATATAGAGTTGAGTCGTATTGGCATGAAAAGGGGCGTGACGGTTTTAATATCTGGAGATTCCGATTACTCCGCGAAGAGCCTGTATTAGTGAGAGAAGTTGAGGATGAGGGCGCAAATTATGCAACAGAGCGTAAGTCGGCAACTATTCAGCGTATTGTTCGAAATACGAATACTGCATCTAGAATAAAAGAATTGTACGATTACACTTGTCAGGTATGCGATACAAGGCTATTAACTAGCGCAGGTCCGTACGCAGAAGCTGCCCATATAAAGCCGTTAGGCGCTCCACACAACGGCCCTGATATTGAATCAAATCTACTGTGCCTATGCCCTAACCACCACGTGCTTTTTGATACTGGCGCAATTTATATCGACCAAAATTTTAATGTTCAAAATCGGATAGAAGGCAAAAAAGTAGGCCGATTAACTTTACATGACAGTCATTCAATCAATTTAGAGCTGGTCAAATACCATGAGGAGCATGGTTAATAGTTGATTGACTATAAAGGTAAGTGTTAACTAATATGTGCTTATGAATGAACGAACATTGAACGAATTAGAAAGACTTGCGAAGCTAAAAGAAAAAGGTGTACTAAGTGATGAAGAGCTAGCTGAACACAAAAAAGCGCTTTTAGAAGGTCCACACATAAGACCGGGTGATAAGAAATCAGGTAAAGGCAAATCGAAGGATGTTAAAGTTTTACTCGCCCTAATTCTACTATGCTTTATTGGAGTAGCTGGCTATTACTTTGGATATCAATTACCCCAGCAAGAAGCGGCTGCACAAGCTGATCGACAAAAAGAATTAGAAATCCAGGAAGAGCAGCTTGAGATACAAAAACAGGAGTGGCGGTGTAGTCCTGACAATCACAGCAGAAGGAGTACGCGTGGCTGTTAGTATATATAAGTCTGCACCAAGATATGAATATTTACATAGATATCGACGGCACCATTTTGGATAAAAAGACAGGAGCGCCTGCAGCTGGCCTCAAGTTATTTTTAGAACACATATTAGCCAATCATAAGGTTTTCTGGCTTACATCTCATTGTAGAGGTAATCTAGAGTATTTAGAATTGTACTTAGGTAGGTATATAAAAGATAAGGATGTACTTAAATTAACTAAGCGCATTAACCCGACTAATTGGGATGTGTTAAAGACTGATGCGATCGACTTCGAGACTTCCTTTGTTTGGTTTGATGATTACACGCTGGAATCTGAACAAAAAGTACTGAGGGAGAATAGCGCATATGGTAGATGGATTAAAACAGATTTAACATCTCGTCCTCAGAGCTTGATTGAGACGATTAGTATTTTATAATTTTATTCCCCGCTCATTGCCTCAAGTTGTCCAATATACCCAAGCGCCAGATGATTCATATGGCTAAGTGTGTCTAAATCCACCATTGTGTCAGCACCATTCCTGAGGGTGCTCGCTTTCTCATAAGCTTTTAATATCTCATCGCTGTAACTAATTAATTGGTTGTAGAATTTGGAAATAAATTTATGCGACTGTTCATCCATCCTGCTCTTCATAGAATCCATCTTCCCTCTAAGCTTGTTTAAGTCATTAATTTGCACTGCAATCCAATCTGCCGAACCCTTAATCGCTCTAGACTTCAGCTTATCTCGAAGTGGTATATCAAAATCATAATAAAGCTCAGTATAGAGCCCTTTTAACGGCCAGGCGAATTGCCAAGCATTGACCCTATCCCCTACCGAGCCAGTGTTTGAATCAACCAGCTCATTCCACTGGCTATCATTCAGAAACTTGTTACCTGTAGCTAGGTCGCTAATAGACTCTGGAACTTTATGGAAGCCGATAAAGTTTCCATCAGCATTAAATGCGATAAAAGTACCTGCTGATGGTAAATATAGATGATTGTTATTTGTCTCAATAGTTCGTGATATAAGATGCTGTAGCCTTTCAACACCCATTTGATTGCTTGTAAGCTGCCTATAACTCTCAAGTGCCCACGAACTTAATAATCGAAGCTTATACGGCTCCACTGTCTTGCCTCTATAAGAAGAAGTGGCTGCAATAACAAACAGGTTTGGCTTATGATTTGCCGCCTCAATTAAGCGTCTAAATTTATCGCCTGCTTTATCATGGCTGAAATAGTAGTCCTCAAATACATCCCATAAAAGCACAACAGGCTTATGATTAGTCGGTAGGTCGAGTAAGTCATCAATAACCTTATCTGCCTCAAATAGGTTGGAGGTTGATGTGGCAAACTGTCGATCGCTGGGGATATCTATCCTCTCTACCTGCTTTAAATCGATATGGACGAATTGCACAACAGAATGCAGTCTAAGCTGGTGGTATATGTAACGCAGCAATACTGATTTACCTGTTCCAGTGAATCCACCAATAAACACTGTTGGGTACTCATCAAGAAAATAACGACCATGATTGTCGAGCTTAAATGAATATCTACTATCGACTGATTGTTTTGATGTAGAGGGGGTAGTGGAATTCATGGCATAATTAGTATATGGCAACCAAGCGACAATTATTAGCTTTTAATAAAATGGTTGAAAATGGTGGAAATGTGAGCGCTGCAATGCGTGAAGCTGGGTATTCTGATGCTATGTCACACAATCCACAAAAGCTACTGCAAAGTAAGGCGTGGCAGGAATTGAGTGCCGAGATTTTACCAATGGAGGAACTGATTAAATCAGTAAGAGGCTTAGTTGATTCAGACAATATGAGCATTAGGGCAAAAGGTTTGGATATGGCATTTAGGCTAAGAGGCATGTATAGGATGCACAAATCCACTCCTCTGCACGACCCGTTGGACGATTTGAGTGATGTAGAATTAGACGCAGAAATTGCGAAGGCTGAAATAATTAAAAAGCAACGAATTGCTGCCAGCTGACTTAATAATAGACACACATTCCCCCGCCTACATATCTACCCTCTCCGCAATTGATAGACTGCTCTAGTCTGTTTTCGCGCTCGATGTAGTTTAAGCTATTTTGTACCTCATCTAGTCTTGACTGATAATCGCTTTGCTGCATAAGAGTTTCTCGTTGGGCATCAAGCAAGAAGTCTACCTTCCAAGAATAGTTATTAATTTCCTCTTGAAGCCCTTCAACTTGCTTAATGAGATGTGCGTTTATCGCAGTACTGTCCCCTGGTAGACCCTTTGAACGTAGACACTTATCATACTCGATGGCTGCTTCAAGGGATTCGGTGTCTTGGCTGAATTCTTGATAACACGCAGAGCGTACAATTTGAGGCCTTTGAATAAACCAATAGGATAACCCCCCGACAACCGCGACTATCGCAATTACTGTGACCAACTTTAAACTAGGTTTTAATTCGTTGCGATGTTTATTGGTTTTACTGATAGGCTTAGCGGTCTCTTCTTCTACTCCGACTTCATTCTTAATGTGTTGTTCAAACGGGATTTTGACAGGCTCTTCCGGCTTTACGGTCTTTTGTTTAGTCTGGCGCCTTAGTATGAAGTAAGCAAGAATTGAAACTGGGACAATTGTAGATGAATTTAATTTTACAAAGGTGTATTCACTATAAGGGGCTATTTCTAGGGGAGCAATGAATACGCTAAATACGATTACTGGAGTAAAAAAGAGTATTACGGCGTTTATTGCCACTACAAGATAGTTTGGCCATCCATCAATCGGCTTTCTAAGGATGGCGAATCTAATTACAGTAGGAATTACGATTCCTATAAAGCCCAATAGTAGTAAATCAATCAAAATACCCATAACTGATTATAGTATGGCATATATGCCATACTCATTCTAGTCAAAGTCTGACATAAAGAAGGTGTGTCAGATAGCGAGCTCCTAACTTTTGGTAATACTATAAAAGAACTGCGATCGCGGGCTGGCCTCACTCAAGAGGATTTAGCTGGCGAAACAGGCCTAGACTTTACCTCTATAAATGAAATCGAAAATGGTCATCGCAATCCCACGCTTCGAACTATCATTAAGCTTGCAAATGCGTTGCATGTGAAGCCTGCTAGTCTATTGGAGCAATATTAATTGAATTTGCTTATTGCCCCCTTGTAATACAATACCCTTGTGAGCTTAGAAAAATATTCTGAAGAAAATCTAAAAAAGATTAGCGATATTGCGAATCTTATTGTGCGTCAATTAGAATTCAGTGATATTGATTTTGAAGACTACAACATAATTCCCATGCAGCAATTCCACAGGTTGGGATACTCAATAGAAGATGTTAGGTCAGCTATTCGAATATACAATCGTGAGCTTGGCACTGAATTTAAGGTGGTAAATGACGAGCACTCTTTCCCTCCATCCGCGCTTATGTTATTGGCAGGTGGCGATAGTACTTCACAAGAAGTTGAGTGGGCTAATTTTATTACCAGCAATGCATTGCTTGTAGTTAACAGCAATGAGGAACTATCCGCATTGAAGGGCTTGGTTAATAAAGTAATCCATGCCGACTCCTCATCGTCCAATCTTAAAGGCGCAGAGGAATTAATGTCTCGTATAAAGTGGGGTAAAAAACAAGCTAGGCTACTATCACTATTAAGAAGCGGAAATTTCGTAGATTCGGCCACCTTATCTAAAAAGATTAAAACCACTGCTCTCCGTGCTCTAATACGAGACACGAGAGCAAAACTTAAGGGCACTGAGTTCCACATAGAAAATCAGCAAAAAACAAAGTTTAAAAATGCAATGTATAGACTTGAACGGCATCGCTAGTAAGTCATTTTCTCTTCTAACAATAATATTGCATAACCGCCCCTCAAATTCTCACAACTACACACAGCGACATCTACTTTTACTGAAGTAAACCTCACAAATTTATTTTTACTTCTCACACGGCACAACTTTATAGTTGGGTCATGATTTCGATTAAGAAGGCAAAAAGAATATTGGGAAAGGAGGTGGAGCACATGACTGACGAGGACGTGCAGGAAATCATGAAGCAGGTCTATGCTTTGGCTACGGTAATCTATGCCGTTGCTAATAAAAACAGTTCCAACGAATAATATCTGGTTATTGATTAGTGGATACATATAACTACAATAGTAGGAAGGAAAGCTAAAATGAATGTAATTATCTACACCCGTGTTTCAACTGAAGAGCAAGTTAAAGGCTATAGTTTGACTAGCCAGCAAAAGGCTTGTGAAGAATTTTGCCATAAAAATGGATGGACGGTCGATACGATTTTTGAAGAGCAGGGTGAAAGTGCCAAAACTGTAAACAGGACTAAATTGGCTGAGATGCTGGCTTATTGCTCAAACAATAAGGGCAAGGTGGATATTTTGTTGGTACACAAGCTCGATCGTATTGCCCGAAATACAACTGACCATACTGCGATACGCGCACAACTATTAAAATATGATATTGTGCTTCGCTCGGTCAGTGAGAATATTGATGAATCTCCCGGTGGCAAGCTGATGGAAAATGTGTTTGCGGCCGTGGCTCAGTTTGACAATGAAGTTAGAGGTCAACGCGCGCAAGCTGGAATGAAGGAGAGGGTTAAGCAGGGATTGTGGGCGTGGCCTGCCCCATTCGGATACATCAACGAAAATAACATGATAGTTCCGGATGAAACTCGTGCACCGCTAATCACCTTGGGTTTTGAACTATATGCAGAAGGAATATTTACGAACTCTCAAATTGCAAAAAAATTAAATGCACGCGGGTTGCGAAGTCGAAGTGGCCGAAAATTACTACCTCAAGATATATCAAAAATGCTCTCAAATAAGGTTTACATGGGAGTGATTGATGTGAGAAAGAAGTGGGGATTTGAAACTGAAGGAGCACACCAGGCTATTGTATCGAAAGAGATGTTCCTAAAGGTGCAAGGAGTTAAGCAAAGGCATTCGAATAATACTCCTGTAAGAAGTTTAGTAAATCCAGACTTTGTTCTAAAAAACGTAGCCTGCTGTCCGGAATGTGGGGGCAGGCTTACAGGTAGTAAGTCTAAAGGTCACTCTCAGTATTATGCTTATTATCATTGTAAAAAATGCAGAGCTCCAAGTATTAAAAAAGCAGAAATTGAAGATGCATTTGCAAGGTCACTCAAGACAATTCAACTCAAAAGAAGATTGAATCGTCTACTTGTTGAATCGATAGCTGATGTGTGGAAGGAGAATCAGAAGGATAATCGAGCAAGCTTAAAGCATATAAATGGTGAAATAAAAGCGCTTGAACTCAAAAAAGATAAGTTATTAGATAAATTAGCGGATGGGATTTTAAGTGACTTAGATTATAAGCGCGTAATCAGCAAGATTGACGATTCACTAGCCGTGAAAGAGTTGGAACGATCGGATGCGCGTGATTCCCAAGTTTCACTCGATTATTGCAAGTCATTGTCTGAAACACTTTTGAATAACGTACTAAACCTATGGCAAGAAGCCCCTGTGGAATATAAGCTTGAGTTTCAAAAGCTTATATTCCCCAAGGGCTTCGTGTATGCCGATGAAAATGTTGGAACTGCCGAAATTGGCCTTCCCTTCAACTTAATTTCTACTTCTGCGACCAAAAAAGAACTTTTGGTGAGCCGACTTTCGGCGCATTGGAACCAGTTCATCCTCAGTCTGGGCGACTGGGACAAGCTAATTAAAGCAGCAAATCAAACACCTAATCTATCTGTAATCACATAACTACCAGTAAGGATATGAACCAATCAGAGAGACGGTAAAATAATTAAACCTCGGAAAGATGCTTTTATATCAACTCATTCAAAACTGAACATTTTATCGTGTGGGGCATCTACTCCAAAATAATTGTACTTTGAAATTGCAAGTTGGCGCAGCTTTTTTAAATTTGGCGTCCTTCTTCTTATCTCATAGCCTTGCTGCATTAGAAATGAGGAGATAGCTCTGTCTATAGCCTGCTCCATCTGTTCGTCCGTGAACAAACTACATGGGACCTCCATGTCATCCTCTGCCTCGCCTTCATCATAAGCTTTACGCATCACGCCCGACCATTGTTCAATCTGAATGTCACGATGCTTTGGGTCATAGTTTAATCTATGGCTAACAATTTCATTACATACACACATGTAAATTAGCCAGTCTGGGTAGTTCTTGGCCTTCAATCCTTTGAAGGTGCTGATGAAGTCTTCACAAGTCTCTAGCTTAGCCACACTGAATGGAAATTTTCCCTTCATTCTCTCGTATCGGTTTGTGGCGAGCTGTCGCGCCTCTTGTTTG
The DNA here is from genome assembly GCA_964597145.1 of uncultured Candidatus Saccharibacteria bacterium. Taxonomy (GTDB): domain Bacteria; phylum Patescibacteriota; class CAZHWT01; order CAZHWT01; family CAZHWT01; genus CAZQWH01. The sequence continues at coordinate 45,816 of CAZQWH010000002.1, read as the reverse complement.
CTTAAATCCTTGTAGCTCATGAGCCATCCTTAGTTATTTGTTCGTAATCTTCTCGGCGGAAGAAGGTAGTGAATGGAATACCAAATTGCAACCTCCCAAAAAGATGGGAGAGAAATCCGCTATCTCCGAGCGATTTAACATACTTCTCTACATCTTTAGTTTTATCAATTGTGGCAAGCATTAAAATGCTAATTATTAGATTACGCTCTAGTTCAATGTAAATGTTGTAAGGTTCATTCTCAAATTCATCCAAAACAGCCGGGTTAATTCTAACAATCAAATCTAGCAGGTCATTGTTGTCGCTTTCAATTATGGCAAAACGCTCAACTGTTGAGGAAAAATCTATGGTAATCTCAATGTCATTTTCAATCCAAGTGAAATCGCTTTGTCGCTTAATCTCAACCAATACACGCTGAATAAATGCTGCTATATATTCCCCCACCATTTTTCCTTCGTAACTCAAATTTGTAACGATTGTAATATTGAACTCATGGTAGCTAAACCGATAAATTCGCTTTGGCAGCATTTCGTCTATTGGCGCTTGAGCACCTTCAATCTGAGGAGCTTCAAAGGTGTTATTAAGCAGTTGAGCCCGAAAATCTAATGCACCTTTGTAGGCCTCCTCATCGCCCTCCCAGCCTTCGCTGAACTCTTCATCAGATTGATATAAGCATTGTTTATACATTTCTATTGCTGGCAGCGGCAGTGGTTTAACAATTTCAAGTATCCTTGCATGAAACCGTGGCATAGACAATCTGATAACAGATAAGCTTGAAAGTAAACAATGTTCAAATTGAGTTGTAAATGAGTGCCCTTGCGGACCAGGTTCAATATCGTAGGCTACCTTTGCTGATAGAGCTGTAACACCCCAAATTGCAGCGGACCCCGGTAGTCCAGCCAATGTATAGCTTGAACTTATATGACCAAGACTTTTAACAAAAAGGTCTTTATGTTCATCTAGCATTTCTTGGTCATGCGTTGAAATATGCAAAATAGTCAACAATTCTTCTATTGCTGCAAAATGAAGTCCAAGTTTGTTATAACAGCAATAGAGAAGATAGCTAGAAAGCAGACTGCCTCTAATTGTTTCACTGCTATACCATTTAAGTTTTACGATTGAAAGATGGAAAATTACATCGGGATAACGACCAGCTTCAAATAAGACAGCGGCTCTATCCTTTCTAAGCTGGGCCGCATTGGCCTCTTCGTCCCTTTCCAGTATGATTTCCTCCATTAAATTGTATAAAGTCTCGTAATCTTCTGTACCTTCAAACATCCTTGACATTGCAGTGACTGAATTACTCAACTTAGTTATCGGGTACAGCCTTACCTTCCTATGCTTCTTTAGATGAGATAGCAGCATTTGAACAGGGCTGTCCTTTGTCATCCCGCAAACAAACATTGCTGTCCGGCAAACTAGAACTGCTTCATCATAAGATGCAACTATATGCTTTGGCTTATTTTGGGGTTTCAGCTCAGCCAGTTGCTTTTGAGTTTCTTTTAAAAATTCTTCTTTCGTTACACCGTTAATTGTATCAACATGGGGCATTAAGTACATAAACCAACCGAGCACTGCCTTGTAGCGAGTAACCAGCCCCTTGCTAAAAATGTACTGCCTATAAGCTTGCATGCTATTTGAAATTTCCGAATAGCGGTGCAGCTTTTGTAAAGCCATGAAATAGTTATAATATGTATCGGCGATTAAATAGTAATCATCAACATTATCAGCCTCACTAATTGCTTCCTCGTAGCTACTAAGAGAGCCTTCAATTGTCTTGCTGTACTTAGCCTGCTTATCAGCTGCTTGTTTTAAGTCCAATACACGCAGCTGCATTTTCCCTTGATAGGTTGAGCGATAGGAAGCCCTTTCAAGCAGCTCTTTAACCTTTACTGCCTCTTCTGAGGGCATTCCCCCATCTACGAATGAATATATCCTCGTTAATAGCTCTTTTATCTCAGGGTCCTGCTCTTGGTCTAGGCCTAAGTGTTGAACTGCCAATCGGTAATGTTTACCACTTAGGTGATTACAAACCCATTCTCCATCCAAGATTTCAACTTTTACTTTATATTTCTCAAACAGGGCTTTAGTTTCCAACTCGCGGTCTTTGGTTTTGATTGAACGATTGGTAATAAAAAATATTTCATCAGGCTGCAATTCGTTTTTTATAACAATCTTTTCCACATCTTTATCAACCTTGGTCTTCCAGTCTTCTTGGATAGAATAGGCAAAAATCAGCTTCTTATTAGTCCGCTTATCTTCTGCGCGATAAATTCTAAACAACTCAGAGGTATCAAAAACATAGCTACTGTGGGATTTGGCATCTATCCCAAGGTCCCCGCCACCCATAGGCCCCGTAGCAGGAACAATGTTTGAGCAGATTTCTTTTTCGGCAAGACTTGTGGCAATAACTTCAAATACTGCTGCGCCATTCTCGCGGTTCAGGCTATTAATCTTATAGTCAACGAGGACATTACTACTCATTAGATAATCATTCTCATATATTTGCCATTTTACAGCTTTAAAGCAAATATAGAACAGATAGCCTCAGATTGTAACTATGAAGCAATTAAAAGGATTTTGCTAAACCATTAGCCAGTAGATGCCTCTATTGACCAAATGAGCATGTTGGATAGATAATCAGATGTATATTCGGGTTATATATGGGTATTTGTATGATAGAGACTATTGGTGACCAGGTGGAGGTGGTCATGATTTATTCAAAAAATAAGAACCAGACATGGCCGTGTTTCGTAAAATGGCGCAATAAAAAGTGGCGCATGTCTGAGTTCGGGTTTAAGCATTACTTGAAGAAGGGTAAGGTGCTTGTCCATGTGTATGAGCTTGTGGCCGAAGGAGGCATGTGGATGAGGCTTGAGCACGATACGCTATTAAATACTTGGAGATTGGAGGCTGTCAGCGATGGACAGACTGAATGACTACTTTAACCCTGCCCCACCCACGATACTCCACATTGACCTCAACTCCTGTTTTGCAACTGTTGAACAACAGGCTCACCCTGAATTAAGGCGTAGGCCGATTGGGGTTGCTGCATATACAACTCCAAACGGCTGCGTGCTTGCTCCTTCAATTGAAGCAAAAAGATTTGGTTGTAAAACAGGTATGCGAGTGCACGAATGTCAAAAACTATGTCCAGGTATTATCATCCTTGCCCCAGACCCCAATAAATATAGGTATGTTCATATCCGCCTTAAAAAGCTGTTAAGCGATTACTCACCAAGTGTGTACCCGAAGTCGGTTGACGAGTTTGTATTAGATTTAGCTGGCACGCAGGCACTAAAACTAGGCATCTTGAATGTCGCCAATGAAATCAAGCGACGCATTAAGTCTGAGATAGGTGACTACCTGACAGTCTCAATTGGTGTTTCCACAAACCGCTGCTTGGCTAAGCTGGCAGCTGGACTACATAAGCCAGACGGCCTAGATGTTATAGATATTAATAATTACTGGGGCGTATATGCTCAACTAGAGGTTGAGGACTTACCGGGTATCAACATTGGTTACAAAACAAGAATGGCGACAGCTGGCATTTATACAGTAGTGGATATGTTTGCCAGCTCACTAAAAGAGATGCATTTAGGCTTTAAGAGTGTAGTTGGTGACGATTGGTATGCCAGACTGCGAGGGTGGGAGGTGGATGAGGTAGAGTTTGCACGCAAAAGCTTTGGCAACACCCACGCTTTAAAAATGCCAATTATCAATAAAGATGACATCTTCCCTGTTATGACCACCCTTATCTGGAAGGCAACTAGCAGGATGCGATTTTCAGGTTTCCATTGCTACGGTGTTGGGCTTGGTTTTAGGTATCGCAATGGAGAGCATGCTTACAATCACACCCGTTCACATATACCACTGTACTCTGGTACGGATATCTTTGCTATTTTAGAGCGGCTGTTTTGGCAGATGCCACGGGAGTATGTAACAAATGTGGATGTGGTAGTGTACGACCTTTGCAATAGCGCCCAACTACAACTAGATTTCCTTGACGCCCCCCTGCGTAAAGCTAGCCTGTATCAGGCAATTGATAAAATAGAGCATGACTGGGGTAGAAACACAATTCACCCAGCCAGAATGTTAAAAGGCAAGGAACTAGTGCTTAATAGAATACCTTTTGGCGGCGGTAAAGAGATGGAGCAATATGTATTTAATGGAGATGATTTAGATTAATGAACAAACCAAAGTCCATTGGGCGATACCCGACACAATCTATCGGTGCGGAAATGACACTAGAAACTGCAAAGACAATACTTGCAAGCATAGCCACAATGGCGATTGGCGATGCAACATCAGGTGTGTTGCTTGGCGAAGCATTTAAGGTGTGGTTTAACTTACCGCTTTCAATTAGCCGAGAAAAATGGGCAGAGAGACTAACAGAAGTAATTGAGTACCTATTACAAAATGCTATAACTCTTGAGGAATTGGAAAATAACCACGCATTTACTGCTGCGGTCATGCAGGCTACTAATATTGCCGCTAGAAATCATAGAATTGAGAAGCTAAATCAGTTAAAGAACGGCGTTATTGCTGTAGGGATGGGCAATTATAGCGATACACAAATGTTGTTTTGGCCATTATTAGATAGGTATACCCCAGAGCACATCAGGATGCTTGAACTAAATGCTAATTCAAACTCGTGGAGCTGGGAGCAAAATCAGGCTGGTAACGGCAATCAAACATATTCTGCAAAACCCAAGGTTGAATTGACTAAAGTTATTGGAAATACCTCAATTAATGATGAGCTAGAAATGAAGTATTTGAAGGATTTAATTAATGATGGGCTAATTAAGGAGTATACAATGTTAAGTGGCGGAATGAATTCTGACCCTAACACTCAATTTGCGGAGTTAATGTGTTATACGAACACAAAAGATGGGATGGTCAAATATGGAGAGCCGGTAGCAACCAATTTAGGAATTGAACTACTGGATTTTATTAAGGAGCCTAAATAATGTGCGGACGATACACTTTAGTTGAAACAGACAAATTGCAGAAGCGTTTTCAAACAATAAATACCATTGACGATTTGAAGCCAAACTACAATGTAGCTCCAACACAGGATATGCCCGTAGTCATTGAAGAAGATGGCGAACGAGTGGTAAAGCGTATGAAGTGGGGCCTGGTGCCTTCATGGTCCAAGACGCCTACCACTAAGTTCAGCACCATTAACGCCCGCTCAGAGGGCTTAGAAGACAAGCCAATGTACCGTGGACCATTCAAGCACCGCCGTGGAATTGTTCCCGCTAATGGCTACATAGAGTGGTTAAAAGAAGGCAAAGAAAAACAGCCATATCTATTGCAACTAAAGGATGGTGAGTTGTATGGGTTTGCTGGTCTGTACGATATTTGGACTGCGCCAGATGGTGAGGAACATTACACCTATACCATTGTTACTGCATCTCCAAATAAGTTAGTTGAACGCTTTCACGACCGAGAAGCAGTTATTTTGTATAAAAACAATGAAGACGCCTGGCTGAGTAATGAAATAACTGAGCCAACTGTATTGCATGGACTGCTTAAATCAAGGCCAGAAAATGAGATGGAAGCATTCCCAATATCAGTTGAGATTGGAAAGATTAGCAACAATTCAGCTGAGCTACTCAAACCAATTAATGTTTAGAAGCCCAGGTCTTCGTATTTATCAGAGATTGTACCTTCACCCGATTTAACTGTTTTGCCGTCAATTTTGGCAGTGAACTTATATTTTGAGACACCTACCTCACCGTGGACAGATTTGGGGCCAGTGTGGGCCTCAATATAAAATGAGCCGCCAAACTCAGGCTCAATATTTCTATGCTGAGTGTTATAAGTCACGCTACTTAATGGATTATTATCATCGTTTAACACAGTAACTTCAACTTCACCGCTAAAGTCCTTAGTATCTTTATTGCGCACATCAAAGAAGTAACGGTACTTACCATCAACTTTTTTAATAATTAGGCTGGTTACCACAATCTCATGTGGTGCAGGAGTAGGTGCTGGCGTGGGGGTGGGAGTGGGGCTGCTGGCAGTCACATTCTCGCTAGAGGATGCCGTTTTAGTGGCATTCGGGTCAATTGAGTACGATACAAGCCCAAATAATATAGCAGCGCCACCAAATGCCAGTGCAATTTGTTTTTTATTTTGCAATTTTAGGCGCTTAAACCATTCAGGCTTGAATAGACCAACTATAAGCACTATGAGGGCAAAAGAGCCCAAATAACTAAAGAAAACAGCCATGCGCAGATGCTAACTCATAGTTAGCATAAAGTCAATACTTTTATCCCTGTTATATGCTAACTGTCAGTTAGTGGAGTTATAAACCCTTCTTAAATACTCTGGGGTAATGAGAAAAAATGCTGCTTTACCGAAGAACTTGGGACACAAAATACAGAAAAGACGCCTCAAACAAGATTTAACTCAAGAAGAGTTGGCAGGAATGATTGGCATTAGCCGAGCTTACATGGGATATATAGAACAAGGCCGCGCCGCGCCATCACTTGAAGTGCTGGAAAAGATAGCCAAAGCGTTAAAGGTTGACCTGCGGGAATTATTCTAACGAGCGTATAAGATTTCTTCTGGGACTTCGTTCCTACTATAACTGCTAAATCGCCTATTGCATCCATTCCGCCGTTGGGCGGGCATCGTTATTTCTAATATAGCCTTCGCAGCTGCAATTCTGTGATAGGGGTTCTTGCCCTGCTCCATAATTTCACCCAGAACCTCTACTGCCCTCAAACTTACTTTTTTGGCCATCAAAACGGCTTGCCTTATTGCCTCATTAGCCAGCTCATCTTCTAAAGCCTGCAGATGTGGTTCAAGGCTCCCACCGGCTGCAAACCAATGCTTTACGGTGCTAAGTGAGTAAGTGCGTTCAAATTGCTGCTCCAAGCTTACAGTAATAGCCTGGTAGGTTCTACCTTCATTGCGCATGAGTATTGCATGCCACATAGGTGCAGAAAGGTGCAGTTTTGTCGTATCCGTTTGCAAAGTCGGGCTACCTGTAGTATTCATTAAGGTAATTATACAATTATATGAACGATGATACTCGTATTGATATAGATGCAATTAGTGACAACATTAAATACCAAGAAATTGCTAAGATTGTAGATAGTCAAACATTCTTAGAATGCCTTCGTATTGTGCGCAGTATTTTAAAAGTAGATGGCACACTTTCCGTAGACGAAGCCGTGCTTTACTACTCTGAGCAGCTTCACATCCCTTTTCCTCAAGCTAATATCCCCACTGAGCTAGCTGGCATAAAAGCTAAAAATCTTATAGATGCCTGTCTGCGGTATGTATATGACAAATGCAAAATTGGCAATTTATATGAATCAGCTTTAATTACGGCAATTTTGACTGGGAAAATAACCGATGAGGTGACTAGAGACAATGTTAGTATCCACATTATTACAGAAGAGGACGGTCTTAAATTTTGGGGTAACGATGAAAAGCTAATAATTGATGTAGGCAAGGCTGCAAGTGTTGGCGAGGTAGTTGCTAAAGTGAAAAAAGAATTGCCGCAGAAATTAGCTGAGCTATCACCCATAGAATACAAACCGTATGATGTGCGAGGCAATATAAGGCGAGACAGACATTGGTACTGGTTGCATAAGGGTGGTAACTCTTACAAGAAAATACTAGAATCATTGCCGCAAAGTCATAGGCCGACTGAGCGAGATGCCATTCGGCTGAGCATCAAAAGATACGAGAAGCTAATAACCTCTTAAATACCGAACATATAGTTAGTTCCCAGCTGTACTCTCGTTGAGAGTAATTTTTCTGTTTATTATCCATATCAATATACGGATGATAAACAATGAATGACTTAAATATATCCCATTATTTTTATACAAATGACTTGGCACTCGCCACTGTCCTGTCTACTAAACACAAAATAATTGAAATTGACCAATCCAACCCTACGCGGGTTGAATTTTGCTTTGAGCGGACAGATAAGTTAGTCGCAATGGTTGCCGATTATCGGAATTATGCGGTTTTATTGCCCCCACAAGAGTTTTTGGAGCGTTATAAAAACTTAAAAATTAGAATTATGGAACAGTCACCTCTTTAGGGTGGCTGTAATAATTATGATTACCGTGAAGCAAGCCAGACGAATATTGGGAAAGGAGGTGGTTGATTTGTCTGATGATGACATCCAACAAATGCTAAACCAGCTTTACGCTCTGGCAGAGATTGTGCTTTCTGCTGAGAATAAAGCTGGTTCCAACAAATAATCACTGGTTATTGCATCTTACAGGACGATAACCAACAATCAATGAAAGGATTTACGCATGAATTGTATCATTTACACCAGAGTTTCAACAGATGAACAAGTTAACAACTACAGTTTGGTCAACCAAGAAAAGACTTGTCGTGAATACTGCGAAAAACAAGGTTGGAAAGTGGTTGCTGTCTTTATAGAAGAGGGCGAAAGCGCCAAGACTGCTAATAGGTCAAAATTAATTGAGCTTCTTAACTTTTGCAGTAATAAAAAAGACCTAGTTGATGTCGTATTAGTTTATAAATTTGACCGATTAGCAAGGAATGTTAACGACCACACTGCCATTAGAGCTCAACTCATTAGCAAACAAATCCTATTAAGGTCTGCTACAGAAGCTGTAGACGATAGCCCCGGTGGAAAATTTATGGAGAATATGATGGCCGCCGTTGCCCAGTTTGATAACGAAGTGAGAGGGCAACGGGCGAAATCAGGAATGATGGAAAAGGTTAGGGATGGATACTGGGCATGGCCTGCACCGTTTGGCTATGCCAACCGTGATGGGGAGATTGTGCCAGTACCAGAGCAGGCTGAACTTATAAAAGCCGGATTTGAGTACTTTGCTGACACTCCATTTACCGTTAAGCAAATTACTTTAAAGCTAAATGCCATGGGCCTAAGGAGCCGTAAAGGGCGAAAGCTGTTGCCACAGGATATCTCTAAAATGCTTAGAAACAAAGTTTATATTGGAGTAATTGATTGTAGTGACACTTGGGGGTTTGTGGTAGAAGAGGCTCAACACCAACCAATTATTCCTAAGGAGCTGTTTTACCGTGTGCAGCACCGCTTAGAGCGTGGTAAAAAGCCAAATGATAAGCGTATAAGAATGAACCCAAAGTTTCCATTAAAGAATATTATGCGTTGCCCTAAATGCGGCAAAAATATGACAGGTAGTAGCCCAAAAGGTCGCTCTAAATCGTATCCCTACTATCACTGCACTACTTGCCGAAGCCCCAATCAGAGAAAAGAAGAGGTGGAAAACGCTTTTTATACAAATCTAAAAAACATCCAAGCCAACAAGCGAATGAATGATTTGTTTATTGAGGTGCTCAAAGATGCTTGGAGGGACAAACACGCAGATAGCTCGGCTGTCCTTAAAAGTATTGACGCGGATATACGGCAACTTCAAGAACTTAAGGATAAGCTGATTGATAGAGCTGTATTAGGCGTGATTAAAAATGAAGACTACAAAAGGCGAATGGATAAATTGGATATAGAGCTTATTGCCAAGGAAACCGAGCGTTCCGACTATAAAGAAACCGCCAATGATGCCACATACTACATTAACTTGGCCGAAACTCTGGTTAATAATGTGGCGACATTATGGGCGGAGGTGCCTTTTGAGTACCAACAAAGGTTTCAAGAGATGATATTTCCAAAGGGGATTGTTTACCAAGATGGTGCTATTGGAACCGCAGAAATTGGCTTTCCATTCAACCTAATTCCAACTTCTGCGGAACCAAAAGACCTTTTGGTGAGCCGGGAGGGAGTCGAACCCCCAACCAATGCCTTAAGAGGGCACTGCTCTACCATTGAGCTACCGGCCCATGCTCGCGACGCCAGCAAGCTGGCAGGTACGTAGATCAAGGACTTTTAACTGGCATATAATAACACATCCCTGCAATACTCTTAAACGATATGACCCATGACGGCAAAGTTATTATCGGGTGGACACCTAATACATCTACAAAACCCCTCCAATCACAGATCAATTTGGATAAAGGTTGTATAATGCTCCCCAGACATTAATTATGCTAGATCCTGAATCAAGCCCTGTCAGCATCTACAAACCATAAACTTGCCCCTTGTAATCGTAGCTCAGTTGCAACGGCCAAGCCGACAAGATAACAATGCAGCGTCATTTGACGCTCTATCTAAGTCAGGACTTATGGCGGCTAAAACGGCGGGAATAAATCCAGATCTGATTTAATGTAGGGGCTAGATCCTGAATCAAGTTCAGGATGACAGCATAAATTAAATATTATATTTACGTTGTCAACTAAAAACTAAATACTATAAACCAAATACTAATCACGCACCCGTAGCTCGGTTGCAACGGCCAAGCCGAAACAGAAAGTAATTCAGCGTCCTGACGCTCTATCCGGTACAATTTGAATAGCACATAAACATGCAAACGTGACCACAAACCAATATCCATGCACCCGTAGCTCAGTTGGATAGAGCGTCAGTTTCCGGAACTGAAGGTCGTAGGTTCGAATCCTATCGGGTGTACCAAAATCCTCAGGTCGCTTTGATCTGGGGATTTTTGTGTATATCTGTAGGTCTGAGCCTGTTAAGTGTGCTAGGACTTATACCGCATCATCCAAGCACTAATGGTGCTATACTTAGTTGTATGGTAGAAGTAGGAATTAAGATTTCTCATTTGAGTAAGTATTATGGTCGAGCCAAAACTCCGGCTGTTGATGATATCTCTCTTCAGATTAAAACAGGTGAGGTCTATGGCTTTTTAGGGGCTAATGGGGCTGGCAAGTCGACTACTATTCGGACAGTTATGGATTTTATCCGTCCGAGTTCGGGTCAAATTGAAATATTGGGTCAGAATGCCAACCGGCACGGTGCGTCGTTGCGTCGACAGGTTGGGTATTTACCTGGCGATGTTGTGCTGCCTAAACGAGTTACTGGGCACCAGTTGCTTCATTATTTGGGACAATTAAGCGGCGGAGTTGATTTTACATATTTAGACCAGTTATCTCAACGATTTGAGGCCCAACTCGATAAGCGGACCGACCAGCTGTCTAAGGGTAATCGCCAGAAAATTGGCTTAATTCAGGCTTTTATGCACCAGCCCAAGGTACTCATTCTGGATGAACCAACTAGTGGCCTTGACCCGTTAATGCAGGAGCAGTTTTATAAAACGGTGGCCGAGGCTCGGCAGGGTGGGGCTGCCATTTTTTTGAGTAGTCACAGCTTTGATGAAGTGGAGCGAATATGCAACCAAATTGGGATTATTCGTCAAGGTAAGTTGGTGTACGAAGGTTCAATTGCCCAAATGATGGCTGATCGTCGCCCTCGCTGGAAGATAACTTTAGATAAAGCTACAGATGTGGCTAAGCTTAAAACCAACTCTGCCCTTAACGTATCACACATCCAAGATCGTTCATTGACGGTTGAACCAACCGACACAATCCAGTCTGCCCTGGCTGTTTTAGCTAAAGTGCCGATTGCTTCGTTTACGATGCAACAACGCGAGTTAGAAGATGAGTTTATGAGTTTTTATCAGAGTGATCCGGAGACGCAACCATGAAAGTCGTTATACTTTGGGAGCTGGCTCGTCGACAATTATTTACCTGGTGGTGGGCCGTTGGTATTTCGATATTAATTGGTGTTACCGTTTTATCGTATTTAGCTATTGACCATGACATTAATGAGCTTAGCCAAGCATTGCAAGGGTTAACTGATTCGGCTGGCACATTTTTTGGTGGTACCGATTTCTTTTCGCCGGTAGGTTTTCTCAGTTCCCAAATTTATTACATGCTTTTGCCGATTCTGCTGATAATTATGGTTGCCACCCTGGTTTCAGGGCTGGTTGGCCGAGATGAAAATGACACTACTGTCGAATTAACCTTGGCTCGACCCATGAGTCGTCTTCAACTGCTGCTGGCTAAAGCCTTTACTGCTACGATGATTATTATGGGTGTATGCGTTGTCACTTTTGTGGTTGCGGTTGTTGCCGTTGCCATTGCTGATTTATCGATAGATTATAACCATCTACTCTTAGCTCATGTGTTCGCGTTCTTATTTTCGATGTCGTTTGGGGTGATTAGCTTTGCCTTGATGGCGTTTAGCCAAACAACTCGAAAGTTTGCCACAATTATTGCTATGGCCATTGGCTTTGGCAGCTATATTATTAACTCACTGGCGGGGTTTGTTGATTGGCTTGAGATTCCGGCTAAGCTTATGCCCTACCATTATTATGACACCGAAGCTCTACTAACCGGAGACCTAGATAAAGGTCTGGTTATCTACTTACTTATCGTTTTTGTGTTGGGTGCCATTTTGGCGGCCCTTGGCTACACCCGTCGGGATATTGGTTGAGCTATTGAGTCTGGTTGAGTTTGTTTAGGCGTCGCGATTTTGGCTTTGACACCTGACTATCTCCTGACAAAAATCTCTAATTAGGCTATGCTATATAGGCATGCAGTTGCAACAGATATTGTCTACAATTCAGATTAAACTTAACCAGATTTTAAAGCATCGTCCTTCGGTTCGGATACTTATAATCATCTCGGTTGGGATGATTGGGGTGGTAGTGCTTGCCAATTTAGCTATGGCTTGGTATTACCAAGATCATTATTACCCCAAGACTTTCATTGGTGACGTTAAAGTAGCGGGTATGTCGGAATCGAGAGCTCACCAGGTGTTGGTTGATCGTGTTGACCGGCAGCCCTTAGTCATGGATTTTGACGATGAAATTGTAAAGATCCCCACGAAAGAGCTTGGCGCTACCTATAATATTAGCCAAACTATTACCAATCTTAACCGTCAGCCCAAGCCGGTTATTCCTCTGTTGGCCTTGCTGCCAGGTGATTCATCGACTTCGACTACTCTTGAATACCAGCTCGACCAAGCGGCTTTCGATAAAAAGTTGGCCCAGTTATTACAGGAGCACTCTACCAAACCACAAGACGCCACCTTGGAAATAAGGGAAGGCAGCGCTAAAATTTCTGACCACAAGCCAGGGATTCAATTTGATCGGTCATCGGTAGCAACGGCGGTTAAGTTTGGATTGGGGCAATTATCGGATAAGCCGATTACTATCCCAGTCAAAACCGTCGCGGTTGAGGTGGCAACAATGGACTTGCGACCAGCGTTGGAGCAAGCTAACCGCAGACTAGGTACCCACATAACCCTCAGCTATGAAGATAAGCATTTTACCCCCTCTCGCACCGAAATTGGATCGTGGTTGAAGCTGAATGACCAATTGGCAGTCACGGTTTTGGAACCGGCGGTAGCTAAATATATTGAACAAATTGCTAGCGATATAGATGTAGCAACCAAAAACGAGGTGATTACTACTCTGGACGGAGTTGAGTCTGGACGTCAGCCAGGGCAGCCAGGCCGGAGTCTTAATCGGAATGACGTTACTCAGGCAATTCTGCAGGCCATGAGTAAAGCACAAAATTTGGATTATCAATTAAAAGTAGAAACGGTTGAGCCCAGTATTGAGTATGTTCGCAAGTTTACGTTTAGCGCCTTGACTTACTACTATTGTGTCCAGACAAATTCGGTTAGTGATGCCATGCTGCAGCATTTCTCACAGAAGATCGCCTCCACACTAGCCGATGCACGTGGTTGGGGGTTAAATGGTCAAATTAAGTTTGTTCATGTACAAAATGGTTGTAATTTTACCTTAGTATTGGCCGCAGCCTCTACGCTGCCGTCGTACAGTTCGGTTTGCACGGTTTATTATAGTTGTCGGGTTGGTTCCAACGTCATTATTAATGCTGACCGTTGGAATGGAGCTTCGGATTCTTGGAATCAAGCTGGTGGATCGTTGGATAATTACCAGTCGATGGTAATTAATCATGAGGTTGGGCACTGGTTAGGATTTTATGATAACCAATGGGTGTGCCAAGGCCCGGGTCAGCCGGCCCCACTAATGCAGCAACAATCTATTAATTTGCGTGGTTGTGCCTTTAATCCTTGGCCGACTCCGGTGGAGTTGCAGGCATTGCGGGCCTTAAAAGGGCTATAAGTAGTGGGTAGTGTAGCGTGGAGCGTTTAGAAACGCGAAGCCTTCCTTCCCTCGTCATTCCCGACCCGTCTTTGACCGTGGGCGCCAGTCGGATTGAATCGGGAATCACATAGTTTAAGATATAAGAACCAAAATTATACATCCTAAACAAGACTCAAGACGGAATACGGGATGTAGGCGGTCTGAGGTAGAAGGTCGGCGGTAGAACTGCTGGGCTGCTGGACGATTGAAATACGAAATACGATATGCGAATCCCTTCCTTGTCATTGCGAATAAAATGAAGCAATCTTCTCTATCCCACCTAGACCTGCCCGCTATGCTTTCGCTGGCAAAGCAGGCAGGTTGCCGCAGTCGTTACCGCTCCTTCGCAATGACGTAGACGCCAGACCAAAGACACCAGACATCCTTCCCGTCCTTCTGTCATTCGACTCTGATCTCTAGCAACCTCATCGCCCATTCGACGGTCTCAAGCTCATGGTCGAAGGATCAGACTCGAAGAGGAACGAAGTGACAGAATCCCGTCTAAAGTCTAAAGTATATCGGGTTATAATAAAAAGATGACTGATGGACAATTCCGATTATTGATTCTAAATAAAGGGCAGGAATTATTCCGCGAGATGCCGTGGCGGGATGATACCCGCCCATATTACATCTTGGTGAGTGAGCTGATGCTGCAGCAAACTCAAGTGGATCGGGTAATACCCCAATTTCGCCAATTTATCCACCACTTCCCCACTCCTCAATCGCTGGCCACTGCGCCACTTTCTGAAGTATTAACCATCTGGCAGGGGCTGGGATACAACCGCCGGGCTAAGTACTTGCAACAAGCGGCACAGATTGTGACTAATCACTTTGGTGGTCAGTTTCCGCGAACTATGTCTGAATTAGTAAGCTTACCTGGTGTTGGCCCAAATACGGCTGGAGCCATTCTGGCTTATGCATTTAATCAGCCGGCGGTTTTTATTGAAACAAACATTCGCACCGTATATATTCACCATTTTTATGCCGACGATTTTAATATATTGGATAAACAGATAATTGATATATTGAGTAAAACAATTGACCAAGATAATCCTCGTCAATTTTACTGGGCGTTAATGGATTATGGTTTCTATTTAAAACGGTCGGGGGTAAAAAATATAAACCGGAGTAAACATTATACCAAGCAGTCTCCGCTTAAAGGCAGTCTGCGTGAAGCCCGGGGAGTTATTCTCAAACAGTTAACGCAGGCAGATATGGATATCTACGATTTTCGCCGGCACGTTGCTGTTGACGATCGGTTTGAGGTTGCGTTGGAAGGGCTAATTAAGGATGGGCTGGTAGTACTGCATAATGAGAAAGTTAAATTATCAGATTAATTGGCTGCCATTAGGGTCCGAGAGTAGTAGCCTAAAATTAGCACAGTAGATATGGTGTGTATTTATACAGGATTTTAAAACAGGGGGTCTATCGGCATTACAAAGGTAATAAGGTGATAAATATTTGGTGTTAGGTACGGCTCGACACAGTGAAGTATTGAAATATATAGTAGTTCATATTCCCATTTATGGTAACGAAAGCGTTAAAATGTGGGTGCGGCCATTGGCCATGTTTGGTGAAATTGTGGAGTGGGAAGGCCATTAGGTGCCACGATTTCAATTCTTGTCGGCGGCTTTAATTAGGTAGCTACTATTTATTCCTGAAGCAGCTTTTGCAACACTACTGCATTATTGTGCTGCTCATCTTTGGCGGCAAATACCAAAGTGACTTGGTCGTGGCTGTTTATTAGTACGAGCAATTCCTCAACTGCTTTTGTGTTGGATTGTAGTTCTTGCCGGTATTGAGTACTGAATGCATCCCATTTTGCTGGGTCATGATCAAACCATTTCCGCAGCTCCTCACTTGGAGCAATGTCTTTAATCCAATAATCAATATCTGCCTCCGCTTTAGAAACTCCTCGCGGCCACAGTCGATCGACCAATATACGATACCCATCATCTGGGTTAGCGCGATCATATATGCGCTTAATTTTTATCATATCTTTATTATATCGCTTGTTTACAATACGCATACAGCCCTGCTTTTGTTGGAAGGTGGTGGTCGATACGATCTTGGCTTATAAGTAGTGTAGGTGTTTTTTGAAGATGATGCAGTTTGAGCTTAAACACACGAGCTCCGCTGTGCTTGGAAAAGAGTTAGGAATTCAGGATTTTAGCTCAGATATGGTATAATACTGCCTGTATTTAGCACCCGTAGCTCAGTGGATTAGAGCATCTGTCTTCGGAACAGAGGGTCGGGAGTTCGAGTCTCTCCGGGTGCACCAAAGGTTTGTTCATGATGTTAATCATTGACAAACCTTTGGTATTTGGATAGCGAAAACTCCATTTGGAGTTCGCTTCTTAGGGGAAGGTTATTGTGGCAGCGAATACAATAGCCTGAACGAAGAATCTGGCGCAAGTCAGTGACTTTCTATGTAATAACCAGACAAGATTCCGCATCAAGTGCGGAATGACAATGCCCTATGAAGGGGTTGCCTTGGAAATTACCGTGTAATTTCCAGATTAGTTGATTCGGTTTAGTTTACTAAACCACGGCGCAGCACGATAACGTAGAGTTGGATGCTAAAATAGAAGTATTACATCAGAAATATACCCTGGAGGGGTCGCATAGTGGTTTAGTGCGTCTGTCTTGAAAACAGATGTGGGTGCAAGCTCACCGGGAGTTCGAATCTCTCCCCCTCCGCCAAAAGACCTTCATAACCCTCGTGGTTGTGGAGGTTTTTTGTTGGATTGGGGCATGATTCAACTCCTTATTGGCAGATAAAGAGTTCGGAAAAGTATGGAGCCATTCTTTGCCAACGAGCAAAAGAATGAGTGAATACTTTATTCAGTATCTCTCCCCCTCCGCCAGATCCTGAAACAAGTACGGCAAGCCGAACGGGAGGCGCAGGATGACGTGGGGATCCTTTGGTCTGGGGGGTTATGTTGGGGAGAATGAGAGCTTCCTTGGAGTTCGAAGTCGTAGGCAGCCGTTATGTAAACAGCGATTTGCATAATAAGCGTACTCGACAGTATGGCAATAGGCCATAAATCTCCCCCTCCACCATAAAAGGTTTTTGTAAAGGCGAGTTGCTCGCCCTGCTTCGCTGGGCAGCTAATTTGTGTGAGACGTTTGGCGAAAGATGTATGCTTTTGTTAAATAATAAAGACAAAAGAAGTTTTTTGGATTTTTTTGAATATAGAAACTTGAAAGATCTACTGCTTTTGCTTGATTTTTAGGATTAATTTTGCTAAGTTACTATCTGCGTAGCACATTTCCTAACCAAACGAAAGGGTCGACTAATGCAAACTCTTGTTCATCCCTTCAGTGGAGCTATTATCGAGGGAGTGCAACTCCCGCCTGGTAGCGTCATTCGTGAGGGCGACAAGTACGACTCAAGTGACGGCAAGTGGCGCGTCGCCCACTTGGCCGCCGGTAGCAAGGTTCCCAGGGGTAACCATGTTGTTTGGGTGCGTCAGCCGAGCCCGCTTTCGGACAATGGACGTGTCTTGCTTGATTATCTTAACCTGAAGCCTTGGGGTGAGGAAACTTGTATCGGCGAGCGCAACGGCGCCTTCTATATTATTCCGAGCCCGACCTTCAATTGGGACGGTCGATTTGACATCGTAGCGAAGCGCGTGGTGCATCCTGAATGTATCCAAGAACTCGTCGACCACGGTTATCTCGCATTCAACGAGCAGGAGGTGGCTAACTGGATGTCTGAATACGCGGCTGTGTGGTATGGACACAAGAATCGCATCTACAGGCTCACTGAAGAGGGTAGGCGCGAAGGAGCGCGGCTGTAGGCTTAATAGGGCCACTCTGCTCATTCCAGTTGCAGATCTGCCGGAGCCAACATCAATAAGGTGTTGGCTCCCTTCTTTTTTGAATTTGAAAGAACTGTTTTGTGCATACCTTAAGCGCTCAAATTTATATCCCACCAAAGAAGAATTTAAAATTGTCGGTATGCACGACGAGGGAATTCCACTCGCGCTACTTCTAAAGCGCATCAACATACAACCCAACTTACTCGTAGTTTTAAAGTTGTTTATACATAATATACCAATAATGATGTATAATTGTCTCATGGATAGACTGCTTAAAACTATTCCAATGTGGTTGCCATTTGCTATGTCGGCTTTAGCTATGGTCTTCGTGCTAGGAGATGTTGTGCTCTATGGTGCTGAGGGTGGTACTCGATCTACTAGTGGATGGGTGGCTCGAATTTTTCAATTTCTGTTAATAATGCAAATACCCTTAATGGGATATATAGTTGCTTCTCATAAAAACACGCTGAAGAACGCTATTATTATTGTTGCTAGCCAGCTAGTGGCTGTGGTGGGAGCGGCTGTATTGGTGGTATGGCTCAGCAAGTAGCAAGCATCGCTTTAGCCTTTTGAGATCCTTGTTGTCTACAACAGCCGATGACATTAAACAAATTGATGCACAAAAATTTGTAATTATCTGGAAAGAATCTGGGGCTTAAATTGTTGAACAGGTGCTTGAGCTGGGCTAATAACTATTGGCCTGGTGGGGAAGTTATGGTGCTCTGGTTTCGCATTAACCGAATAAGCTGCTGGTAAAGACAGTTGGCTGAGTCGATTAAGCTGTTTCTCATAGAGCGCCTTGCGATATAAGCAAAGGGCGAGTTGCACTAGAATGACCCGCAATATAAGTGCGGCTATAACCAACGAAAACAGCATCAAAGATTCTAGCTGCATAGCTAACAATGCATCCATAAACATTTTTACCTTATAACTATAGGTTTAATTACGTGGGCGGATTATACTTCTAATCTGGAATGATGTCAAACTATAGGATCTTATTGCCTTAGCAATAAGATCCTGCGTGTAGTTCGCTACTATTGCCATCGATGTGGCAATAGTGCTTCCTGGCGGTAAGGGTAGGAGGATTTGTGGCTTTAGACTGTAGAGGAGATTCTATCGCCCAGAATGACGGGGAGGATGTCAGGATGCTGGATACGAGAGAAGGTTAGTATGCGTCATTGCGAAGCCATTCGGCTCTGAGGCCTGAGCCTCATCGCCCATTCGACGGTCTCAAGCTCATGGTTGAAGAATCAGGCTCGAATGAGGAGTGGTAACGACTGTGGCAACCTGCCTGCTTTGCCAGCGAAAGCATGGCGGGCAGGTCTTGGTGGGGTGGAGAAGATCGCCACGGCGAAGCTTCCGCCAGAGGCGGACAGGCGCGATGACGGGGAAAGGGGGATTTGTATATCGTATATCGGAGATTGGGGATTGGTTATTGGGTTGGTATTTGTGATTCCTGCCCGCAACGCCAGTTCTGGCTTGCATGGTGGACGGGTCGAGCTTGAGATTTGTTTCTCATTTCGAATTTCGAATTTTGTATTTAATCATCCTGCAGCTCGGTCTCCTGTCTCCTGTCTTCTGCATTCCGCATTCTGCCTTCTATTTTCCTATCCCACCCTATATATCACCCTTTAGTCATTTATCTGAGTTAATTTGGCCAACGTATATACGTGCGTATATACGTTTTTTGGGTATCAGATTTTGGTATAAAACTCCGGGAGGATCTTAGACTATGGTGGTTGGCTTACCTCGATTAAAGGTCATCCATCTAACTTCTGACAAATCGCTTTGCACTTAATATGCGGGGTTTAGAGTTCAGATCTCCAATCGACTTCGAGATTGCTCAGCATAGGGTGGGAATGATGAGGGAGGATGAAGTTGCTTTTAAAAAGATAGAGTCTTTTTTATCGGCCACCCCATTACCTACCCTACCCCGGGCGTTTCGTCTATGGTGTTGCGGAGTGGTTTTTCTTCGACAAAGCTAGCCGCAATTAAGGCCCCCAGCATGAGGATGGTTGAGATAAAGAATACGTCGTGCAAACTATTACTGAACACGTTGGCTACCTGTTTAGAAAACTGCACCTGAGAGTCTTGAAATTGTTGCACTACCCGCTCCTGGGCTGGTTGTGATAAGCCGCTGTTTTGGATAGCCTGGGTTGCTTGGTGGTTAATTTTGTGGCGAATATCGGGTTGGTTCAGATTAAGAATGGTGTTAGCATCAAGCTCTTGGCCAATAAATTGCTTGGCTTGCGGTTGTTGTTGCAAGGTTTGAATATAAGGAGTTTGTTCTAAGAAGTTTAGACTATCTGCAACGCTAGCCGTCATAACACTGCCTAAAATTGCCACCCCAATGGTAGAGCCCAATCCTCTGAGTAGCTGGCTAGAGGCGGTGGCCGCCCCTAAATCGCGCTGGCTAAACTCGTTCTGGACAGCTAAATTCATAATTGGCATACCAGTGCCTAAGCCAATCCCAACAAACGCCATAATAATAGCCTCTTGAAAATAAGGACTGGTTGCGGTTAGGGTGGATAAACTAAATACGCTAACGGTGGCTAGAGCCAGTCCACCCAGTAATAACCATTTATATTTACCAGTGCGGGATACGATTTGGCCAGTTACAGCGGAGGTGATTACGAGGCCGCCGACCATTGGCAATAGCATTAAGCCGGCTGTGGTAGCTGTAGCTTCGAAAACCTGCTGGTTGAATTGAGTAAGATATAAGATTGCTCCCAGAAATGCGGCGCCAAATAAAAGGGCTACGGCCATCACTGCGCTAAAAGTGCGGTTGGCAAAGAATCGTAGCGGAATAATTGGTTCTTTGGCTTTGCTTTCTACCCAGACAAAGGCGGCTAAGGCGAGGGTTGCAATTAAATATAATCCCACCTTGAGCATTGTAGCGTTTACACCAGCCGCAATAAAGTCGGCAAAAATTTGCTCGGTGTTATCGACGCCCAAGATGATGCTGGCTAGGGCTAACGCCAACAATGAGGCCCCCAGATAGTCGATTTTAGGTTTTTGTTCGTGTTTAATTGCTGGACAGTAACGAATAATCATAAATAGAGCTATGGCACCAATGGGGACGTTTATCCAAAAATTCCACCGCCAGCTCGTGACCAAACCCAAAATGGTATGGCTATCGGTTAAATATCCGCCTAGTAGTGGCCCTATAATTGAGCTAATGCCAAAGACGGCTCCAATAATTCCCTGCCATCGGCCTCGTTCGCGAGGGCTAAATAAATCACCAATGATGGTGAACGCGTTGGCGGTAATAATACCGCCGCCAATTCCCTGCAGGGCACGGAAGATAATTAACTGTTCAATTGATTGTGAAGATCCGGTTAGCAATGAGGTTAGGGTAAATACCGACACGCCAATAATTAACATTAATCTTCGGCCAAACATATCGGAGAACTTCCCGGCAATTGGCACGGTAATAGTGGTGGTGAGTAAGTATGCAGTAACAATCCAGCTTAGAGAAGTAAAACTGTTAAACTCCTCTACTATTTTGGTTAGAGCGGTGGCTATAATGGTTTGATCTAAAGCTACCAAGAATAGACCGCTCATTACGGCGGCCATGACAATTATTTTTTGGCGTAAATCGATATTATGTAACATACGTACGGGATGAATCTTAAGCAATCAGAAAGTAGCTCAAGTACTAAATAGTATACCTGTTCGCAATTCACGTCAATAATTAAAATGCTTAGTTGAGGGTCTGACCCTCCGCAGGGTCAGACCCTCATGGGCGTGTATTCCGACGTGTGATAACTAGAAACACCCCGTTGAAGTGGGATGTTTCTAGTTATGTAATGGTATTTTATTTTTGACAATTGGTTGCAGAATGAACCATAGATCTCAGTTGCTTTAGCTTGTCTTGCGTCGACGCAAAGCTAAGGCTGCACCAGCCATCAAAGTCAATGCTCCGACAAAGGCAAATGCAGATGTGGCTGCGCCTGTACCAGGCAACTCAGTAATAGCGGCAAGTACCGAACCTGCCTTTTTAGCTTCAGTTGGGGTTGGCGTTGTGTTTCGGCTGTCTTTAGCTCCCAATGTTTGGCCACCGGTATTTGTATTGACTGCTGCTAGTACGGTAAATGTACTACTTTGCATTGAAATATTTCCAGCGGCGTCAGTACTAGTTGCGTTGACAGTGTGGCTGCCTTCCTCTAGGCCAGTAAAGGTATGACTCCACGTACCATCACCTGCAATGGTGCCGTTCCAGGTTTGAGGAGTGCTATGAACTTCAACCATAATTGAGGCCTCAGGTTCGCCGGTACCGGTAATAGTGCGTGAAGCATCGCTATTACTATCTATACTCGCCAAAGTAAGGGCAGGGATGGTGTTGTCAACAGTAAAGCTAATATCGGCTCCACTCTTTTTATTGCCAGCACTATCGAATGCCCGAGCTCTTAAAGTGTATTCGCCATCTGCAAGGCCCAGCACCCCAGGGACTTCAGTTGGTGTATTGTTGTCTATGGTCACCCAACCCAGGACGGTGTCTCCGCTCTCATCCATAACCTTGTACTGGACGTAATCAACTCCCGATGTTGCATCGGTTGCTGAAATAGTTACACTCGGATTATCGCTGTCATCCGTATTAATTGTAGTATCATCAAGGTCTACAGTCACTACCGGATTGGTGTTGTCTACCGTTACGACCGTCCAGTCAACTGAAATGCCGTTATCGTCAACTAGACCAGTTCCGTTTGGATCTTTATTGCCAGCTGCATCACGAGCCTCGAGCTTGATGATATACAACCCATCCGATACGGATACGGTATTCCAATCGAATGATGGAGTAGTGTCGTTGTTCACCCCAATGCCTGCAACCTGATTGCCATCTTCATCGGTTACGACGAACCAGTTGTGTCCAGGATTTGAGTCGTTAACCAAGCCGATAACGGTGACCAATCCACTAATTACATCTCCATCCTCATGAGTCGTTACCTCAACAGTTGGCACCGTATTGTCAACGGTAATCTTCCACATGGCACTCCATGGTCCAACGTTTCCAGCATTATCTACTGCTTGGACTCTCCACCAGTACGTAGACTCACTAACATTAAAGGCTGTTTTGCTGGTGGAGTTGAATGTCTCATGCCAACGCAGGTTATGGCCTAGCTCATCATTATAGCTTTCGTAGATATAGTGATCGATATCTGTATCGGTTGTACTCCATGACTGGCTAATGCTCATGCCATTGACCACTGCCGCATTGTCTGGGCTAGTCAAAGTTGGAGCCACGGGTGCTTCTCGATCAAGTGTTACCCCACACCAATCAGACCACTCGCCGGCATTGCCAGCTGCGTCGATGGCTCGGACTTTGTATTGGTAGAATCCATCCTGGTCTCGGATATCACCAGTGAATTCTGATTCTGTCAGGTTATTGAGCAGAGAGCGATCTTTGTTGTGGTACTCGTAGACTACGCCTGGTTCATTGCTATCGTTCCAATTTACCGTGATGGTGCGACCATTGATGAACCCAGCGCACTGCCTATTTTGTCCGTTGAATTCTATCTGGATGCCTTCGACTTTATCAGGAGCTGTATTATCTACAGTGATATCAACGTAGCTTGTCGACATGTTTCCAGCTTCATCTTTGGCAGTTATTTGGATAGTGTAATTACCATCTACGAGGCCAACTGCGGTTGCTGTATCAATCTGAGCTCCTGGCAACGTGATCCATTGGTTAGAACCTGAGTCCTGCATGTTTACGGTATTTGATTGATAGATTGCGGTTTGAGTACAACCTCCATTTGTAACTTTTCGAATCTTGTATCGGGCATTGTGCACATCGATATTGTCTGAGATAGTTGCATTGAGGTCGATTTTTCCACTTACTAGATTAAAGTCAGTCGAACCACAATTAACCGTGCGTGCAACAGTAACGTTCTGACCATTTAATACAACTCCACTTACAGTTGGAGCTGTTTCATCATAGAAGTAATGAACTGGTTCACTCCAGTCGCCCTCATTGCCATACTCATCAATTGCTCGAACCCAGATAGTTACCCCACCTTGCTCGCTGACATTAGGCACATGATTTCGGGATAACACATTTCCAATCGTGCGACAGCCACTTATAACCTGCCCATCCACAATTTCTCCGACTGGGCAGGTGCTGCCACCAAACGTGTGGCCGTCGTCGTAACGATACGCTACCTGATAATTGGTGATTGAACTGTCATCGGTAGCTGCTGTCCAAATGGCCTTAATCGGAGTAGATGAGTGATAAGACTCATTTACTGGAGCATTAATGGTAGGTGCAGTTGGGCCATCGGTGTCAGGCAGAATAGAGCTGGTCGACAGCTCAACATTATCGAACAAGAACCCATTGCCAGAGTTGGCTGGTGCGGCCGTGCCGCCAGCTCGGAATAATAGTGAGTCAACTGTGCGGCTCTCATCGGCTAAGGTCGGATTAGATTCGTCGTCAAACCGGTAGTAGTTTTCCCAGGTGGTACCGGTGTGCTTTAAAACGCCATCTATGTAAATTTGCACTACATCATTTGATGGACCGTCAACAAAATCGATAACGAATTTTATGGTGTGAGGTGCTGTGCGGTCGAGGGTGGCAATGTCCACTTCATTCCAAACAGCTGGATCCGACGTAGAGGTTACATCATCAAAGTACACATGGATACCCTCTGCTTGGTCATCGAACCTCAGATAGCTCATACGAGCACCGTCACCACGATCTGGTGAAACTGATAAGCTCATTCCAGGCTGTTGTGATGCTAGAGTGGAAGCGATATCAAATTGTGCTTCAAAGTGATTCTGTCGTGTTCCACCCGACATCCCCGCATTGACTGCATCAGTCTCTCCTGCTTCGTTTGCAGTTGAGTATGAGAAGGTTTGATTGCCAAATGATCCGGATGTTACCGCATTGGATAATCTAAACGATTTACAACCAAAGGTGGGAAATCCATAGTTGTTGCTCACGACTGATTGGTCGAATGAGCCAGTTGATTGCCAATCGCCTTGGCCGTTTACATTGGCAACTTGGAATGGGTCGAAGGTGGTTGAATCGACCGAGCAGGTGTATGGTGGCACTGTATCTGAGAATACCGCTAGCGTTTCGCCAACTGCATTAACCGTCTTAACCAAGTCGGGACCACCTGCCCGAGTGATGGTCACGATGATAGCTGTTGGAGTGGTGGTAGTGTCCCAAATGGCTGGAGCGGGATTCCATGAGCTACTATTTGCTTCGATATAAGTACCATTTTCAATTACGATAGGAGCGGTTACTGTGGCTATATTGCCTGTATTTAGGGTGCCAAGTACGCTGCCAGTTACCTTATTGGTCTTTACTACGTTTGCACCACTAGCTCGCTCAACGGTTACGGTTACGCCGGTTGCATCGATTAAATTATCTACCTTAATATCTACGCCAATGCCTTTATAGTTACTGTTTACATAGTAGGCATCTACATTTACGATTTCTGGGCAAGGATCATAAGGTGATTGATTGTCGATGTTGGGATTATTATTAGCTGCAGCAATATTTTGCATTACCATGCATGAATAATTGTTTGGAGTTCCCGGTATAAATGCAATATCAACGGCATTTGTACCCCAGGTATTGCCATTGAACGTGAAGTTAGTATTCGCGACCAAGACCCAACCCCGGGTCTCATTTACATAATTATTATTTATCTGTCCTGTAGAGTTGTCATTAACGTATGCAGGCTGGCGGAGATTATTAAACGTATTATCTGAAATATTCACTCCGGTAGTCGTGCTTACTTCTATTGCCCTTGCTACTTCACCATCGCCTAGAACATACTGGCCTACAAAATCATTATTGAGGATTGATGTATTTGTGCCTTGTATATTAATAAGATTTTGAGAAGTTTTATCAGTCTTAATAAAGTTGAAGTTCTTTATAACAACGTTTGCTGCCGTTGTGACAAAGACGTGGTTTGCGCCGTTAGTTAAGATGGCAGCTGAGTCAAGGCCATCTAAAGTGACCTCCTTATTAACAATGACAGTAGAGGTAATAAGCTGATCGCTTCCTACCGTAATAATATCACCGTTGGTAGCTGCATCTATGGCACTTGTAATATCTGAATATGTACACCCAGAGTCGCAAACATCAATTGTTGCAGCCTCTGCTACTGGTGTATTAAATATTGGCATGCCGGCCAGGAGAGAATTTGCGGTAAGCGCGACGGCTAGGGTGAGAGAAAAGACTTGACGTGTAGTTCGCACGGTCGATTTCCTCTTTAAAAATGAAATATTCATAGGGGTCCTCCAGGCAGAATAAAAGATTACTATAATGCTTCGCTCAGGATAGCACAAAGTGTCAAATCGGCCAAGTAATCGAAACTTGCGACCATGAAAGTAAATGTTGGTCTTAGTAGGCGATATTATAATATATATTATAATACGCACTTTTAATCATAATCCCGCTCGTTTCGCTAATCCAAGGGCGTATTCTGGCCACCAAACGCCGGCATTTGGTGCGCCATCACAGTTACCATCTGATTCTCCTGGAGTCTTAATCCATAAATAGCCATCTACCAATGGAATATCCGTGTCTAGTGTTGGCAATTGACCCAGCGCCCGTCCTTCAGGGTTGCACCACTGATAACTTGGCGCTGGACCATTTCCGTTTCTGCTTGTATCTATAACAAAATGCTTGCCATTGATTATATTGGATATTTTACTTCCGTAAGCAATTTCATCTTTAGTGTAAAGGAAGTTAGAAACGTTTAAAGAAAAACCAGCGGCATTTCTTATGCCCGCGCTCTCTAATCTCTGTGCGATTTGTGATGGTGGGAGCCATTGTGAGTTGCCTGCGTCTAGGTAAACTTTAGTGGCCTTATTGCTGCTTAGAATTATTATTGCCTGCCTTAGTAGACTGTATCTTTGCTGCTGTTGCTGACTACTAAGGCAATCTAAGTTTGCTACAGCATCTGGCTCAAGAATAACCATGGCCTTGTGTGCACCTATCCCTCTAGCTAGTCCTTCAATCCAAGAAATATAGGCCGCATCATTGTTTGCTCCACCAGAACTATATTCTCCGCAATCTCGAAAGGGAATATTATATGCAACAATGACCGCGACTTGGCCTGGCATCATGCCGGTTAGCCTGGTTCGAGCATCACTTTCGATTGAGGTGTTCCAATCGCCAAACCACAGCGCTGATGGTATAGTGGCCAACTTGTCTAAGATTTGTGCATCAATTGTGCGAGTAGTTCGCCAAGTCAGTGGAGCTCGACGGGTTTGAGCTTCGGGGTCAAGATAGAGCGAAAGCGTACTTGCTGCCAAAACGTCCGCTGGTCGTTGAAATTGGGTCGGTGAATAAGCAGGTCTCGATCCAGGAATTGCTGTAGTCAAGATACGATCGCGCAAAGTTTGGAGTAGGCTAAGCTGCGGCCTTCCCCCATATTGCATGTGTGGGTTGATGGTTAGAACCGTCGACGATTGGGCAAATTGCGAATTATAAATTAACCCAATAGTTATGGTAAAAAGCAAGCACCAGACCGTTGCAAAACAACTCAAAACTATCAGCCTTCGACGCCAAATACCATAATACATACATCCATTTAATATGGGTTATGGACGTGCAGTCAAGCATATCAAATACAAGAGTAGCTTAAGGAGTTTTAGGTTGAACGAGGTGTTGCCGAATTTGCGACTTCTGCATCATCAAGATGCCTTCAGACATCGTGGCTGTCTTGATTTGAGTATGTTGGGTGAAGTTGAGAACTTTATCTAAATCCTCAGGCGTATAATTATAATGGCCTTGGCCATATCCAATTTCATGGAATACCAACACCAGCCAAACTTTGTGCTCCTGGGCAAACGAAATCCAGCCATATATATCTTCAACTGGCGTATCAATGTAGACATTTTGGACTCGAATATTGTACAAATCAAAGTTGTCTGGGCTGTTATACCCACTATCAGTGCTGCGATGACCACAATAATATTTTTTGGATTGAGCAATAACTCGAGCATCATACTCGCCATATGGGGTAGCTAAAGTGGAGGTGGTGTGACCCAGCAATCTATAGAAATCCTCTTGCGCGGTCATTAACTCATCATGAATCTCTGTGGAGCTGCTATCCGCCAAGTGTTTATGACTAGCTGTATGTGATCCTATTTCTTGATTAGCATCGATAAAAGCCTTGAGTTGTTGACGATTAATATAGTACGCATTGTAATCTTGGAATATAGGCCTAGTCACCAGGTACTGGGTGCTCTTGATGTTATATTTTTCCAGCAATGGCAATGCATATTGGTAAATTTCGGCGGCTCCATCATCGAAAGTAAAGCTCACTACTCCTTCAGTCAGCGTTTTAGGGTCGTATAGACCTAAATAATAATCATCGGTTGTGAGGTATCCAGGGCTACTGAGGAGTTGAAATACATCTACCGACTGCGTCTGGGGTGGAGTTATAAAGCCAAATCTATTCAGCTGCCAATCTTCGCTCGGTGCCACTAAGCCCAGATCAATATACAACCAGTTGTTATCTGGCAAACCTATCTCAGCAACCATCGAGGTCTCTGTATTGGACTTGGAGTAATTTTCAAAAACATAAAACTGGTCCGCAGTCGCTGGAATCAGACTATTAAACTCCCATTTTGCATCACCATTAGCGATGGCACCCATCTCCACTTTAACGCTGGATTGCCCCGTATGACCCTCGTTTTGGAGATAGCTAAACGTATGAGTGTTATCCCCCCAACTCTCCGAGGCCCAATTTTGAGGTTCAGTGGTCAAAATGTGCTCCTCCAGCGAAGGATTGACATATAAATTGGGACCGGTCGGCACTGGGCGAGTAACAGGGAGCTCGGGGTTCCAGCTACAGTCAGATCGACTTTCGGCTGCTGTAGCAATCTGATGCTGGCGATAAGTCGTGTAATTCAAGTACCCAGCAACAATAACTGCCAGGCTCACTACAAATATAGCCAACTCTGTCCACTGATATTTAGCTTTCGTCACATCGGTAATTTTTGACATATATGGGATAGTATCATATAAAGCCTATAATAGTCAAATAGTTATCATATAAAACTATCGTTAAATAACAAGGTAGTGCGGGTGGCTCCCATAATGTAATCAGACTTGAGCTAGAGGATTGGACAGACAATGACCTACTTGCAATTTATTAAGACTTATAGTATATTGAGTAACTTGGAAAAGAGAATACTATATGACCAAAGAATATTTGACCAAACAATCCAAATTAGCTTTACTAATTCCAGCTCATAATGAGGCTATGGTTTTAACCGATACTATACAAGGAGCAATTCAAGCTGGAGTCAAAGCCAAAGATATCTATGTAGTCAACGATTCCTCATCTGATGATACTGAAGCTATAGCCAAACGTCTGTTGGGGCAGCGACATGTGTTGTCAGTTCAGCGAGCTGGCAAGGCATTGGCCCTTAAGGCTGGTATTGAGCATTTTAAACTAATCAAAAAATATGAATGGGTTCAGATTATTGATGCCGACAGTGTTTTTTCGGTCAATTACTTCAGTAATATCCGCAGCCATTTTCAGCCAGGCGTTGCCGCAGTATGTGGCCAGGTTAAAAGTCTCCAAAACAATTGGATAACCAGTTTTCGAGCTATGGAATACACTATATTTCAGGATTTTTACAAGACTCTTCAAAGTCAGTTTAATATGATCGGTGTTATGCCCGGGCCCGCCACCTGCTTCAACACCAAGGTACTTAGCCAGCTCGATTTCTCAAACGACACTCTGACCGAAGACTTTGATATGACTATTCAGGTCCACCGTCGGCAGTTGGGCAGGATAATATATGTTCAAACAGCGCACAGCTGGACCCAAGATCCGCCAACATTGCCTATATATATTAAGCAAATTAGCCGATGGTATACGGGATTCTTTCAAGTCATGAAGAAATACAAGGTGGGCAGTCGACTCAAGCCAGTCGATATTATGTTGCTGCTCCAGACGTTGGATGGCTTCTTTTACGCTATTCAAATAGCAGTTCTAGCCATTATCACTCAATTGCACATCGGACATATTGACCTTCGAGCCATCATTGCTTCGGATTTCCTAGTATTATTTGTGTTGGCCAGCTATGCCGCACTCAGGATGAGACGAATAGATATTATTACTCCCCTGCCTTTGTACTATGTATTGCGTTTGGTGAGTTTGGTGATGTTTATCTGGGCAGCTATTAAAGTCTTTATTTTCCCAGATGTCTCTAAGGGTGGAATGTGGAATACGACACGGATCAGTCATCAATCGACTGCTCTAGCTATCGCAACGAAAGGTGGTGATGTCTAAATGAATAGTTCAGCGCCAAGTGGACAGGTTTTAGCTGCTGCTGTTTCTGTATTGCCAGCAACCAGCGCCTATATTTTCTTGCCTCAAGTGCAAGTCGAGTCACTATATTCGATTATCTTTGTCATTATCGGTTTGTGGACAGTCAGTTATATTGGTACCGCCACAATCTTAAAAGTTGTAAAGAAGTAACCTATGCTTAGTAAATTACGAAAAAACTTACCTACATATATAATCCTGACGTTAGCAACCGTCTTCGTCTTGTATCATATTGTCTCGGTATCGCTGGGGATAGATAGTTTTGCCCAAGCTCTCCAGGCTGGTGCCAACGATTCAGGTTTCAATGTTCAAGTTGAGTCAAATCAAACTGAGCAGGACTTGGCTTTGGTCAATGAAGATAAATCAAAGGCAACCACGGTCAATATTGGCTTAAACTACGTTGCCTCTTACTGGCCAACCAGAATTGTGATTGATAAAGTCAACATCGATTTGCCATTAATTGGCTCTATGGAGAGTCAAGGTGACTGGGATGTCTCGGAAACTGGAGCCAATTATGCTATCAATACCGCAATGCCCAACGGTCAGTCAGGTAACACGGTCATTTTTGGTCACGATCGTCCGCAACTTTTTCATGACATTCACGAGCTAGAGGTGGGTGATGTGATTACCGTTATGAGCCAAGGTCATGAATATAAATATCGGGTATCTGGCTCCAAAGTCGTCCAACCTACCGATGTTTCGGTTATGAATCAAACCGTCAAACCAACCTTAACACTCATCACTTGTGATGGATGGTTGTCGCAGGATAGATTTATCATTACGGCCGAAATGCTACCCACCTCATAACTTAATATACTTCTTTAAAACGATCAAGAATTGTATTAGACCAGGCACCAAGCCTGGTCTAATGAGTTTTTAAATAGTATTGCAATATCCCTATTCACAGTCTAAAACCCGCAATTGTCAAACAAAGCTTGGTCAAGTATTAGAAAACCTAATCGTACAAAAGGCCCACAAGTAATTCACCTCGTGACGGTCTCTAGTAAATCTTCGGCTCGAACCAAGCTGGCGTTGCAATGAGCTCATTGAATACCGAGGAATAAACCTGTCACCTAATCATGGCATGTTCGGGCATATCGTGCTGAATTTACTGACTATAGCAGGTAAATTACTCATTAATACAAGGCAATACCAACCTCTCTCAGCTCACTCAATGATTCTTTTGTATATACGAGAAAAAATTCTATAACAAGTCGGCTGTTTTACCAGGTCGGCTAGAAAAACAAAAAAGCCGGAGAATGCACGTTGCACTCTCCGGCAGACGACTCTTGGAAGTTACCGATGAGTCGAGCGTTGACTGATTTTGTCAACCAGCTCGGCTTCTCGTAAGCAAACAAGGGCAACTTGGCGCTGCCGCTTGCCCTTCACCATATAGTGCAGCTCGACAAGCGTCAGCTTGCTACCACACTGGCAAATCGGTTGTGCCCCAATACCAACCCGTCGCAGCAAATTCACCACCCAATCCTTGACTGGGCGCACTTCAATGATCCCAGTCAGTGGCAGCTGCGGCCCAAGCAGGGCCGTTAACTCATGGGTGCTCATGTCCACTCATCCCTTCATACGCGTAAGGCCAGAAGCCTTCCCATTCGCCTACGGGTAGAAACTCTACCCGTACTTTTGCTTAGGATTAAATAAATATAGCCTATAGCACCAATTATGTCAAGTTATAGAGACTCTAATACTTGTACTATATGCTTTTGATTTTGGCTATAGAGTTTTCGAAGTCCTCATCTCTATCAATCATTGAGTTGAGTAATAGAACGTATATACGTCAGCCAATATATCTCAGATGAATTGATGAAGGGTGATAGTTGGGATGGTGGGGTAGGTAGCAGAGAATAGTCCTGCCCGTCATTCTTGGCTTGACTGAGAATCTAGATCCTCGCTTTTGCAAAGATGACGAGAGTCTGTCCCCTCCGTCATTGCGAGGAGGTGTAACCGACGCGGCAACCCTCTCAGACCATGCACAATCCCACCAAGATTGCTAGCCCACGTCGCTCCATTCCTCGCAATGACGGGAAGGGGGCGCGACGGGCTTGATCCTTCCAGCTAAAGCCTGTCTGTCGGCAGACACAATGGCCGAAAAATAGAGGTACCACCCCAGTTGGGGTGGTACCTCCGTAAGCAGGTTGACCGAGAATCTCTGTATGTATAGTTGATAGCTGTCAACGGTCAGCTAGATTTTTAATAAGTATCCTCGGTAATTCTAACGGTGTTGGAGCTACTTGGAAATTACTTGATTCTATTTATCTGAGTTAAACTCAAGCAATTGTATAATTGCTAGGTGACCAGAAACCACCTCTCGTTAGACCAATATCTATTACCTTACTGCTACAACATTATGCGCTAATAAAGCTTCGGGTTGCACCACTAAAAACACCCCCAATTCTAGGAGGTGTTTTTATTTGGCAATGAATTTGGGTTAGTAGGCTTAAATTCGTCGTCGGGTCATAATTGCACCAGCAAACAATGCCCCCAGCAAGCTTAAGCCAGCAGCGCCAGCTCTAGTGTTTGGCAACTCAGTAACTACTGCTAGCACGCTAGGCCTACTCGTAGTATTCTCGCCCAATACCTGTCCAGGAGTTGAGTTTGGCGTGGGAGTCGGAGTAATTATTGGGGTTGGAGAGGGAGTCGTGCTTTGGTTGGGCACATTAACAAATTCAACCTCGTCGTCACTTTCCAAAAAGACGGTTACGCAATTATCTTGGCGATAGTCGGAGCTTGGAGTTGCGACGAGATTAATTAGATTAGCTTGCTTTACCCACGACGTATTATCGTTAATACTCTTTTCACATATAGTATAGTAATCACTCAACTCTAAGTCGTGCACAATAGTTGCCCCTGCGCCATCAACGATTGCATTCGCCATAATAGTTGCCGTTGCAATTGGAAGTACCGGGTTATTGGGGCCCTTAAAGATGTCAAAATTGACGGCGGTAGTGGGAACACTCTGGCTGTCACAATTAAAGATGGCTAGGGATTGATTGAGGGTGTTAATCTGAGGAGTTATATTAATTGGAGCGGTCGCACAGAAGAATTTTAATATAGTTAAATCACCTTTTGGTTTAATGGGCTTTTGGCGATTAGTATAGGTACAGGTAACATCCTCTCCTACAGCTAAATCAATGGTAACCGAAGCCCCATTTTTATCAACACTTGCACCTCGTGTGCAGCTAAGATTATCAAAGTCCCAACCAAGAGTCGCATCTTCACTTACGGTATAGGTACCAGCACTTAGGTTGCTAAACACTCTCGATGGTAAGCCTGGAGTTGAATCATCAACCAAGTCAAAACCAGTAGTGTCAGTGCTTAGCCCAGTTGTTGAAAAATGAAAAACTTGGTTGTTATCAGATATAGCGTTTTTCTCAATAGTGATACTACTAGCTTGAGCGGCATTAACCGTAGGGATTACCGGAGTATATAGTGAAAATGCTAATGTGCCAACCAGCTGCAATGCGACAATTCCGCGTATTAATTTTCGAGTGAACATAACCTACCCTCCTATGGGTTGATAGTGGAGGGCAGTGGAGCAGTAAATTAGTTACTCAGAAGTATACTCCTGTATGTCAATGTTTGGCTACAGATGGATTTTTAAAATAATTAAAAATGAAAGCACAGTGGCCGTAAGCCACAGTGCCTTCATTTAGTTAGAGCTTAGGCTTCTTGGCAACGCTTAGCCACAAATTCCCAATTAACCACATTCCAGAAAGCTTTTATATAATCCGGTCGGACATTTTGATAGTTAAGATAGTAAGCATGCTCCCATACATCTAGGCCAAGCACTACTTTGCAATCGGAATCCTCCATGATGGGATTATCTTGGTTTGAAGTAGAAGTGATACGTAACTTACCTTCTTTGGATACTAGCCAGGCCCAACCCGAACCAAACTGATTAGCTGCGGCAGTGGCAAACTCCTCTTTAAAGGCATCAACAGATCCAAAATCTTGCTCGAGATGTTGCTTGAGTTCGGCTGACATCTCGTTTCCACCAGGAGCCATCATTGGCCAAAACAGACTGTGGTTGTAATGACCACCGCCGTTATTGCGAACGGCTTTTTGTTTATCGGCTGGCAGTTTATCTAAAGAGGTTAGCACCTCCTCAATATCTTTATTGAGCCATTCAGTGTCTTCTAGGGCCGTGTTTAGCTTTTGGACATAGGCGGCATGGTGCTTATCGTGATGCAGACGCATAGTTTGCTCATCTATGGTGGGCTCTAAAGCGTTGTAAGCGTAGGGTAATTCGGGAACTTTAAATGACATAAGTACTTCTCCTTATATAGTTATACTAATAGTGTAACATTTTTAGAGAAGAATGGAAGTGGGTAATACGCAAGGAATAAGAAATAAGGGGTAAGGGGCAAGGGGTAAGTTGAAATGAATAGTTGTTTTGAAAATGAAATCACCCGCCTCCTCGTAATTGAGAAAGCGGGTGCGACAAGTGCGATGGTTAGTCGACCACGGGAAATCCCGCGTAGTCTTCTAGTTCTACCCGCACTTCGGAGGGAAGACGAGAGAATTGGATCTGCGCCAAGATGAACCTGGCGCAGATCCAGAGCACATAGAATGGTACTGCAGCGATTGTTGCAACGCTACGCATATCAACTCTCCTGTGCGCGAATTGATATCGCGCTACTACTTCTCTGCAATCCTGAGTCTCTTTTGGATGCTGATTAGACCGCCCACCAGCAGAGAGCTGGCGGAGAGCACAATCAGCGCTTTAACCATCCCTGCCTGTTGAGAGGTTAGAGGTGGTTCGGGATTGACCACACCATGCCCAGTGTTAGGCAGGGCGGTAACTTCGAACTCTTGATCTGAATCGACTGGACCATTAACTGGCCCTTGAACGATTGCGACATCGCTATCGCCGTCTGTGGTTTCCACCACCGGTTTTGGCTCAGATGTAACTGGTGTCTCGATCTCAACCGCTTCTGGTGTTGACGTCTCCTCGATAGTGATGATCTGGCAGGTAGTAAACCAGTCAGTTTCCTCACTGCCTTCTACTAGTGTTGCGGCAGGATCAACGCATTCCCTATTTTCGTCGGGGAAGTTATAGCCTGCCTGCCAAACCATACAAGCTTTGAAGTCCATCCAGTCATTGCATCGGCCGCGCGGGCTTTCCCGCCAGGCCTCGTGACCACCATCGGTGTTGACGGATGATTCTTCCTCGGTTGCCTCAACTGGTCCACTGACATCCTCGGGTATTGCCGAGCAGATATCATGGTTATTCTCTGGTGTGTACCAAATGAAATATCCTTCCGGACACTCATCTTGGTTGGGAACCAGGTTGCCTTGATTGTCGTACCAGCCGTCGTTAAGGCCCTCCTCAACGACGGGATAGCACAATGTGTGTGGTCCGTCGGCTGCGTAGCCTTCGGGGCAGCTTGTGCCATCCTCACCGGAATCGAACCGGTCTGGACTCAGCTCACCTGAAGAGCCACAGTTGGGCTCGTCGGTTGGAGTCGCCGCCTGATAGGCACCGCAATCTGCAGGCCCTTCGGTGGCGGCAACCGAGCTGTTCAATGTGAACAGCCCCATCATTACGACAAACACCAGTACCGCGATCGTTCGCAGCCTTATCATTGTTTTCTCCTTGACCTAAAAAACGATGTCCGCTGCGGGATTGCGGGAACTGAAAGCTTGCCCTCCTTGTCTATTTTTAACGAACAAACACCCACCTGTTTATGACTGGTAATTATACCAGAAGATGGTCTGTAAATCAATACTATGGGGTTGTTGAGAGGATTTAGAAGGAATAGAAGAATTAGGAGGATTAGAGCAGGGGTGCATTAAAATGTATCGCTTGGTGGTTGACCGTTTAGCTCAGAGAGCGTATGAAGTGATTATGGCAGAAGCGGGTTATAAGCAACTTATTAGTTACAAGCTATCCAACATCGCATTCCAATTGGGCTGGGAAACGGTGACTCGATTTTATCCAAAATATGAGGATAGCCGTCAACGAGATCAAATCAAACAAGCCTTGCGCTCTTGCAAGCAAAACATCGTTGAGGGATCCGCTGCTCGCAGTCTCTCAAGCAAGCTAAAACTATATGATGTAGCCAAAGCCTCTGGCATGGAGGCCAGTGAAGATTACCAAGACTGGCTGCAACTAAATAATCTGCCTAAGTGGGGTCGTCATGATGCTCGGCTCAAAAAACTCCAGGCTAAATTTGAACATCAATCTACTCCCCCTACTCCTTCTTATCCTTCTATAGTTGAATCGGTGGGCGGTGTAGAGGGAAAAGAAGGATTAGAAATCGTCGCAAACTATCAAATAGATATAATTATTAGATGTGGATATCTCTTAGATAAGCAGATAAATGCTGTTGAGCAGAAACATCAACGTGAGGGTGGGTACCGGGAAAACTTGCTCCGAAAGAGACAGCAATACAAGCAACGATAAATTAAAATCTCTGTACAAAATTTCTACGGAACTTTGTAAAGCTTATATTCACCTTGCTCAAATACTGGTTGGCCGGCAAGTCTGGCAATGGTGTCGAAATCTTGGATATCATAAGCTTCTCGCTCTACCGGGCTGGTCACAATATATGCAATGGCATATTTGTTGACAATTGATTGCAGTTCTTCTTGACTGGAAGTAGTGTAGGCCCGCTGGACTTCGCCCAAGCGAGGGCTAATCGTGTCTTCCCAAGCTGTTTGGGTATAACGCCAGCCCCATTCATGCGAGGCCCAGCCCAAGATAGTAGGTAGGCCGGTGTAGGCTGAAATAATTGACCGTTGGGTATAACTCTCTCCGGCTGCTTCAAGTAGACGGGGTTGACCGTCGAGATGCTGATTGATCCAGTTGATAAGCGCCAGCTGGTCTGGTTTATACGCATTAAGATAGGCGTATCCATTTAAGGTCCAGCTAGGCTCAATGGCTGAGTGATTATTTTTGTAGGCATTAACGGCTGACCAGGTGCCGACCGAAGATAGAGCTACTAATGCCCCAGCACTCAGTACATAGATATCGAGTAATCGCCAGCGGAGCTTAATTTTCCTGGCTTTAGCTAGGCCATAGCCTGCCACGATTGCCAACAAAACCCAGACTTGGTAATAGACTTTAAAGATGGTGTTAGCTCGGGCATATGGCGGGTTTTGATAGGTGTAAATATCTTTAAGATAGATAAACTCGGTAGCCAAAATAAGTAGAATTCCAAATCCTAGTAAAAGCCAGACGAACCGATCCTCTGTGGTCCATTGGGCAAGCTTTTTTTCGAAACTCAGCGACTTTATTCGACTCAATACTAGTGGCAAGCCAAGGAATAATAAAACGCCAAAGTTGACCAATAAGAACCAGAAAGGTGTTTGTAAGATAGAAATCCCGATTCCACCAACTGGCGCGCGGAAATTAAGGTAAAACGGCAGATATAATAGCCCAGCGAGTAGCCCTATGCCCATAGCATGCCCGGCAGCCCAAAGTATTGGTTTGGTTTGAGGGCCATAGCGCATATACGCACGGAGCATAAAGGCTAAACCAGTTAGTCCACCGTAAATGGCTAGATCGAAGGAGTTGGTAGGTCCGGCGGCTCCAATTAAAATGGCCAATAATAACTCAATTGGCCAACCAATCTTTTCGGCTTTGAGTACTACATACAGTAAGCTAATAATTGAGAGTGCAATGGGCAGGCCGAGAGTATGGGCGTGTAGGTCGGCTACCACGAATGAGTACAGTGGAAACTCGTTAATGGTATAGGGATCAAGCCGAGTCGCGCCGAAAAATATGTAATCTTTAACGTGTTTTAGTGAGTTTATAGCTGGATCTAGATTGCTGGATAGGGTGAGCAAGAAGGCGGCCACCCCAGCGGCTATTTTGGACCTGGTTATGCTATACAGCAACCCAACCATGAGAACAACGCATAAAGCAAATATAAGCGGTATGCCTAAATTAAAAGCGATTTCGGCCGGAAGATGGGTTAATTTGGTTAATGAGGCTATGAGAAGGTGGCCAAAGTAGTAGTAATTAAGTGGTTCGCCGGCAAACCAGGGGTCGGGGGGTGGAAAATAATCGGCTCGCAATAGTGAATTGAGCACGGCGATATCCATAAACTTCTCCACGCCTTCGATTTTAGGATTATAAGAGCGAAAGATGCTCCAAATAGTTAGGCTACCAAAGAAAATAGCTTCCTGGATAGCCATGGCTCGCCAGGGAATAGTGCCGAGTTTGCCAGCGAGTACTTGCCGTATAGCTAATAAGCCTAAAGCAGCGGCGATGAGAAAAGCGCTGAGGCTAGAAAATGGCAAGAGCGATAGCGATGCTAGCAGCCAAAGCAAGAAGCTGAACAGGACTAATCCAATGGCTTTGGCTAAGCCATAACCTTGGTCAAAAAACTGAGATGTATATGGCCGAACCAGGATAAACGTGACTCCACCCAGGTAAGTTACAGTCAGCCACCAGACAATTACATATAAAAGATCCATCGGAGATATTGTAGTCTAAATGAGAGCTTTACAGCAATGAGGTTATGCCGCGAATGGTAACGCTGGGTCTAGGTATCCATCGGAAGTGTAGAACTTACGAGACCATTTATCAGGGTTGTCGCCCAATTGGTATTCTGCGGTATAGGTTAGGTCGGGAGTAAAATAGTTTCCTTCTTCATAGTTGCCAATTGGGGCGAAGGATTGGCTTGAAGCCAAAGCGATGACCGGGATGAAGTGTGAACGATCTTGTAGTGGCGTAATGACGCTCTTGGGTTTAAACCATTCACCTTCGATGTCGTCCCATTCATAGCCATGCAGTCTACGGTAGGCTGTGGTCATTTGCTTGGTGATTCGATCAATATTATCTTCAATCGATTTGCGCGATAAGTCAGTTTGTAAACTCTTATAATCGCTAATTATTCTTTGCAATCCTTCGTCAAATTCGGCCTGAGTTCGACAGGGGTAGAATATATCGTTAATCTCTGCTGGAAGGGGTACAGCCTTAATAGAAAGTGCTAGCTCCATAGGCTTACCCGTGCGAGAGTTAATGAATTCTTCACTATCAAGTGGCGGAGCAATAAATGCATCTACGCCGGCAATATCGGCCTCCTCGTCGGCATGACGGTATCTAAAGGATGGGTTAATATTTTCGGCTACTTTAGTGGCTAGGCTTTGGATTTGAAATTCTGCTGCAGCACCGTATAAGATTTCGTCTACATGGATGTATGAATAGCTGTATTTTTGTTTGAGCTTGGCTTCTAGGTCTGCATATGCCTGAGCTTTGTTGGGTGAGACATCAAAATAATTGACCACCGCTTGCATGGCTCTAGACCCGGCCATGGCGCGAGCTTGGGGATCACCATTAAGCTTTGTTAGGGAATCTAGTTGGTTAAGCGCATTAAATATCTCGGCTTCAGCCCTTCTTAATTCTGCTTCAGCTGGTTCTGGTTGGTTAGGCATCTGCCATTCGCTGTTTTGTTGAGGATTGAATTTTTCTAAGGCCATAATACCTAGATTACCATGATAAGTCTGAATAATAAAGTAGCCTATAATTTGATATAATGCACAGAAGTGATATAACAAGTAGAAAGGCAGCGAGATGAGTAACGATGTAGGTCGGCCGGTGGAGCCTGACGATTGGACGGGACGGATATTGGGTGGATTATTGGTGCTAATTGTGCTAATAACTATCCTTAGTCCACTAGTTACCTAGCAAGGAGAGCGCGATGCTGTGGTGGAAAAGATTTTGCTTGCTTGGACGGAACGATGCGCTTGCTGGCCTGCTATTAGTAGGCGCGTTATGGGGTGGCGGCTGGCTTTTGCATTGGGTTATCACCAACGTGGCCGGATTTGTAGTTCAGCCATTAACTATGTCTGGCTCCCCATCGGAGCCGGGCCGTTGGAGACAATTTGGCCAGCAGGCTAGATTATTTTTCGAGCAAAATGCCGACTGGATGGTAGGGTCTGCTCTGACGATTGTCTCTGCCTACTTTTTATGGTTGGTGGGAGACTATTGTTGGAGATGGTGGCAATCTGGCAAAACTATCCTGCACCCATCTGATAGTTGGGAGGTGGCGACTGGCTTATTTGGTTTTGTCGTTTTTGGCACATTTATGCTGACCTGGATGCAAACCATGGTTTAGCTAGTGGCGTCTACTGATTAGATTATCAGTAGACGCTTAATTATGTCCCTGGATTAAATTGACAATTAAACTGTATGGTAATAGTATAGTGTCATGATAAGGAGGGAGCGCCTATGAATCTGGATCCATACGAGCTTGATGCTGCAGCCCGTAATCAAGATGCAACCCGCCAGCGGACGGCTAAGAATAGAGAAATTGCCAAAAAAGACCTTCCCGAAAATCTTACCATTGCCAGCTTTACGGCTTATCGGCAAATCACCGCCAGTCGACTTGAGTGTCTGCGCCAGGCAAAATTTGACCAGCCAGTGATTAGCTTGTATATGAACCTTTCCCCGGATAGACAAATTCGCCAGAAACAAATTTATTTAACTCTTTTCAACTCACTCAAGCATACAGCTCTGCACGAGAATCAGTCATACCTTGACCAGTTAGCCCACCGACAAAAGCAGGCGGTGGAACATGATTTATTGCAGATTCATGAGTATTTACAACATCGGTTTGAACCAGTTCAAGCCCGCTCGATGGCATTGTTTAAATCGGTAGACCAGCTAGCATGGCTATTCACCCTCCCCTTGCCTGGCCATGACTATTTAGCTATTGATTCTGATCCGTACACTATGCCTTTAGTAGTGCAATCTGACAAACAACGCTCCGTTTTAGTCTTGCATCTGGAGTTAGCTCAAGCTACTTTTTATCGATACTGGTCTGGACATATTTCCCAGCTAGATGTCATTAATTCCCAGGTCCCAGACTTATCGATTGACCTGTCCCGCCCCAACAAAGTTCAGCGGCATAATTACGAGCACCTTAACCGTCACTTTAAACAGGCTTGCAGCCGGCTTGGTGCACTATCACGTCGACCAGGTTTATCGGAAATTATCTTGATGGGCGATAGGCGAGCTTTAGATATTTTTGAGAAAGATTGCCTGACGGATGATAAACAGCAGCAGGTTATAACGACTCTACCCTATTTGCCAGGGTCAACTGAGGGCGAGATTGCAGAACAGGTACAAGTGGCACTACAAGATCGGGAGGTGGCAGAAGAAGGGTATTATTTAGATATGATTCATCGGGAGAATGGCCAAAATGGCATTGTTAAGGGACTTGATGAGGTTATCTCGGCTCAGAATCGGCACTTGATTCGGTCGTTATTAGTCAATATGGATTTGAAACAGCCTGGACATTACTGTGACCATGACCAATACATCTCTACCAACGAGCAAATCTGTCCCATGTGCGAGCGTCAAATGTTAAAAATTGATAACGTGGTTGAAAAACTAGTTGAGCTGGCTAGCCAATACCAGGTAGATTATAAAATTATTCGCCAGCAATCTGACCAACTCGACAAGTTTGGTGGTATTGCCGCGACCATGTACGATGTACAATAAAGGTCGGAGGTCGGGAGTATAATTACCTCTAAAGACTAAAGACTAAAGACTAAAGACTAAAGACTAAAGACTAAAGACTAAAGACTAACCCCTATGACAAAGTTAACTTCAACTGAAATGGCGACATTTGGTGGTGGATGTTTTTGGTGTACCGAAGCAATCTTTCAAAAACTACGTGGAGTAGATTCGGTGGTTTCTGGATATGCTGGTGGCAACCTTGAGCATCCAACCTACGATCAAGTGTCTAGTGGAACTACT
Source organism: uncultured Candidatus Saccharibacteria bacterium (assembly GCA_964597145.1). Classification (GTDB taxonomy): domain Bacteria; phylum Patescibacteriota; class CAZHWT01; order CAZHWT01; family CAZHWT01; genus CAZQWH01. Next base: position 3,949 of record CAZQWH010000002.1, on the reverse strand, counting down.
GGTCATGCTGAAGCCGTGCAAATCTCCTTTAACCCGGAAATAATTGGGTATCAAGTGCTCTTGGATATTTTTTGGCACACCCACAACCCAACTACCCCCAATCAACAAGGGGCTGATAAGGGCAGTCAATATCGGTCGGTTATTTTTTATAGTAATGATGAGCAAAAGCAGTTAGCCGAACAGTCTTTGCAGGCATTTAGCCAATCTGGCGCCTACACCAATCCAGTGGTTACCCAAATTGTGCCGCTTAAAGCCTTTTATCCGGCTGAAGAGTACCATCAAAATTATTACCAATCTCAACCAACCGCTCCTTATTGTCGGATTGTCATTCAACCCAAATTGCAGAAATTAGTTGAGCAATATCAAAAATTAATTCAGAAGTAAATTAAAATGAAGTGAGCACCAGCAAAGATTTGGCTGGTGCTCGTAATAGATTGCCGGTTTTTACGGCCGAATCATGATGGTCGCCAGGGCATTGGCGCGAAATGGCCCACCTAAGTGGCGGTCATCGCGCCTAGCCGAGGGCTGATCCTCATGTTCAAAAGTACAAACCCCACTGTCCTCTATTTGGAACACCCCAAGCCGTTGAAGTATTTGGTAACTAGTAGCGACAATGTCGCCGTAGATACTAGTGTCCTGGTGGAGAAACACCGGGTTTACCCCCGCTTGGATAACTAGGTGGATAATCATCCCCCATTCTGCACCAGTGTATGGGCGAGGGTAATGGTTAGCGCAGATGGTTGGCCCAATGTATACCACTAAATTGGCTGGTTCACTCCCGTACGTTTGGTGCATGGCGGCTACAGTGTTGCCAACCACGTTGTGTAAGCTGCCTTGCCAACCGACATGGGCTAACCCAATGGCTTGTTGTACCGGATCGATGAGAAATACGGGACTGCAGTCGGCGAACAAAGTGGCTAGGGCAACTCCGGGCTGATTGGTAATCAGGGCATCTAACCCGACCATGGGTAGTTGCCTTTGTTCGAGGCTAACCACTTGGACATTGCCTAAGTGATCCATTCCGGTGATTGCGTGGATCTGATTTATACCGATAGCAGCCAAGAAGCGCTGTCGGGCCCGATCCACCCATTCTGCCCGACGGGGATCATTGGACAGAATGCTGGGATATGCCATGTTATTTTCCCCGATTACTAAAGGCTCTCGCCGACTTAAGCCATACGTTAACCAGTCCAAGTGTGTGTTGAGCAATTTGCTTGGCCGGAGTTTGTTCATAGTCACCTCTCCAGATAGCTACTGTTGGCAATACTGAACGGTTTGTAGATTGTTATACTGCATTTTAGCACTGGCTATAGGTTTTTACAAATTAGAGAAAAATATATTTAAAACGAAACGGTGCCTGTAATTGAGTGATTACAGGCACGCTAGATTGGTTAAACTACAGTTCGAGCAGATGATTGATGTCTCTAGTGAGACGATCAAGCTCTCGAGTCGTCTGATGACGGTCGGAGTTGTCGAATCTTTTCTCCAGATCGAGTGCGAGTGCATTGAGCTCGGTCTGGTGCTGGGCATCTTCCGCATCAGCTGCCACACGTTCGTGATAGATGGCACTGTCACGCTCTGTTTGTAGGTGTTGCTGATGGATGTGCTCCATAGCCTCCCTTGCTTTGATTGCGGCCTCGTGAATCACCAGGTGGTAATCATACTCGTACTCACTAATGCGTTTGCCATCGACAAAAATGGCAGAAACTGCATTGTCGGGACCGTTAGTTTCAATCTCAATTTTATGAGCAGTGCTACTCTTGAGCACTACCTCGATGTGGTAGTCCGACTCTCGAAGGTCGGTTACGCGAATCGCCTGGCCATCAAAGTAATCGCCCCTTTCAACGATTCTGCTGACTTCCAGCATTAGCGCACGAACGGGCTGCATTTCTCTGGTTTTGATTGCCACGTCTGCTACTCTCCTGAATAAGTCCTCAGCCTATGATCGGCTGACGATAAGTATATGCTCTTTATTATATTTTAACTATAGGCTTTTATCAAATACCTTTGATATCAAAATGGATTAAATTAGTCTGGATTCTGCGCGTCTCGGGCATCTTCTTGAGCTTTTCGCATTTTGGCCTCTGCTAGGCGGCTCATGAGATCGGCTAACTTGGAGCTCTCCTGGGCTGCTCGCATCTCATAATCTGCTACTCGGCGCTGCGTATCGTCAACTTGACGCTGTAGGTTTTCAATTTCATCATCGTAGCTCATCTAATACCTCCCCTGCAGGTGTTGCAGTGATATGATGGAGATAGTATACCTGGTTAGCTAACAGGTAAGCTAGTGGGGTGTCACCCAAATAAATCGTCTAAAGCGCTGCCGGAGGTTGATTCGGTGGCATTATTGCGTCGCATTTGCTCGGCTTGGCGGCTCATAAGTCCAGCTAATTTAGACTGCATTTCAGCTAAATTAGAGCGCTCTTTGGCCACATCTTGCTCCATGTAGCTAAGCTTGCTTTCTTGCTCATTAATTTGGCGTTGTTGGATTTGAATTTCTGATTCAACATTCATAATACTTTGCCTTACTTGCCTACATAAAACATTATAATCATGTTATAATAAAACTGATTTATTATGAAGAGTCAAGCGAAGACTGAAGGCTTTGTTTAACCGAACTGGAATGTAGTATTAGTTACTGATGAAACTTTATCCTCTAACGCCATCCCAAAAACATATCATAATCGATAAAGGCACCGAAGCACCATTTAGTGGTGAGTATGAGACTATGGATGCAGCCGGTACGTTTGTTTGTCGTCAATGTCACCAGCCGCTATATCGATCTGTTCGTAAATTTGATGCTCAGTGTGGTTGGCCAAGCTTTGATAAAGAAATTTCGGGAGCAGTTGTGCGTACCTTAGATACTGATGGTGTCCGAACCGAAATTACTTGTTCGCAGTGCGGTGGCCATTTAGGCCATGTGTTTGAAGGTGAAGGCTTTACCCCGGCTAATACCCGCCACTGTGTTAATTCTATCTCCTTGCTTTTTATTCCTGAAAATGAGAAGGCCGAAGGCCTTGGTGGGGATAAGGGTACCAAGGGCCTTCGGCAAAAGAGCTGAGGAAGCTCTTATATTGGGAATCCTCAAGCTGGAGGCTTGAGGCTGAGCTGACGAGTTACCTTCTCAGTCGACCACGTTAGCTCTGAAGCGCCGCTAATTTTGAGCGAGCTGAGCTTAGTCTATCACACCCGCATAACGTTACTCACAACCATACCTGGGTTTACCTACCAGTTATTTATTCATAGCGCAAAGCCTCAATTGGGTTGAGGCGGCTGGCTTTGAGCGATGGCAAAGCGCCAGCAATGAATGAAATGAGCATAATTAACCCAATAATACCAATTGACGGTAGTGGTGGAAAGGCGAGCAAATGAAAGCCTTCAAAATCTTTAAGGAAGGTATCGGCTGCAATTGGATTAACAATAGCTCCAATTCCCATGCTTGCTAATACCCCTAATAATGACCCCCAAAAGCCTAAACTAATTGCCTCTATCGAAAAAATACTGAAAATTGACCGACGACTTGACCCGAGTGCCTTCATCAGACCGATCTCTCGAGTTCGTTCATTAACTGCCATGAGTAGGGTGTTAACAATACCAAAGCTGGCTGCCAATAACGCGATTCCACCAAAAATATTTAAGGCAATTTGAATAGTGTCAATAATTTGTTTGACAATCCCGATTTGATCTTGAAGCGTCATGGCCGCATAGCCGGCCTTATCGACCCGCTTTTTTAGCGCCTCAATTTGTTCTGGGCTATAATTACTGGGGAATTTTGCCGTAGCTCCTAAATAGTTATTGGCCAATGATTCAATATTAGCCGTCTGGATCTGATGTAGCTCTTTGGCCAAGCCCCGACTAATATACCACCCACCACTACCTAAAATGGTTTTTTGTTGTACCCCAACAATGGTGGCGGTTATTTCTTGTATCTGGGAAGACGGATTTTTTAT
>CAZQWH010000001.1:0-244332 GCA_964597145.1 uncultured Candidatus Saccharibacteria bacterium | reverse complement strand
TGTGGACTGTGGACTGTGGACTGTGGACTGTGGAGGAGATTCTATCTCTTCGCTGCGCTTCGTTCCAGAATGACGGGGAGAGGTTTGAAGATCGAATATCGGGTTTTAGGTTTATAGTTTTTAGGTTATAGATTTTAGATTTTGGGCTTTGTAATTCCTGTCCGCAACGCCAATTCTAGGTTGCTTGGCGGACGGGTCGAGCTTGGAATTTGTTTTGAATTTAGGATTTCAAATTTTGTATTGGTCTTTACACTTTTGCGTTGTAGTTTTGCGTTTTGCCTTATACTTCCTACCTATTACTCATCCGCCTTAGTTGCTTCACCATCGGCATACCCCAACGGCGATTCATCCTCCAAATGAAGTTGAACCAGCTGGCTGATTTGTTTGGTGCGCTCGGAAGACCAGTGCAAATACGCGCCAATCTTCTTGACTAGCTCGGCACCAACTAATTCATGACCAACATAGTTGCTATATCCCTGGCGATTTTTAGTCCGAACGTAGGGCTTGCCGATATCGTGCAGCAGTCCTGCCCAACGGATGTGCAAGTCATATTTAACCAACTCTAAGGTTTTAATTGAATGATGCCACAAATCTAATTCGTGGTACGGGCTATCTTGATCCCATCCAACCTGGATAGCTAGCTCGGGTAGCATAAAGTTGAGGAGCCGAGTTTGAGCCAGATAATATAGCCCGCGCTCTGGATAGGCTGACATGATCAGCTTATCCAACTCCTGACTCCAGCGCTCACGACTAACTTGTAAAATTACCTCAACATTGGCATCGATTTTATTGGCCGTATCCTGTTCGAGGGTAAAATCGAACTGAGCTGCTAACCGAGCCGCCCGCACCATGCGCAATGGGTCTTCTTTATAGCGCAGCGAGGGTTGCCCCACTGCCCGAATTACTTGGGCCTGTAAATCTTCTTGTCCACCAAACGGGTCCACCACATGGCCATCTTCACGCATAGCCATGGCATTAATCGTAAAATCCCGACGCGATAAATCGTAGGTAATATTGTCTACAAATCTTACGTCGGGCTTACGTGAACCGGGAATATATTGCTCGGTACGAAAAGTGGTTACTTCCACCATGCGCTGCCCCATTTTAAATGCTACCGTACCGAACCGTTTGCCAACTAAGTAAGGCCGTTTGCCGGCTTTGCGCACCGCCGCCTCAACCTGGTCGGGTAATAATGGGGTACAAAAATCGTAGTCGTTTGGCTCTACTCCCCGTAACTGATCGCGCACACTTCCGCCAACCAAGTATACTGGAGATACAATTTTGGCTACTTCTTCAATCATATATATAGTCATTGTATCTAATCACCGAAACAAAAACTACTTGCATAGCACGTAGCCAATTGACTAGGGCTAGCGACACTACGGCTTGTTACACTGAAATTATTTTTTGAGGTAGAATGGACGTAGATACTACACTTTTAACGCATGACGACTTCTTAAATCTATGCATGATGTACGAATTGACCCAAGCTGGAAAGCAGTTTTAGACGAGGAATTTACCAAGCCGTATTGGGAGCCGCTCTCGACGAAAGTGCGACAACACTATCAGCAATCGACTGTTTATCCACCACCAGCCGATGTATTCCGAGCTTTTAATTTGTGTCCCTTTAACCGTGTTAAAGTGGTGATTGTCGGCCAAGACCCTTACCATGGGCCTAAACAAGCCAATGGTTTATCGTTTGCCGTACATGACGGTATTGCCCTGCCTCCCTCTCTCAAAAATATTTATAAGGAGATTGAGAATGACCTGGGCATCCAACCCTTGCCGTCTGGTGATTTATCGCGTTGGGCAAAACAAGGGGTACTACTTTTAAACAGCGTTTTGACTGTACAAGCTGGTAAACCAGCTTCCCATGCCAGAATGGGCTGGGAACAATTTACTGATGCTGCTATCTCTGCTCTAAATGCTCGGCGCGAACATATTGTCTATATGTTGTGGGGGCGGTATGCCCAAGGTAAAGGTGCATCCATTAACCGGGACAAGAACCTGGTTCTCGCATCGGCCCACCCTTCGCCTTTGGCTGGTGGCGCCTTCTTTGGTAATCACCACTTCAGCCAGTGCAACAACTATCTAACTCAACATGGCGAAGAGGCGATTGATTGGCATTGAGGGCGGTGTTGAGTTTTGGGTTTTAGCTGGCGGTTGTGCCATTTTAAGGAAGATGGTTGGCGATGCGGTCACCATTAATAGGCATGTAAACCCAGAGCTTATCGCCTGTTGGGTAAAAGTACGCTCTATTTGTATAAGTAAATAGTAAAATCTTGGGGTAAATAATCTACTACTATCTCGATGCGGTTAGCGATTGTACTGCAAAAGTCGGCGATCTCCTCTGGATCATATGCCGCGTATGTGTCGTCGTCGATATGCACCCGGTTATCTAACATATTGAAGGCCACCCCTTTACGGGCAAGTGCATACATTTGGCGAATCATGTCCTGATAATAATTGAGGTTATCTTCTACCTTAAAGCTTAAAGCTCCTGAAGCTACCACGTAATCATATTGCCTGCTGATTTCAAAAATATCTTCAATCCTAAACTGAGTATTCGGGAACCGCTTTTGGGCTGAGATAATAAATTCGGGCACAATATCAATGCCAGTATAGTCTACTACTATTTGTTCCTGGAGAAAGAATTTATAGAGTTCTCCCGTCCCACAGCCAACATCGAGCACTGATTGGTGGGCTAAATTGGCTAGGCCAAGCAAAACTCTAAACCGGGTAATCTGGTCGGCTGGATTAGACCAGCGCACACTCCGAGCATCCCGATCACCGTAGGCATGATACGCTTCCTGGTAAAAATCGAGAATTCGTTTGTAATCATTGGTTTCTAGTTTCATGGCTACAGGTTGGGACCACCACAACTCTACCGACTAATGTAGCAGCAACCGTTTAGAGTAATTGTAGCAAATCAATAGAGATTCTAAAGCACTAGTCAATTAATTTTAAGCATTGTGCTCTTTATCAACCTACGTGAACATGGGCTAGTTCTATTACTCGAACCTATTCTTCTACATCACCCATCACTACGCAGTACTTGAGTCTTTGCCTTTAAATTCCGGTAAGATTTGCTCTTGGTAAAACTTCATGAACTCTTCTTGATTGTGGCCAATTTGATGGATGTAGATATGGGTAAAGCCAGCATCTGCATACTGCTGAATTTGGGCGAGGTGTTTTTGCTTGTCATTACCACACACCACTTGTTGAGAAATTTGATCTGGCGTCACCGATTTTGCCAGTTGTTCAAAATGTAGCGGCATGGGCAATTCTTGTGAGGCTTGCCCCGAGATAGCCGAATTGGGCCACATTTTAGCTGCTGTCTTTTGAGCCCGCTGTTCATCTGTGTCGTAGCATACGGTTATCTGGCCGTATATTGGCTTGCCTTCTCCCCCATTTTGGCGGAAGGCTTGTAGCACTTGAGCGTCTGGGCTGGTAGTGACTAAAGCGTCACCAATCTTGCCGGCTAAAGCCGCCGACTTAGGGCCTATGGCCGAGACGATGATTGGTGGCGGACTCTGGGGTAGCGTGTAAACCTTGGCTTGGTCAACGCTAAAATACGAGCCTTGGCTATGGGTTAACCGGCCTTTCCATAGTTCCCGGATAATAGCCACAGCCTCTTGAAGCATTTCTTGGCGAATTTCAATATTAGGCCAACCCGCGCCAACCACATGCTCATTTAGGTTTTCTCCCGTGCCCACACCAAGCATAAACCGATTACCAAAGAGTGCCGCCGTAGTGGCTGAGGCTTGGGCTACTATCACCGGATGGATACGTATAATGGGGCAGGTTACCCCAGTCATAACCGGGATCTTTTTAGTCACTTGGGCAATCCCACCCAAAACTGCCCAAACAAACGGGCTCTGTCCTTGGGCCTCCACCCAGGGGGAGAAGTGATCTGAAATGCTAAGGAATTGAAATCCTGCCTGTTCTGCCTTACCGGCATTGGCAATTAAATCTACTGGGGTTTGTTCTTCGCTCGACAAGGTATATCCAATGGAAATTTGATTCATAGGTGTCTCCTTACTTAATTCTATATAGTATTATTATCATTTTATATGATATCAATAATACACTTTTTTAGTATGTTCGATCTAGTGTTGACGGGGTAAGGCTGAAATTGTAGAACAGTAGAAGGTGTGGCAATTAGTGGTTGTGAAGACCATGGTATGGTTCTAAAGATTGCTAACTTTAGGATAATCTCACGCTATGGCGACAGGTAAAATGACACCTTGCAGCTGTTTCATTGGCAACGTTGGACTATTAGTCTAATACAGAGTTGCTGGTTACGAAAAATGGTTGCCGTTGTCGTTACCGCCACCATTTTTTAGGACGGTCGACCGATTTAAACTTTGGCCAATTTTATTCATAAAATCAATAATAGAAAAGGGTTTGGCAATAAATGAATCCGCGCCATGTTCAACTCCAGCTTGATAAGCGGCGGGGTGGGCCGAAGTCATAATAACTGGAATATGCTTGGTTGATTCCGACTGCTTTAGTTTGCGACAAATAGTTGCGCCATTGCTTCCGGCTAAGAAATAGTCGAGTATAATTATATCTGGTTGATTAGTATTTGCTATCTCTAAGCCTTGCTCGCCCCTGGTGGCTGTCTTAACTGTATACCCATTAATCTCTAAGGCTAACTGAATGGCTTCTAAAATATCTATATCGTCTTCGATAATGAGAACCCTCTTCATCGGCCTTGCCCCTCAGACCTTGTTTTGCGCGAGCTGGGCAAACTAAAGTAGAATGTTGAACCCTGGCCCGCTTGGCTTTCTACCCAAATTTTCCCCTGATGCAAACTTATAATTTTGGCACTAACATTTAACCCAATCCCCATTCCAGGATAGGTTGTTTCATCTTCTCCATTGATTCTAAAAAAGCGTTCGAAAATTCTTTGGCTATATTCAGGATCAATGCCAATGCCAAAGTCTTGAATCGATACCACCACCTGGCCAGGCTCCGCTTTTGTTGCAATTATGATTTTAGCCGGATGTGGCGAATATTTAACGGCATTGGAGACCAGATTGGCAATAACTTGTCCAATTCGGTCCCGATCAGCGGTAATTAGGGTTGGCTTTTTAGTCTGGTTTACAATTTTGTGGGTCGATGTGCTTTGGATTGGTTCAATAATATCCGAGACTAATTGAGAAAGCTCGAATTCTTGAGGTTCTAATTTAATTCTACCCATATGCAGCTGAGACAGCTCAAGCAAGTCGTTAACTAACTTTTCTAATTTTATGGTCTGCTGGTTCATCTTTTTGATGAGTGTTTGGTATTGCCCAAGTCCATCTTTATCTATTTGCTGTTGCAGCAGCTCACCATAAATTTTTTGGCTGGCAATTGGGGTTTTAAGTTCATGACTAACTGTGCTGACAAATTCATCCCTTCTTCGCTCATCTTGTTTTCGATCGGCAATATTACGCGCGATTTTAGAAGCGCCAATCAAGTTGCCTTTTGCATCTTTAATGGGAGAAACCGTTATTGATACATCAATAATCCGCCCGGTTTTGGTTTTGCGTCGAGTTTCGTAATGATCAATTTTCTTCCCAGCCTTTAGCTGATTCATAATCATGGGAAAATCATCAATTCTTTCGGGTGGCATGAGAATTGAGACTGGCTTTCCTATTACTTCTTCGGCGGTATAGCCATACAACCGTTGTGCAGCTGCATTCCAGCCGGTAATATACCCATCAATTGATTTACTAATAATTGCATCATCAGAGGATTCTATGACGGCTGCCCAGTGCAGCAGCTTCTGCATCATCGCCTGGCTGTCTTGACTGTCTTGGCCAGTTGAAGTAGCTGCGTAGCCTGCGGAAGGAATTATTGATTTAGCTTGTTTAGTTATGTTGCCATTTGAAGCTGTTTTAGTCATGAGGTCTCATCCCGTATAATAATAACAATATTAATAACATATATTACGTTACTGTTATTATAATATATTACTGCGTTTTGTCTATCTGGTTTACGGGCACGGGAGCGTAGGATGCTTAAGGCGGGTATTCTAATATAACTTAAATTCTTCGGTGTGTATCCGCCATTTAGGGGTGTTTTTTAACCTGAGCTGGTAGTGTAAATCGGTCATCATGCCATTTGGACCACAGATAAAGTACCGGACGTCGGGTTGGCCGACTTCGGTGATATTTTTAACCGTAAACTGACCTCGGGTACGGCTCGACCATATACTGAGTTTAAATCTTGGAATAGCGCGGGCAATTACTGCCAACTCTTGGGCAAATAGCGCTTGTCTTTTATTTCTGACTACATAATAGAGATGAATTTTGCCATTAAAGCTTGGCGAGAGTTCTCGCGCCCGACTCATAAACGGCGTTATACCAATACCACCAGCAACCCAGACCTGGCTGGTATTTGCCTGGACTTGCAGAAACCGCCCGTATGGACCCTCAATATCTACCACCATCCCTGGCCGCAGCTGAGACAAGGTCGAGGTATAATCTCCTGCTATTTTTGCGGCAAACGAGATTGGTGATTGGGTGGGACTGCTGGTAAATGAAAATGGATGTGCTTCCTTGGTTATGCCGTTTTGCGTATGTACCCGCATAAAAAAGAACTGTCCCGCCTTATACGAAATTGGCCGGCGAGCTGGTCGCAAACGCACTTTGGTTGCTAATTGGTTATGTACCTTAACCGAGTCAACTCTATATACATAGCGACGAACTAACCACCGGCCACCTAGCACTCGATAGGCAAAGGCAGCTAACCCAGCCGCCATTAACGTTACCATATATCCACGCAACCAGGGCGCCGAATCTAAGTGTCCTGGAATGAGATAAACATGAAGGCTGGCCAGCACCAAAGCCAAACCTAACCATTGGTGGGTAGCTTTCCAATGATGATAGGCAATTTGGATAAAGAAGGTAATAATGAGCAAGCCAACCAAAGTGGCCCAAGCCAGCAGGCCCAATAGTTTAGGCAGATCATGAACAATAGTTATATAAAAACTAGCAGCAGTTGAGACCGAATACGATAGGTATTGCAAACCAAGGAATACCGGATGAACTAAGAGCAGAATGAAGGCTAGCCCACCAAATAGATGGTGTAAGGTGTAGACTTTGGGCAAGCCATTCAAGATTTCTTCAACCCAGCTAATTCTGGCGGCTAAAATAAAGTTATACGAAAAAAGTGTGGCTCCAACAAGGCCGCATAAATGCCCAATTGAGCGCAATGCTCCAGGCGTTGTTGACCAGATGGTTAGTGGCTGCGAACTAAACCATAGCCCAATCGGAATTAAGATGCTCGCGGCTAAGCCGAGTTGTGCCAGCTGGCGTTGAGTGGGAGATAGAGTTGGGCTCATTCTGCTTATCTTATCTTAAACCGATCTTAGATAGACTGTCCAATTTGACTGGATTTAATTATGATTGCCGTATGAAATTAAAAGTTGCCGTTGCTGTTGCCTTGGTTTTTACTTTCGTTACCATTGCTTCAGTCCTGCTAATCAGCCTTGCACAGGCGTAGCCGATGGATCCCATTAACGCCGGTGCGCGAAAATAGGTACCGTTAGTCATCTTTTGTTTTGCCCGAAAATGTTGCAAGGGTGGCAATAACTCGCGTCGTGCGAGCACTGCCACCCTTTAGTTTAGATCCCTTGAGCGCAGGCGCGGTCGATGAACGTCATGTAGTAGCTCACCATTGGCAGGCGGGGAAGTTGCCGACGCAGCCCTTGCGCCGCTTCGACCAAATGGGGATCAGGTTCTCCATTGGCCTGGCCTCGGCTTTTGAGGACCGCGAAGTCGGCACTGCGAACTTTAAGTAGATCTTGCCGCACTTCCTCGGCGAAACCTGGATAATGCTGACCAAGGGTTTCTGGATCGAACAGTTCGTCGATCCGATTAAGTGCGGCATAGTTTGACTTCTGAGCCATCGTCCACTCTCCTAAACTACCTTAAGCGGCTGACTATTGGGTAAATTTTCCCTAAGTATAACTTTGACTATAGGCTAATGTCAAGCCTGCCTGAACCATAGAACAGGTTATGCTTTGCGCTTACCCCAATGCAGCTTATTCCAAAATCGCTCATGTAAAAAATAAATAACGGTACTTGATACAGCCAAGACAATGGACAAATCGAGGGTAATTGAGGAGTCGCGAGTAAACCAAAATACAATTGCCGCGTTAAAGACCATGATTATGGCACGGTAGGTAATGGTTTTAACTAGTGATCGAGAGGCTATTTCAACGTGTGGCATGCAGTGGATAGTATATCAAATGCTTGGCTGTCTTACCTAGCCTAGTCTGAGAGCGCGGGACGGCGGGCTTGCAGAAGGTGGTAGATAGGAGGCCGAACTACTGGATGAGTGAAATATGAAATCCAATCCACCTCCCCCGTCATTGCGAATAAAATGAAGCAATCTTCTCCATTTCACCCAGATTGCCACAGTAGTTGTTACTCCTTCGCCATAACGGTTGATCATGTATTGCAATCTTATGACTTCTCCATTAGCATTTGTTTCGGATTGAGGGATGTATGAGTGAAACATTCTAACTTCCGCCACATCTTTGATCTTAGACAGCGTATTTGTTTACCCCAATTAAATCGGGGTTTAGAGTTTCTTATTTGAAGACTTCGAATTTAATGTCGTCTTTAGGGCATGAAGATTCTTCGCTTGGCTCAGAATGACAGAGAGGCAGGTGGTCTACCCCGATTTAATTGGGTCTACCCCGCCCGCCATGCTGTCGCCGGCGGAGCAGGCAGGTTGCCCGTCTGTCGTGCTGCATCAGCAGATAGCATCCAGTCACCTGACACCCGACACCCTCCCGTTATTCCTGACTCCCAGCTGCCGACCTCTCCCTGAAGCCTACAACTCGATATATGATATACGAAATACAACCCCTGTCATCGCTCCTGGGTCGTCTCAGTTTAGCTATTGATCTTGAAGATGATAGCCTCATACGGTCGGAGATGGCGTAGATGGTCATAGTTGCTCTGGCTATAATTTGAGGAAACTACTTGGCCGGCTAAATTAATTCCCGCCTTACGCTTATTGCTATCCAGATTAACTACGATGCGGTATTGGCCTGATTCTCCAATCCGCTCAAAGGCTAGAATATTTTTAGGGGTGGATAAAAATTTAATTTTACCTTGGCGCCAAGCCGGTGTTTGACTTCGGAGCTTTATTAATCGGTGATAAAAGTTCCAGATCGATGTACCTTCAGCCTTTTCGTGTTCAACGTTAATTTTTTGATAATTTGGATTCACCATTAGCCATGGCTCCCCGGTAGTAAACCCCGCTTTCGCTTGGTTGTTCCACTGCATAGGAGTGCGGGCATGATCGCGGCAAAGATACATTACCAGCTTGAAAGCTATGGGCGAGGGGATAAAGAACTTACGCAATAATTTATACGCCGATCGACTCACGATATCTTTAACTTGAGTAATGTTTGCAAAGGGGGCATTGGTCATGCCAATTTCTTGACCTTGGTATATAAAGGGTGTTCCTCTTAAGGTTAAGAGTAAGCTGGCTAACATGGTGGCCGATTGCTGATGAAATTTTTTGTCGTTACCAAATCGGGAAACTGAGCGCATCCCATCATGGTTTTCAAAAAAGACTGGATTCCAGTCCAGGCCTCGCTGCCATTTAACCAGAGCTCGCTTGGTTTTTTGTGGTGCATACCCAAGCTTCAAGATCATGTGCTCAAACGCCAATCCGACTGTTAACTCGTTATGCTCAACAAAATCTCGAACTGAATTAATGGTTCCATTCTGGATTTCGCCAATGATAAACGCGTCGTACGGTTGCCATACTTCTTGGTTAAACTGTTGCAAAACCGCATGACAGCCCGTTGTTGAGGTATAGTGCTCGCTGCCTGTGGCAATAAGTTGGTGTTTACCATTGGCTAGCGACTGTTTGTAGATTAAATTAATCACATCGCATCTAAATCCAGCCACGCCCAAATCTAACCAAAACCGCATTACTTTCTTGATCTCCTCGATTACCTTAGGGTTATGGAAATTTAAGTCGGGCTGGTGTTTGGTAAAAAGATGGAGATAATATTCTCCCGATCGATCATCCCTGGTCCAGGCTGAGCCGGTGAAAAAGGAGGTCCAGTTATTGGGCGGTTTTTCCTTGCCGGACTTCGATAGTTTTGGTTTTCGCCAAATATAGTAGTCGCGATATCCCGACTTTGGGTCGCGAGCTGCCTGAAACCAGCCATGTTGATCGGAAGTATGGTTCATAACTAGATCCATGATGACCTTCAGGTCACGCCTGCCCGCCTCCTTCAGCAATCGCTTCATATCTGCCATCGTCCCATACTCAGGATTGATAGCAGTATAATCAGCCACATCGTACCCAAAGTCGTAATTCGGCGACGTATACACCGGCGACAACCAGATCGCCCCCACCCCCAACTCCTTCAAATAATCCAGCTTCGAAATGATCCCCGGGATATCACCAATTCCATCCCCATTCGAGTCACAAAAACTCCGCGGATAAATCTGATAAATAACTCGATCCTGCCACCATTTATTCAATGTATGCCTCCAATAATTTATAGAGTAATTGCTTATCAGTATAACAGGCAGCCATCAAAATAAAATTAACTACGCCAGCAAGGGGCAAAAAACGTCATGCAAAATTGTATCCATATGGTATAATTCGTGCCAGCTATTCCGACTATGCTCAAGAGAGGCAAGGGAAGAGATGGAGACTGATACCAGCCTGAAGAGGTCAATCGACAACGAGCAGATTCTTGCTCCCGGCCAAATCGTAACCATACATGGCCTAGATGGTCGCTTTTACGTCAACGAATTGCATGCCGACCTTAAGCCCGATCGCAGATGGTGGGTTACGATTAGCCAGCTCAACAATCCTACTGATTACTGGGTACTCGGCTTTCAGGAAGTATGGAGCAATGAACGAGAGCAATGGGTTTCGGTTTCAACTAGGGGCTACCCAGCTTCATTTCTACTCAACAAGGCCACTCGAGGAGATCTGAGGGTACTTGAGTCGGCCAAGCAGCCAACCGCTCTTCGGCCACATCAAAAATTAGTTACGACGAATGGGGATCACGTTAGTATTCTCCACGTTTACCGAGGTAGCGTCCAATACCAACTTCAGCATAAGTCCGTAGAAGATGTTGGAATAGCCATAGGCATGGTCGGCGCTGCAGGAGTTTTACTCAGCTTCATTGCCTCCTTGGTCGCTAGCCAGATAAGCCCCAGCCTGGAAAGCTATTTCGCACCACTCGGGGTTTTGATCGCACTCATAGTATTTTTTGTTGGTTGCCTCGTGATGTCGGCCTCAACTCAATCTGTCGACCTCCCTCTGATCGAGGCCGAAAAGCTAGCTAGCCTGAGCTAGTATTTATCACTATCATACCCGCCTTCAATTGGAGGCGGGTATATGTATGTCTATTGCCAAATCGCCAAGATAACTGAGTTGAGCAGCATCACTACCAGGAAGTAGCCGGCATTGAGCCACCAGAACTTCCAACTCCGACGCGAGTAAAAAGTCGTACCAACCGTGGTGCCAGCTACCAGACCGGCCCACAATATGACCCCAGTTATCAGGCCGTTTGTGGCTGTGGTTACCTCGAGCGAATTCAGGATGATCGCCAGCCCAACCGTCTGGACCAATCCGGATATCACCACAAAGACGAGGGCCTTGGTCGCTTCACTTGACGGGATTTCCATGATGTCGATCCCCGTTAGCTGCTCCCACTTCTTGGCAAATCCAGCCGGAGAATACCAATAGGCGCCAATGCCGCAATTAATTAACCAGGCCACAACGACCGCTAGATAATTTAGCCCTTCAAGCTCTAACATGAGTAATCCTCCAAAAATTACGTATACCGATTAGTTTTAGCTATACCTAACCCGGACTGCTGTTGTAGCACATTGTCCTAATTTTCTTGAAAAGCCTCCTTAACCTCCGATAAGTTTTTATCTTTTACTCCAATAATAAATTTTTTGACTGTATCATAAATGACTGGCAACTCCAGATAATCGATGCCAATAGCTATCCAGGCCAACCAAGCTGGCAAAATAGTTCCGCCGCCTTGGCCGGTGAACTGTTCCACCACAAACTCATCGGTTATCCAAAACATGTGTAGAAATTGCGAATTGATCAAGATGAGGTAGGCAATGCCACGCCAAGTCTGCCCTTGCCTAATTTCGTGAATATAAACCAAAGAAGTGGAGATAATGGCTGGAATCTCTAAATAATCGACCAAGACGATTAAGGACTGCCAAATCCCATGTAATTCAAAAAAGCTTTGACCAACCAATCGGGAGGCAACCACATCAGCACTCAGCCAATACAAATGAGCCAATTGCAATACAAATAAAAAAGCCGCAATGCCAACATTGACCACATAGTGCCGCTCATACCACGTCCAAAACTGACTCCAGATATTTTTCATAGCACGTCTATTGTAAAACCTAGATCCGGCTTACCACAAGAGTGGGGAACTCTCTCAATCCTGTCTCGTTGTGCAAAACAATAATAATATATTGACAAACGATAAATTGATTGCTATTATCTGAGTAATTAATTACCCATATCGGTAAGGAGTCATCTATGAGCACCGTTTCAAAAATCTTACACCAAGATATACGTCTACAGCCTAGCTCAACTTTATTCTTAAAAATTGTCATTTTGCTGATCGGGCTTGTGGCTCTTGTGTTGTGTGCAGTAGTTTTCCCTATGGGACTGATGATAGGTACACTGGCAGAGTACCGCTTCTTTACCCTGAGCCTTTATATCCCGGCCATGCCCTTTTTTGTTGCGCTTTTCAAGGCGTACAAACTACTGGGATATATCGAAGAAAATCAGATCTTTACCATCACTTCAGTCAAAGCTCTGCGCAGTATTAAAAATTGCGCAGTGGTAATAGGTGGGTTATTTCTGATGGGTATGCCCTATGTGTTTTATGTCGCCGACCAGGATGATAGTCCTGGTTTTGCCCTGATTGGGCTGGTGATTATCAGTGCTTCGTTCGTTATCGCCACTTTTGCCGCTCTCATGCAAAAGTTAATTCAAAATGCTACCGACATTAAATCTGAAAATGATTTAACGGTTTAAGGAAATACGGATGATTGTTATTAACATCGATGTAATGCTAGCTAAACGAAAAATGAGCGTGACCGAACTGGCGGAGCGGGTGGGGATTACTATGGCTAATTTATCGATTCTGAAAAACGGTAAAGCTAAGGCTATTCGCCTGTCAACTCTGGCCGCTATTTGCCAGGCCCTGGACTGTCAACCAGGGGATATTTTGGAGTATAAACATGATTAATTTTGAAACAGTTTTGGCTTCTAAACCTAAATACCTGATTGGCCTTATACAGGCATCGGGGGTGGCACTTTATATCACCCTGTTTGTTTCGACAGTGATGCATTTTGGCTCTTCATTTGAAGATGATGTACCATTTGTGACCCCAATCATTTTTCTGATGACCTTTGTCACCTCAGCCTTAATTTGCGGGTCGTTAATTTTGGCGTATCCTATCTGGCAGATTGTTCAAGACCGGGTTAAGGATGCTGCACTGATCGTGGCTTGGAGCATAGCCTGGCTGCTAGTTATTTTACTGTCATTTATTATTATGACGGCGGTCTTAGCCTCGAGTAGGTTTTAAAGGAGACAAGGCAATGCAAACTTCACCTGATCTTATGGAACAAACTAAAATCTTCTTATGGATCGCCCTCGCTACCGGCTTTATATTACTAGTTCCGCTGATTGCGATGCAGTTTACCTCAGAAGTCAACTGGCAACTCAACGACTTCATCGTCATGGGTATCCTATTGTTCGGCATGGGAACCATCTATGTTCATATTGCGCGGGTTGCGCCACGCAAGTACCGCTCCCTCATCGCCATGGCGTTCTAGCGGTTCTTCTCTATCTTTGGGCCGAATTATCAGTGGGTACTTTTACCAATTTAGGCAGCTAAATAAATCTATCTATCACACCTCAGTCATGTCGCATCTTCGACATTTAATTTTTATTATCACCTTGCCGATCTTAATTGGACTCAATGTAATCTGGGGAGCAAGTGAGATAACCACACCTATAGGTGATTATTTTACAGAATGCTACATACAGAATTGCGCGCCTACCCCTGCCCTAAGTGCCTTCCGTGTTGGCTTGTCTTTCTTTCTGTGGGTGGCTGCGTATGCATGGTTATTTCGAAAGAATTGGAAGCAACTAGCGCTCATTGTTCCATTGCTTTTTATAATCTGGGTGGTATGCGTCGAAGTATTGATTACATATGCTCCCCTACCAGCGATTATTGAGAACCCCTGGGAAGGGTATATCTGGGTTAGTGATACTATTTACTTTGTGAACTATACTCCACAGCAGACTGGCGGTTGGCCAACCTATGCGCTTGTTTTAATCTTGTTTCACGCTGTTACCGGAACAACATTTGGCGCATTTATCCAGAGTATATTGCACAATCATCCAGACACGGATACTGGGATAACTACCAAGTAAGAAAAATCTAGAATCATAGATGCACTAATCCAATCAATACATTAAACACTACCAACGAAATTGAAAATAGCGCGACTATAAAGAGTCGCGCCATTGCAGTTTGAGATTTACCTTATTTCGATGAACACTCAGGACAGTACCACTCTGTCCATGAAGTCAGATGTCCTTCACCAGAAAATATTTTTGATTTCCCCTGGCTAGTCCATCCTTCAGGCTTTGAGTTCTCTCTCAAATCTTTCAATACCTCCTCATCCCATACAATTCTATGCGTTAAAAAATCATAAGCCCCGGTAATGGGCTGTTCATTTAGATTGCTGTAAGTCGTACCGCATACCTCACATTTCAGGGAAACCTCGGCAATCGCCCGCCACTCGCCACGCACATTGACTCGAACCGAAATCGACAGTGCCATCAGCTCCACTCCTTTATCTCAGTGCCATTCAACAAGGGTCAATTATAGCATCATAGCCAAAACCAGAAATTAGGTGAAACTTTCGACATCGGATGTCGACATCCCTGGCAACGTCGGGTTATTCGCAATTAACGAATAGAATAAAATGAGCTTACAAATATTTCTCTTTCAGCGGTCCGCTTTAAGCGCTCAGCAATGACAATCCAATGATACCGGCCAATGCCGTTATGATGCCGACATTTTGGTAGGTATTTAAGCGCTCTTTAAAGATAAAATGAGCAATAACAACAAAAACCGCCGGCGAACTTCCGGCAATTGGAGCTACAATTGTGGTTGGACCCTGGCTAATAGCGTAATTAAACAGCATACTGCCAGCTACCTGCAAAGAAGATGCGACCGCGATTATAATTGGCAATTGGGGCTTTGACATCACCTGCTTTCACCAGATAGTTGAGCAATAAGAATGTATAATGGAATGCCTATAACACTCGATCCATATTGTGGCAGGAACCAACCAACCTGCTCCACGGGAATTCGAATTAACGCAAAATACAAACCCCACAAAAAGAAGGCTCCAAGTGCGAATAGAAGGGATGGAGATTTTATATCCCTCAGTAATGTAGAAGGATTGCCTTGCATCGAAGATAAAATAATACCCAAAATTATCACCAGGATAGCCAATATTTGAAATAGAGAAACCTGTTCTTGGAACAACAGCAGTGCAATCACCGTTGTGACTGCAGGGAAAGAGCCTCCAATTACCCCGGTTAACGTCACGCTCCCTTTATTCATACCACTAATGAAGCAAAGATACCCCAGAGCAACCAACACTCCTGTGCCCAGAATCCACAAGACACTTTCAAAGGTTAACCTCGCAATTTCATGTTGAAAAAATATGACCAAGGGGATAAAAAATATCACTACTGCAAATATTGCAGCCCATATAGCAACAGATAGCGGTTTATTTTTCTGCGCCACCACGCCATTTGTATTGTCTGCTATAGCGTACGAAAGGTTAGAGAGAACAGCTGCCAACAAATAATGCACACCGGCATTATATCAGACCAAATATTAAGCTTATTTCTTGACCACACCACTCTAATCTGGGATACCTTGTATTCCATATACTCCATTTAACCTCTTTGGATGCTATATTACTCAATTATTTTTCCTCAGACTTGATAGAGCTTAGCCTGCCAGATGCTTATTCGTGGAGCGCTATGCGGAGGTGTTGGTTATTTTTGTTTACAGCAATTTTTATAGTGCCTACTCTTACACCCCGAAACCTAAACTAATAAATTATATGAATGACACTAGTGGTAGGACAGTGTATGATGTGAATATGATTACGGTTACCTCTGGGCTAGATTGTGGTAATGCGCCTAAAAAGCGCTATATCTACGATTTTTGTGTGGCTAATGCCCAGGCTGATATCCGGGCTGTTGTGGCCATGGTCAGCGACGACATCAAACTTAACATTTATGGTCACCAACGTGCTGCTGGTAGGGACCAGGTTGAAGCTCTTTTAACCCAAGATGCTAACCGCTCACACGTCACCGAATTAATTATCCATTCCATCATTACCCATGGCAACCAGGCAGCCGCCAATGGCGTGCTTAAATTTGCCGATGGTGGTATGGTGGAGTTTGGCAACTTCTACACCTTCAATAGCTTTGGTAAACAGGCTCAAATTAATTCGGTCCAGGTTTACTCGATTGTCACCTAAATCCTTAGAATGTATGGCACTAATTTTGCGAGCTTTGCATTACCTTACGTACCAAACTCGGCCTCATCGAAGTCATTTCTTCGACTTGAGTTTTTTATAGCCTGATTTTTTTCGTATTATTTTTTTCAAGCAACCTTCACCTACCACCTAAGAGCACCAACACCCTATCAAGGTTAGTCCAATGTTAGGAGCAAAAAATCCTCTACGGATAGGAGCCAGATTTGTAAAAAATTAATTATATAATTTATTATATAATTAATATAAAATAACTCAGATAATTTACGATAGCATGTATATCAATATGGTTCTGTCATCCTGGCCTTCGGCTCTGATCCTTCGACAGTGAGCTCAGGTCATGACTATGAAGCTTGTCGAATAGCTCGAAGAGAACGAAGTGATAGGGTCTCAGCGTCAAACGAAGAAGGGGTCGCAATGCGTGGATGTGAGTCGTTATTGCGAGTAAAACTGTCCACCCGTCCTGTATAAGGTCAGGAAGTAATCTACCAGGCCCTACAAGATTGCCGCGGTCGTTAATACTCCCTCGCAATGACGTAGTTTCCTAGATCATTCCGGCGAAAGCTGTAATCCGGGCGCTGGGGTGTTGTTATAGTCGTTGATTCCTGCCTGACCCTACGGAGAGCAAAGCAGCGCAGCAATGACCTAAAAAAGTAAGCCTAGTTAGAACTATCTATCTACTGTGTTTGAGTTTGCGAACTACTTTTTTATCCGAAATTTGAGGTGAGTAACATAAGGCGAAGCATCAATAGCCTCAATTTTCTCCAACTTAGCCTCTCCCAGATCAACCAGCAAAGGTGTGCCGCTGCCCAGTAAGATCGGCGCCAGATGAATGTGCAACTCATCTACTTGACCCGTTTTCATGCATTGCTGGATGACACTAGCCCCACCGGCTATCGAGATATCCTTATCACCAGCGGCTTCTTTGGCTTGAGCCAAGGCACTGGCAATCCCATCGGTCACAAAGATAAAGGAAGTGCCACCTTCTTTGGTCACAGTTTCTCGCTGGTGGTGAGTCAGAACAAAGACCGGAGCATGAAATGGTGGCGTATCACCCCACCAACCATCAGGGTTTGGATCATCTGCCCATGAACCTTCACCACCACTATACATCCGGCGCCCCATAATAACGGCCCCCACATTCTCTTGCGACGCCTCCATAATATCGTTGTCGGGCCCCGTCTCACCACCAGATATACCATGAGCTTGACGCCAAGAGGCCAACTTGACTACCCATTCATGTAGCTCTTCACCACGCTGACCCAGTGGCTCTTCGAGGGTCGGATTGGGCCCGGCGATAAAGCCGTCCAGTGACATTGATATGTTAGCGACTACTTTTGACATGCATTCCTCCCTTACTGTTATCTCATCATAACACTTAGGCAGCCCAAAGTATGTTTCCCAACCCAGCCACTGTCATCCTGGAGTGAGTTTACGCACGATAGGATCTCATCTGAATCAAGTTTTTATAGATGCTATGTGCTAAAGCACGAGCCACTTTGTGTCTAAAATACGCTTTGCTCTCTTCGAGCCTGAGCCTCAGAGCCGAAGGCCAGCATGACGACAAATCTATCGAAGCAATTTTAGTGAAACTTTTCCCCCGCCTCCAGCATAGACAGAACCTTATCCAGTCGCCTCTGACGAGTAGCTATGGTCTTAGCCGTTTGCAATCGCCACAATACTGCATACTTGTTGGTTTTATTTAACGACTCAAAAAATACCTTAGCTCGTGGACGTTTTTCCAACTCTAATGATAGATCTTCGGGCACTGTCATGCTACGGAACGAATCATAGGCTTTCTGCCAACGGCCATCTTCCTTAGCTCGCTCCACCTCAGCCAGTCCAGCTTCCATCATCAAGCCAGACCTGGTCAGGCGCTCAATATGTTCAATATTACGCTTTGACCATAGACTATTCCGCCGTCTCGGAGTAAATTTCTGTAAGAATGACTGGTCATCATAACCCTTCCTCAGCCCATCAATCCAACCAAAACACAAAGCTTGGTCCAGCGCGCCTGCATGCGAAACGGATTCAATCCCGATACCCTTTTTATACAACCGCAACCATACTCCATCAATCGCCGAATGATTTTCGCTCAACCACTCCCGCCACTCGGTTAAATTCTTGAACTCTATGATTTCATAGTCCTCTTTCATAAACCCATCATAGCAAAAAGGCTGATGGTCAACATGAGTTAAGTCAACTGCCCCTCTCGGGATAGAACCAAAAGATGCTATCAGCTATAATCGATACAGGAGCTAAATTATGAGCAAACAAATCCTATTTATCCACGGCGCGGGCGAGGGGGCTTATCACGCCGATGCACCGTTAGTCGATAGCCTCCGTCACACTCTTGGATCCGAGTACGAGATTCGATACCCGGCCATGCCGGATGAGGAAAATGCTCCGTATGAGCTATGGAGACAACAAATTGAGGCGGAACTAGCCGGGACGGAAAGAATCATTCTTGTTGGCCATTCGGTTGGGGCTTCAATTCTGGTCAAATACCTAGATGACACTATGGCCCAAAAACCAATCGCCGGCATTTTTCTCCTAGCTGCGCCGTATTGGGGTGGAGATGGTTGGCGTTATGAAGGTTACGAAAAATTGGAGCTCTCGAGTAACATCGCCACCAGAATCCCTCAGTCTACTCCAATCTATTTGTATCACAGTCGGGATGACGAAGTTGTGCCATTTGCCCACCTTGCCTTGTATGCCCAAAAATTACCCCAGGCGATAAGGCATGAGCTTAACCAAGGTGGCCATCAATTAAGCAATGACCTTATTATGATTGCCTCTGACATAAAAAATATTTCCACATTGTGCAAAAAGTAGCCTGGACAGTATATAATTACCCTATGTCTGAACGAACACTAAGTGCTGGCGTGGCTCATGCCATGCCAAAAGACCTCCTGCAATCAATACTTGCTAATGACAAAGTAATTGAACTGTGGGAGGGTTTGACACCATTAGCCCGCAATGAATTTATCTGCTGGGTCGAGGATGCTAAACAAGCCCAAACCCGGGAGCGTCGCATCCGACGCACCAGCGAGGAATTACTCGACGGCCAGCGCCGCCCCTGCTGTTGGCTTGGTTGTATCCACCGCACCGACAAAGAAATTAGCCCCTCCATCAAAGGCATACTCGCCCGCCGAAAACCCCAAAACGCATCATAATCAACGCCGTTGAAATAGTTGACCATCTTGGCGCTTTCGGCCAGGCGATCAAGCGGCTTTTATACCCACCGACGGACTTTTGATTTATAGCTTTTATATTCATCGCCGAATTTCTGTTCTAGATACCGCTCTTCACCACTGATAACACCAAAGTGCAGATAAAGGAATACAATCAGCAACATTAATAGCAGCCAGGCTGTATTTACCAGTAACGCCAATCCTAAAAACTGAAATAAGACCGCGATATATATAGGGTTGCGTGATGTGGCATACAAGCCATGTTGCAGTACTTTGGTAGTAGGTTTCTGAAATAGCGGAGTAGTTTGAGCTCTTTTGAATACTCGAATACAGGCAACCTGTAGGCCAACACCAACAGCTAGTACCAACACACCTAGTATCAACGCCAGCCAACCATTATCCAAAATGTGTAATGGGCAGAGCAGATGTAACACGATTCCGATTAGAATCAATATTGCGCCAACCGCAGGAGGAAACGATAGAACCTTCGCTCGATCATCGCTAGAAGTTTGAGTTGTTTGAGCCATCTTTTCACCCCCTTCCCGCGAATTTATTCAATTGTACTCCTACAGGCTAACCACGACAATAAGTACTAGCTTGCCCTCTACTCACTTCACCACCCATCACTAATATTCAAATGTACATTTGACCGCCATCTGAGATTTGACTAATATACCAATATGAACAAACCGTATCGACTCGGCGCGCATGCATTGATTTTTGATCAGAATAACAATCTGCTACTTATTCGACATCAGAGCTACCGACCAGATGAATGGAACTTCCCAGGTGGGGGACGTGAGGAGGGAGAAAGTCCAGAAGAAAACGCCGTGCGCGAAGTAGGTGAAGAGCTTGGCCTAAACCCTCACGACTTGCAAGTCTTGGGTGTTTCATCCTACCCAAATATTTACGACTTCCCGCAGGATATGATTGATGAAGACCGCCCCATTACCCACCTCTACCAGGGACAGCACAAAGACCATGTCTACATTAGACTGATCAACCCCGACGCCAAGATTCAACTAGATCGTACCGAAGTTCAACAATATAAATGGGTAAACCTAGCCGAACTCCCTGGATATCTCGTCTTCCTCAATCAATACCGAAACTTTCAACCAGTCCTTGAAGAATACTATCTGCGATATCAAAAGTAGCAAAAGATGGGATACTCATTAATTATATAATATATTATATAATTAACTTATTTTATCTCTGTAAATTATTGCAATCATAGGTTGCACTATGAATTCACTGTATTATGAATTCCTGGCCGGGTAATTATCTGCTGCGTAGCTTTCGAAGCCAACTTTGTCCATTTGACCGCTGAAAGCCTACTTGCTTAAATACTGGCTTCCCAGTCGAATAAGACTTCATCTTCACGGTAGCCACCACGCCCTTGTCCTATATGGGCAAAGTCGTGCACAAATTCTATTCGCTTAATATACTTAATCATTTTATAACCTAATTTCTTTTCACAACGTAACCGAATTGGTGCGCCATGATTGATGGGTAAATCCTGACCATTCATGGCATAGGCTAGTATTGTTTGGTCGTCATTCATATCTTCCAAGCGCAAGGCTTCGTAGAACGGCTTGCCGTTTTCATCTTCATCATAGGCGTAGAACACCACAAACCGCACTCCCTGCTGGGGTTTAACCATATTTACGATATGGCGCATTTGAACGCCTTGCCATTGGGCAATTGCTGACCAGCCTTGAATGCAAATATGTTTGGTAATTTGAGTATGGCTGGGCAATTTTTTTAATTCTGCCAGGGATAGAGCTACTTCCTGGTCAACCATGCCACCAATAGTTAACCTCCAACCTTGGAAGTTGGTTGCTTGTAGTTGTTTGTATGCTTCGGTTTTGGGTGGGTAACCATTCACCCGGAAGAATGTGGATATATCCTGTTCGCTATATTGTTGGCGCGAATGAAACTTCCCCAGAGTTGCCTTAATAAACGGGGTATAGAACCCAACTAGGAACTTACGGGTAACTATCCGATGGTTGATAGTGATATAACTGGCCCACACATTAAAGACCACGACTATTAACAATCCAGCCACGAACACCGTTAAGGCTGCAGCTATATCTACATTGGTGGTACCAAAAGTAATTAGTTTGACGTTGCGATAGAAGTAGACTAAGGATATTAAGGTGACATGGATGAGAATGAATAAGGTAAACCCAATCATTCCCAAAAAGTGTAGACTGCGGGCAGCTTGCCGCCGGCCGCCAAAGAGTTTGAGATATCCTGGGTACCAACCGGTTAGGGCTGGCGACATGGCAATGGCTGTTATAACCATTAATGGAGCCAGACCAAATACTACGACCGCGTAGGCTAACTGCTGGAGGGCGTCGTATGGCTGGAAGGCTGACTCTGGTGGAATCTTAAATTGGATATAATTTATAAATGCGTCGAGGGCTTGAGGAAAAACCTCCCAACTAGTTGGAATTAATCGCTGCCACTCTCCCGATATAAACAGAAAGCCATAATAAATTATTCCGGTGATTATCCAAATAGTGGCTGCGGCAAAATGCCAATTTCGGGCTGATCCGAAATCTTTATGTCCACCCCCTGGCAAGGCAAACCGTCCAATTGGCTCGACTTCGTCATGGGCAGTCCAAATCTGGTCTTGGGGCATTTTCTTTTTACCAAATTTGAGCCAGTGGTTATTCTCGGTAGTATGATCTGTCCAATAAAGTTTGGGGTGGTCGGCGAGAATATGTAACCCACTGCGGATTAACAAAACAATTGCAAACAAATTAACAAAATGAGTGATAACTATTACAAGAGGTAGAGAATCAGGGCTGCTCATGGCGTTAGCCATATTGTAGCAAACTAGTTGTCGCCATAGCCATAGTGAATAACGAGATTCTTAGACTTACCAAGCAGTTTTCCCTGACATCTACCTTTTACTATTTATGCTCGCTTACCCACGACAACCGCAGAATTAAACAAATAATGCAATTTCCGCGCTTATTCGTATTCTATTTATTTACATAGTTATTTCCGCCATGGTAGGGTGTAGTTGCCATGGCATCATTTACCAAAGACACCCCACCATCGGACGAGATAGAGGCGATAATTGCCAAGTTTGCTGATTGGCGGGGGCAGAAATTGGCACAGATTCGTACTTTGATTAACCAGGCCGACCCAGACGTAGTTGAGGCGGTTAAATGGAAAACTCCCTCCAATCCAGACGGCGTGCCACTCTGGTCGCATGACGGCATGATTTGCACCGGTGAAACCTATAAAAAACATCTGCGAATTGGTTTTGCCAAGGGTCCCGATCTCGATGATCCCAAGGGCCTGATCAATTCCTACCGAGCCGTGATTATTCGTAAAGAAGATGAGATTGACGAGGCGGCCTTCAAAGACCTAATCTGCAACGCCGTCCAGCTCAACCAATCTAAGAAAAAGAAATCATAATTCCTCCAGATTCTATAATGCAAACAACGGGCAAGGTTGGACCATTTGGTTTAATGTTTTATGTGTGCCACAGCTATGTAAGTTTGACAGCCAACTTGCTATGTATATATAATGTAATTACATGAAAACATCTATCATTACTATTGGAAATTCAAAAGGTGTTCGTATCCCAAAACCGCTTTTAGAAGAAAGTGGCTTAGCGGGGAACGTCGAACTAAAGGCTACTAAGGGTGAAATTAAAATAACTCCCTCACCTGTACCGTCTAAACACAACAAAGTATTTAATGAGGAGTATTTATTGAGCCTCAATAGTCTCAGCGACTGGGATACCCCAGAGGAAGACGAAGCATGGGTCCATTTACAGTAGGCGATGTAATTATTGTGTCGTTTCCGTATGCTGATCTAACCCGGCTCAAGAAGCGGCCGGCATTGATAGTGGGCAAGGCAGAATTCAATAATCTAATTGTCTGTCAAATTACCTCCAATGCTCATACCAGTAAACGAGCCATCCCTCTCACGTCAGGGGATTTTGATAACGGATCACTGCAGATTGATAGTTTTATTCGGCCAGATAAACTATTCACTCTTGAGTCATCAATTATTGAGAATACGGTAGGCACACTGCAAACTGGAAAACGAGAAGCGGTAAAAACCGCCTTACGACAGTTATTTACCTAAAAGCCAGCTATTGCTCTACCCATTCTCCTAACTTAAACCCCACATAAAAACCTGCCACTGCACCAATGCTACCAAAGAGTAATCCCCACCCCGAAAGTGCCGCCGATCCCCATAAATGGGGCACCATGCTGCCTAGCCCCGAGCCAACTGCTATGCCAAGATAGATAAGAAATTTACGTGAAAACATAAGCGTCCTTCAATCATACCGCATCTGCGTTGGTTGGTGATGGACTTACAGCTGCATAGGTGCCTGATGAACCTGCACATTTAAAACTCACAGACCTATGAGAATTGATACGCAACAAGTGAGCTTTATCTCAATCAAGTCATCAAAGGAATGTCTGGGGGTATGAACATGCATGCCTTTGACTACATTAAAGCCAGGTTGATTTTTTATATTCCAGGTATTGCTGCCCAAACTTTTTTGTCAGTTGCTCGTCTTCTTTCTGCAGACGAAAAGCCTCTAAGTTAATCATCACTGCTAGAACCACTAGCATAGGCCAAAGCCAAATATAGATACCGAGGCCAATTACCGCCAGTGTTGAAAAATAATAGACGGGGTGGCGGAACTTGCTATATAAGCCACCACTTACAATGAAGTGCGCTTCTGGGGCTATGGTAAAGGCATTGCCAAGTTGTATACGAGCTATTAACCAAAGAAGAAACCCAACGACTGCTACCAAAACTCCTATTAAATGGTGAGTTTCGGCGCGTGGCGGCCAAGTAAATAGGAAAAAGAGCAGCGAGCAGCCAAAATATATAAAGGGTATGAAAAGTTTTAGTCGCGTAGTCTTGCTTAATTGCGGCATCTATTCATGATAACAGAGCTTTATAAAGCAGTGTATTGTTTTTATCTGCACGACAGAGTGAGAGATTTTATAGCTATTGAAGACTTGGTAGATCACAAGTAGTGATACTTGGTTTATATAATTGAAATTACCGACTCGCAAGACAAAGAAAAACGGGCGCTAGTAGCGCCCGATGTCTTGTATATAAGAAGGCAGTAACAATTTACTTGCCTGGAAAACGAAGGTCTCGCCAATGGCCATGTTTGGGTAGCAACCTCAATGCGGCGAATAGTTTGCGTAGCCCCCAATCCACAAACGACAGGGCAAAGACAACGATACCGTACCTGTCCTTGACTGCATGAATCTCATCAGCGCAGTCTCGGAGATCTGCCAGTCTCACCCTAGCTCTCCCTGATGAAGTGACAACTTTAAGATATTAGGCTTATAGTATTATATACTATCATTGCACCTACGGTTTATTGTACTCATGGTAGGGTTGTCATAGGTGGCAACTTTAAGCTTGTTGGCGAAAACTGGTAGAAAGATTTAAATTTATATGCTTACGATACTCACCTGCCAGGTGGAGAACTTAATAACAATTCGCGGCTAATGAGTATTTGCAACTTTTAAATTAGGTGTTATGGTTTAAACGTGAGGTTGCCATTAAGAGCCACGTAGCACCTTTTCGTGCCTAAGTAGCGATGTTTTAATAGCTGAACCGTAAAGATAGCTGCCAATACCTCCATCGCTTTTGAGTACTCGGTGACAAGGTACAAGCAGGATCAATTTATTTGCGCCGCAGGCTGTTCCTGTAGCTCGTACAGCGGTAGGGTAGCCGGAGGCCGTGGCCAACTGTTTGTAGGTTAGGGTATGGCCAAGAGGAATACGGTCAATTGCTCGCCAGACTTGTTCTTGAAAGTGACTGCCATTCTGGCTACGGGGAATGTTCACCAACGCGGCGGTATCTCCGTCATAATAAGCTTTTATCGCTTGTATATAAGGATGATTCGTAACTGGGCTTATTGGCAACCCTTGTAGTTTCCGAGGCAGACGTTTAGCTAGTTGTTCTACATCACTAAACCCCGATAGTCGGACAATATCAGCCTGGTCTACCACCATAGAAAACGGGCCATCTGGTGTGCGTGTGCTGATCACTTTTAGATTAGTCATCTATAAGCCTCATAAGCCGAATAGTCCCTCCTCCTGATTAGCCAGGTAATCTGGATCAACCTTACCACAAACCTTTACTCAGCTCATTGTGATACTTTGGTATTTTAGTCACAAATTGTGATTATTTAATTATATAATAAATTATATAATTAAATGTAATTAACTCAGATAAATATAAATAACAGGAATGATAGAGGATATTATCTGGGTAGGTTATTAACATTCAAAAACATGCCAACATACGTGGTTACGCAACCGCTGGTCATCTAGGACTAGATTTTGTATGTTGGCTGGTAGTTGGGTGCGCTGCCATTGGCATTCTTGGCGACCAGCTTGTTCTTGCTGCACTTTCTGAACTGCCGCCTGTACCGCCTTGATAGCATAAGCCGCTGCTCCTAGATCGTGGGCAGCAACATGTGCAACCAGTGCTGCCTGAGCAGCAGCATATGCAGCATAACGAGCCGCTCCTGTCTGATCCCTAGCCGCAGCATTGGCATGACCACCAGCCGTACGAGCCTGAGACATAGTTGCCTCGCCTCGGGCCCACATCTGAGCTAATTCGATTGCCTGGTGAGGTCGGCTATCGTCAGGTTGTACCTGTTCAAATAAGTGTAGGACATGCTCAGCACAAGCTGAAGCCCATAACGCCAACCAGTGATGGTTTGTCTGGGTGAGCGTACCGCCTCGTCGAACTGTAATAAGCCTGGGATCTCGGGGATACGTGAGGATCATAGTGGAAGTATAGCAAATAGATCGGCTCTTAAATTCCGTATACTTGCCAAGTGGTTATCTCCTGACACTTAGCTTTTTACTTCATCCTCAAGGATTAGATGTCCATATTTTACCAGACTGCGTTGGTAGTCGGCCTGATCAAGTACAAAGTCATAGTAAGCTGAGGTACTGGAAAAATCACTAAGAATTGTCTGGGTGTCAATAAAACTAGTCGGCGATGGCGCGACATAGTCACGCAATGATGACCAGGCATAGTTAGCAAGGTTGCTGGGATCTTTCACAAGGTAGGCCGTGTAGGGATTGAGGTGAATATAGCGGGAAACATGGACTAATTGTTGTTGTGATTCGATATAGACTGCTTTGAATATACCTTCAAACAAAGCTCCGGACCGAGAGTGTTTGATATTAAAATAGCGGGCGTAGCTGTTTTGCAACAGTCTTAAGTACTCAGAAATACCACCTTCGCTCTCCTGACGAAGTAATAGATGAAAATGATTAGGCATCAGGCAGTATGAGAGCGTGGAGACGCGTCGAGAAGCCATTTGGCGGCGAAGGTCGACTTTCTGTTGATCGCCCTGGCTCATCACCAAGTAATGAGAGAGCCGAATGGAGGTGTCGGTGGGGATATAAAAGGCTAAGGATTGGATTAGCCGACGATATTCCTGCTTGTTGGTAAAAATCGGCCGGCGGTCAATACCGCGGTTATAAATGTGATAAATTTCACCATTTGCAAAGTTAGGTTGAGGAATATACATAACTGCCTTTCTGAGGCAGTTGAATTATGCTTTAACTATTACGCCCTTGAAAGTTATGTGTCAAGGGATAACCACTTGGTAAGTGTAAGAGTAGCCCTCAGCCCGCTGGGGTCGTGAGGGCATTGCTTATAGGTTTTTATCTTACTTACCCCTCAGGGTAACGCTCAATCACCGCATCTAGGTCCCGTATTAATGCCTGCTCATCATCGGTGAGCATAGCACTCGGTAGCTGCTTGAACCGTTCAAGTTGATCGCGGATACCATCGGCACCAAATCGACGCAGCTCACCGCAA
Source organism: uncultured Candidatus Saccharibacteria bacterium (assembly GCA_964597145.1). Taxonomy (GTDB): domain Bacteria; phylum Patescibacteriota; class CAZHWT01; order CAZHWT01; family CAZHWT01; genus CAZQWH01. Next base: position 216,670 of record CAZQWH010000001.1, on the reverse strand, counting down.
TCATCGACGTTATATAAAGGCTCCCAAAGAAGCATGCTGCCAAGAGTTATAGAGAGTTCATCATCTCCTCTCCCTAGCTTGCGAATCAGGCTCTCGGCTGCCGCTTGCCGTCGCTTGGCCTCATTGATCCCCGGCGCATTCGGATCCATAAATCCCGTAGACCAATCCCAAGTCATGACTCTCTCCTTTGAAGTAATCGTACTCTGCCGACAGGACGTTTAAAGTGTAACATGAGCGTCAAGCTAAAATTAAACAGAGATTCTTTTAAAAACTGACTCATTTCTATATTAGTCTGTGATGAATTAGAAGCATTTGATCCAGACAATAGGCTAAGTGCATTTCAATAGACTAATTTGAAGATAGGAGAACATGGATTAGAACTGATGTTTAAGCTGATGATACAAGCTTAGGAACAACAAAAACCGTGGGCAACACGGTTTTTTGTCTGAGATAGATTCACTTGGCTGGCATGCTTGGACTATGTAGGAACTTATTATGAGGGTGTGAATTCAATGGTGCTCGCTGAGCCAGCTAATAATTGATAATTCTATATGGAACGCCATCAAAACTATTTCCAACAATTTGCGAAATATTTTGACGATGTTCTTCTGATTGGACAGTTATCAGAATATCAGCCTTACCTGGGCATTGCCAGGTATCGAGTCCGATATCTGCTGCTTTATCCCTCTCTACGGATACGGCCAGATTTGGCGAAATCTGCTGCAGCTGAATTCGCAGCTCCTGATTTTCTTCATACTTTTGCTCAACTTTCTCAATTTCGGGCAGTTGCTCGCAAGGTAAAAACTGCTCAGAATTTACGAGCACCAGGTTGCTATATGTTTTTACAATAAATTGGCGATTAAGTGCGGAAACAAAAATAACTAGCAAGGCAAAGACACCTAGGGCCGCAGCAACTTTTTGAGCTCTGGTCATTCGCTGGGATATCAGCATCCTTAGAGTATATCAGAAGAATAATCAACCAACCATGGCTGGCGGACCTGGTCGCCGCGGAATTGTCCCACAATTCCCGCGAGAGTAGTTCACAACTATAGCATGAACCAGTCAGCTATAGTTATTCTCCTATCTTCGAACCTAGTTGATCCGATTCTGTAGCCCACAAGCAAGCAAAAAGCCCAACTCAATCGTTGGGCACTTTGCTTGGCTGGCGGACCTGGACTCGAACCAAGAATGCCACTTCCAGAGAGTGGTGTGATGCCATTTCACCATCCGCCAATATTAGTCTGACTATATTAAATTATCTCTTCCAACTTTCAAAGCCTTTTCCGATGTTCCATCGGAATGTGATGCAATTGGACTCAATTATATTTCGTCATCCATAATTTGCCTATTCTATTGCTCGTTGGCATAGAGAAAACCACTACGTAGCACCATCTCGCAGCAATTATTTAGTTCTTATCCGTTAAGCTTCCTTCATTATAGCTGGTTACTCAACCTGACGGTTGAGGTGATGCCGCAGCAAGCTTTGCTTGCAGTAGTTCGTAGACTGTAGTTAGTAGATAGAGATTCTATCCTTACGCTTGGCTTCAGTCCAGAATGACTACGCCTATATAACCCATACAAGATACCAAATACCAGCTACTGTGCTGTCTATGACAGCGCTTCGGATTGTACCAAAATCACCAACTCAGAGCAACAAGTGCTGGCTAATTAGCAGTAACTAATCTTGCACACTCCATGCGCCCTGCCAACTACTCACTCTTCAGGAATAATTATCCAGCAAACAATGTACAGAACTAGGCCAGGAATGCCTCCAGGCAATAAGAGTAGGGCCCACAGAATTCTAACGACGGTTGGGTCGATATTGAGGTACTGGGCCATCCCGGCTGCCACTCCGGCAATCACCCGATTATGTTTTGATCGTAGTAGTTTTTTCATGGTTGCCTCCTGATTTCATTAAAATTCTATACCAAACAAATCCCAGTATTGCGTGCCCCAGAAATTGCAATAATAGTTATCAATAAACATGCAGGGGTAAATCTCCTCATAAAGCACCTTTATGGCTAGATAGGTAGCAAGCAGGCTAAACAAAGCTATTCCTATAACTTCCAGCACCCGCATAGCCCATGCCTGATTTTGGCGTTTTTGCCATTTCACTAGGCTAGTGCGCAACCCTATTGCTACTACCAGCCAGATAATTACAAAGATAAACCCCATATATACCTTTCAGATTATAAACTTAATCCAGCTTTTTTATTGCCAACTCTATACGTTTAATTGACTCATCTCGACCCAGTAATTCCATTGATTCTCGTAATGGAGGGGAGGCTTTGGTAAAGGTAATGGCCACGCGTAACGTCATAAATAGTTGGCCAGCCTTGATTCCTTGTTCCTCGGCTAAGCCACGTAGCGCCGACTCCCATGGCTCCTGCTCCCAACTGTCTAACTTCATTAGCCGACCTTGCATTGCTTCTAATAGTTCGCGGGTCAACTCAACCGTTTGATTTTTACCGATCAGCCAGGCTGTATCATAGTCCAAGGTGTCGTACAAATACTCTACTAGTTCGTCGAACTCGCCTAAAACCGTTAATCGGTCGTGTACCAGTGGCAATACGCGCTTAATCTCGGATGCAGGGTGGCGGGAATACTCCTCCACCATACTGGCTAAACGCTCAGCACTGTACGCCCGAATATATTGCCCGTTAAACCACTGCATTTTTTCGAAACTAAAGATTGAGCCGGTTTTGGGCACCCGATCCCAAGTGAATAGACTAATCATTTCATCGATTGAATAGATATCTTTACCTTCTGGGTGCGACCAGCCTTGCTGAGCTAAAAAGTTGAGTAGTGCCTCTGGCAAGTATCCTTGCTCTTTGTAGGATAACAACGATACATCGTTTTTGCGTTTGGATAACTTAGACTTATCGTTATTTAATAATAAGGGTAAATGAGTAAATACCGGCACGTCCCAACCAAAGAATTGGTAGAGCAAGATGTGCTTGGGTGTTGATGAAATCCATTCTTCGCCACGAATAATATCGGTAATATGCATGGCATTATCGTCTACCACCACCGCCAAGTGGTAGGTGGGGAAACCGTCTGACTTGAGTAGAACTTGATCATCAATCTCGGCATTTTGGAAAGTAATGGTGCCGCGAATGCGATCGGTAAAGCTGGTTTGACCTTGGGGTACTTTCATGCGGACGACGTGGGGAGTGCCTTGGGCCAATTGTTCGGTCACTTCGGCCTTGGATAAGCTAAGGCAAAGGCGGTCGTATTTGGGAGGCAAATGCTGCTGTTGCTGCTTTAACCGCATTTCGGCCAATCGATCGGCTGAGCAAAAACAGTAATAGGCATGGCCATTCTTAAGCAAGGTTTGAACCTGTTGCTGATACACATCGAGCCGCTCCGATTGCACATACGGAGCGTATGGTCCGCCAATATCGGGACCTTCATCGAAGGGCAAACCCAACCAGCGTAGCATTTCGTAAATGTTTTTATCTGCTCCTTCTACCAATCGGGCCCGGTCGGTGTCTTCTAATCGCAACACAAACTGACCGTCGTGTTTTTTGGCCCAAACATAATCGAATAACGATTGATAAGCGGTGCCGACATGAGGGAATCCGGTGGGTGATGGGGCGATGCGAGTACGTACAGACATGAGGGTATTATAGCATGGCTTATCTGAGAATGTTTCTTTAAACTGTTTAAAATATTCTCTCTATACTCTGGTTTGTATAAGTTAAAACTCAAAGTGTGTAGGCCAAAAGTGCGGTGTAAAAACTCAAAGCTGATTATGTTTCTGATAAACCTTCGTCTAATTGTGTGCTTTAAACATATGTTGCTATAATAATAGTCAAAGTAACGGTCAAGCATTATACTATGGTAGTTTTAACTTTTTAACTGAACTTTTGACCTTTGACTTTTGCGTTTTGCATTACGTTCCTGCCCATGACCTCACTAACCCGTGCTAAAAAAATGACTCGCGTTTTTGCCGTTGGATTTGGTGCTGTAGTGGTGGTTTTAATTGTTGGGCGCATATTCTTTGCCATCGTGGGAGCCTTAACTGGCGATGCTACAACCGAACAGGCCACTAACCTGCCCACAGCTGCGTTTGGCCAAATTAACCAACCTGTTTTACCCTTAGCGGACGTAACTACGGAAACTGCCACCATTCAACTAGATTTAGTGAGCGGTACTTACCCCGAAGCAAGTAGTTCGGCAATTGTCTATCGGGCAGCGGATTCGGCCCTGTCGCTGAGCGCTCAAGACCGGGCTAGAGCGCGGGCTACTAATCTTGGTTTTACCACTAGCCCTACCCAGCCAACCCCCTCCACTTTTAAATGGGGGGAGGGTATTCGGTCGCTGATTTTAAATTTGAACAACCAAACTTTTGACTTGTCGGTAGATATTAGCCGGATTAATTTTGCCCGCCGCCAGAGCTTTAGCCGTTTCTCGCCGATTGGCCAACAAACCAGCCAATTTATTCGCAGCCAATTCCAATATCCTGATTTGCAGTACGACGCGCCGGATGTTCAATTTGTTAATCCGGTAAATGGCCGTTACGTACCGCAGAGCAGCACAGCTGTGGCACCAACTAACTACGCCCAAGCCACCTTTCTCCGCCAAAAAATTAACGACTTACCTGTCTACTCCGCCGGTGGGAAGTTTGGCCCAATTTCTATAGTGATTGTCCCAGAAACAATTAAGGTTGAGGATGATCGATCCACTGCCTTAGAAATTGACCAAATCGTTGATTTGGAAAACAACTATTTTCCTATCCAACTTACTAAATCTGCTACTTATCCGATTATTACCGCACAAACCGCCTTCGAAATGTTTAAAAATGCCATTGGCTCTTACTTAGTTTCGGTTAACCCCATTAACAGTGATACAGCACCATCGTCATTTATGAGCGGGCGCGTCTTATTTATTACTCTGTGTTATCTAGAGCCCGATAGCAAAAACTCCGACTATGTCCAGCCGGTATGGATGTTTGAAGGCCGGGCCAATACCGACGTGGGCGATGCCCGCTGGGTAGGCTATGTTCCAGCGATTGATCAAGAGTTTGTCCGGGCTTTGCTGGGCGCGAATTAATTGCCGCTGCAGCATATTTGCATCTATGGCACAACTTAAGCTGCCCCCTATTTAACAGAGCGCTCTTACTCATGCTATTTAGTGCCTTCCGCTCGATTTACCTTATTTACCATGGCTATGAGCGTAGTCGAATAGTTTTAGATTCTAGGTTCTATTGAGTGCATATCACAAAGCATAATTGGTACAGAGTTGGTTCTCAACCTAATCGAGGGATAACCCATAAAATTATCGAATGTTGGCTATCAGCCACCATATAAAGCTCAAAAGAATGCCTCCTGGAGAGAATAATTTGGCAGTCGGTGGTTGAGTAATAACGACTAGAGTGGTATAGCTCTGTCATGCTGGACAAAGTGTAGTCCAGAAAACCCGAGAAAGGATGAGGCATGGATACAGAGACTGTAGTTGAGGCCGATCTACTCCATGAGTTTTTTGCCGTAACTGCGAGTGAATCTCTATACCAGATCACCGATCAGCGGTGGGGTGAGAAGGAATGGCCGACGGTGGAGCGACTCGTGTCTATTGAGGGGCCGGAGGGTACTCCCAAGCCGTTCAGATTGGAGGATGGTACTTCAGTCGGGATTACCGCCGAGCGGGGTATCTGGCTCTTTGACCGAGTTAAGGGAGGTCCATTCGAAGATATTGCCTTTCCTCTCTTTTGGGGCGGGCACACTAATAAGGTGGTGGCTCTATTCTTGGATGAGTCATCGGCTAGTGATTGTTTACTTCATCGGGATCTCCAACAGTGGGATTGCCGGTGGAGAGAACAAACCATACAAGTACTTAATGAAATTGGCGACCGTCACCCTTGCTTCAACGTTAGTCCCAACATCCGCTGGGACTGTGACTAAACTAGTACAGGGATTGAGGGTAGAACCCTCAATCCCTGTACCCATCCCGAATTATTAAAATCTACCTAATCATTTTTGCTGAAGCGGAAGTCGACCCTCTCCATATCTCGAGGGAATAGGCTAGCTTCGCGGATATTCGCCAAGTTGAGCATTTTCATGGTCGTGCGCTCTAAACCGTAGGAAAAACCGCCATGGGGAGGCATACCGTACTGGAATGCTTGCAGATACAGCGCAAAATCGGCTGGGTTCATGCCGCGGTCGCGAATAACTTGTGTTAATTGATCCACATTATCAATTCGCTGGCTACCCGAGCAAATTTCTAAACCCTTGTAGAGTAAGTCGTAGCTTAGGCTATATTCTGGATCTTTCGGGTCGGGCATGGTATAAAAGGCGCGCTTAGTGGTAGGGAAATGGGTAATGGTGACTAAATCTGACCTATGTTCTTCCAGTGCCCATGCCGCAATTTCCCGCTCATCCTCTGGCATTAGGTCTTTTTCTGTCCGATGGTCTACTCCAGTTCGTTCAAAGATAATTTGCTGAGCTTCCCGCATTTTTAGTCGGGGAATTTTATGTGTGACCTGAGAGGGCTTTACTTCCAAATACCGCAACTCCTCCGCTGCTGCCTTTTGAGCGTTAGCAATTGTCTGAGCAAATGTTTGTTCCATTATGTCGCACAGCTGATTAAACGAGTCAATAAAACCAATTTCGCAATCCATCTGCACCGACTCTACCAAGTGCCGAGTAGTGACCGATGGCTCAGCCCGGTAGATATGGGAAATTAAATAGACCCGTTCCAGCACGCCAACCATCATTTGTTTATACAGTTGAGGGCTTTGGACAAGGAAGGCGGGATGCCCGAAATAATCCACCTTGAGCACCTCAGCTCCTCCTTCGGTAGAAGAAGCAGAGACTGTTGGTGGGAATACCTCTGTACACCCGACAGCCTCGGCAGCTTGACGAAAACCTTCCACAATCTTGGCTTGGACTTTGAAAATTGACGCCACCCTGGGATGACGTAGGGTTAGTGCTCGGTAATCTAATAAGGTTGGGAGTGACACATCGAGATTGAGGCCACCCATGTCAAAGGGTAGTTCGGCCGCGGGGTTGAGAATCTTGAGTGACTCAATCTCGATTTCGACAGTTCCGGTGGCTAAGTCGGGGTTAACCATTTTTTCGGGGCGCTGCTTCACCAGGCCCACTATTTCTACCGTATCGAACATATTAGGCACCGCTTCTAGCTTAATGCCCACCAACTGCGCAATTCCACTGCGGTCACGAATATCTAAAAAAGTAATTTTGCCATGATCGCGGCGATTGGCCACCCAGCCGGCAATCCGCACCTGCTTACCAACTTGTTTCACAATATTTTTGGTTAAAGTTCGTTCTGTCATATGGTTTCCTTATTTATCTGAGATGATTATACCATAGGTTTAGACTGTAGACTGTAGACTGTAGACTGTAGACTGTAGACTGTAGACTGTAGAAGGGATTCTATCTCTTCGCTAGGCTTCATTCCAGAATGACGGGGAAGGGGGCTCGTAGATCGAAGATCGTATATCGAATATCGGGCTTTAGGTTGTTGGGTTTGGTATTTCTGATTTCGAGCTTAGGATTTGTTTTGAATTTCAATATTCAAATTTCGCATCTAATCGTCCAGCAGTCCCGTAATTCGATCTTCTGTCTTTCGTCTTCCGCATCCCGCATTTATGTATCTTGTATCCTATATTCAACTGGCTATGCCAGCCTTATTGCCGTTCCACAAAGTAGATGCTCTTATGTCGCAACAAATCATTCACCACATCATTCACATTTACCTGGCTGGGCATATCCACATCTAAAGTCATCACATTAATGCCGTCATCCTGAGTACTGCCGGTGATAGACACAATGTTTACCCGGCGGCGAGCCATGATATTGGCCACTTCTCGGGTTAAACCAGGCTTGTCGTAGGATTCGAGTCGCAAACTGGCTCGCTGCTTACTATCATCGTCCCAGGATACCGGTATGAGGCGAGCTTTATTGGATACATGCTGAATATTAGAGCACCAGCGCTTATGGACCGAGATACCTTCGCTAACGGTGACTATACCCATAATACTATCGCCAATAGCTGGCTTGCAGCATTTAGCTAACCGCACCAGGTAACCCTTCGTGCCATCTACAACCACTTCGCCAGTTGGGGAGCTGATGGGGTGGACTTTAATCGGCTGCGATCGGGTGGTCGCCTTTTCTTCAATTTTACTCTCCAACTTAACTGGCTCCTCGGTTTCCGATTGGTGCTCGCGCAAGTATTTACGAATGTGAGCCTTAGCTCCAGAGGTAATAACCATATCCAGCCAATCTGATTTAGGGGTAGCCCGAGAGGAGGTTAAAATTTCTACCACATCGCCGTTATTTAACGAGGTGTTTAAGGTTACTAATTTACCGTTAATCTTGGCTCCAGCGCATGATTCACCAATTTTGGTATGAACCGTGTAGGCAAAATCTAGTGGCTTAGCCCCGACTGGTAAGTCTTTCACTTCGCCATTGGGTGTAAAAACGAAGATGCGATGACGAAAGGTATCGATTTTTAACCCTTCCATAAATTCCTGGCTGGAAGAGATGTCCTCTTGCCACCTGGCTAACTGCTGCACCCAAGCTAAACGGTTACTTTTTTGTTGCAGCCCGTCGCCTTTATAGGTGCTATAGCTCCAATGGGCAGCAATCCCATACTCTGCCTCTCGATGCATTTGATGAGTGCGGATCTGGAATTCTACCACTTTACCATCCAGACAAAAAACGGTGGTATGCAAACTTTGGTAACCATTTGGCTTGGGTAAGGCGATGTAGTCTTTAATTCGGCCCAATAGCGGCTTCCAATGGTGATGGAGTAAGCCTAAAACCTCGTAACACTCCGACACATCGTCTACTAAAATCCGCACCGCGACTAGATCGTATACTTCGCTAAAATCCCGGCTCTTGGACTGAATTTTGCGGTATAGGCTATACAAATGCTTACTGCGGCCATGGATTGAGGCTGGGATTTGACGCTGGTCCAGCTCGTGCTCGACAAAGCTCATAACCCGACGCAAGTATTTTTCGGTATTGCGGTACATGGGACCCGATACCTGCTTAATCCATTTATATCCTTCGGGGTCTATATAGGGGAAGGCTAAATCGTGCAGCTGGCCTTTAACTTCACCCATTCCCAGCCGCTCGGCTAACGGCGCGTAAATATCTATGGTTTCCCGGGCAATCCGGTACTGCTTGTGCTCGGGTACAGCGGCCAACGTTTCCATATTATGCAGACGGTCGGCTAATTTAATTAGTACCACGCGAATATCTTGGGCCATGGCTAAGAACATTTTGCGTAAATTCTCCATAGCGGTCTTTTCCCGATCGAGAGCGGCTTTATCGGTTTGATCGGTCTGGACTTGCTGGTCCACCTGCTGTTGGCTCATGCGGACTTTGCTTAATTTGGTTACACCATCTACCAAGAAGGCTACGTCGTCGCCAAATTCATGGGCAATTTGCTCTGTAGTTATAGTGGTGTCTTCTGGTACATCATGAAGTAATCCAGCCGCGATAGTTGCCACATCTAGCTGCATTTCTACCAGATGTCGGGCCACAGCCAGGCAATGGGTGAAGTATGGGTCGCCAGAATAACGGGTCTGGCTTTGATGCGCCTTTTTGGTAAAGGCGTAGGCACGCTCAACCAAACTGGTGTCAGCCTCGGGTAAATACTCATGAATTTTCGCAGACAATTGTCGGGCGGTTAGCATAGGTAAAAACATCATACTACAGCCGAGCAAATTTCTACGCTTGCTGATTCAGCACACCACAATAAAGTATCTATAGCCCAGCGGTCAGCTAATCTGGAATTAAGCTGCCTCGCATCTGGGTTGCTTGGCAGTTTGACATTTTGATCAATTTATTATACTATAGGTTTATATTCGCACCTAACAAGGAGCAGCTGATGCCCAAAAACTTGAAAAGTCTAATTTGGCTTGGTTTCGGATTGATTCTTAGCATGTTCTTTACAGGGTTTGGTGGTGACAAACCCATCACGGAGGAGTATCTGTATCAAGGGATGTTCTTTATGGCTCTAGGATTAGGCTGTATTATCGTGGGGACGGCAGCGGTTCTGTACAATCGTCCGCCCGACCGGTAAGGTAAAGGAGGGTTGGTGCTGGAAGACTGGGAGACTGTGGTGGCGACAACTGGGTTTGCCACTATGCTTGGCGCATGATTTCTGTCGCAGTCCGCGATGGAAGAATTGGCCGAAGTTCGGTTATACTGACTTTGAGCAGTTAGAGAAGGAGATGGGCATGATGAGGAAGATGGTTTTTCTGGTCATCGCCGGTGTTATCGGCGTGGCGTCACGCGCGATCATGGAAGACATGATCTTCCGCATCAACCGTGGTCTTTCGAGCATGGGAGTTAGCTAGTCAGTCTGGTTATCCATTGCTCTGTCGCGACCCTGCGGGCTTTTAGCCCAAGGGGTCGTTTTTCATTTTCACTATTCGAATATCTTTAATCATAAGCTGTAAGCTACGTCGATTTTGCCAGATATTTTCATCTAACTGGTACGCCACATCAACTTTAATTTCGGGCTTGAGTTGTTCGGCTAGGTAGCCAAGATTGAAGGCAATACCATTGAAGGGGTTAAGGGTTTGGCCACTTTCCCCTTCTCCCTTTTCCCTTTCCCCTTGGGCGAGCGTTAGCTTTAAGTGCTTACCGTCGCTGCCCACTAGGCGGTGATTAATTACTTCCAGATTGCGAGAAATAAAGACTGGTTTAGGATTACCCATGCCAAATGGTTCTAGCTGGCAAATAAACGCATGTAGATCCCAACTTAGTTCATCCAACTTAACTTCGGCATCAATCATTAGCTGAGGGTGGAGGGAGTCCTTGTCGAACTGCTGCCATAGTAATTCGCTTAACCGCTCTTCAATGAGGGGTAAATTCTCGGTTTTGGCTACAAAACCGGCTGCCATAGCGTGTCCGCCGTAGGTTTCTAATAGGTCGGCGATGCTGGTTAAAGCTGCCGTAAAATCGAAGCCACGGATTGACCGGGCTGATCCGCGTGATAACTCGCCCATACATTCCATAACTACGGTTGGCCGATACAGGCTCTCCACAATTTTGCCGGCCGCCAAGCCACATACCCCCGCAGGCCAGTTGGGTTTGGTTAGGACATAGACCCCGTCTGTATGCTTTAAAACTTCGGTTTTTGCCTCCTCGGCAACTTGGGCCAGCAACTCTTGGCGCTTTTGGTTTAGGCTATCTAAATCTTGTGCTAATTGAGTAGCACGGTGCAGATTTTTAGTGCAAAGCAAGCGCAAGCTCTGCAACGCATCGCCTAACCTGCCTGGTGCATTAAGGCGTGGCCCAATCCCAAAGCCAATTTCGTAGGCACCAAACTGCTGTTTATCCTCCATTCCAGCTAAACGGTACATTTGCTGTAGACCTGGCCGGCTTGTTTTAACGAGCGATTTGAGGCCATATGTTGCCAATACCCGGTTATCCCCCAGCAACGGTACCATATCGGCAATGGCGCCAATGGCCGCCAGTTCAATTTTACCTTGGGCAAATTCTTGACGGGTTTCTAATACGTCGGATTTAGAAAATTCCTGAAACCTATGCGCTAACCACACCGCATATGCTAGCATGTACGCCACGCCACACCCAGCTAGTGGTTGAGGACTATCCATTAAGAGCGGGTGGACTACTGCCACGGCATCTGGCAATTCGAATTCTGTCTTTTGTCTTTTGTCTTTTGTCTTTTGCTCGCTTTTAGCGAGTCTCGGTTCATGGTGATCGGTAACTACCACTTCAATACCTTGATTGCTGAGCGCTTCGACTTCGTCGATGGCGGTAATGCCATGATCGACCGTAACCACCAACCCAATCTGGTCGTCTAGCAGTTTTTTAACACCTTCTGGCGAAAACCCGTGGCCTTCAGTATCCCGGTTTGGAATGTAGGGCATAACCATTGCGCCAAGCTGATGCAACGTTTCCCACATAATGGCAGTGGAGGTGACCCCGTCGGCGTCAAAATCACCCCAAACTACGATTGACTCGTGATTGTTAATTGCTTGAATAATTCGTTCAACAGCGGGCTGCATACCCGTAAAGCTGGCTGGAGCGCTTAAATCGCTGAGTGACGGATGCAGATACTGTTCGGCACTACTGTTCGTCTGTTGTAATCGGGAGAGGAGTAAATGCTGCTCTAGGGCAGGGTCGAGACGGTCGGCTATTACCCATTTTTTTTGCTTCATAGGGCATTAGTATAGCAGGTTTCGGATTCCAGGTTCCAGGCAGGGGGCTTGGGTTTTAGGCATTTTAGCCCCTTGCCTCTACTGGTTGGATGTCTAGTGCATCTGCCGCGTTGCGTTAGAACTCTAGAGATACAGGTTGCTTGACGTTGGTGGGGATGATCGCTACAGGAAGAGAGGATGTGGCCACTTATGTGCTGGCGAAAACTATGAAATTCAATTTATTGCGCTGACGGCAGCAAGTTGCATGGTAGAGCTATCTTATTGCAAGCACTGAATACTTTGTATACCTATCACTCTATTTAGCAAGTTCAGGGCAGGCTCCGTGTGGCCTGCCCTGTCTGCTTGCGCAGCACGGTAGACGGGGACAACCTACCCCGATTAAATCGGAGTTTTACGTTTGGATTACACCTTAGGCAAGATTGCTGCGCTTTACTAGCAATGACGACAAAGCCCCATTTTTGACGTAAAATTTCGTCATTGGCACTACTCCGCTAGACTAAAACGTGAGGCCTGTTTTGTCTCTGGGGTTGCATGTTTTTCCTGACTGATACTTGGGACAAAAAATCGTTTAAAATTGAAAATTAGCCTTATAAATTAATTATATAATATATTATATAATTAACCTAAAATAACTCAGTAATTTATGACTATCATGCCTAGTAGGAAGGTGGTTGGTTGCTACCTTATTGACGAAGGCTGGTAAGGCCAGACACCTTGAGGAAACTTCGTAGAACACTCGGATTACTCGCACCGGTTACCGGTGGTATTTACTTGCTGATTAAGCCGTTGTTGCTGGCTTTTTGAGTTTGGGGGCGGATTGCTTGCTATTACTGCGCTGATTCCGCGACTCGGAAGCTTTTTCTTTATACTCCTCCCAAACGGTTAAGAGTTGAGAGGCATTGAAGATTGAGGAGTAGGTGCCCGCCACAATGCCAACAAGTAGGGCAAATACGAACCAGCGAATTGATTCGCCGCCAAGCAAGAACATGGCTAACAAGACAAAAATGACGGTTAAGGAAGTACCAATCGACCTACCCAGCGTTTCGGCTACCGAAATATTAACTACTTGGCCAAAATGTAGATTGTGGAATTTATGAATGTTCTCGCGAACACGATCGAACACGACGATAGTGTCGTGAACCGAGAATCCTATAACCGTCAATAAAGCCGTAACAAAAGAGGTGTCAATTTCGATGTTGAAAAAGTAGCCCAGGAGCGCAAACGCACCTAGTACAATAATGACATCATGAATTAGGGCTATTACCGCCGCTACTCCAAATGCCCAGGGTGAATAAGGAGCCGGAATCTTACGAAAAGCGTAAGCGATATACAAGGCAATCATCAGTGAAGCCCAGAAGACCCCGCCGATGGCTTGGGAGATATTACTGGAATCTATATTTACACCAAATAAGCGCAACGGCAAACCAATGCCCGATAGAACTGTTTGCCAATTTAAATCGCCGCTAATAGTGGGGCCAACCGACGTAAAACTGACTTGCTCTACATCGCCCAGCCCATCTTTAAGATGCTGGACATATGAGCTAACCTGGGATTGTTCTAACGATTTAAACCGGAGCAGATAGTGGTTATCTTGGGCTGGAATAATCTTTTCTAAATCCAAATTTTCGGTTTTGGCTTGGGCCCGCAAGGCGTCTTGAACACGGTTGGCGTTGGTAATGTGTAACTCTAACTCACTACCACCAGTAAAATCTAAGCCTAGTTTTAATCCGCCTAAGGCTAAAAATACGATAGCCGGAATAAGTAGGGCTAGCGATAAACCAAACCAATATCTTTTTTTACCCACAAAATCAAACAAAACAAATCCTCCGGATTTCAATAATTCAATACTTAAGAATAAATAGCTAAACAATAATGAGGTGTAGAGTCAATATTTAATATTTAAATATTCGCTATTGTTTCACTATTTGCTATTCGATATTCGCTATTTGACTAACCCACTTTGGGAGTTAATCGACTTAAGTTTCGCTTCAGTTCTTTCTTATACTCCAAAAGCGCCTTGCTTAGCAACTCTGAGTAGCCTGGGATCTTCTTGCCTAAGAATACCACTAATTGTTCCGACAACTCATCTTCGGATAGATATTGAACAAACCGGCGTTGGTCTTCTTGGGATAATTGATCTAGCAGAACATCCATGGCTTTTGTTTGTAGGGCGCGCGCAACTAAATCCCACAAAGTGCGTTGCTGTGCCGGAGTATATTTATTGAGCCCCAGCTCTACCATCCATTGGTCTTTGTCTATTACAGCATCTATAATCGCTTTCATTGGATCTTTACCTCCCTATTCTAGTGGCGGCAACTCAAAGTCGACTGGACCGAGCGGTACCGGATTGTCTGGATCATCATTGACAAAAAACATCATGACTGGAGGGCTCCCGTACCCATCGTGCGCGTTGAGCGCTCTCATTACTTCTGGGGAGCCACCATAATTTTTACCCGTAGACCAGGCTGGCCCAGCATCACCGACTACCGCAACCACCGCCTTACGGGTAACTGGATGGTACACCACAACCTTGCGATATTTAAACCAATTGTAGGCTTGGTTAACATTACCCTGCCAGTTGGGCGAGAGGAAGGTTTGAATAGCTACATAGTATTTTTCTCGCTGAGCGATTTCTGGGGTCATAGCCGCTTTAGACGGAGCAAAATACCCATACGCCCCCAAGCCTGGGGCAAAGCCCGATGATTGGTGCATGGCTCGGTCTTGTGGTGAACTAAAATGCTCATTTAAATTATCTCCAGGATACCGATATAAATGCTGCTCTGCCCCAATGCGACCGACGTTGGTATTTAAACGATAGCCTTCTAAATCGCTGACTGCTGGAATATTGGTGAGATGGGCGGTTAATTCCGCGGCCGTGGTCGAACTGGCTAAGCCGAGTGTCCCTTGGCTCATCTGCAATAAGGTGTCCATGGCTTGTTGCTGCTCGGCAACTTGCTTTTGCCGGATCGCCATGACGGTCATTTGGTCTTTCTGGCGGACGGCCGCCTCGGACTTGGGAGCTTGAGTTTGGTTGACTATTTCTGTACGATAGGGCGATTGATCGAGGGATTGTTGGGCGATCTGTTGCGGCGCCCCAGCTAATAAACTGCCAATCAAGCCGCCAGTTACGGCTACCTTGGCAGACGAATCGGCCAAAAAGTGCAAAGTGTACCCTTGTTTCTTAGCCCAACGCAGCAAGTTACGGTGTTTAACTTTAAACTGTCTTTGCAATAACTCAACTTGCTCAAGTAGCGTTTGACGCAACTCTTCAAAATCAAACACCGGCTGCGTTTCGAGATTTGGCCCGGACTCTGACTTGGCCCGAGCTGAGACATGTATTGATTTGTCTATATGAGGGGCAGATTCCGACATAGTGACTAGGTGCTCCCTTGGGCAGGTAGTTCGGACTGGCGAGCCGACCGATATCGAGATAGTTGCGCATTACGCTTCGCTTTTTTTGTCCATAACTGTCCGCTACCATAGAGTAAACGCAAGAATGTTCTGGTTACCACTACGGCCGTAAACATTGAAACAAGCACTCCTAGACCCAGCGTTAGAGCAAATCCACGGACGGTTCCTGTGCCAAACAGGTACAAAATAACGCAGGTAATGAGCGTTGAAATATTGGAGTCGCGGATGGATGGCCAGGCTCGATCGAAACCAATTTCAATGGCGGCCCGAATTTTACTACCACGACGCAACTCTTCCCGTAGCCGTTCGAAAATGAGAATATTGGCGTCAACCGCCATGCCAATCGATAAAATTAATCCAGCAATGCCAGCTAGAGTTAAGGTAATTGGGATCCAGATAATTAAGGCGAGGCTAAATAGGGTATAGAGTACTAAGGCAATATCGGCGACCACCCCAAGTTTACGATAGTTAAGCAGCATATAGAGCATGACCAGTACTAAGCCAATGCTGCCCGCGACCAAGCTTTTGTTGACCGAATCTTGGCCAAGAGTGGCTCCAATGGTGCGTTGTTCTACTACATTGATTGGCACTGGTAATGCTCCAGCTGATAACTGAAGGGCCAGTTGCTTGGCCGATTCTATAGTAAAACTACCATTAATAACTGCTCTTCCATCCATAATTGCATTTTGAACCGTTGGCGCCGTTAGAGGTACGTTGTCTAAGAAAACAGGTAATGGTTGCCCGACAAGGCGACTGGTAAGGTCGGCAAACTTTTTGCCACCTTCGGCGGTAAAGGTGATGGCCACCATTGGCGAAGTTGGGTTTTGAGTGTCTACTACTGCCGATTTTAAATCGTTACCGCCCAAGCCAGTTGATTTGGTATTTTCTAAGGTGGGGATGGTTCCAGCAGCTGAGGCGGGATCTATAAACTCACGAAATTCTAGTTGGGCAGTTTGGCCAACTAGAGCAATGGCTTGATCGGTATTAGACACGCCGGGTAATTCCACTAAAACCCGATAGTCATCCCCTACTCTAGCGGGCTGGACTACGGCTTCGGTTGCACCAGTGTAGTTGACTCGATTCTCTAATACACTTACGGCTGCATCGGCCGCTGCTTGCTGCTCTGAGCCCGAGATTTTTGACATGTCAAGCTCAAGTACAACTTGGGTTCCACCTTGCAAATCCAAGCCTTGCTTAATATCTAACGGGCGTTGAATAGGGATGCCTAAAGTGGTCAAATTGAGGTCTGGGCCTGCAATAACGGTATCAACCTTCCAGCCAGCGATGTCGAATTTGAGCGGAATACGAGGTAAATCGATGACAACGGCTACCAGAGTTAGAATAATGATTACCCAAAAGGTTCGGCGTATGTTCATAGTTTGTGGTTACTTTCGTTGATGAGTATAAAGAATTATCCTGAGCGCATCAAGTGATTGCACCAACGCATTTCTACTTTTTCTTTTCATAGAGCAACTTACCATCGTCGAGGACATCTTGGATAAACCCATCTCCCTGTTGTTGCAATAACTCCACCTCTTCTGGAGTATATACCAAAGGCGCAATATGTGGCAGGGTGTTGGCCGCTTTGATGGCCCGCTTAATCCGAGCAATAAACCGGGTTGTGGCAACACTAGATGCGATAATGAGTATATCCGCGCTGGATTCGGGACGAGCCTGGCCTTCAACTAGACTACCAAACAAGTATATTTTCTCAGGAGAAAACTCTTTAACCAGATCTGCTACGGCTGCTTGTAATTGCTGACGAAATTCGTGATTTGGTGATAAATATCGGTCGCTTCGGCGAGACATTCTTCGGCATCCTCCTTTTCAATAAATTCATGTGGACTCATTTTTTGGGCCGGGATAGCAAATGGATACCGGGATATAAAGGTAGCCGCCTCCAAAGCGGCGTGTGAAACCCTAATTTCCTCTTTTACCTGCGGATCAAGCCGATTTGCCATTCCCAACAAGCCGCCCAAACGATGTCCGCGTGGAGCATATCCATCTAAAAATACAAGTAAGCCTTTTAACGCCTTCTCGGCCGACTGCTGGGCTTGAAAACTAGCCCATTCAAAGTAACCGTGTTGAAGACTTAGTCGGGCTGCTTCAAGATCGAACCCGGCTTGCTTTAACCAAGCTTCAGACCGTCCAGCAGCGGTCATTATTGCCGCTCCAGCTTAACCAATTCTTCTTCATCACCGATAAGGTTGACCCAGGTTTGCTGGAGGAAAGACATGACAAATGGATCGCGCCGGCCTTTACGGAAAGCATACTCCTCTTCGGTCATAATTGTATAGTTTATCTCGTGTCCATGCCGTTGTTGCGCGGTTTTGACAATCTCATCTAGAATGGCCGAATTAACTCGGCCAATAATAAGCAAGTCAATTTCGTAATTTCGAGCCACTCGACCTTTAACAAACGCGGCCGAGAGCACTGCATGCTTAATTTTGCCCAGCTCAGCAGCATGGGTAACAATGTCGCCACCCAGATCGGTGGTTTTGGCAAACATCCGTAATAATTCGGGGAAGAAGGTGAAGTCGGTTCGTAATTGATAATACAACCGATTGGCTCTCTCCTCTGATCGCAGCATGCCAATTTTTTGCAAACGAGTCAATTCCCGCCGCACGGCGTTCACTTCTTCATCGACTAATCGAACTAATTCACGGACATATAAAAATGAGCCTGGATTAATTAAGAATACTTCGAGTAATTTAATTCGTACTTTAGAAATAAATAAGGCTTCGAGGGCTTTATTCATTGAATGAGATGCCATAGATAAACTCCGGGTAATTATTATACTCTTATAGTGGCAGAATACTTATGTCCGCCTGTTAATCATACTGGGAAATTATTAAATAGTAAACGATGGAATTTAGACAAAATTCAAAATAATGCTTCAAAACAAGTAAAATTACCTCTATTCACTATTTTATTGCTTTCTTCTAGGTTCTAAAAGGAGGCTTGTAAGCCAGATTCTGTTTTAGTTGTGCCATCTATCTCGGACAATCGTCAGGCGATTGCCCGCCCTGGTCCTCGCGTTCCAGGGTGCCCTCGTCTTTGTGTCTGGTCGAGCCAACTCATAACGACACGATCGGAGGTTGCTGCAGCTGGGATTGCCCGTTTCATCCCTACTCGTCTCTGTTGCTCTCGAAGAGTGTTGATTCACCCTCCGTTCCGTCGTCTGTTTAGTAGGATACGACGACGGACACCAGCGGTTACCCGTCGGGGCTTGCACCCCGTCACTTGCTCTGCGCAGTCTGGACTTTCCTCACCAGTGCCCGCCAATTGGCGGAGAGACCGGTGCGGCCAACCATCCTCCTTTTAGAACGCCTGCATTATAGCATGCCGTTCTATTTATTTTATCTCTTTACATTCGGGTTATATTCGTGTTATATCTATTTGTACTACTGCCCCATAACACTACTAGTGGTTGTAACCGATACTTGATAAGGTGTCGTCCAAGCGGATATCTGCAATCCTGTGAATGGGTTTTATACAGGCAACCGCTGGTCGTCTTTAATGGCTGCCATTTGGCTTTGAAACCTAGTACCTATTACTTTACCCACCTATCGTTTCTTAGTTGATGGGTGAAGGACTAGACCCGGACCAACTGGTATTGACGCCAAACACACCACAGATTTAGATTACAGGAAGGGCAGGAATGTTAGCAACAATTAATACGGCTACAATTTGCGGCTTAGAATCAACTCCCATTCATGTTGAAGTCGACGTGGCTCGACAATCTTTTCCGGCATTTAACGTGGTGGGTTTGCCGGATAAAGCGATTGATGAATCCCGAGAGCGAGTCCGTTCAGCAGTGCGCAATAGTGGTGCCGAATTTCCCCAATATCGCATTACCGTTAATTTAGCCCCGGCTGATTTACCTAAAAATGGTCCGGCGTTTGACCTGCCAATTGCTTTGGGCCTACTCCTAGCTGGCGAACAGTTTGAATGTGCCACGGATCGCCGCTGGTTTATAGGTGAGTTGTCACTTGATGGCTCGCTACGTCCGGTAGCTGGCACCCTAGCCATAGCTAATTTAGCCAAACAGCACGGTATTGCTGAATTGTATGTGCCTCTCGAAAATGCGGCAGAAGCGGCGCTGGTTGAGGGACTGGCTGTATATGGGGTGACTAGTTTAAAACAGTTGATTCTCCATTTAACTCAAGTCAAGTTACTTTCTCCTTGCCCGGCTACCCTGCCACAGTACGATTTAACCGACCATGATATTGCCGATTTAACGGACATGCAAGATGTCTTAGGACAAGAGATGGCTAAACGAGCCCTGGAGATTGCTGCAGCTGGTGGCCATAACGTACTCATGCAAGGCCTGCCTGGAAGTGGAAAAACCTTATTAGCCCGTGCCTTTCCTACTATTTTGCCGCCTCTACTACTAGACGAAGCCATTGAGGTGAGCACTATCTTTAGTGTTAGTGGATTGCTCGGTAAAGAGCCGTTAATCCGCCAGCGGCCATTCCGGGCGCCACACCACACAACCAGTAGCATTGGTTTAATTGGTGGCGGATCCAACCCTAAGCCAGGTGAAGTTTCACTGGCCCATCATGGAGTCTTATTTTTAGATGAATTCGCTGAGTTTCCTCGCTCAGTTCTCGAAGTCCTCCGCCAACCCCTAGAAGACGGGGTGGTTACCGTAAGCCGAGCCAAGGCGAGCTATACGTTTCCCGCCCGCTTTCAGCTGCTAGCTGCCCAAAACCCTTGTCCCTGCGGCCACTTGAATGATCCGCTCAAGGCTTGCATCTGCACGGCACGTCAGGTTGCAGCCTACCAAAAACGAGTTTCTGGTCCAATCATGGATCGAATTGATTTGTATGTGGATGTTCCCCGCGTGGATAAAAAGCACTTCACTCAGTCGCAGTCCCACAATTTAGCAGAAAGTTCTAACCATATTCGCCAGCGGGTGGTGGCCGCCCGTCAGATTCAAAACCAGCGTTTTGCCTCTAGCCTTACAACTTGTAATGCCCGCATGAGTAGTCAGCAAATTAAAGAGTTTTGCCTGCTACGGGAGGAAGAGCAACAGCTAATGCAGCTGGCCACAACCAAACTCAATTTATCGGCTCGCAGCTATTTTCGTATCCTTAAGCTAGCTCGCACTATTGCGGACTTGGCCAATAGCCAAAGTATTACCGTCGCCCATCTTTCTGAAGCCCTGCAATATCGCCCCACAAGCTAGCGTTATGCATACTGACGCAACGATAGAGTTGCGTCGTTGGGTTTTTACCATGGCTTGTTATTCACTCCATACGGAGTAGTAGCCTTCGCTACGTACCATCTGTAGCCTTTACTATGGCGAGGGGAAGTTGGAGCCTAGATTGTAAGATTGCCAGGATGTCGTGGATAGTCGACCGTGGGCTGTTGACCGATATACTTCTCTTATCCTGGTTGTTTCCACCTTAATCTCCAGCAAGACGAACAGTCTTTCATTTTAACGGGATACACCTCTTTTCGAGAGTTTGCGGTCTTCCTGAAGCTTCGAACGGTGGGCTTATCTCGTTATAAGTCGAAGTGTTGTGCGGAAATGACGTAAGGCGAGTAGCGCTCAAGGAACTCTCCGCCCGGTCCCTTGCCGGTTAAGCATGCAGTGATTTGCTAAAAAGTGGATGCATGGCCCTCTAACCAGGACAGCTAGGATTTAAACTTTAAGGTTTAAGCCTAGAGACTAAGAACGTGACCTCAAAAATATTTAATTCACTATTCTTCGTTCCTGTGTCTGTAGGTGCAACTGAGTCGCCAGGCTGATGCGGTGCACGCATGATTGTGATAGCATACAAGATGTTTTTATTACAATGTCATGTCATCCAACGAACCAGCGAATCAATTTTTTCCATCGTATTTAAAGTGGGCTTCAATTATTTTTTTTGGGCTTACTGCTTTAGCGGTTGTGGCGATAACATCGCCCCGGTTGCTTCGCGATCACACCAACCCTGCAATAGGAGATTTACCTCAACCACAGCAGACTCTCCATATTCCGGACAATGATGTTTCGGCTGCTACGAGCAGCGCTGGTCTTTTGGCAACTAGCCCTACCCCTTTGATAACGAGCCAACAATCTATTACGGTAGTTGAGGATGATCTGCCAGCACCTACTTCCCTCCCCTCCCCGGCGCGAGGTGGCTTTGAGGCTGATGCAGATACTACCGGATCCGAACATTGCCAATACAGCGGCAACCAAGCACCTAAAATTATCGGCATTACTTATGACGGCCACCGTTACTACTATGCTCCGGGTAGTCAGCCATACTATGCGTTGCAAAAACTGGTTAAAATTGACGATTGGTTCTGTTGGGAGGATGATGCTACTGTGCAAGGATGGGTAGAAGGGCCGGAAAATATTCTTGATTTATTACAGCAGGAAGAAAAAACATCGGCGAGCAATACCAATAACAGCTCTCATGGATTACTACACAAAGTGCTACATCTGCTGGGAATGTAAGAATTATCAGATCGGTGTACTACTAAAATGGTAGTGAATCTCGGACGGCTTGAACCCAGGTAAAATCGGCCAGAAAAAGCGTGGCTAACAGCAAAATTACTGCACAAATAATGGTAATCCAGCCAATCCGCTTGAGCTCGTCCACAACATATAGTTGGGTATCTGCCACTTCGCGGTTTATCGCTTTCTCTGGAGTATATATTGCAGTTGTAGGAATACTAACTGGCTCTGAACGCACTGGTTTTGGCTTGCGTTGTGACTGTTGAATTTTTTGTTGTCGGGTTTTACGTGCTTGCGACATACTTACTCTTTCGGTCGTGCGTTAGAAGCTACTCCCGACCTTATTTCCTCCAACACAGCTGAAACTACGACTGCAACTGGCACGGCAATAATGGCTCCCATAATCC
This sequence comes from uncultured Candidatus Saccharibacteria bacterium, assembly GCA_964597145.1. Taxonomy (GTDB): domain Bacteria; phylum Patescibacteriota; class CAZHWT01; order CAZHWT01; family CAZHWT01; genus CAZQWH01. The sequence continues at coordinate 194,238 of CAZQWH010000001.1, read as the reverse complement.
CCATTAACGATCCACCTGCCAATAATGCAATAATGATTAACAATGGATTTAAGCCTACCGCTCGTTCCATGACTTTGGGCACGATTAAATTTGACTCTAACTGTTGGACCACAATATAGAGCATGGTTACCGCGATGGCCATGGCCGGGCTAATGGTTAGCCCGATGATAATTGATGGAATGGCTGAAATTATTGGCCCAACCAGTGGTACGAGCTCTAACACTCCGGCAATAATTGCTAGTGGTAGCGCATAATCAATTTGTAAAATAGTTAATCCCAGCCAAGTCAAAACACCAATGAGCAAGCCGAGTAATAGCTGGCCACGCAGCCATAAGCCCAGCTTACGCTCAACCTTGGGCAAAATGAGTCGAACCTGATCGTAGGTCTTTTTAGGCATTAAGTACACTAAGCCGTCATATAGTTCGGACTTTTGAGCCACTATGTAAAAGCTGATGACCACAATGGTTACAACTGAAGCTACTCCCGTTAGCACCCCAAGTCCCACCTGCAGTACGCTGTTTGAAATTTGTTCAGCTCGACCAAAGACAAAATCTAGCACACGTTGAGTGTACTGCTGAATTTCCGATTCATCTACGCCACTTCCAGCTACGACTTGGACCGCCCGCCCAGTTAGATCGGGGAGATTTCGGATAAAGAGCTCAACTTGATGCAATAACGGCGGAAAGACGATAAACCCCATTAAGGCCAGAATTGCCAGAGCCAGGGCATAGGTAATTGCTAGCGATAAGCTTTTGGGTAGTTTGTACCGTTGGAGAAACTTTAGTAGGGGCTCAATTGCGGCCGCTAAAATAAAGGCAATGAAGACCGACAAAATAATATTACGCAGCAAGAAAGCCAAAACTAATCCGGCTGCAACCGCAATAACCATCAACAATGATGAAATGCTAAATTCAATTCTAACTGTCTGCTTGTCCATATGCGCTTATTGTATCACAGATGAATTACTGGCTATGCAAGTCTGATTATTGCCTTGTGCCAACTGATTTAATTATAGCCTGAAGCGCCTTGTGCCAACTGGGTTGGCCAACATCTACCCACTGCACTTCTTGCTTGCGAAACCAGGTGTATTGTCGTCGAATGTAGGCATGGGTGCGCCATTTTACTTCTTGGATTGCTTTTTCTAGAGACGTCTCACCCGCTAAGTATGCAGCTGATTCAGCGTAACCTATTCCGCTCATGGCTGGCAGCTGTCGACTATATTTAGCTACTAAGTGCCGCGTCTCCTCGATTAGCCCTTGGGCAAACATTTGCTCTATCCGGGCATCTACTTTGGCATACAATATATCTCGCTCCATGGTTAAACCTAGCATGTGGAAGGAGTGGGGAGTAGAGGATGGGGAGCCGTCTTTCCAACTTTGTGACTTTTGTCCCAATCCGCTATCCACATCCAGCCCTTTGTATTCTGCAGTCGTAGACTGCAAGGCAACTTCTATTGCTCGGATTAGCCTTCTGGGGTTACTCTGATCTGGGCTATTGAGGGATTTCCACTTAACCGCATCAATTTGTTGCAATTTTTCTTGCAACCCTTCGACTGACAGTTGGTTTAAATTGTGCCGCAGCTCGTGGTTAATCTGTACCTGCAAGGTAGCAATTTTGCCTTGTAATGCCTGGAGGTAGAAGCCAGTCCCGCCTACTATAATTGGCCGTTTTCCATCTGACAGGATTTTATCAATAACTGATCGCACTAATTGCATCCAGTCGAATACCGAAAACTCTTGATCTGGTTGAACCAAGTCTAGACCAAAAATCGGCACATCAGCAATAACCAGGGCTTTTTGACCTCGCCGTTGTTGCCATTGACCTGCTGCAACTTCTTTGCCTGTAGCAATATCCATGCCAATATAAATTTGGCGGCTATCCGCCGAGATTAGCTCGCCATTATATTTTTGGGCCATTTCAATTGCCAAAGCAGTTTTACCTATTCCGGTTGGCCCAACTATAGCTAATAATTTTTTCATCGGCCCGATTATAGCACTGATTACTCCGGCTCTTTATTTATCCCTTAGAGAAAGACAATGCTATAATGCTGGCACGATCGATTTACAAGCAAGGAGGGTGGCTAATGACGATCGAACAAATCTTGCAAATGGTGCAAGAACATGAAGATGCCTACTGGCACGCTGCTAAAGATGAACCGAGCTACACCCGTCATATTTTGGAACACTTGGCCAAGCTTATGGGGAAAATGGGCAACGTTGTGGAGCCGCGGGAACATGGCCTAGAGCCATCCACCGATGTGATTGAAACCCAGGTTATCCCCGACTTGCTTTACTACGCTGCCGGATTAGCCCTGGCTCATGGTGTCGACTTAGAGCGAGCCTTCACCGACCGGCTGCAGCAGAACCGAGCCAAAATTAATCTTCGACGCCAAGGCGTTCTGGAGAAGCCCAGTGGGTAGAACTGTCCCCTCTCTACTTGCTTAGTTAGTAGAGGGATTAGAGATGTCTGTATACACAAAAGCAGAGCAGCTTCCTGCTCTGCTTTACACATCTACATTCCAAATAATCTGTTACTTAACCCGATTCTTCATGCTGGTACCAGCAATAAAGGCTGGAGTTTTGGTAGCTGGGATCTGCATAGACTCACCAGTCTGGGGATTGCGGCCTTTGCGGCTAGCACGCTTACGAACCACAAATGTACCAAAACCAGTTACGGTCACCTTGTCGCCTTTGGCTAACGATTTTTCAATGGTAGTCGTCATGGCCTCAATCGCTTCCTTAGAAGCTTTCTTGGTTAATTTAGCCTGCTTGGCTACTATTTCGATTAATTCTGACTTAGTCACGGAAAAATTCACCTCCCTTAATATAGAGGGGCAGTCTACAAGAATAATAATAGATTAACTCCAGACTAACATCTATTATTTACCACTGTCAAGGCAAAAACTAAGCAGCTATTGCAGATATAGGTTTTATGGAGGGAATTACCGAGATAAAACTTTGTCTAAAATGACCTTGCTCATTATTGCTGAGCGCTCAATAAACTCCCGGTCTTCAATGCCGGCATTTAAGTGAATATGGAACATGCCCCGCGGATCTTGACGCCAATTCCAACTGGTTTCCCCGGCATAATGAGCTTTGGGCGAGTGCTTCAACTTTTCCGTGCAAAGTACTTCTAACCAAATATGCTCAAATAGGTGACCCATTTCGGTGGCTAGCATTTCGGTGGCAAAATGGTGATTGTGGCCGTTAAAGCACTTTACATTATCGAGCAAGTGCGGCAATAGTTCTAATAATTGAGTCTCAAACCCAGGGAAACGACTTGTAATTAAACAGTCTTGACGGGCAAAGAAGACCGCATCGGTGGAATCTTGGTGGATGGTGAGTGATACTAATTCGAACCTTTGGCCGGGGCGTAATAGTTGACAGCTAGTAGATGTTATAGAAGATGAGTTTGGAGAAATTTGAGCCAGGGCAGAGGCAAAAGGCATAGACAAATTAGTTATGCACCTATATTGACCTAATCCCAATTTGATTGCAATTCCAAACCAATGGCGTTAAAACTGTAACAACGTTACACTCAAATTTACTCGGATAAATTTCTTACTCAATTTTTCATGTGGATAACATTACTTCAGAACGCTTGCCTGAAAATTGCTTAAGAATTTGCTGTCTTCTGTGAGAGAGTATAATACGTTTTACTATGAAGATCACCGACATTGCCACACAACAAAAAAATGGCGACCGGGTAAATATTTATGTGGATGGCCAGTTTGCTTTTGGCTTACATATTGAAGTTCTTCTTCAACATCGTTTACAAAAAAACCAAGAAGTTACCGAATCACAAGTTGCCGAGCTTAAGGCGGCCGATGCCTTTCGCCAAGCTTATGATAAGTCACTAAATTTCCTGTCGGTTAGACCTCGATCGAGCCGGGAAATTTTACAGTATTTGCGCCAGAAGCTGATTTATAAACACCCCGATTATACACATAACTCCCAATCGGATTCTCGACTGCGCTTTATTGCCGAACAACAGACCAGCATTGAGCAGGTTATGGCTCGACTAACTGAGGCAGGGTATATTGATGATGTTGCCTTCGCTCGATGGTGGATTACCAATCGGCAGCGATTTCGTCCTCGTGGCAAGCGACTGCTCCTATTAGAACTCAAAGCCAAGGGTGTTTCTACTGCCGACATTGAAGCCGCCTTAATGACCCCGCGCGAGGAAGGGCACTTTAGCAGTGAGTTGACGGAATTTAATGAAGCCGAAGCTGCTACCCAGCTGGCGACTAAGTACCTCAAAAAGCATAATCAACTCTCAAATTATGAACAGAAACAAAAATTATCGCGTTACCTGGCCGGAAGGGGCTTTGATTGGGATGTTATTAACCAAGTTACTCAAGAGTTACTCCAGGATGATAACTCGAAGCGACTTTAGCGCCCCCCGTTTAGCATTGACTTGGATAGGCTGCCCGACTCTGGTAAAATATTCATCATGAACAGACAAGGACGCATAACATGTCACAAGATTTATTCTATATCCTGCTGGCGGCAGGAGCTCTCATTTTGGCCGCCTATTATCTCTATACCCGACAAACTAGCAAGCAACCTACTACTGAGGTAAATACAGTTGGCGGCATATCTGAGGCCGAGGCCAAAGCCCGTGAAATCATACTTGAAGCTAAAGATCAGGCCCTTAAAATTAAGCATGAGGCTGAGGATTTAGCTCGTCAACACCACCAAGAAGCGCTTGAATTTGAGCGCAAAGTTCAACGGCGAGAGGAATCGCTTGATAAAAAATTAGCCGACGTTGATAAAAAAGATACTGAGTTAGATGCTCAATTCGAAGAAGTTAACGCTCGTCTGAAGGAGTTAGAAGAAATTAAAGTTGAACAGCTCTCTAAGTTGGAGCGGGCGGCTAAAATGAGTCGGGATGAAGCTAAGAAAATCATTATGGAGGCAATGAATGCCAAGCTAAAGGATGAGAAAGCCCGGAGAATTAAGGAATCTGAGCAGTCAATTAAAGATTCGGTAGAAGAAAAGGCCCAGAGATTGCTGGTTGACGCGATGAAGCATGGCGCAACTGACTATGTTAGCGAACATACTACTTCGGTGGTTAAACTCCCCGATGAGGATGCAAAGGGTCGGATTATTGGCAAAGAGGGCCGTAACATTAAAGCGTTTGAAATGGCTACAGGGGTTGACGTTGATGTGGATGAGTCTCCGGGAATTATCCGCCTTTCAAGTTTTGATGGTGTTCGGCGCGAAATTGCTCGCCTTTCTTTAGAAGAATTACTTAAGGATGGGCGGATCCAACCGACGCGAATTGAAGAAGTGGTTGCTAAAAAGACTAAAGAAGTTGATAAAATTATGCGTGATGCTGGAGAGAAACTAGCGCATGACGTGGGAGCCTATAACTTGCCGCGTGAAGTAGTTGATGCTTTAGGTAAGTTCAAATACCGCTTCTCCTATGGCCAAAATATGCTGACTCATACCCTAGAAGAAACTAAGATTGGTATGGCTTTGGCTCGAGAAATTGGCGCCGATGTTAACACGGTGCGCTTAGGCGGATTATTGCATGATATTGGGAAAGTATTTACTGACGAGGAAGGGACTCATATAGAACTTGGAGTAAAGTTTGCCGAAAAGATGGGCTTTCCGCAAGAGGTGGTCAATATTATTGCTGAACACCATGAAGATAAGCCATTTTCATCTGTTGAGTCGGTGATTGGCTACATTGCTGATGCGATTTCTGGCTCCCGTCCAGGTGCTCGCCATGAAAGTGTCGAAGATTACATTAAACGGCTCAAAGATATTGAGAATGTAGCTTCTGGATTCCACGGTGTAGATAAAGTATATGCGATTCAGGCTGGCCGAGAGGTTCGAGTAATTGTTAAGCCAGAAGATGTTGATGATTCGGCGATGGTAATTCTAGCCCATGATGTAGCGGAAAAAATTCATGATTCCGTTACCTATCCTGGTCAAGTAAAAGTCACGGTTGTTCGCGAAACCAGAGCCCATGATATTGCCAAGTAACCAGGAGTAGTGCATAAAACAGGCTAACCTGGGGCTCAACCGATCCCAATTATTTGAACGCCAAATAGAGCTTCAGTCGTTGGTCCAACAGCTCTTGGCCGAGCTTAAGCTGTTTCAAATATTGAGTCCTGTTGGTCGGCCTAGCTTAACTGGCAGTGCCAAGATGGGGTTAATGGTCTGGCCTGATATTGATATCGAAGTTGTCACCAAGGATAGGCCGACTAACACCGCGACGCTACCTATTCTTGCCCAGCTGCTTGATTTGCCTCAAGTGGCTCGAGTCACCATTGCTAACCATCTCGGTCAGCCTACTATGCCGCAGGGTATTTATCTGGGCCCAGATATAACCCACCACGACCTTAAGTGGCAGGTGGATATTTGGCTGATAGAAGGCGATGAAGCCACCAAGCGTCGCAACCTGCTCGATCGGATAGCCTCCAAAATCACTGACGAAAATAAGTCTATCATTCTTGAGCTAAAACAAATCTTAGCAGCCAGTGACAGGTATCACCGTGGTGTTAGCAGTTTAGACTTATATACGGCGGTCTTGGAGCATAAGGTAACAAATATGGATGAATTTAAAGCGTACCTGCAGCAAATTAACAAGCACTTATGATGCAGTTGAGGGTAAATCGCAAGGCTAACGGCCGCCATTTGAGGGTGACGGTGGAACAAAAGCCAAAGGAGTTAGGAGCATTACTAGAAGTTCAGAGGATTATTCAGGATACAGTACCAGATTTTAGGGCTAAAGATTCAGATTACCTTCATTTGACGCTTATTCATCTTGGTATTCCTCAAGATCTTTATTTTGAGTACCGTCGCGTTAACCCTGAGCTTACTTATGACTCATTTATGGGACTGTTTACTGAGTTATTACAAGACCTTTATTCTTTCACCCAGAGCATCGAGGATGAAATTGGGGTTGAAGCAGAGCATCTTAATCTCTACGGCAGCGCTAGGAGCCCGGCAGTAGCCTTGAGTATAATTCGTAATGAGTCTATTGACCAAATACATCGAGAGATATTTACTATCGTGACCCATAATTTAGCCAAACATCTTACAAATGAGCCAATTAGCTTTATAGAAAAGAGCCGCAATTTACACCACGCTCCCCCGAGGGTGTTTAACCCGCACATAACGCTTGGCCGGATTCCGATTGAGGTTGACCAGTTGCCCACCCTTCCCGACTCTTTATCTTTGACACTCGAGCCACCACACCTTGCGCAGGTTACGGTAATGTAGTATAGATACAGGATATTATTTTTAGCAGGAAAATTACGGAGATTTACGAATGAATATTTTATATATTGGTGATATTGTTGGTAATCCTGGTCGGAAAGCGGTAATGAAATTACTACCACAAATTAAGCAGGATAAACATATCGACGCGGTTATTGCCAATGCCGATAATTTGTCCTCCAAGGGTCGTGGCGCTTCGGTGCATGGTATTGAGTTGATGATGCAAGCCGGGGTAGATGCGTTTACTAATGGCGACCATGTTTGGAAGTTCCCCGATTTTATTGATGCTCTCGATGAAGGCTCTGTTCCGGGTACACGACCAGCTAACTATCCAAGTGGAGCTAAGGGTAAGGGGTGGCTAGAGGTTGACTTAGGGGCGAAGGGTAAAATTTTGTTGCTTAATCTTCAAGGTCGGGTTTTTATGCGTGACTTAACCGACGATCCGTTCCGCTGTGTTGACGCGCTGTTGGAACAGCATCCACGAGATGAATATCAAGCAGTTTTAGTTGACGTTCATGCTGAAGCAACTTCTGAAAAAGTTGCCCTGGGCTGGTACCTAGATGGTCGGGTTTCAGCTGTGGTTGGCACCCACACCCACATTCCAACAGCCGACGCCACTTTGCTTAACCAAGGCACCGCCTATGTTACTGATATTGGCATGACTGGCCCCTTTAATAGCGTGTTGGGGGTTAAGACAGAAACTATTATTTCGATTCAAATGCATCAGACTCCCCATCGTTTTGAAACTGAGGAGGAAGGGCCGGTTGACTTTCGTTCGGTCCTGATCCAAACCGACACTAACGGTAATGCAACCCACATTGAGCGCCTCGACCAGCGGATTGAGCCTAACTCTAAGACAAATAAGATAGACTAACTCTTTAAACTAATGGTTAGATTGCCAGCTACTGACTTAGGTTGTGGCGAATTGCTTGACTATGGGTACGTATTCCTTGCGCAATATCAGCTCTGGGTATTCGCCTATTCCATTTTTAAATTGAATATGCAAAGTAGATTCTAGGATCTGACGCGTTTCGGGTAGAGGTGTTATAAAATAAGTTTTCCCTAATTCCACATCACTTAACGATAAGAAAGTGACATAGGCATGCTGGGCATCGTGTAACTCGGCCATAAACTGCTGTAATTCGGCCACCCGGGTGCTCAATAATTCAGGCACGCCAACCATTTCTAATTGGCCAATGGTATATATCTTGCCATCCGTTTCACTGCCGCTCATATCGAGTCGCAGCAATTCTAATAACCGATCCCCAGCCACATTAGATTTGACCGTGAACAAGGAGTGAATAAAGTCTTGGGGTAACTCAGCCAAGGGCAACAACCATTGGGCAGCCTTGCTATCCCGCTCTGTGCTAACCTTAGCCTGAAAATTTAAGGTATTTGAAATAATGGCGCCATATAATAGTGCAGCTGTGGACCGGCTTGGCTGGTGGCCATGATTTTGAAATCGCTCTACAATCAAGGTGGCGGCAGCTCCGACTGCTTGAATATCTAGGCGAGCATTGGGAAAGAGCGTTAGATCATTGTACAAGTGGTGGTCGACCACTTCTTCTACCTGACTAGTGGGTAAACCAGCTGGCAGATGGTAGGGATCGGAGGTATCTACCACAATATAGGCAGAATAATTTTCTACAGCATAATCGAGGACTTGTGATTCTCCCACCAAGCTCAATACGTATTTCACTTCATCGAGTGGTTCGCCATAACAGCCGCCAACTGCCTCTCGACCCATTTTTTGCCATAGCTCGGCATACCCCACCGCACAAGCGTAGGCATCTAAATCAGGGTTGACATATCCAGTTATAAGCACCGGTTTTTTATGCATGAAGCAGGTAGTTTACTCTCTTTGTCGATAGAAATCAAGTAAGCATGACTTAGAGTCCTCATTTCGCTTGCTCCTTGCCTCACCTGCGGCAATCGTATTAAGCTATACTCTATGAATTCTACCAGTCGAATAGTTATCTCAATCGTGATTATTGTCCTTATTGCCGCTGTGGTTGGTTGGATTTGGTACACGGCTAACCAAAATGATCGAACTGAAACTCCTAGCCCAACCCCTACTCCAACTCAGCTCCAGCGACAATCGTCTCCATCGGGCAGTGAGTCTGAAGATGCCAACCAACCTGATTCGGGGATCGTTAAGGAAATAGAAGTAACCAATGAGGATATGACCTTTGTGCCACGTACCATTACTGTCAACCGTGGCGATGTCGTTCGAATCATTTTCTCTAGCGTTGGTGACACCCACACTTTTACTTTGCCAGAATTTGATGTCGATACGGGGGATGTAGCTGCTGGTGAGCAGAAAACTGTTGAATTTGTGGCTGCTGAACCGGGCAACTTTGAGTTCTATTGCATTCCGCACCGAGACATGGGCATGACTGGCACTTTGATTGTTGAGTAAGTTCTAAGCCGACCGCTCGCCCCAAGCTCTCATATCATCTATTATTTGGCGTAACGATTGCCCTTTATCGGTTAAAGAATACTCAACATGAGGTGGAACTTCGGCAAAGACTTGCTTGTGGATTATGCCATCTGCCTCTAATTCCTGTAGCCTAACCGACAGTGTTTTTGAGCTAATTCCCGATAAAGATCGTTGCAACTCCCCAAAGCGCTTAGTGCCTTCAAATAAATCCCGCAAGATTAAGGTTGTCCATTTAGCACCAATCACTTTAATGGTTTTGGTCACCCCACAGGTTTCGGGGTTAAGTGATGCATCAATTGTTGAAGCAGTTTTTGTTATCATATTGGGATTATATCATGCTTTACTTATTGTAACTACTTTACTTAGTAAAGTATTAACGATAGCATGTCTTAGTATCATCCATACAGCTTTGATGCAGCTGTGGTTGGTTGGTGCAACTAGCCACTTCGCTTCATCGCGTAGACTTAACCCCTCCTGATAAACGAACCAGGTGTGGTTTTTACCTTATTGGCCCACAAAATAATTTATTACAAACCTTTTAAGGGAGGTACTTTTCATGTCTAAACCCAAAATTCTTATTGTATTAAGTTCAATTCGCGAAGGTCGCAGCGGCCAAACCGTGGCCAACTGGGCTACAAAGCAGATTGATCAGCGTCAAGATGCTGATTTTGAACTAGTTGATTTAAAAGATTACTCTATGCCGCTTTATGACCAAGCTGTAACTCCGTCGGTTATGGATGGTAAACCTTATGATATCGACACCGTTCAGGCTTGGACTAAAAAGATTGGTGAGGCTGATGGATTTGTCTTTATTACTGCCGAATATAACCATGGTGTTCCAAGTGCACTGAAAAATGCCATTGATTATGTCTATCAACAGTGGAACAACAAAGCGCTCGGCTTTATTTCATACGGTAGCATCGCGGGCGGAGCGCGGGCAGTAGAGCATTTGCGAGGTGTCGCAGCTGAATTGCAAATGGCTGATGTTCGAGCGGCGGTTCATATTCCAAATGTTTGGGCAGCCTTTGATGAGCAAGGCCAGCTTAAGGATGAATCGGTGGGGGCACCAATCACCGCCATGCTTGATCAGGTAGTAGCCTGGTCGACTGCACTGAAAACTATCCGAAGCTAGGTTATGCCCACCGATTCTTTTACCGATAGCCTCAAGAGAGACTATCGGTAAATCTGCTCACCGCTCAGGGAGCAGGGGCTTATACCTAAACTCAATACACACTAGTATGAGTTTATTGGCAGCGCAGGAACTCTGGACTTGCGGACTAGATTACCATTGGGCTACAGACCACCTAGCACTTCCTTGGATACTGATTTAGGAGTTCTTTGTCATGCTTGACATTTCTTGTACTATAGGTTATTATTATATGAATGTCTTTGGGTGAAGGTCTTAGCCAAGAGGAGCAGACGAACAGTATGCGACCTTACGACAAGATGCTGAAAATTAACATTGACTCTGCTGTGCGAGACTTGGGGGAGGAGGGTGCAGAACTTCTGATGTTCGGCCGAGTCCGGCCCAACAAGGAAGGATACTATAAGGGTTGGTACCTCCAACCCAACAGTCGGCAGCGTTCATCGCGCCTGCGGTCTCGCCGGCGCAAACAGCAGGCCGAAGGCAAGAGGCAGCGCCTTCTTGCCAACTACTAGGTAGATAACTACGAGAGGTGGTTGCGTGTTATACGCAACCACCTCGATACATTTCTACTCATTTTAGTTTCTATTTTCTAAATTTCGATTTCAAGGGCTTGGTTACGGTGCCCAGCGATATTGTAGTCCACCTACTGTAGGGGTGGATGCTAGCTTGTTTAACGCAGATAATGGCTGCAGCGACTGAGTAACACTTAAGACTGAGTCCCACCAGCCGCCATGAGTGTATTTTACGACTGAAGCCTGATTGATGCCGGCAAAGTCTTTGGCTAAGTCGACGGCTACATTTAGATTGCCTAGCTCATCGACCAACCCCTTGTCTTTGGCCTGCGAGCCAGTATAAATTCGACCATCAGCTAGGGCCATAACCGTCTCTCGCTCCATATTTCGTCCTTCTGCCACTCGATCGACGAATTGTCCATACGCCTCATCTACCACGCTCTGCAAAATAGCCCGCTCTTCATCCGTTGCTGGCCGAGTAAATGAGCCCATATCTTTGTAGGTGCCACTTTTAACTACCTCAGGGCTAACCCCAATATTGCGTAATAATCCAGAAGCATCATAGAACTCCATAATTACCCCGATCGAGCCAGTTAAGCTGGCAGGATTAGCCACAATTTTGTCGGCAGCTGCGGCAATATAGTATCCGCCAGATGCAGCAGTATCGCCAAGGCTGGCAATTACCGGCTTGTTGGAGCTATGCTTGAATTGGGTAATGTGTTGATAGATCTGATCTGAGACAACGGCTGAACCACCCGGGCTATTTATGCTTAAGATAATAGCTTTAACGGTGGGATCGTTTTGAGCCTGGTTAAGATCGGTTCGAATCAGATCGGCCGATAGACCTACCCCACCACCAAAAACCGATGGACTAGTTTGGCCAATTATGCCCTCAATTGGTACCACGGCAATTTTATTAGCACCTGAACCGGAGATATATTGTTCATTAGCCGTGGTCATTCCGCTGCCACCGTCGCTGGCCAAGCTGACCACTACAATGAGTGCGACTATAGCTAGCACTACCGACCCAATAGCATACGCTGCCCACTTCCACAACCTAACTAACGCCAACCATAGTTGGCGTATATAGCGCTTGGTTAAAGATAAGGCTGTATTTAGGTGCGGATTATTACTTAAACGTGCTGCTTCTTGGGGTGTGGTTGGATTCATAGTGTTTATTATGCCACACTTCGCAACCCGAATTGATTTCAATTTACTATGTGTTATAGTTTTTATTGATGGAACAATTACAGGCTAAAGTTAAAGCGTTATTTGCCGACCACTATATTCCGGCCCACGATATTAAACATGTGCTGCGGGTAGCTGGATTGGCTAAATTAATTGCTCAGTCTGAAGGTGTGAGCGCTGAAGAGGCTGAGGCTGCTGGGCTGTTACATGATTTAGGACGTATACTGCAGCAAGAGGAGCAGGGTCATGACCAGGCTGGAGTAGAATTAGCTAAAGAGTTACTCGATGACTTGTCTCATTTTACAACGGAAGCCAAAGATCGCATTATAGCTGCCATTGAGCAACATAGTGCTAAGGAATCCGATGGAGCGCTGGCACATATTTTGCAAGATGCAGATAAAATTGACGGCTTAGGCGCGATTGGTTTAATCCGGGCCTATACTTCTAAAAGCCATTTGCCTGACTATCCAGAAGGCGTGATAGTAAGCCAGGGCTCGCGCACTGCGGCGACTATTAGCGAGCAGGTTGCCTTTCAATTAGAATGGTTTGAAATGTTATACACAGACTCAGCTAGGCAAATAGCCCTTCAGCGATATAAATTTATGCAAGACTTTATGCTTGAGCTAAAACGCGAAGTGGATGAGTCGCTACAAAGTTAAACGGAGAGCAGGATTATTTATACACCCAAAAGACCTGAATTTTTATTCAGGTCTTTTGACATTTCTCACTTTATAGAGGCCCGGTAGCAATTACTGGCTGGCGCCATCTATTGCGTCATCCTCAGCTTCGGAGTCACGGCCAATTTCGAATGGGATTTCGACTTTTGAGGCTCTAATTTTCTTGTTAACCTCTTCCATTACTTTTGGATTTTCTTGGAGATATTTCTTAGCGGCTTCACGTCCCTGAGAAATTTTTTCATCGTTATAGCTAAACCAAGCTCCAGCTTTCTGGATTATTCCCATTTCTACAGCTACATCTAAGGTGCTGCCTGATTTAGAGATGCCTTCGTTATACATAATATCGAACTCGGCGGTACGGAATGGTGGAGCAATCTTATTCTTGACTACTTTAACCTTGGTCTGGCTACCAGTGACGTTATCGGCATCTTTAATTTGACCGGTTCGGCGAACTTCTAGCCGAATTGAAGCATAGAACTTTAAGGCTTTACCACCGGTCGTGGTTTCGGGGTTGCCAAACATTACGCCAATCTTTTCTCGAAGCTGATTAGTGAAAATAACGGTGGAATTAGATCGAGAAATAGCACCAGTCAATTTACGTAAAGCTTGACTCATTAATCGAGCCTGCAAGCCCATTTGGGCATCACCCATATCTCCTTCAATCTCGGCACGAGGAGTTAGGGCGGCCACGGAGTCAACCACGATCATATCGACTGCTCCGGATCGAATTAGAGTTTCGGTAATCTCTAGTGCCTGTTCACCATTATCTGGCTGCGAGACGAGTAATGCTTCAACATCAACACCGATACGCTTGGCATAGACCGGATCTAAAGCATGTTCGGCGTCGACGAACGCGGCTGTGCCACCTGCTTTTTGGACTTCGGCTACCGCATGCAAGGTTAGCGTAGTTTTGCCGGACGACTCCGGTCCGTATATTTCAATAATACGGCCTTTTGGATAACCACCACCGAGCGCCATATCGAGAGCAATAGACCCAGACGCGGTACATTCCACATTCATGCTGCCCTGCTTATCGCCGAGCTTCATGATAGAGCCCTTGCCAAATTGCTTTTCGATTTGCTCCATAGCCAATTTGATGGCTTGAGATTTATTTTGATCTGCGGCTGTTGCCATAACATTATCCTTTCGTACTATTCAAACCTAACCATACTAGTATAAAACACCTCATGCCAACAGTGTAGCAAGGAGTATAAGAACTATACCCCAACATAACCCGAAACGTCAACGGCCAAGCAGTTCCGGAAGTACGGAGATAGGAGTTCGGAGTTAGAATTTTAGCTTTATACCTGATATAATCCCAGAGTTAAAATGTTACATGTCAATCACTTTTGCCTTTTGCCTTTTAACTTTTAACTTTGTTTTCGGGGTGTGGCGCAGTTGGCTAGCGCGCCAGTATGGGGTACTGGAGGTCGGAGGTTCAAGTCCTCTCACCCCGACCAGTAAATTACACTAAACCTAGGTGGCGCGGGGCGCCAGTATGGGAAATTACTTCCATTGGTCGGTCGGAGGTTTATTTAATAGCCTGAAACTATGGAACCGACGAATTTGATAGTGGAAGGCTATGAGCCGAGAGCAGGGCGAACGTTACTCTCACCCCGACCAGCTTCTATTTGATCCATAATACAAACAATTAAGACATAAGCCTATAGCTACACATTAACTGGAGTTTGTGCTACAATCCTGCTGTTCTATAGCGTTGCTCAATTCACAGAGGAGAAGACCATGAGCGACCAAACCAAGAGTCGAGAATTCGATGTTGCCTGGGATAACCTCAACACCTTGTTGTTTCGCTATGATCTGATTGTCCAGCAAGAACTGTACGACCTTTATAAAAAGACGTACCAGAAACTCTCTGACTGCTACGAGCAAATCGACAAAAGTATCGCTTTTACTTCTGATCAAGACAAAATTGACACAGCAATTCAAGCTGTTGTCCAATTTGCAGTCATATGTCAGGAAGCGGCGGAGCGATGGGATGTAGAGCGCCAGAAAACCCCCATCACTCCTAACTATCTTCAACAGCAATCACTAACCGATGAGGATCGGGGATTTATTGCTCAACGAAGAGAACGGCTAGCCAACACCACCGCCGCAGTCGGCAAACTCGAAGCTTTTTTCGAAACGGGCACTGAGGGGGCCTATTGGTCTATCGAAGTTGATGGTTTGGACGGGTATGACTCGCTCCGCATCATTCATGGTGGTGATCGCCTGGTCATTTATGAGGCAGATGGATCGATCATGTTTGATGAAATCTTCGTCGAGGATCACGTTAGTGGATGGGCACCATATCAATCAAAGTGGCCATACGGTCGAGGACAACAAATTTGTGGTGGCTTGTGGGTGCATTGGATACCCAAAGGATGGTCACCGCAGCGCTGGATCGAGTTATTCAATAAATCTCGAGGTAAACGGGCCGAACTTTACCAATCATCCTCTGAGGCATGACGTTACCAGTCATTGCGAAGCACTGTAAGGTGCAGAAAGAAGGGCACATATGTTCTAGGAAAATTGCCCTAGAATGAAAAAGCACCTATCTAGCTATTACACCCCAAGGTGCTTTTTCTTTGGCTTTTACCTACTCTCTCTCCCAGATTACCCTCGGAGACATCTGTTTGGGGCAGCCTTATGCCATTGGCAGCAAAAACAAGTTTCGTCCTCGATTGAGGTTTATTAATTCTGCCTCTCCTTACTCCAGTTGATAGGCAATACTATTACATTAGTATATGATTGACATTTGTCGTTTATCCGATTAATGAGCGATACTTACGTCTCTATTTTAATTATATAATTAATTATATAATTCATGTATATTATCTCAGTTAAACTTATCATACATTGGTTGAGGAGGGGATTTAAATTTGAAGATATTACTGGTGGGTATTGTTAGCCCAATAAGTAGATGGGGTCTTTATTACATTTGACAACCTCAGGTACTTTCGGTATAAGCACAGCAGTTGATCTATGGCCTTTCATCAGGAGAGAATACAATGGCCAACCATCACCTGCCGTTACTGCCCGAGGAGGAGCTGACACTTGGTTACTACGATCGGGCCGCTCACCAGTGGTCTGCCGAGCATGGTGAGCCGGGTTATTGGGAGCTGGAAATGGATTTGTTCCACCAACTCCTGCCTCAGGGTCGAATTCTCGAAATTGGTTCGGGCGGAGGCCGCGATGCTAAGGAGCTTATCGCGCTTGGCTACCACTATGTTGGCACTGACATTTCTTCAGGTTTGCTCGAGATAGCTCGCCAAGCTCTGCCTGGCCACACTTTCATTGAGCAGAGCGTCTATGACCTCAGCTTTGATAATTCATTTGACGGGTTTTGGGCATCGGCGGTGCTGCTTCATATTCCACGGCTGCGAATCTATCAAGCACTGAAGCAGATTCGACATACTCAACGGCCTGGCGGGATTGGTTTTATCTCGCTCAAAGACGGTCGGGGTGAAACGATTGAGGTTGAGACCATTGATGATCAAGAAATGTACCGTCATTTTACTTACTGGACGCGCGAAGAGTTTGAGCCGGTTTTGGAAGTATCTGGCTTTGAACTGGTTGACTATGTCTATCAACCTCGCAGCCTTCGAACTAAGTGGCACTCATTCTTTGTTCGAGCCAGATAGGTAGATAGCACAGGTGGGTCATTAGCGATCTGCTATTGGCCCACTTCATTCTTACCTCCCTTGCCGCGAACCTACTTTACTTATATACTTTATTATATAATTAAATTAAAGGAGCATGTATGTCTCGTCGTGTATCTGGTCAAGAAAATATCCGTAAGCTCGGCCAAACTGGCTCTAGCCAAAACCCCTCTTACTTTGTAACGTTGCCCATCGGCTACATTCGCCAGTTGGGTTGGCGTGATGGGCAAAGGATAGTTATTGAATATAACGAAGAGAGTCAAAGTTTGACGATTCGTGACGAAAAATAATGAAGATACTCCTAGGTGGCGCGCAGCTTAAGATCGTATTATGAAAGCAATTATATTAGCAGCTGGTGGCGGTGCCCGACTTGCCCCCCTTGGCCTCACCCGCCCCAAAGTTCTTATCCCTATCGTAAATAAACCACTCTTAGATTATCATATGTCAGCAGTAGCGCCCTATGTTGACGAAGTAATAGTCGTGATTGGACCCAACGATTTTGGCCACCAAATCTCAACCTATATCCATAATCATGATTGGCCTATACCAGTTACAACTGCCGTCCAAGAACAACCACTCGGCACAGCTAATGCCTACCAGGCGGCAGCTCATTCTATCTCTGGCGAGCATCGACTACTCTGCCTGAATGGCGATGACCTGTATAGCCCTAAAGACATTGAGCAACTGTTGCAACACGAGTTTGCTGTTCTTGGCCAACCTGTCACCGATCCCGAAAAGTGGGGCATCCTTAATGCCGACCAACAAGGCCGACTCATTCAACTCGTTGAAAAACCAGCTCAATTTATGGGCAACCTAGCTTACACTGGCGCCGCCCTCCTTTCAACCGAAATTTTTAATCTATATCACCAGGTTAAGCTTTCATCACGGGGCGAATACGAATTTACCGAAACCGTTACCGCCTTCGCTCAGACTCACCCCATTCAAACCATTCAAGTTGTCGATTACTGGCTACCCATTGGCTACCCTTGGCATATCCTTGGCGCCCATCAAAAACTAACCGGTCAACCGGTTCTTGGCCAAAATATTCATGTTGGAGAAAACGTCTCTGTTACTGGTAGCTCTGTTATTGGTGATAACGTAACGATTGGCGACAATAGCATTATTACCGATTCCACTATTTTCAGTGGCGCAATTATTGGACCAGATTGCCAACTCAGCCACTCGGTTGTAGGTCAAAATGTTGAACTCGGATCGGGTTTGAAAGTTACATCGTCCACTACCTCCCCTACAGTACAATCCGCTATTAAAGGTCAAATGGTTGACACCCAGCGACCCTATTTTGGCACAGCCATTGGGGATAATGCCCAAGTTGGAGATGACGTAGTTATTGCTGCAGGCTGCAAGATCTGGCCTACTACCATTATTTCTAACAACGATGTAATTGAGAGTGATGTAACTAGTTAACCTCGGAATCTGATTGATAGCGTGACCACATTTCATCAGTTTGGTCTTGACTAAGCATCTTGTAAAATATAGCCCTAAAGATTGCCTCTTTGGTTGCTATGGGCAAGAGTTTATCAGGCCCACCTGGGGATTTGCTGTCGAGCCATTCATTATACTTAGATTTCATTATGTCTGATGTCTGTGCATCTAGACTGACGAAGGCTACGTCATCGACTAGACCTTTTCTGAGTAAGCGTTTCTATGTGCTCTCGACCTTTTGCTCTTTCTCGATTAGTAAATCTTCCTGTGTGAGGATGGTAAGCTGTATTCCGACTTTTTCAGCATGAGGACTTTCATCTATCACTACACCACGTCGGCGATCCTGAATCGTTATCATTAAATCGATTTTATATTCGTAATCCAAGATCAGGCTACCGAATTCAACTTTTACATCGAATCCATTATCTATGTTCATTTTCTCAATAAAGTTTTTGACCATAATCTCAACTGTTTGGCCAAAATGCTCGATACGCTGTTGCCTGTCAGCTAGCTCCCAGCGATATTGCGTGTAAACGTATTAGCAGTTTCATCGATCCTTAACGCCGCTCGGGTGTAGTCATCTTGTAGTTTACGAAGTTCGGCTTGAGACCAGTATTCGACATATTGCTGACAAATATCAAGTGGAATGCGATTAGTATTTACACTGTAACCCATACCCTTATCTTGCCACTCACTATCAGTGAGCAAATCGCCAACCGTAATTCTTTGCCAGTTATTACCTGAATCGGTTGTTGTTAAAATTTCCCCATCCTCGTATCTGGTTGGCATACCCAACTTATCACCAAGTTGGTGAGTATCCACCTTGAGGCCATTCCTCAAATCTTCAATTATCTTTAATTTTCCTTGGGTTTCAAGCTGAACTACCTGAATAAGACCATCTATCTGTTCAACTCTTTCTGAGTCGGTGAGGGTATTAGATGCAACAATCGCATCATTTCTCTCTAGCACTGTTTGTTGCCTCACGGCGGTTTGGTGGGTAGACTGCTTATATTTTTGCTTCTTTGCCGCCTTTTCAACGTCCAGCTTTGCAAATATATCATCTAAACTGCCTGATTCGAATGTAGATATAACTTACATGCTAGCAGAATTAAATAAGGTTAAACAATGATTATACTTACGAGATTCCTTTTTCCCAGTCCCCCGTCTCTTCATTTTTGTGGTATTCGTTTTTAACGGCCGCCCAGGCTACTTTGTGAGCCCGTTGCTCTTGGTGGTTATACTCATCCCAGGCATTGTTAAATGCTGCTTGGTAAATTTCTTGAGCGTGATGTGGTAGATGTTCTGTAACCGAATCGGGTAATTCGTTTAGTGTTTGGTATGGCATAGCACTCCTCCTTCAATTAGACTATCGCTTCTACAGTATCGCTTTGATACTAAATCAGCAACAGGGAAGCAACTGTTTCTACTCTACCTCCATATTTGGTACAATCAAATCTAGGATGAACCAATTACTGCTCCAGCGCTGCTCTTACCAGGACTTCCCTAAAATTATTCCGATTCTAGAGGCTTACTCTGATGTTTTTGACTTCCAAGATCGACGACTGATTTTAGAACAAGCCGGCAAAGCCCTGGATGAGGACCCTCAAGCTCGGACCTTGTTTATGGCTTTACATGAAGGGGTGGTAATCGGGTTTTTAGGGGGCAGGCGTAATGTTATTAATCCGCTTCGCCTTGACCTATTTTGCCTGATTATTAAACGTGGATACCACAACCAGGGCGTTGGAACCCAATTATTTAACCATGCCCGTCGAACTCTTACACAACAAGGGTTTGAGCAAATTTACGTTAAGATTAAGAGTACCTATCCACCCCATACCAAAGATTTTTATAACAAACTTGGTTTTAAACCTACTTTTGACGATGAATATACCGGCTCATCGGTAGAAGACATATCAATGATGCTATCGCTAGAGCATTCTCCACTACCTCCAAACGAATCTCCGTCCCGAACCGTTACTCCAGCCATGGACAGCCAAGGGTAGTCATTCCGCAGTTAATGATAAGCAGCTACCCATTCCGATCCATAGTATAATAACTCAGTGAACTTCCACCTAAGCGTTTATAAAGTAGTGCAACGCATACCATATGGTAAAGTGGCTACCTATGGGCAAATCGCGGCTGTCTTAGGACAACCCCGAGCCGCCCGAATGGTTGGTGTTGCTTTGGCTAAAAACTCTACTCAACCAGTGCCTTGGCAACGAGTTATTAACCGCCAAGGCATGATTTCGATTGAGAATATGGCGGTGACTAAGGAGGACCAAGCCTATCTACTTCGCCAAGAAGGAGTTGAGATTACAGAGAAGGATGGTAATTTGTTTGTTGATCTTAACACTTACCTCGTGGACTCAGCCGATTTAGAGGAAGCCTATGACTAAGTTACGCCGCTTTATTACCCCAATTATGGTGATTATCCTGTTGGCCATACTGGTAGTGCAACTTGTGGTCAGTGCCAAGACCGACTCGGCGACGGCAGATGAACCGATCCATTTACTGTCGGGGTACGCTACTTTGACCCAGCACCATATGCTGTTCGATCCTGAACACCCGTTTTTAGTCAAAGCCATTGCCGCGATACCGTTGCTCTGGCTCCAACCGCACATCCCAGACCAAGCCTTAGATCTTCAACCAACACAAACGGACATTGACTACAACACCTATTACCAGGCTAACCAATGGGGCTGGGAACTACTATTCCAGGGTTCGGATGACCCATACCAAGTTTTATTTGCCGCTCGAGTGATGATGATGTTTATCACCCTAGGCCTGGCCTTAGTGTTGTTCTGGTGGGCTCGACAACTCTTTGGGACTACGCCAGCGCTCTTGGTGCTAGCCTTATTCAGTTTTGATCCCAACATTATTGCCCATGGCAAGCTTATTAATACCGATATTGGTGCCAGTTTGTTTTTTATTGGTGTTCTGGCGAGCTTTTGGAATTTTTTACAACACCGAAATTACCGCTGGTTAGTTATTACTGGCATTGTCCTTGGTCTTGGTATGCTGACTAAATTCTCGCTGGGAATGCTGGCGATTATTTTGCCTGTTTTGACTGCGATCTGGCTAACGTATCACCGTCATCAGCTAGCAGCTATTGCGCCTCTGCCGTTTCGCCACCTCACTGCCAACATTCATGCTCACTCTCCAAGAGTATGGATTCAATACATAGCTTCCGTGGCTAGCATTGGATTAATTGCCTTGGCCCTGATATGGTTGGGGTACGGCACGCTGATGCTCCTTAACCCAGATCAAAACCCTGCCCAGCGGCCAGATATTCTCCAGCCTGCTGGCACCATTCTGACGATTTTGCCACCCACCTACGCTAAAGGTGTGGCCAATATTGTTGCCCCAAACCGCCAAGGCTATCTGTTGGGACAATGCTTTGAGGGGAGTCGCTGGGACTATTTCCCACTCCTAAGCCTGTTTAAGACACCACTTCCAACCTTACTACTTGTTATGGCTGGCGTTGGGTGGTATCTACTGCGGCGCTTCCGCCCCCCCACCCCTGGGCTAACCTTTGCCAGCTACTTTTTTATTGTCCCAACCGTCGTTTACTTGGCTATTTCTGGATTAACCGGGATAAACATTGGTATCCGTCATATCTTTCCAATTTACATTTTATTACTGATAGGCGCTGGATACGGATTGTCCCGACTATTGCGTTTCGGTCACCAGCGCCGCCAAGCCAAACTGGTCCTGACTGCTTGTATTGTTTTGGTTGGCAGTGTGGCCATCTCCAGCTTTATGGCTTGGCCGTATTACCTGCCTTACTACAACATACTCGCCCAAGAACCGCAGGCTATTCCGTTTGTAGCCGATGACTCCAACACCGACTGGGGTCAAGGGACCAAGGTTTTGGCTGCCTACGTATCACAGCAGCAGATTGACTCGATTGCTTTTGATAATTTTATTAGCCGGGCCGAAGCCGACTATCTACACATACCCTACACCAGCGCCGATCCTGATAATCATAGTTATACCGGCTATTTAGCCATTTCTCGCTCGACCATCACCAACCACATTTGTCAGCGGAATAATGACTGGGGTTGGGTAATTGACCACCACCAGCCAGTGGCTATCTTAGGTGGAGCGATTAATGTGTACTACCTCCAATAGTCAAATTGCGACTTAACGGCATAGCTTAAAGAATACTGAATAATGAATAGCTGACTATTAAAACAATAGTGAATACTTAATAACATGAGCTTAGCCCACTATTTAGGCACTTACTATTTTTATATGATGTATGTATTACATGGAGCAATACAATAAAAAACGCAATTATCGTCCACGGCGCCTATGGTACACCTGAGATAAATTGGTTTCCGTGGTTAAAGGGCGAGCTGGAAAAGCGGGGTTATGCTGTTGATGTTCCCCAGTTTCCTTCTCCGGTAAATCAAAGCCTAGAAGCTTGGCTGAGGGTAGCAGAGCCTTATCTTAACCGCTTTACGACGGAATCTTTGCTGATTGGTCACTCAATTGGGGCCACGTTCATCTTGAGTCTATTAGAGAAACTGGCTGAATTAAACCAGCCTCGCGTAGCCTGTTTAGTGGCCGGTTTTATTCAAGATTTGCCCGACGAGGGACTGAACGCTATTAATCATAGTTTCTATGACAAGCAATTTGATTGGGATACGCTTCGGAAAACGACCTTTTCCCTTTATCATAGTCCAGATGACCCTTTTGTGCCGATGAATATTGCTCAACATCTAGCTGACCAGCTTGATTCGCCTCTGCAGGTTATACCCAATGCATGCCACTTTAATACCGCATCGGGATACGATCGTTTTCCGAAGTTACTCCAAGATATTCTTAGTTATGATGTGTAATAAATGGCTATTGAGATTCTGATCAAAATGGTAGCTGGAAAATAATGAATAGTTACTATTGGCTATAAGAAAGCATCCATTAAAATTTAACTATTCATTATTTTAAACATGCTGCCGGACCACTTTTAACATGGATTCGATATCAAATGGCTTTTCAATAAAATCATCGGCCTTCGCTTCTTCGATTACGGAATCAGCGTGACTGTGGGCTGACATTAGAACAATCGGGATGGCTGATAATGCAGTATTAGCTTTTACCTCTCGTGACAACTCCCGACCGTCGATGCCACGCATCCAAATATCTAGTAAAATAATATCGGGTTGAGTTGAGGCGGTGATCGCCAGCATTTTGCTACCGGTATCGGTTACAACGTTATAACCTTCTTCTTCTAAGACAATACTTAAAACTTCAAGGATAGCTACATCGTCATCGACGATAAAGACGGTTTTACTCACGGTATACCTCCATCCCGAGGGGGTAGAGGAAGGAGAAAGGAAAAGGTTGAGCCCTGCCCGACCGTACTTTCTACCCATAGCCGTCCTTGATGCCGCCGCACAATTTCGTCGCAGATGTACAACCCCATACCCAAACCGCCTGGGACCTCTTCTCGTTGTTGAGCCTGGCCGCGGAAGTACGGCTCAAAAATTTTCACTTTTTCCGTAACCGATATGCCAATCCCAAAATCTTGCACTTCAATTACAACGCGGTCGCGAGCAGCTTTTATGGATACAATAACCCGATCGGCTTCTGGAGAATATTTAATGGCGTTCGATAATAAGTTAACGAGTAGTTGGGATAACCGGGCTTTATCTCCATAGACCATGACTCGCTTGTCCCCTACGACTTCAATTTGATGTTGATGCGTTAGCGACTGAACCTCGTCCACCGCCTTCTCGACGAGCGATTCAACCGAGACTAACTCCTGCCGAATCTGGACTTGGCCCGATTGAATACGCGAGATATCTAATAAATCCCGGACTAAGCCGATTATTTTATTGAGTTGATCATCTAATTTCTCAATATAGGCCAACGAGCTTGTATCTGAGACTCGTTTAAACTTGCGGTGCAACATTTCGGTATACCCTTTCATGCTGGTGAGGGGAGTTTTTAACTCATGGCTGGCAATGGCCAAGAACTCATCATTACGGTTTTTAGCGGCGACCAAGGCTGCTACCGACCCCCGATAATTGCGGCATAGAATGGTGGTAAAGAGGGTCATGATAAACATGAACGGTAAATGCACCAAAGGTGATAAATCGTTGTGGCCGTAAAAATACAACATATCTGGCCAAAATACATTGAACAGTAAATGGTTAACGGTGATTAGGCCAAACATGTACCAGCCAATCCGCCAATCGGCATATAAAGACATAAAGGCCATAATAATAAAAAAGTGGAAGTGCATTTCAATTGCGCCGCCGCTAATAAAAACAAGCAAATACGAATAGGTTAGTAAGGCGGTAGCTAGCACTAATCGCCATAGAAAATGGTTTTCAATCCGGCGGTATAACATGATGGGAGTAATTGTGGCCGCCAATCCGAGTAGTAGTGCTATGAGCCCAGCTTCAACGCCGATTACCCGCCAACCGAAGGGTGAAGGAATTATAAGCGGTGTTTGATAAAAGGCATTAACTATAACTAATACGACCAAGGCTATCCCGTGCAGCCACAATACACGGATGGCTAAGCGATCGGCATGAGGGTAATGCATCAGATCCGCATACCGCGCATTAATATCACGAAAAGCGGGATGCGCAACCAGAGTTTGAAACCAACATCTAATTTGGACAGCAGTCATAAGCTTGCGGAACTATCCCTCGTATCTAGTAGTCTACTGCTTTTTGAGGTTGATCTAGTGAAGGATAGAATTTACCTCTATCCTAACAATCTTATCAATAACATGCAATTACATCATCTAGTTTTTAATGTAGTAAAACCTATACATCATACAATCAAATTTATGTTCAAATACCACAAAATCCAAAAACTCCGGCAGGCCGGAGATTTTTGGAAGATTGTGTAACTTTTGCAGTCAGGAATTTATCGTTTAGAGAATTGGGGTGCTTTACGAGCCCGCTTTAATCCATATTTTTTGCGTTCTTTCATTCGCGGATCACGAGTTAGCAGGTTTTGAGCTCGGAGTGGAGCCCGCAACGATTCATCATATTGCAATAAAGCACGGGCAATTCCCATAGCTATTGCATCGAGCTGGGCCATTATGCCGCCGCTCGATACTTTAATCGAAATATCAAAAGAACCTTGCCGGTCTGTGGCCGCCAAAGGTGCCAGTATTTTCATTTTTTTGATTGGACTGTCGGCAAACTCTTCCACGGGTTTATCGTTTACCATAATCTCGCCATTGCCTAATGACATCTTGATCCGAGCGATAGCGGTTTTGCGCCGGCCGACACTCCAATATGCCTGCTTGTCGGCTTTAGCTTTGGTCTTTTTTGCCGCTGCTGTTTCGGCTGCTTGATTAGTTTCTTTTTCTTTTACAACTGTTTCTGCCATAGATTTATACCTCAACCTGTTGCGGTTGTTGTGCTTGTTGTTCATGCGTTTCATCCGCGTAAATATACAGTTTATTTATACTGGCCGCACCTAGGCGATTCTTAGGTAACATTCCTTTAACCGCCTTGCGGATTACTTCTGCTGGCTGAGCTGTGTGGAATTCAGCCAGGTTTTTGCTGCGTAACCCGCCAGGGAACCCGGTGTGGCGATAATACATTTTATGCTCTAGTTTGCGCTCATCAATCGACAGGTGGGCGGCGTTAATAATTACCACCCGATGTCCATTATCCAAATGCGGTACATAGCTTGGGTCATGTTTACCCATGAGCAAAGTGGCTGCCTTGGTGGCTACTTTGCCTAAGCGCAAGCCCTTAGCGTCAATTAAATACCAAGTCTGAGCTATATCTTTTTGAGAGGGATTGTAATACTTATTTTTCATTATCAGCCTTCTTTTCTTCGACGGCTTTAGCCTTAGCTGGCGAGCGTCGGTTTGACGCCTTGGATTCTTTGGCAGTTGCTTGCTCTTTCGGAGTTGGAGTAGCTTCCTGCTTGGCTTTCGCTTTATCGGTCGGTCGAGATTTCTTAGTGGCCTGCTTCGTTGCTGCCGCTTTGGATGTTGGAGTGCTTAACTCAACTAATTCCAGAACTGCCATCTCAACCCCATCGCCAACCCGCCGGCCTGTTTTAATAATTCTGGTATACCCGCCTGGTCGATCGGCAAAACGAGGAGCCAATACTTGGTAGACTTTATCGGCGGCTGTGGTGGTAGGCAAAAAGCTAATTACAGCTCGTCGAGCGGCTAAGTCTTGTTTTTTGGCCCGAGTAATTAACTGTTCGGCTACAGGGCGCACCGCCTTAGCTTTAGCTAGTGTAGTGGTGATTCGCTCATGTTCTACTAAGGACTGCACCAAATTTCGATACAGTGCTTTACGATGTCCGGATGAGCGATTTAATTTTTTACCGTGTACTTGATGTCGCATAATGTTACCTGATTATTATCTACTTGCTGGCGGAGAAGATTAGGCAATCTTCTTGAGCACCTCATCCAATGATTTTTCGCCAAGATTTTTGATTTGCAATAATTCTTCCCGGTCTTTGCCGCGTAATTCGCCAACAGTTTCTATACCGGCCTTCTTTAGGCTATTTAAAACCCGAGTGGATATATTTAACTCTTCTAGGGAAGCTTCGTCGGCAACCGCTCCATCGACCGATACGCCTACTTCGCTGCCACGAGCGGAGACTACTTGCGCTGCAGCTTCAACTGCGGACTTGCCGTCCAATGAGCCAAAGGCTTCGACCAAAATTGCACTGGCTTGGGCTAATGCATCGGCAGCTGCAACTGAGCCATCGGTTTGAATAGTTACGGTTAGTTTATCTAGATTGGTATTTTGGCCGACACGAGTATCTTCGACTACATAGTTAACCCGTGTAACAGGGCTAAATCGGGCATCTAGGCCAATCACCCCAATTGCCATATTCTCGGTTGGAGCCGGGCGATACCCTTGGCCACGCTCAACGGTGAGTTCAATATTTAACGTGGTTTTGGCATCGGTTAATGAGGCAATCTCGAAGTCGGGATTAGCTACGCTTACCCCGGCAGTCAACTTTAAGTCGCTGGCTTTAACTACGCCTGGGCCTTTGGCGCTTAAGGTTACTGTTTGTGGCTCGTCGCTGTGCATGGCAAAGCGGACTTGCTTTAGGGCTAAAATGAGCTGGACTACATCTTCTTTGACCCCAGGAATAGTACTAAATTCATGAGATACACCGTCAATCCGAACTTTGGTTACGGCGGCGCCGGTTAAGTGAGACAATAATACCCGTCGAAGGGCATTGCCAATGGTCTGACCAAAACCAGACATTAATGGCTCTATAATAAATGTACCGCTGGTGGTAGTTGATTCAGTTTGGGTTGTTGATGGTTTCAATTCTAACAATGACATATTCTTTTGCTCCTTTGCCCTCTTAACGAGAGTAGTACTCAACGATTAACTGTTCCTCAATGGGGAAAGTAATTTGCTCTCGCTCGGGCTTTGCTTTGACCAGACCGGCTCCAGCTTTGCGCTCCAACCAGGTTGGGATTGCAGATTCTTTCATATTTTTCATAGACTCTACAACTGTCGGGATTGCTCCAGCCTTAGTTGAAATTGAGATTACATCACCAGGTGCTACATTATATGATGGAATATCGACCCGCTTACCATTGACTAAAATATGGCCATGGTTAACGAGTTGACGGGCCATGCGCTTGGTTGGGGCAAAACCGAGTAGGTAGACGACATGGTCGAGACGAGTTTCCAATAACACTAACAAAGCTGAACCAGTGGATTTACTCTTGGTTGCCCAATCGTAGTACTTGGTAAATTGTCGCTCTAATACACCA
Source organism: uncultured Candidatus Saccharibacteria bacterium (assembly GCA_964597145.1). Taxonomy (GTDB): domain Bacteria; phylum Patescibacteriota; class CAZHWT01; order CAZHWT01; family CAZHWT01; genus CAZQWH01. Next base: position 166,204 of record CAZQWH010000001.1, on the reverse strand, counting down.
TAGTAGCGCTTTACTTTTTGCTTTTCACGTAGCTGAATGGCAAAGTTAGAGGGTTTGCGGCTGCGGCGTAGTCCATGCTGTCCCGGAGGCACTGCACCCTTACGCTCTACAGGGCACTTGGGGCTGTCACACAGCTTAATGCCTTCGCGGCGACATTGTTTATGTTTTGGTCCAGTATATCTTGCCATAACTTTAATAAAATCCTAAATCTTAAATCATAAATCCTAAACAAATGAGAAGTTCGAAATTACAAAAACGTTTCCTATTTCTAATTTATTATTTCTTATTTGTTTCTGATTTCGTATTTTTTACTTCGAATTTCCTTTCTATACTCTCCTCCGCTTACGTGGCCGGCACCCATTATGTGGGGTAGGGGTAGTATCGGTAATCCCCGTTACTTCGATATTTGCATTTTTAAAAGCCCGAATTGCGGCGTCGCGACCCACTCCGGGGCCTTTGACGAAAATTTCTACCTTTTGCAAACCGGCGTCTTTAACTCGAGCGGTCACCTGGTCCACCGCGGTTGAGGCAGCGAACGGAGTGGATTTTCGTGAGCCCTTAAATCCAGCCGATCCCGATGATCCCCAAGCCAGTACATTGCCTTGGTCATCGGTGATTGAAATAATGGTATTGTTAAACGTAGCCGAGATATATACCTTACCTGAGGCTACTTGACGCATTGGTTTTCGTTTGCGGTTTGTCGGTGCCATATGTAGCTAAATATCCTTATGTCTTTTGTAATACTCGGCGCATTCCGCCGACCGTCTGCTTCTTGCCCCGACGGGTTCGAGCATTATGCCGAGTCCGTTGTCCGTGAGCTGGTAGCCCCTTTTTGTGACGGGTGCCACGATAACTGCCAATATCAACTAAGCGTTTAACGCTATCGCTAACGGCCCGACGGAGCTCGCCTTCAACAATATAATGCTGCTCGATTAGCTGGTTAATTTTGGACACATCTTCGTCGCTCAAATCCTTGGCTTTAGTTGTGGGAGAGATACGAGCCATAGAAACCAACTTTTTGGCTGTTGTCTCGCCAATACCTTGGACATAACGTAAGCTGAATTCAATCTTTTTATCGTTTGGGATATCTACTCCGGCAATTCTTGGCATATGACTACTTTCGTTTTTAGATTATTAATTAACCCTGGCGCTGTTTATGGCGAGGGTTGACACAAATAACGCGCACCACACCTCGGCGGCGCACAATAATACATCTTTCACATCGTTTTTTGGCAGAAGAAGATACTTTCATTCTCTATTTCCTGTTTGTTTGCATTATCTAAAGCGGTAAATAATTCTACCTTGGGTTAAATCGGGCGGAACAACTACTAGTTTTACTTTGTCTCCGGGCAAAACCCGAATCCAACGGGTCTTCATCTTCCCGGAAAGAGTGGTTAGCACAATGTGTTCTCGTCCATCGCCAATATCCACCTTTACCCGAAACATAGTGTTAGGCAACGCCTCAACCACTACTCCCTCAATTTCAATACTATTGCTATTGGCCATAAAAAACGATCACCGTAATCTCTGGTGATACTGGCGGATTATAACGCATATAACCCCTGGAAGTCAACACTCCGGTTAGCTAGGTCAAAATTCTAAGGGTAAAGGGCAGAATCACAGGTCAAAACTCAAAGGTATTAGGGCTGCAGATTCAATTAAAAACAAGAAAGAGTCGTCCAGGTAGACGCCTGACGTATGGGTCAAGCAGGGGTGGGGCCAACAAGGCTTCCGCTGGCACTCCAAGACCTCGACCCGAAAGTTTGGATAGATACCATTAACTCTCAGAGCCCGGGCAATTGCTACTATTGCACCAGCGCCGGTCATAGTACCCGCAGTACGGGCAATTCTCCGTCTCCGGCGCAGGGTCATCAAGCTCAATTGATGACAAGTCACCAACCAAGTCTTGATGCTGCTGGTTGCTCATCGTTCCGGAGATGATACGCGCAGTGCGGAAGTCACCTTCCTCCGGAATCAGACCGCCGGCAGTCCGCGACAAGGTGCAATCGTAGCAGGAATTGGAACCGTTGTTGGTTGCAAATTCCTTGCCACAATTGACACAAATCTGTTTAACCATCGTCGACATAGCTTCTGCCTTTCTTGACAAGAACTAGAAGGTCTTAACGTTGGTGTATATTACTACTACTCAGGGAAATTGTCAATTACTATAGGATATAGCTTCCTAATGGACTAAATTCCATGCTGCTTAAAGTAGCCCGGGTACTTGTTGTCGATGAAATACTGGTCAATTGCTTGCACTAGCTCGGCATATTTAACATGCTTAGTAGCAAGGTTGGTTAAATTCTGACCATGATCAAGAATATAGTCTCGATAATAAGTTGAAAAGCTGTTGTCGGTCAGGTCTAAAGATTTGATTTGGTGATTGAGATGATGTACCGCTTTATTTGTCACTAAAACGGTTGCCGCTTCGATAGAGTCCGTGGGTAGCTTTAACGATTGCCGTAGCGGCTTGCTTGCTTCATACGTGTTTACATGAACTAGTTCATGTATCACTCCCGATGCATTTTTCTTTCCTGGCTTACCGGGGAAGAATCCCATAAATACATACTGACCATGCACTGTACCGCCCTGGTAAAGCGATGGCACTAGATACACTTGCTCAAACGGCCACGATATCCGGGTCGATTGCTCAATTACATCTGCTAGTTGACCTTCGGTTCGATCCAGAACTTTTTGTAAAAAGTCCTGACTGGCTTGAATATTCTCAGTGTAATGGTCTAATTGGCGATTGTGTAGTTGCTCAATTTCTTTGATTAGGTTCTTTGTCGATTGGTTTTGGGATGATAGATCTGTTAATGGGTGCTGTTGAAAGCTGATTTTAGACTTCAACTCTATGTATGCTGCTGCCTTCTCAATCAACTCATCTGGCACGCCAGCCAGTGGACCGCGCTTGGTCCAAGGGTGTTTTTTTAAGCCAAGCACATTAAGAACATATCCCGACAGAGCTATATCCGGATTGCTATTTACCGTAATTTCAGCCGACATGTCTATACCTCCACAATTTCCAATTCGCGAGTGTTGATGGTGCCTTTGTACATAATGTGTGGAATATACAAGTACAGCAGCATTCTTTTCCGGCCTTCGTAAATGCACTGCTGCCAATATTCTATGGTTCTTGATGGTACTTGAGTATATTCTTCAAGATTACCTGGGTTATACGGTAAAAAATCTTGGGCAGGATGTGGGCGAACGTTGGTGGCAAAATTGTAAATGGTGGTGTTTTGAGGCTCTAAAGTATGGGCATCAATCTTCCAGAATTTGGATGGAAACTGGTGGCCTGGATCAATTTTATACAATTCTTGCTTAACTAATTGCGGCGGTGTGGCCGTGAGGAATATACAATCATTCCAGAAGCAATTGAGAGGGTGGACTGGCTGCTCCATAACCTCGGGTCGCCAGGAGTAAGCTTTAACTCGCTCAGTATAGATAGTAGGATATACGTTTTTTAATTGGTTGAGTGGGTAAATTGTAGTGCCCTGAAAGTTTCTGGGCACTGCATGATAGACAAAACTGGACATGTTCCACCTTTCAAATTAATTATATAATTTATTATATAATTAATCACTTTTATCTCTGTTAGTGTTAACATACATTAGTGTTAACATGGTTTTAGTTTACCAAATAATGAAGATAAGGGATGGGCTCGCTGATGTCAGTGAGCCCATGAATGATTGAGCCTTACTTGAATCGGAGAGCAACTGAGCCATTGTGCATAGATGGCGTTACCCCGATGCTGTTAAGTCCTAAGTGTCTATAATGGACGGTGGCAAGAAGCAAGATGCCGCCTACTGTCTCCGCAGTTGTGCCCTGTGGGATGATAACCCATAGAACTTCGGGCCAGGAAGTGGAATCGAGAGTTGCGGTGACTCCAAGCTCTGTCAGTTCGTGGATCAAACCTGCTAACTCGTGTTTGCGATCTCCAACAGCTTCACGCGGCATAAAAAGATCGTAATGTGTCGCCACCATTTATCTATCTCCAGACTCAGATCGAGCAATGTCACATAAAATACCACACAGCCACCTACTTGTAAATTACCATAAGATTCTTTCTAGGAATCTTATGGTACGATTGAAAGAATATGCGTTAGTTAATTATATAATTTATTATATAATTAACTGTATTTAACTCTGTAAATAATACTTAGCAAGAGTTGTATATAGGTTGCGTTGTTCTGCTGATTGGCGCTCTCAAGATTCTATCGCCACGCTTCGCTGGCTCCAGAATGACAATCAGAGGAGAATGATGCGCTTGTTTTGACTGCGCTCAGCACAGGCCGCTTTAGCCAGAGGCTGACAGGCGCAATGACGGTCGGTTATGTGTTTCAATCTTATAACTTCTGAGTTGGAATTTGTTTCGTATTTAGGCTTTGTGATTTCTGATTTGATGACCAGATCCTATGTGCTAGTGCACGAGCCACTTGCGTCTAAAATACGCTCCGCTCCAGGATGACAGTCAGAGAAGATTGCCACGTCGCTTGGTTCCTCGCAATGACGAAGAGAAGAGGTCTGTCTACCCCACCCGCCACGCAAGCCAGCTTGCTGGTGTTTGCGGGCAGGTGCCCAGTGCCTACTATTTCGTCAGGACCTTTGGGCCTGACGAAGTTATGGCTACGGTGTGTTCAAATTGGCCGGAAATTGATCCGTCTTTAGTGACTACGGTCCAGCCGTCTTTTAAGGTGCGGACATAGGGGCCACCGGCGTTCATCATAACTTCAATAGCTAGAGTCATCCCTTGTTTAAGTTCTGGGCCTGTACCTGGCTTACCATAGCAGGGCACCATTGGATCCATGTGCAGTTCGCTGCCTAAGCCGTGACCCACATATTCGCGGACAGCAGAGTAGCCGGCTGATTCTATGCCTTGCTGCATAGCGGCCGAAATATCACCGACTCGGTTCCCAATTTTGGCTTGGGCAATGGCCGCGTCTAAGATTTTGTATCCTTTCGCAGCAAACACTCGTACTTCTTTGTTGGCTGACTCCTTGCCACCAACAATTAGGGTGCCGGTTGTATCTAAATGCCAATTCTTCCACAACAAGCCAACGTCAATTGACAATAAATCGCCAGCCCGTAGCACTCGTTTATTGGGCTTGCCATGAATAACTTGCTCGTTGACACTGGTTAAAATGGTGTAGGGGTAATCGTATTGACCTTTAAAGTTGGATGTGGCACCAAAGCTGGCAATGAGCTGCTCTGATAGATCTTCTAACTCCAAGGTGGTGATTCCCGGTACGGCTGCTGCCATTAATTGCTGACGAACTTGGGCTAAGACATGACCACCTTCGGCCATAATTTTGAGTTGTTCTGGGGTTTTAATTTCGATCATCGGATAATCGACTTTCTATTGGCTGCTATTGCCTATTTCGATGAGCAAGGCGCGTTGCACATTCTCCACGGTATCATCGGCATTTACCTGCTGCAACATTCCTTTCGCATGATAATACTCGAGAATGGTGTCGGCTTCGGCTAAGTAATGAGTTAATCGCCGTTCAATAATCTCGGGAGTATCATCTTGCCGATGTCGGGCTAGTAGCCGATGCATAACTTCATCTTTGTCGAGGTACAGGTTAAGTACGATATCAATTGGCACTGTTAGTTTGTGGGCCTGTTCTAAGGTGCGGGGATAACCCTCCAAAATGAAGCCGTCTTTAATGTCGATTTGACTCAATCGCTGATTCACTAATGGAATCATTTCTTCATTGGTCATATATTCGCCCCGTTCGAGTCGGTCACGAATCTGCTTGCCGGCAGGGGTAGACTGGGTAGCGAGCACTCGCAACATTTCACCGGTCGAGATATACGGCAAGTGGAGCGAAGCTGATAAAAGGTGAGCCTGGGTGGATTTTCCTGCGCCATGGGGGCCGAGCAGTAAAATATTCACTAATTCAAAAATCCTTCATAATTGCGCATAACAAGCATAGCTTGGACTTGCTTGGATGTTTCTAAGATAACCGATACCACAATTAAGAGACTGGTACCTCCGAGTGACAAAGCTAGCTGTCCCAAATCTGGCATTAATGAGCTTAAGGCGTAAGGCAAGACGGCGATAACTCCAAGGAAGATGGCCCCAATTAAGGTAATACGGAGCAAGACGGTCCGCAAATAATTCTTGGTTGGCAGACCAGGCCGAATACCGGGAATAAACCCGCCCTGCTTCTGCAAGTCTTCACTAATCCGTTGCGGATTAAAGGCCACGGTTGAATAGAAGAAGGCAAAGGCTAGGACTAAAATAAAGTAGACTAAGGCAAAATTATACGTATTGGCAAAGAAACTGTTGATGACTTGGGCGGTTTGAGCTACCCAGCTCCACTGGGCGTTTAAGAGATACCCAGAGATGGTACTTGGTAACATCACCAGGGAAATGGCAAAAATAATTGGTATAACGCCAGCTTGGTTAACCCGGAGTGGGATATTGCTGGATTGGCCGCCCACCATTCGATTGCCAGCTACCCGTTTGGCATACTGAACCGGGATTGGCCGTCGACCCTCGGTAATATACACCACCCCAACAATTACAACTAAGGTGATAATGGCAAACCAAATTAAGGATTGGTTGCCAGTGGTAGAGGCTTGAAAGGTTGAGCCAAGCATGCCGGGTAGTTGAGCGAGGATACCGGCGAAAATCAGAATTGATACACCATTGCCAATACCTTTCTCACTCACAAGCTCACCCATCCATACAATGAGTAGTGTGCCGGCAGTCATGGTCAGAATTAACAACGCGATATGTAGGTAATCTTGCGCTGCAATTAGGCCTTGGTTACGGAGCAACACAAACACGCCAATGCCCTGGATAATAGCCAGCGGGACGGTTAAGAAGCGGGTGTATTGATTAATCTTACGCTGGCCACTTTCGCCTTCTTTTGACCACTCTTCTAACTGGGGGAAGACCATGGTTAGAAGTTGCATGATGATGGAGGCGTTAATATATGGATTTAAGCCAAGGGTAATAATAGAAAAATTGGCCAAACCGCCACCGGAAAATAAATTAAGTAGGCTTAATAATTGATTGCCCTCAAAGAAGCTACGCAATTGGGCCACATTTACCCCAGGCATTGGAATATACGCCAAAACTCTAAACAGCAGCAGGATTGCCAGTGTAAATAGAATTTTAGCGCGGAGATCCGGGGTATTCCAGATGTTGCGCAATAAACCAATCATGTGTCGTTATTTTTCAGCTTTGTCCGAAGGGCGATCGTCCTTGGGATGGGTTTTGCCAACTTTGGCGCTTTTGGTAAATAAAATACCTTCAAACTTGAATGATTCTTTGCCAGTTAAGCCAATCACTTTAATCTCGCCTCGATAGGACGCTGGCACTAGTCCGTGCTTAACTAAAGTCTCGGGACTGACCATGGAGCCGGCCGGAATTGCTGAAAGCCGAGCGGCATTAATGGCTAATGGCTTCACATAGCGTGAAGTGTTTCCAAATCCGCGACGGAATGGCAATCGTTTAATTAATGGTAGCTGTCCACCCTCGAACCCTGGTCGAGTGGTACCACGAGCTAATTGCCCCTTGGTTCCACGGCCAGCAGTCTTGGCTTTACCGCTACCATATCCTCGACCAACCCGCTTTTTTTGTTTTGAAATTACCGATTGTAAGGTTGATAAATCCATGATCTTATTCCTTTGCCTTAGCTTCGTCTACAGGATGAGCGGCGGCTGAGACAGACTTTTTGGCTTTAGCTTGAACTTCGGGCCGGGCTTGGAGCTGCTTTAATGCTTCAATTGTAGCATGCACGTTACTGGCTTTATTATTTGTACCCAAAACTTTAGATAACACATCACGAATACCGGCAGCTTCAACCACTGCACGAACCGCACCACCAGCAATAACTCCCGTGCCCTCAGAGGCAGGCTTTAATAATACTCGAGCTGCACCTAACTTGACCTCAATTTGATGAGGGATGGTGGCATGGTACATTGGTACGGTGATAAAAGACTTCTTAGCCTTGGCTGATCCTTTGCGGATCGCGTCGGCTACTTCTGGCGCTTTACCCATGCCCACACCAACTCGGCCTTTTTTGTCGCCAACTACCACAATGGCACTAAACGACATATTATTGCCACCTTTTGTCTTCTTGCTGGTACGATTAACCTGGACCACCTGTTCAGTAAATTCGCTTTTTACCTCTTCGGTGTTGCGACCTCTCTGGCGAGGGCTTGTCCGTGGATTCCGAGTATTTAGTTGTGCCTGGTTTGTTGCTTCTGCCATGATTAAAATTGTAGTCCTTTCTGGCGCAGTTCATCTGCGACAGCTTTGACTCGACCATGATACTTGTAACCACCACGGTCAAAACAAATCGTCGTAATTTTTTGCTTTAAGGCCCGCTCGGCTAACAATTGCCCAACCATAGCCGCACGCTTGGTTTTGGTACCTTTAACCTCTTTTGCTAAATCTAACCCAGAGGCAGCAGCTATTGTCTTGCCGTTGACATCATCTATGAGTTGACAGACAACGTGCTTATTAGACCGAAACATTGACAGTCGCGGTTTGGCTGCGGTGCCTTTCACTTGTGAACGAATTTTGGCGTGACGACGGGCGCGTCCAATCTTATGCTCTATCATGTTTATTTACCTCCAACAGCCTTAGCTGCCTTTCCAGCCTTGCGTCGAACCACTTCCCCTGCGTATTTAATGCCTTTGCCCTTATACGGCTCCGGCGGCTTGACGGCTCGGATTTTAGCCGCCGCTTCACCCACTTGCTGTTTATTAATGCCGGATACGCTAATTTTAGTGTTCTCGGCCACGGCGTAGGTAATACCAGTTGGCGGAGTTAGTACTACCGGATGGGAAAAACCGACCGACAACTGAAGATTGGAGCCTTGCATTGCTGCCCGGTGACCAACACCAGCCATTTCTAAATTCTTGGTATACCCCTGCGTCACACCCGTTATCATATTGGCAAATAGGGCTCGATATAACCCCCACATGGCCGCTGAGCGCTTGGTTTGCTGCTTAATTACCACGACCAGTTGGCCGTCTTGCTGGGTTACCCCAATTTCCGGTTCGATTGCTTGGCTCAATTCACCTTTTGGCCCTTTAACCGTTAGTAACTGGTTATTAATCTCGACGGTTACTCCTTGAGGGATAACAACCGGCATTTTGCCAATACGCGACATTACCAAACCCTCCCCAATAACTCTCCACCCATGTTTTTCTTCTTGGCATCTTTACCATTCATGATGCCGCCCGGTGTTGAAAGAATAGCCAAACCCATTCCACCTAAAACGTTGGGAATATCGCTGGTGCCAACGTATAATCGACGGCCAGGGGTTGAAGCGCGCTCTATTCGAGTAATAGCCGGACGCTTGCCATTGTAACGCAAGGTGATTACAAACAACTTGCGGCTTTTACGCTCTTCGACGCTAAAACTAGCAATAAAGTTTCCTTGCTGCAAAACTTTGAGGACGGCTTCCTTCATTTTGGAGTAAGGTGCTTCCACTTCATCTAAATGAGCCATATAGCCATTTCGGATGCGGGTAAATAAATCTGCAATTGGGTCGAGTGTCATCATAATAATTACCAACTGGCCTTAGTAATACCAGGGATTTGTTCCTTTAAGGCGAGTTCTCTAAAACAAATACGGCATAATGCAAAATCGCGCATATATGCTTTTGGTCGCCCGCACTTCCGACAACGGTTGTGTACGCGCGTTACATACTTAGGAGCTTTTTTGCTTTTTTCAATTAATGCCTTTTTTGCCATAAATTTCTTACCACACTTTCAAATAGTAATGCAAGGATTATTCTTTCTCTAATGGTAATCCTAACTTTTCTAATAATGCCCGTGAATGCTCGGGTTTTTGTGCGCTTGTTACTAAGGTAATCTGCATACTACGTGACCGATCCATTCGATTGGGGTCAATTTCTAAGAATACTCCTTGCTCTTGTAGGCCGAAGGTATAGTTTCCAGCCTTATCAAAGCCTTTTTGGGGTAACCCTTGAAAGTCACGAGTTCGAGGCAAAACTGCAGTAAACAGCTTATCGGTGAAATCCCACATTCTGCTGCCGCGCAATGTGACCTTGGCGCCGATTTTATCACCTTTACGCAACTTAAAGCCAGCAATCGCTTTTTTAGCTTCGGTTATGATCGGCTTTTGACCGGTAATTGTAGCCAAATCCTGGGCTGAACGCTCAATTTCCTCTTTGTTACCCTGAGCTCGACCCAAACTCATATGCACCATTACCTTAACGAGCCGTGGAGTTGCCATGGCGTTATCTAGATGCAGCTCTTGGATTAGGGCTGGTGTAATTTCTGTTTGATACTTTTCTTTTAGTCGTGACATAGTTTCAAATACCAATCTCTTAGAATTTCGCCTGACATTTCTTGCAGACGCGCATCTTCTTCCCATCTTCTTTAACAACTCCAACCCGCGATGTTTTACCACAGGCTGGGCAAACCAATATGACATTGGCGGTTGGCAACGGCTTAATCACATCTACAATTCCACCGGGATCGCGTTGTGTGACTGGCTTGCGATGACGCTTAACCATATTTACCCCTTCAACTACCACCATATTTTGGGATGGCAGCGTGCGCAAGATTTTGCCTTGCTTGCCTCGGAATTTACCAGAGGTAACGGCTACAACATCGTCTTTTTTAATCTTTAACCCTGCCATAGTTACAATACCTCCGGGGCTAACGATATAATTTTCATATAGCCCGCTTCACGAATTTCGCGAGCAATTGGGCCAAAGATGCGAGTACCACGGGGATTCTTGTCTTTGTCGACAACCACGGCAGCATTCTCGCTAAAGCGAATATACGAGCCATCAACACGGCGCATTTCCTTACGCGTGCGAACCACCACGGCTTTAACCACTTCACCATCTTTAACGGTGCCATTAGGGTTTGCTCCCTTAACCACTGCCGTAATCTGCTCACCCAGTCGAGCCTTCATCTTACCGGTTCCACCGGGGACATTAATGCACATTAAGCGCTTGGCACCCGTGTTATCCGCTACATTTAAATATGTTCGATGCTGAATCATCTTTTAATCCTTACTTAGCTTTCTTCTTTGTTGTCGCAGCCTTTGGCTTAGCTGCTTTTGCAGCTTTGGTGACTGGTTTTTTCTGGCTTGCGTCTGCCGCAGCAACAACCTCGGCAACAGTCCAGCGCTTTAGCTTTGAAATGGGCCGACTGGCTACAATCCGGACAGTATCACCAACTTGCGGCTCTAGACTTCCTACATCGGACAAGTACTTCTTGGTCCAGCGGAATCGCTTGTGATACAAACGGTGCACCTTAAAGGTTGTCACCTCGACCACAACTGTTTTGGCCATTTTGTCTGAAGTCACAATGCCAACTAAGGTTTTTAATTGTGGTTGTTGTTCGTTCATGATACTTCCTTCATTGCCACCAAAGTTTGAAGCTGGGCAATTTTTTTGCGCAACTGACGAATTTGGTGAACATTGTTAACCGACCCGCGATGCTTTTTCATTCGCAAATCTACTAATTCTTGCTCAGCAACCTTGATATCTTTTAAGGTCTCGGTTACTGATTTATCTTTCAATTGGTCTAATTCTTTCGGCTTTAACATGCGTTAGGCCTCCTCCTCTTGGCGAGAGGCAGAAGACTCCTCCTCACGAGCAACAATTGTGGTGCCTACCGATAGTTTGTGAGCGGCACGGCGCATGGCTTCGCGAGCAGTGGCTTCTGGCACTCCGGCAATCTCAAATAAGATAGCACCTGGACGAACTACTGCCGCAAAATGATCGACTGACCCTTTACCGCTACCCATTCGAACTTCTGCTGGTTTTTTGGTAATTGGCTTATCGGGGAAGATTCTAATCCAAATCTTGCCCCCACGCTTGGTATAGCCGGTCATGGCACGACGAGCAGCTTCGATCTGCCGGGCCGATACCCAACCACAATCAAGCGCTTTAATACCGAACTCACCAAAGTTCAACTCTGAACCTCGCCAGGCTTTGCCCCGCATCCGACCTCGGAATTGTCGACGATACTTCTGCTTAGATGGCTCGAGCACGACTTGGCCCTCCTATCCGACGACCGGGTTGCTGTTGGGATTGACTATTGGCTAGATCTTCGTCCCGGTTAATCCAGACCTTTACCCCAATAGTGCCGAAAGAGGTAACTGCTACCTCGTGGGCAAAATCAATATTGGCGCGCAGCGTGTGCAATGGAATAGTTCCAACATGCTTCTTTTCACTGCGGGCGATATCTGCTCCGTTTAAACGGCCGCTGACGATAATCTTAATACCTTTAGCTCCGGCTGACATGGTTCGATCTAGCGACATATTAATCGCCCGTCGTGGAGACATGCGGCGCTCAATCATGTCGGCTACATTACGCGCTACTAACGCAGCGTACAGATCTGGCTTACGAACTTCAATGATATTCAAACGGAGCTTTTCGCCATCCAACATCTTTTCTAGTTCTTTTTTTAACAGCTCACTTCCCGATCCACCTCGACCAATAACCATACCGGGCTTCGCCACGTGTATATTAATGGTTACTTCGTTAACCGATCGCTCAATCTCGACGCGCTGACATCCAGCGGCCTTGAGCTTTTTGGTTAAGAACTCACGTATCTGTATATCCTTGTGTAGGAGGTCGACAAAACGCTTCTTGTCGAACCAGGTTGAGCTCCAATTTTTATTTAGCGCTAAGCGCAATCCAAGTGGGTGTGTTTTATTTCCCATTATTTACTTTCCTTTGTGGCCTTAGTTGTTCTGGCGGTTGTTTTCTTCTCGGTCTTTGAGGTTGTCTTAGCTGTGGCTTGAGAGGCAGCAGTTTCAACGGTTGTTTTCAAATTCTGACGATTCTTTCGTGGCGTTGCGCTCCTTTTGGGTGCAGCCGGATCGTTGGTTAGCACCACGCGAACATGCGAGGTACGCTTTAAGACTGAAACACCCCGGCCTTTGCTGGCTGCTCGCATTCGCTTAAGGGTTGGGCCTTCGCCCACTTCTAAGGTGGCAATGCGCAAATCGGCTTCGGCTAGTTGAAAATTATTGGTTGCATTTGCAATCGCCGATTTTAGCACATCTTGAACCACTTGGGCAGCCCGGGCGTTCATGAGACCCAAAGCGTTGACCGCCTCCACTGGCGGCAAACTACGAACCGCTGTGGCGACTAAGCGGACTTTACGTGGCGACTGACGTACATAGCGGGCGGTGGCAACCACGTTCATTATTTACCAGCCTTTCCAGCTTGCTTTTTGGCATGAGTCCTAAAGGTTCGGGTTAATGAGAATTCCCCTAGCTTGTGGCCAACCATTGATTCGGTCACAAACACTGGCACATGAATTCGACCATTGTGTACTCCAAACGTATGGCCAACCATGTCGGGGCTAATCGATGAACTGCGAGCCCAGGTCTTGATAACTTCCTTACGGCCAGCATCATTCATCTTTTGCACCTTCTGCATTAATTTTTCGTCCACGTACGGACCTTTTTTACTAGATCGTGACATAATTATTTCCTACGTCGAATAATCGATTTATTCGAAGCTTTATTCTTCTTGCGGGTGCGGAGACCCATGGCTTTTTTACCCCAAGGAGTCTTTGGTGCCATACCAATACCAGACTTACCTTCACCACCACCATGAGGGTGAGCATTGGGGGCCATGGCTACACCGCGAACTGCAGGGCGGATACCCTTGTGTCGGTTGCGACCGGCTTTACCAATCTTGATTGTTCCGTGCTGAGTATTACCAACGACACCAATTGTAGCACAGCATGACAAGTTTACCTGACGAACTTCGCCGCTTGGCATTTTTAGCTGAGCCTTACCATTATCCTTCGACATTAATTGCACCGAGGAACCGGCCGATCGGGCCATTTGGCCGCCTTTACCGGGGGTTAATTCAATATTATGGACGACGGTGCCGAGTGGAATATTAGCCAAAGGCAAGGTATTACCAATACTAATCTCTGCTTTTTCTCCCGACATCACCTTTTGTCCAACTTTAATTTGATCCGGCGCCAGAATGTACCGCTTGTCTCCATCGGCATACGTTACCAAAGCAATATGAGCCGACCGGTTTGGATCGTACTCAATTGTGGTGACGGTGCCTGGTATGCCAAGCTTGTCGCGACGCAAGTCGATTTCGCGGAATTTCCGCTTATGGCCTCCGCCTTGGTGACGAACAGTGATGCGTCCCGAAGCATTGCGTCCGGCCACACTCTTTAGGCCGCGGGTTTTACTCTTTAGCGGTTTCACCTTTTTAGTCAATTCGGTATGGACTAAACCGGTTTTAAAGCGTTGTCCTGGTGTTAGTGGTCGATAGGTCTTAATTGCCATGATTAATTCTCCTCTACCTCAAGCAAGTCGAGGCTTTGGCCAGCTTTTAAGGTGACATACGCCTTTTTATGCATTGCACCTGGGTTTTCAACCCGCTTCTTCGTCTGACGTTGCGGAGCGCTCCGATATTGAGCTGTTGAGACATTAATTACTTCTACACGATAAAAGCGCTCAACTGCTTTTTTAATCTCGTTTTTAGAAGCTCGGGCGTCAACCACGAAGGAATACTGATTTAAGGCAGCTAAACCAACCGCTTTCTCCGAGATTACTGGTTGTACTAATATATTGATCGTGTTCATAATTTATTCTGCCTTCTTAGCCTTAGCTGTCGTTTTAGTCTGAGCCGGTTTCTTAGCCTCATCTATGGAGCGACTACTCCTTGATCGGGGCTTTGCCTGCTTTGGATTGATTTCGTCTGTAGGCTGATCATTACCTGAGTCAGACTTTTCAGCGACGGTTTTATCTAAGAATGTTTTTTCTAACACTGGTAAGCTATCTTGCAAGAAAATTACCGTACGGTATTTCAAAATTTCATAGGGATGCAGGACTGAGGCCTGCATTAGCTTAATCTGAGGCAAGTTGGACATGGCTCGCTGTAACTTTTCGTCTTTGGCTGGTACAACCACTAAGGCAGTCCGGTCGACCGGCAAGGCGGCCACTATGGTGGCAATTTCTTTTGTCTTAACCTCTTTGACACTTAATTTATCTAAAACTACAATGCTTTTCTGCTGTAGTTTGTCGGTTAACGCCGCAAATAAGGCGGCACGACGCATGGCAGTTGGCATTGAAACTGATGGTTTGTGAAACCGTGGACCATGAGTAATTCCACCACCACGCCAAATTGGACTTCGGGTTGAACCATGTCGGGCTCGACCTGTTCCTTTTTGACGCCAAGGTTTACGTCCACCACCAGATATTTCATCGCGAGTCTTGGTATGGGCCGTACCGGTTCGAGCGTTGATTAATCGCACCCGAATCGCCTGAGCAATTAATGAAGGTACTACTGGAGCCCCAAAAATTGCCTTGTTTAGGGTGATGGCGTCCAGCTTTTTACCAGTTTGGTCTAATACATCAATAGTCATAATCTATTACCCTTGCTTTCTCAACACCACCCAAGACTGTCGGGCTCCCGGGACTGCCCCTTTTAGCATAATCTTGTTGCCCTCGATGGCGACTACTTGCAAACCAGCCGTGGTAATTTGCTTATTACCCATGTGGCCAGCCATTTTTTTACCCTTCCAAACTCGGCCAGGTGAAGTACCCGCACCAATACTTCCGGGTGCACGATGACGATCGCTTTGACCGTGGGTCTTAGGACCACCACCAAACCCCCAACGCTTCACACCACCTTGGAAGCCTTTACCTTTAGAAAACCCGGTGACTGACACGATGTCGCCCACCTGTAACACATCTTCTATGGCAATGGTTTGACCGATTTGGATGCCGTCAACCACTTCTAGGTGCTCTTCAACGAAGCGGCGGGGCTTATTGCTTAAGGTTTTCACTAATCCAGCCACTGGTTTAGTTAGCTTATTCTCTTTAGCAATACCATAGCCAACTTGCACTGCCGAATAGCCGTCCTTTTCCATTGACTTAATTCGTACGACGGCGGCTGGCTCAGCTTGGACCACGGTGATAGGGAGTTGTCGACCAGATTCGTCGAATCTCTGAGTCATTTCAATTTTTCGAGCCATTAATTGCTGCATAATTTCAAAACTTTCATAAAATCGGCAAACAAAAGACCTGGGAGTTACTAGCCAATATAGTCGTTTCCTTGAATCAAGGACAGCCCCATTTGGCGTATCAATCAAGTAAAACCCAAATCTTTTTACTGTTTTATTTTTTACCTTAACTTCTATCTCTTAACGCTCTTAGTGAAGTGCAATTCGAGGCGACGTTGAAGCCCGCAAATGAGCTGCATACCTGATACAGCGAACGCGGACTGGAAGCGTCAACGCAGAAGTGTACCTTACTGAGAGGGTTAATCCTACATTTTGACTTCGATGTTAACTCCGGCTGGCACGGTTAAGTGCATTAAGGAATCAATAGTCTTTGGTGTTGGTTCCAAAATATCAATCAAGCGCTTGTGAGTGCGCATTTCAAATGCTTCACGTGAATCTTTATCGATATGAGGCGATCGGATTACGGTAAAGCGCTGGATATCAGTTGGCAACGGCACCGGGCCGGCAATCTTTGCTCCAGTTCGCAAAGCAGTATCCAAGATCTCTTCGGAGGTTTGGTCTAGTACTTTGCTGTCGTAAGATTTTAATCTAACTCGAATTCGTCCTTTTGCCATAACTTGATACCTTATACACTAAATTTACTTCAGATGCAAGCCTTTCTTGCGAGTTTTATCCGGGTTGGAGGCGAGTAATTTCATCTACCCGCCCCCTTTTCCCAGATGATTCTTGTGCGATTACGCAATAACCTTAGTAACTACACCAGCTCCAACGGTTCGTCCACCTTCTCGGATGGCGAAACGCAATCCTTCTTCTAAGGCCACAGGAACAATCAACTTAACGTTCATGGTTACGTCATCGCCTGGCATAACCATTTCTTTGCCTTCTGGCAGTGTAACTTCACCAGTTACATCGGTAGTTCGAAGGTAGAACTGAGGTCGGTAACCCTTAAGGAATGGAGTATGGCGTCCGCCTTCTTCCTTCTTAAGGACATAGACTTGGGCCTCAAATTCAACATGGGGCTTAATGCTGCCTGGCTTGGCTAATACTTGGCCGCGCTCAATATCTTCGCGGTTAACGCCTCGTAGCAGTAGACCAACGTTGTCTCCAGCTTGACCTTCATCGAGCATCTTCTTGAACATTTCGACGCCCGTGACAACAGTCTTGCTTACCTTTTCGCCCATACCAACGATTTCAACTTCTTCGTTTACTTTAACGACACCGCGCTCAATACGACCGGTGGCTACAGTACCACGACCAGAGATGGTGAAAACATCTTCGATAGGCATTAAGAATGGCTGGTCAACTGGTCGCTCTGGTACAGGAATGTACTCGTCGACGGCATCCATTAAGTCTAAAATAGCCTTAACATTTGGATCGGCATCGTCGATCTTATCCGATTCTAGAACCTGTAATGCACTACCACGCAATACTGGAGTATTGTCGCCGTCAAAACCCTGCTTACTTAATAGTTCGCGGATTTCCATTTCAACCAAGTCGGCCAATTCTGGATCTGAAACTTGATCCATCTTGTTCATGAAGACTACAATACGTGGCACGTTTACCTGCTTAGCTAGCAAGATGTGCTCACGGGTTTGTGGCATTGGGCCATCAGCGGCGGATACTACCAAAATAGCACCATCCATTTGGGCTGCACCGGTAATCATGTTCTTAATGTAGTCGGCGTGCCCAGGAGCATCGATGTGGGCGTAGTGGTACTTGTCGGTCTCATACTCGGTGTGCGAGATAGAGATGGTAATACCCCGAGCCTTTTCCTCTGGTGCGCCATCGATAGCATCGTAGGCTTTAAATTTTGCCCCACCTTTGCTTTCCAAAACCTTGGTAATAGCCGCGGTTAAGGTAGTTTTACCATGGTCAACGTGACCAATGGTGCCCACATTTTTATGTGGCTTATTTCGCTCAAATTTTTCTGCCATATGTGGCCTCCTTATAAAATAAAATAGTTAAATGTTTCCCCAGCCTCTAAAGGACTAAGTAAGAGGCCCGAGTTGGAGAAACAACCACTAACTTGACTAGACTAGTTGCTGTTTCTCAAACTCGAGACACTCTATCTGATTTTATATGTTCACGTCAACTCGATTGCTGCCCACGTGATGAGATAATCTCTTGGGCAACTGTTTTAGGTACTTCTTGGTAATGACTTGGTTCCATAGAGTAGCTAGCTCGGCCTTGGGTCATGCCTCGAAGTTGGGTTGAATATCCAAACATTTCGGCTAGCGGTACATTGGCATGGACCACCCGGACATTACCACGCTGTTCCATTTCCTGAATTTGACCACGCTTACTATTTAAGTCACCAATCACATCTCCCATGAAGTCTTCGGGAGTGGTTACTTCAACTTTCATCACTGGCTCCAAAATGGCCGCGTCTGCCTTACGGGCTCCGTCTTTAACGGCCATTGAGGCGGCAACTTTAAAGGCTACCTCGGAAGAGTCAACTTCGTGGTAGGAGCCGTCGTAGAGGGTAACTTTGGTGTCGACCAGCGGATAACCAGCTAGCACACCAGTGTCCCAAGCTTCTTGAACACCTTTTTCTACGGCTGGAATGTATTCACGAGGCACTGAGCCACCCACCACCGCGTTGGCAAATTCATTGCCTTCGCCTGGGTTTTTGGGTTCTAGTCGCAACCAAACATGGCCATACTGACCTCGGCCGCCAGACTGCTTAATATACTTACCTTCTTGCTCAACCGATTTTTTAATGGTTTCACGGAAGGCTACTTGGGGCGCTCCAACATTGGCTTCTACCTTGTACTCCCGCTTCATGCGGTCAATAAGGATGTCGAGGTGCAACTCACCCATTCCAGCAATTAAGGTTTGAGAGGTTTCGGTATTTGAAGTTACGGTAAAGGTTGGATCTTCCTCAGCCAAACGACGCAGAGCTAATGCCATTTTCTCCTGGTCAGCCTTAGTCTTTGGCTCAACGGCTACCTGAATTACCGGCTCAGGGAACTTAATACTCTCGAGGACGACACTACCTCCCTCAACGGTTAAGGTATCGCCGGTAATTGTTTCCTTGAGCCCAACTGCGGCGGCGATGTCGCCAGCATAGACTTGGTCAATCTCTTCGCGGTGATTGGCATGCATCTGCAAGATTCGGCCAACTCGTTCTTTGGCTCCCTTGGAGGAGTTGGTCACATAGGATCCAGAACTCAATACTCCAGAGTAAACTCGGAAGAAGGTTAATCGACCAACAAATGGGTCCGACATGATTTTAAACGCTAAAGCGACAAATGGCGCATCATCTTTTGTTTCAACCACTACTTCGGCATCTTCGTCATTGCTCTTATGTGCCTGAATGGCGGGTACATCAATAGGGGATGGCAAATAGTCTAATACCGCATCCAATAACAACTGTACTCCTTTGTTCTTGAGCGCTGAGCCGCACATAACCGGATAGAGCTCATTGTTAATCGTCGCCTTGCGCAAGCCAGCTCTTAATTCGTCGATGGTTAATTCCTCACCGGCTAAGTACTTTTCTAATAGCTCGTCGTTAGCCTCGGCAATTTGCTCAATGAGCTCGGCTCGGTATTTTTCGGCATCGGCTTGCATCTCGGCTGGAATGTCAATTTCATCTATCTCTTTACCGAGATCATCTTTATAAATACGGGCTTTTTGTTCGAGAACCAAGACAACACCTTTAAAGGTATCTTCAGCGCCAATTGGCAGTTGAATTACCGCTGGTTTTGCTCCCAACCGGTCCTTAATTGTTTCAACACAGTGCTTAAAGTCGGCTCCCATGCGATCCATCTTATTAACGAAACAAATCCGAGGCACATTGTATTTATCGGCTTGGCGCCAGACGGTTTCGGACTGAGGCTCTACACCAGCTACCCCATCAAACACGGTTACGCCACCATCTAAGACGCGCAAGCTACGCTCTACCTCAGCGGTAAAATCGACGTGACCAGGGGTGTCAATAATGTTGATACGGTGATCGTTCCAGAAACAAGTGGTAGCTGCGGAAGTAATGGTAATTCCGCGCTCCTGCTCTTGCTCCATCCAGTCCATAGTGGCTGAACCTTCGTGGGTCTCGCCAATCTTGTAGTTCTTTCCGGTGTAAAACAGAATGCGCTCGGTTGTAGTGGTCTTACCCGCATCAATGTGGGCAATAATACCAATGTTGCGAATTTTGTCGAGAGTGTGTGATCTTGCCATATATATAAGAAGTTATTAGTTTATAGTTCTTAGTCCGTAGTTATAAGTATTTTTATACGTATTTGTATCTAAATTGCTAGACACTAAGCGCTAAATCTTATTTGCTAGGCAATTAAGATTTAAAGTGAGAGAAGGCCCGGTTGGCATCGGCCATCTTTTGCATGTCTTCGCGCCGCTTGACTGCAGCCCCAGTATTCTTGGAAGCATCTAAGAGTTCCCCAGCTAAGCGTTCTTTCATCGATTTTCCTGGTCGCTTTTTCGCGAACGCAATAATCCAGCGGGCAGCTAGGGCATCCCGGCGCTCGCCTCGGACTTCAACTGGTACTTGGTAACTAGAGCCACCAACTCGGCGGGATTTTACCTCCTGGCGCGGAGCTACGTTACGCATAGCAGTCTCAAAGGTGACCAGAGGCTCAGCTTCACCCATTTGCTTTAACTGATCCATTGCCCCATAGACTATACCTTGGGCAACGGTCTTTTTACCACCAATCATAACTCGGTTAATAAATTTATTAATGACCCGTGAATTATAGACTGGGTCTGGGGCAATGATTCGTTTTGGGGCTCGTTTACCACGCATAGTTTATTTCCTTAAGAGGCTTTAGCCGCTTGTGCTCCTGCTATTCTTTTAGTTCCATATTTGGATCGGGCTTTGCCGCGCTTCTCAACACCTTTGGCATCTAAGACGCCGCGAACAATGTGATACTTTACGCCTGGCAAGTCTTTTACTTTACCGCCCCGAACCAATACAATTGAGTGTTCCTGCAAATTGTGACCTTCGCCTGGAATATACGCAGTCACTTCAGACCGGTTAGAGAGTCGCACCCTAGCTACCTTACGCAGAGCTGAGTTAGGCTTCTTAGGGGTCATGGTTTTAACAATCGTACACACGCCGCGCTTTTGAGGACTGTTAGTTTCAACAGCCTTTCGCTTAATTGCGTTAAAGCTGCGGCGGAAAGCTGCCGCCTTAACTTTTGATGATTTGTGGCCACGTCCCTTGCGGACTAACTGATTAATTGTTGGCATAAATAAAATAACTTTCTACTTGTTTACTAAAAACCCTTGTTTGTTTTTCAATCTTATTTCTGAGATAAACAGCAGGCAGATACCCACCAGTCAAAAAAGACCCCCATCTCAAGAGGGGCTCAACAGACGGGATTATAACCAAAAAAACCGTGCGAGTCAACCCCGATATTGAGCGCATTTATGGGTGGAGGAGGCCGGAGAGAGCGTAGAGCGTAGAGGGGATTCTATGTGCTAAAGCACGAGCCGCTTCGCGTCTAAAATACACTGCGTTCCTCTTCGAGTCTGAGCGATGAGGTCGCTAGAGATCAGAGCCGAATGACAGAATGACGGGGAGGGTGTCGGGATGCTGGATGCTGGATGCTGGATGCTGGATGCTGGATGCTGGATGCTGGAGAAGGTTAGTATACGTCATGGTGAAGCTGTTGGACTCTAAAGACTCAAGCCTCATCACCCATTCGACGGTCTCAAGCTCATGGTTGAAGGATTAGGTTTGAATGAGGAGTGATAACGACTGCGGCAACCTGCCTGCTTGGCCAGCGAAAGCATGGCGGGCAGGTCTGGTTTGGGATTTGTTTCAAATATTGTGGGTGTCAATTCTTGACAGGATATTGTCTGCTCTGTATTATCCGCGATAACCACGGTTGAGTGGATACGTGTCTAGCTAAAGGAGTACTCCTGATGCAAACGGCTACTGACCAGCGCCAGCCACCAGTTGTTGAGGATTCGCCAGTTTCGAGAAGCCCTGCCGATGATGAAACAGAGCTTAGTGATATTGAGTCGTTCCAGGCGCTGTGGGAGCAGCTCGGTACAACGTTTTTGGAGCGGGCTGAGCCCGAAGAGCTGGGGGAATTCCTGGATCAAGCTGAGATTGCCGAAGTCATTCGTATACAACTTTCGGCTTTCGTCTGCACCGGTAAAGAAATAATCGGAGTTACTATCGGGATAAATGTTGAACCCGATTGCGAGCCGGACGAGGAGAGCATTGACGACCAAGAAGCTAGCGACGACTGTGGCACGCCCTACGACGGGTAGTCACAATGCCCAGGCATCTGCCTTGCAAGGATAGATGTCTGGGCTCCTTATTTTTCCTGTACTTAAATTAACGACGGTAATTTAATAAAACAATTGATGTAATTCACTAGTTGGCCTGTTTGGGCAGTTTACTATTTGGCGAACCTTTACGTTTATCTGTTTATTTATTAATCCACTTATGTCCTACTTGCCGACCACCACTTTAGCTTAGGTGATTCTGAGGTTTTGAATTGAAAGCGAGTTTTGTAACCAGTCCTGTTTTAATAGGCCTATAGAAAATTCGTTGCAAACGTGCTATACTGCCGAGCGTTAAATTTGCACCTTGATAAGTTGCTTATGATGGAGTGCTCCATCTAGGCCTCGCACGTGAAAGGATCGCGGTTTGCTATATACACAATACGCATTGCCGCAAAAAACATCCCGCGACAGGAGGTATAACATGAGAAGCGTTACTAAAGCACTTGCTTTAGTCGTGGCTCTGGCATGCCTCATGCCAGGCCTAGTCCGAGCTCAAGACTACATCACCGACGCGGCCAATGCTCTAACAGAGACGGCCGTCTATGTAGCTCCTGGCACCGAGAACATCGACTCCAGCGCTGCTTTAGAGCTGAAAAAGATCTTAACTACGGACGATCGTATCGTTCTGGTTATTCTTCCAGCTATCGCAGCTGAAGACCTCGACCTAAGTCCGCTCGAAATCGCCACAACCCTATCGGAACTGCTGGGAGACCAGCGCATTATTGGTCTGGCCGTTGGCGATATAACGATTGGTTATGCGCCTTATCTGCCAAGCAACGTTGCGGCAGACATGATGCAGCGGGCGGGCGAGGTTTCACGAAACCCGGTTAGCACGCTGGTGACGTTCGTCAATTACATGCATGGTTGGTTGGCACAAAACCCACAGCCAAAGCAGATACCGACTCCGGTGCCCACCCCAAAGCCGAGCACGCCATCAACCTCTACAGATGAAGGAGGGTCAGCTTGGCAAATCATGGCTATCATCCCGACTATGTCTGTGGTGCTAGTCGGTGGAGCAATTTACTTCCGACGTCGACAACTCCATCAAGTGCCGTTGTCGGTGCAGGATTTGCTCAACCACATTGCGCTCAAGCGCGAGAAGATCCACAGCTCCAATGATCGGCATAGCTTAAAGCTGGTTGAGGAATATACCGAGAGATACTTCCGATCGACCAGTAAGGATAGGAAGGGCGATTCGCTCTTCTTCGAAAAGAACTTGGCTGACATCAATAGGTACCTCGAAGAAGTTTACCTTGACGCGCAAGCGTACCCTCACTTTTGGACGGACCCTGCCGAGCGGCTTGCCGTTGGCAGTCGCCACTTTAGCGAGTTTCGGGATCATGTTCTGAGCTCGATCCGGCGTGGTACAGACCAAAAGATTCCGGAATTCAGACAGATTACTAACGAGGCCCAGGCGCTGTATCGTCTTACCGACGATAATCCGAATGGCCTGGATGACTTTGAGCGTCGGTTACAGTCCGACAATAATTAGGTCGGCACGAAGGGAGGTATTCGCGATCGTTTTTCCGGTAGTCTAGCCGCAACTGCGGTGCGCATAAATCACAGGAGTAACAACGTGAAACGGACACTTCTGCCTCGACGTTACAAAGTGATCAGCATCCTGTTGCTGGTCTTGATGTCACTCTCTGCTTGTAGCAACCCGGTTGCGGCCAGCGAAGGCGCGCCGCCAGCTAATTGTGTTTACATTGTTGGAGATAGCAAAGGCGGTGATGATGGCAACATCCATGATGTCGTCTATCCCAACGATGACAACTACACCGTTGACGATGGCGAAGATTCTTGGTTCGTCTATTGTAACGGCCGGAACTTTCTCTTCAACAACGGTGACGAGTACTACCTCGATGGCATTCGCATCGGAGATTACCACAAGCCATTGCTGGTCACCTCTCAAAGTGGCGTCAACTTCTTCATCACCGGCGGCATTTACTGGATGCTCAATCAAGACCGGGCGGCCATGGAGGACTTTTGGGAACAGTGCCTGAAATACACCTGCGCCAGCCCTGAGGCGTATGACCCAGCCGCGCAGAATCAGAACTTTGCGACGGTCGGCTGGAGTGGATTCATAGTGGAGAACTTTACCTACGCTATCTTGGGAGCAGCCAACAAGGGGATGCTTCATGTCAGTGATGACATTTGGTACAAGAACTCCCTGGAGCAGATCGAACTGCTGGAGGATCAAATCTCTACGAACTTTGCGGCCGAGCTGCGAACGACACTGGGATTTGATACCGATATCATCTGCGGTTCCCACACTTCGGGTTGGCAGCACCCTGATCGTCCTGGCGAAGGCGATGATAACAAGTTCATCTGTGCTGACATCAGAGTCGATATTACATCGGTGATGGTGGCCCCGGATGAGTATCAGACTCCAGCCGGACGATTGGTGCTCAATCAGATGAACTACGACAGTGCCCATATCCTCTACGGGGAAAATACCGAGGAAGTCTTGGGCAATCTGAACACTGTTGAGGCTTGTGTTCAGGCCGGTGCCAATTGCACCGTCGTTGTGGGTGATACTGGCAAGGTGGGGGTGTCTATCCCCAACACCCAAGCTAATCCGGTTCCAACCGAGGAGGCGACTAAACCAGAAGGATAGAGACAACACTAACGCGCAAAATGCGCACGCACGTCTAGCTAGACTCCAAAATCGAGCCTAGTCAGATACACAAAGGCCAGCCCGACAGTGAAAATCACTGTTTGGCTGGCCTGAATCATTTTTAGAACATTTCCTGGATTTCACATTATAAAACTACAGTTCTCCTATTTAAGGAATAAAATTGTACGTTATAACGCATAAAAATCCCCCGTTGTTCCCAACGGGGGCCAAAAGACTGCTGCGCTTCAAAGCTCATTAAGGGGCACCGGCAAGCTACACCACTGTCGCCAACCGTGTGTAAAAGCTAAAGAAAAAGTGCCGTTGCTCTGCTGGGGAAAGCCCCCAGTTTATATTCTGATTCATGTCTCCTTTTTGCGGGTCGAGCATCGGGCTGCTAAGAATAGTTTTGGCATCATTCAGCAGCAACCCCGACAACAAATCATCGGTTAGCCTAATTGCCCGCAACATAGCATCATGAGCCAATAAAGCCTCGTAGTTGCCCTCAATCCGAAGGCGAACGGGCAATTGCACCGTGTCTGTATCAAGGTCAACTTGACTGATCGAATGATACCGCCAAGTCACTCCAACCAGAAAATCATCCTCGTCTATGGGATGGTCTAGTACAAAACTAATCTGAGTACCACCCATCCTAGTTTGCGCCACACTGATCTGTACATCCTCAACATACCCAAATTGAGCTGTCGTCACGGTGGGGAACACTTCTTGGTCAGCTTCTTCCCACTGGCCTTCCGTACACGACTCAAAACCGGGTAGTAAACTTATGGCCATCGCAAACTCTTCGGCCAGATTAAGCAGGTTAATCGGCGGCGGTTGTTTGCTCATGAGTCTCTTTCTCCTGGGTAACGTCGAGTTTCTGAAGCTTTTTCGGAGTTTAAACCTGAGCTGATTACTTGTCAACCAAGTGTGGATTTACTCAATGAATTATAGTTAGTCGTTCAATGCATCAAAGAGACCCTTACGTGGCTTGCTAATTTGTAAAAAGAAAGAAAATCACCCCGGAACCTCATGGGTACCGGGGTGGTGGTCTGCTACCCTAAATCAGCTAGGCTGATCGGCTGGAGCACAGACCTTGGATGGAGGTTATCCACCCCCGAGGTTAGCTGGTCGCCCAGCGTCCCCCGATACGGGGAAGGGTGGTAGTATCTACCAACGCACGGTTGGTTGGGCTTCTACCCTATTCGAGCTTCGGCTCTTAGACGCATGCTGGCAGCGTACCGCCACCCCATCCCCTAACTCGAGGAAATCATCACGAACATGGGTTCGGTGGTCAGCCTTTTGGCGATCCATTCCGGCTCGTCGCGTGAATCTATCCACGAGTTTTTCTACTCTACCAAACACTATTCCCTCGTTCAACAACAAAGCATTACTTTAGATGATTTTATTGGGAATCATGAATAGTTACGCACTAGCTTGGATTACGAAACTGATGCAGAGATAACTACAATATTCCAGATGTGGTCATTCTGGAGCATAGCGTATTTAATAGACGCGCACCGGCTCGTGCTTTAACACCTAGGATCCCCCTACAGCTCTCATGAGAGAGCTATCACCTTTGGCTCCAGCATGACTGCTACTGAAGAATAGTTTCGTAACTCCTGCTATTAATTAAAAGACGGGATGCGCCTGGCTTAAGCCAGGCGCACGGTTTGACGTAGAATAATTTCCAGCCGCACCAGCTGGTTCTGGTGGTTATGCTGGCGCAAGCTGACTCGGGACCGCTGGTTGGCGTTTATCCCGGCTAATTCGTGGGTTAACCGCAGCTGAAGAGGCTTAGGCGACTGCCGACAGGTGCAAATATAGATGAGTACCTGAAGCCTGTGTCCAGGGCATGGCACGGTCTGCCGTATCCAGGCTTCGATTCGTTGCCAATCTTGGTTGGATATGGTATCGGGCCTACAGTAAAGCACGAGTGACTGGCTCTCTAGACGCTGGAGTTGGCTTTGCTTGGCCTTGGTTGGCGACTGTTTAGTCTCTGCGTTTTGCCGCTTCCATCCGGAATGAATGGACTTGTGCTTAAGGCTCATGGTGGCTCTCCTATAGTGCCTACGCCATTCTGGTCAATTATAAAATGCAGGTTTAGGTAATTCAAATACGTACGTAGGTAAAAAGCAAAAAGCCCCGCCTAAAACGGCAGGGCTTGGTTTAAGCCGGACAAGTTAGTTGCCTGTTAGCCAGCCAAAATGTCGTACCGGTCGTTGATGGCGGCCTCGATGATCTCTAGCAGATCACTCGACGCAATCATGGCATCGGCCTGATTACATTGATCGAGCTGCTCTATATTCCAGTCATCGACTTGCCTACGCAGCGTGTTTATGGCTGCAATCTGCTCCAGCAACTGGTCAGCGCTAATATCGATACCGACTGGCTGATTGAGTTGGTCGAACTTGTCGCGAAACTCTTGCAAAATTTCGGTTGTTTCATCCGAAATCGCAATGATTCCCACCATCGTGCTTCTCTCCCAGGTCAACGAACAAATGGCCACTCGCTTGTAATTGTAATCATACCATATTTTTACCTCCAAGAATATACTATAAGTCTTTTTGTCGTAATTTAGGACGGTTCTCGTCTTGCTCGTTGCTGGGGTTAATTGATGCTACCCTAGTACTTCTTTTGAGCCTAAAGGAGTAATTTTGATGCAAATTATTCAGTAAATTTAATTATATAATTAATTATATAATTCTTTGTATTTATCTCTGTATATATCTTTTAACATGGCTATCAGGTGAGGTGGACTTTGAGCGGTGCATAGTGGAGGGATTCTATCTCTTCGCTACGCTTCGTTCCAGAATGACGGGAGGGGTGTCGGGTGTCGGGTGTCGGGTGTCGGGATACAGGATGCGGGATGCGGTATTGCGAAGCCATTGGACTCTGATCTCTCGTGGGTTCATCGCCCATTTGACAGTCTCAAGCTCATGGTTGAAGGATTAGGCTTGAATAAGAAGTACTAGCGACTGTGGCTATCTTGATGAGAAAGAGAAGATCGCCACGCGGTTGCTTCCGCCAGAGGCGGACAGGCGAGATGACGGGAGGGATTCGAAGATCGTATATCGTATATCGGGTTTTTGGTTAGTGTTTGTGATTTCGAGCTTGTGATTTGTTTCTCATTTCGAATTTCTAATTTTGTATTTAATCATCCCGCCTTCTGCCTTCTGCCTTCTAGTTTCCTATCCCACCCTACACACTACCCTTCCATCATTTATCTGAGTTATTTTGGCCAACGTATATACGGGCGTATATACGTTTTAGGGGTCAGGCCTTTGGTACTTATATTGTCATTTCCGCTTTCTCTTCGACTCTGCTCAGGGCTTAGGGCGCGGGAATGATGGGGAGGGAGGGTCTACTCTCTACCAACTACGGTTTGGTGGTGGATAGGTCGGAAGTGGCAATATAGGTGTCATTAACCAGAGCATACTCTGGCGCATAATCGGTGGTGCCAATCTGGCAGAAAACGGTTATTTTTTGACCATACTCGTAGGTTCGGACGGTGTGCCAGCTGCCTGGAGGCTGGATTGAAGCAGGTGCACCATGGGGATTAGAAATATACACCTGTTTAGCTCCACTGCAGTCGGCTGCTGTGTATGGCGTAATATTGGCGTTGAGGGTAGGGGTTGGCGACGGAGTTGGGGTGGGAGTGGGAGTTAATGTCGGGGTTGGGGTTGGCGTAGGGCTTGGCGTCGGAGTTGGGGTTGCTGAAGGTCTAACAGTTGGCGTTGGCGTAGGTGGGTTAATGGTGCTTCGGTGCGAGGATTCGGGGGCTGGTTGAGCCAAAACCCAGACGATTGTGCCAAGACTTAAAGCAATTACCGCGCAGATTATTAAGCTGGTTACCAGCATCCAGCGCTGCTTGAGAAAAACAGCTAATTTTGAAGGCGGGGTGGTTCCCGCGTATTTATATTTAGGAGGGATATCAATTGATTCCATAGCAGGCAGTCTTCTGGCCTCAGTATAGGGATGCAGTCCTTCTAGTGTCAAATTATTCCGTCCTAGCTGTATCTGGTGACTGGGAGTATAGTGAACTATATGGATACACAACAAAAACTCGTGTTGTGGGTGAGCATTTTGGCGTCGTTTATTGCCTTTTTAGATGGGTCGGTAGTTAATGTGGCCCTCCCAGCAATCGCTGATGAATTTAGTGGTAATCTCTCTATCCAGCAATGGGTGGTAGATGCTTACCTGATTAGTCTGGGGGCTTTCATGTTGATTGCCGGCTCGCTCTCTGATTTGTGGGGCTGTAAGCGTATGCTGATACTTGGCTTGCTCGGCTTTGGTGTAACCTCGTTGCTGTGTGCGGTTGCGCCGATAGCAGAGTTTTTAATTGTTTCCCGCACTCTCCAGGGAGTAGCCGGAGCTATTTTAGTGCCTAGCTCTTTAGCTTTTATTATTTCGGCCTTTACTGGTCAGTTGCGAGCAAAAGCTATTGGAACGTGGACGGGGTGGACGGGTATTGCTTTTATTGTTGGGCCATTGGTTGGCGGTTTGCTGGTGGATGCAGGTTCGTGGCGCTGGATTTTTGCTATTAATACTCTTCCCGTAGTCATCACCTTGTGGTTACTGAGGCAGATCCAATTAGACCCTTTGGTACACAAGCGGATAAAACTTGACCTAGGGGGAGCGTTGCTATGCGTGGTTGGGTTGGGTGGCGTTGTTTTTGCCCTGATTGAGCAATCGCATTACGGGTGGTTGCACCCACTCATTTATATGCCTTTTACCGTTGGTGCGCTATCTTTATTCGCATTTGGCTGGCAAGAAAAGCACACACCTCAACCGATGCTACCGTTAGGCTTATTTGCTCATCGCAATTTTTGGGTTGGCAATCTAGCAACGTTGCTGATCTATGCTGGTTTATCGCTGGCTACTTTTATCATTTCGATCTTTGTGCAACAAGTTGGCGGTTACTCTGCCACCCAAGCCGGGCTGACACTGATACCGATTACTATTATTATGTTCTTTTTATCTTCTCGATTTGGGACACTGGCTGGCCGGTATGGTCCGCGTTGGTTTATGGCCGCCGGACCGATTGTGGGCTCGATTGGTTTTATGACTATGCTGGGCGTGGATCAGTCGGTTGACTACGTTGCCTTGCTGCCGGGTATTATACTTTTTGCTGTCGGCCTATCTATAACCGTTGCACCCCTCACCACCGCTGTTTTGGATGCTATTAGCTATGAGCAGGCTGGGATTGGTTCGGCAATTAATAACGCCGTGTCTCGGATTGCTGGACTACTGGCTATTGCAACTATTGGTGTGATTATAGGGACATCGCTCGATGTTAGTGGTTTTCACCGTAGTCTTTTAGTGACAGCTGGCCTGTTATTGCTGGGTGGAATTATTTCGGCCGTAGGGATTCAAAACCAAACAGCCAAATCAGACTAATTGTGATTGGTACTATCTACCATCGTCCCCTGTTTAAGGCCCTACTTTGGCTTGACGATATAACGCCTGAATAACTTTTTGAGCAAGCTCCTGGGGCAATGGTTGATCTAGCTTAAATTTGAGCGTGCCTTTGCCGGCAATGTATGGTTTTATGGCTATTGCAATATTGGCTGGTACATTGGCGGGGATTGGGTAAATACTAACGTGGTTGGTAAATCCAGAAACATAGGCAAACGCCCGATTAATCTGCGGAAGTTTGTAGCCTAGAATGCCATAGCTAATTACCTCGGTCGCCTCGGGTGCTTCCGCTTTAACTATAGCGCGTAGCTGATCTAAATATGCCTGTGATTGCGCTGGAACTGCTTGTAAATATTCATTTACTGTCGTTACCGGCATTGCGTACCCCCTACTTATTACTATTCGTTTTCTCTTTTGCAAACCCATTATCGACCTAGCTAGGTTTGGCCGCTCATACCTTTTAGCATAGTGAGGGCCAAACATCTTGTCAATCTAAAGAAAAACCCCGCCATGTTTCAGGCGGGGTAACGAGCGCGGCTGTCGAAGTTTATTCAGACAACTGTCGCGCACGATTTAGCTGTGCGGATACTGAGCCTCCCAGGAGGGGAGGTATATGTAGAGGGCCAAGCTGGCACCCCACATCAAGATCCAGATCGCAAACATGGTCCAGCTCCGATTGGAGCTCATAGACCGAGATTCGCGCCAGGCTATGGGGTTGTCCTTGCTGCTCGCTCGCAGCAAGCCCATTACCATCAGTGCCGGGTAAAGGCTGAAGTAGCCGGTGGCTACGGCGACGGTGGCGATTAGGGCGGCGATGCCCGTGCCGATCAGCGAAATGCGGCGATCGGTAACCTCGTTGACACTGTCGAACAGCAACTTGGCGAACTGCCCACCATCCAGCCAGCCGAACGGCAGGAGGTTGAAGACGATCAGCGCCGCGTTAATGCTAGCCAAGGCGTTGCCGTAGGCCACCCACTCGGTGTAGTTGGCCATACATAGACCGGCTATCACCAAAACGAAGTTAGCCATGGGACCCATGAGCAAAATCGTCGCTAGCTGACGACGATTCAATCGATCATAGGCCTCGGTATCACGCGGCGCAGCAGCGCCGATTACAACCAGGATGACCAGGTATGGCCGCAAGCCATACTCTTGCATCACGAGCCAATGGCCGAACTCGTGAAGCGAGATGCTGATCAACAGCATCCCCGCCAGAGTAACGGCATTAGGTTCGTAGCCCATCCACTGATAAAAGTAGATGTAGGCGAAGTAGGACAACGTCATGGTGGCTAGGGTGACGACCACCCAGCCGTAATTCCGAAGCGCTGAGACCATGCTACTCTCCCTTGCTTAACCGCTCGCTGTCGGCACCACGAATTTTCGACCGTTACTATAGCATAAAATAAGAATAATTACAACTATAGGCTTATAATATAATTTTAAATCAACAATGATGAAAACCCCGCCATGTTTTAGGCGAGGTGTAGAAAAAATGGGGCGAGCTTTAATTTGCTGGCTATGCCGTAACGACCATCGGGTAGATGATGGCCAAGACCGTGACGTAAATCGCGATTGGTAAGACTGGTATTCCAGATGAGAACTCATTCTTTCCTGAAGCATAGGTCAACCAACAATGGGCAGTGGGGGGAATACATCCTAATGATGAGAGGAGGTGAGCACTGCCCACATTTCCAAACAGGCGAAATCCGATGGCCACAGCAAATAGTGCCATGGCATACACCGGCAAGCCGGCAAGCCAGTTTTTCATGCTCAACCCTTTCTTGGTGTATCTATCTCTCCGTTTTTTGGAACTATAGCATACGATCGGTGCTAGAGAAAGCCTGAGTCATAGGCAAATGAATTAATCTAAAGTTTCTTCTAACTTGACGAGCTGAGCATACTCAGCTATGAGAGGATGATCCCACGTTTGCTGCAGCATGATTAGCACTTGCTGCTCAAACCATGCCTTTTGCTCTTTACCTCGGTTAAATTGCTGCCAGACGGCTGAACCAATCTGGGAATGCGTCACCAATAAGTCTTGCAAGTTGCAAATTTTATCAACGCAACAGACCGCTTTGGCTTCAACTGGCCCGTTTCGGACCGACTCGACGTACTTTTGTTTCTTTTTCTCCCAGTCGACTAAGCTTTGCAAGTTGGGATCCTGGCTGACTGATTGGATAATGGTTAATACTCGGCTGCCACACAAATCGCCAATCGTTTGAGGTGGACAGTTGGTATCTTCGAGTAAATCGTGGCCTAATCCAGCGGCGACGGTTTCGGTGTCAAAACCAGCTTGAGCCAACCGCAGAGCCACCTGAATGGGGTGAACGACATATGATTGCCCGTTTCCCTTGCGCTTCTGACCGGCATGCCATTCCAGAGCTAGGGCTAGGGCATTGCGTACCGGATTAGATTGCGTGTTGTTGACCATCTGGTCTAAAAGGCTCGTTATTGGGATGTTTGGAAGGGATACATAGGGAGTTTGCTTGGCCATGGAGTTGCCTTTCCCGGGCCAACAAAAAACGGCCCGAATTATTAGATAATTCGTAGCCGCACTAGGCGTCCGATGACACATCGAACCGCTGTCCTACGTTTTGACTATACTCTTCAGGAATAAATATGTCAAAATTTGACTATTTCTTGGCTGGTAGAGATTCGGCAATGGATAGGAGGATTTGGCCGAGCTCGGGTTGATGCAGGAGGGATTCATCCACCATATAGTAGGGCTTGGAACCAGGATAGGCCGAGCCTTGCTCGCATTGATGAGCCAGAGGTTGGCTGGCCGGCAGAATTTTGACAAACAAGGTTTCATCGCAAATAAAACCGACTGGTTTACGGTTGGCACAGAGACAGTATTCGCCAAACATTGGTCGCACGGAAAAAGTAGCCCGATCGCCTAGTGTATCTAGTATAAATTCAGCCGTTTCTTTACTGGTGGCCATTAGGCCAAACCTCTGATGTGTCGCAGAATCTGAGCCGCATAGCCAGCAATCGACCAATTGGCATCCTGGCGCTCCATAGCGACTAAAACATCATTTAAGGCCATAAGTTTTACCTGCTCCACCTCATCTGGCTCCAGCACTAAGGTGGAGGGCTCTCCGTCCCATTGATACAGAAACACGCCCTGAAATTCGGTGCTGACGAGGTGCTTGTACACTTTATACAGGTGCAAATCGCTAGCCTGTGGCTTAATTCCAATTTCTTCACCCAGTTCCAACAAGGCGCCTTGAATATATTCCACTCCGGGAGCCAAATGACCACCGAAAAATGGTTCCCATAAGCCAGGACTTTTATCTTTGAGTAAAGATCGTTGCTGGCACAATATTTGCTTATCGGTGTTGTATAGCCAAACATGGGTTGTTCGATGCCATATTTGATGCTGATGCACCAGGTACCGTGGTTGAGGCTGGATGGGTTGATTGTGGTGGTCGACGGTGAATAATAACTCTTGGTCGTTTAACATGTGACGAGTATGGCGCTTTTTAGTCGTCTCCACCACCATCATCATCGTAATCATCAGAATCATCTTCAGTCACGACTTCGGCAATGTTATTGGTTATTTCCTCGTAGTCGTCATTATTCTGGTCTTGTTTTTTAGCTTTAACATTGCTTGTTGCTGCCCCTTTTGCCTTTGGGTCTGCTGGTTTTAAAAAATCAAAAAATCCCATACTTTTGGTTACCCTTTCCGCATACATGCGTTTTTTATATTGCATGAAGCGCTTATATTTTTGGCCAATTCTCAATGGCCGATTTCTTGGCTGCT
The DNA here is from genome assembly GCA_964597145.1 of uncultured Candidatus Saccharibacteria bacterium. Lineage (GTDB taxonomy): Bacteria > Patescibacteriota > CAZHWT01 > CAZHWT01 > CAZHWT01 > CAZQWH01. Next base: position 132,199 of record CAZQWH010000001.1, on the reverse strand, counting down.
GGCGTTAACCGCAACTTGGGCCTTTGCCATCGCACTTTGCCCAATCCGACCGCAATGAATAGGATTGAAGCTACACTAATTATAATTGGCCAAGCATATATCCCACGGGGATTATACGCCCCATGTGCTGCTTGAGCCAAGATCTTTAAGGTGGGTACTTGGAACAGCAGGTAGTGGACTACATATCCCAGGCCTGCCACCCCCACACCTAACAGTAACTTTAATCCATACTTGGCGAGCATGACTTAGAACGGATATCCCTTCAAACCCTGAATTCCTTTGAGCACGGCTATTTCACCAGTAATAGAGCAGGCATGGGCGGTGATTAAATTGGCAATAAAATCGCTAACTTTTCGCGTACCCATGCCATAAGCGCTCATATCTACTTCCTGGTCTAAATCTGTGTCGGTTATGCTAGAGACATACTCTTCGCTGGCAGCAAAAACTGCTTTAGTGTACTGGTGGAATTGATTCATGTCGAGCTTTACTTCCTTTAGCCATTTAGGGTAGGCCTCTACCCAGTCGGTTGGCTGGACTTGGCTAGCCCCGGTTTTGCCTTTATAGGTAGCATCCATTAAGGCTGGCGTTTTAGTGAGAAAGGTGTGGAGAAACATATCTTCGGAAAAGACTAGATGGGCATAGGTTCCGGCAATCGGATTGGCTTTCCCGGCTGGCATAAAATGAGCCACTTCGTTAGTCACACCGTCCATAGTTTGCTCGAGGACTTCATGGGCAGCTTTGAGTTGATTTAAGAGGATTTGGGAGGCAAAATTATTCATGCCTTTATTATATCAGGTACTGATTAATCCAATACAATGGAGCATTACTAGCTAAAAACCCCGCCACTTGGGCGGGGTATAAAGGTGAGATTGCTTTGGATGCTATTTATATTAATAGCTCAAAGCCAGATCGGCTGACAGATCTTCATCGGTCCATTGGTCGGCTTCGGCGACCAGGCGCAGTAGCTCGGGCAACAAGACAAGTCCTGTGGCACTAAACGCTTGAATGACCTGAGGATTCTTCTCTAGGATCTGGTAGTCGGTGCCATAATAATAAGCCTCCAAGGTTACCTGACGTATATTGGGCAAGGATGTCTGCTCTGGCAGACCAAGTTGTACTTTAATCACACAGTCCACTCCTTGCGGATTATTCCAGGTGAGTTGGGCTACCTGCTGATTATCTCTCCAACCCAATTCGGCTCCAGCCGAGGCAAGGCGGTCACTTTGCATGACCAGCAGCAGGGCCTGCTCAACTGCGAACCGAAGAACAGACACAGCCTCTTGGTTGCGAGTTTGGTTTGTCACTGCCTATCTCCTGTTGAGTGCAAAATTGCCGGGCCAATTATAGCAGAAATGGAAGTTAGGTAAAAAGTTTGGCCCTTCAGAGCGAAGGGCCAGGGAGCGGTAGTTGCTGAAAGTGGTACGGCTCGTAGTGATAAGAAATTACCACCCGCCAGACTGGACTAATAGCCATCCCCACCACTTTATCAATTTGGCTGGCCTCGGCGGCAAAGCCTAAAACACTCATCCAGGCGATGGTTGTGTCTAGTCGGGATTGTAATCGGGCGCGTGAATGCGAGTCGAACAAGCGTAGTTGCCCGGCTGCATTGGTTGACCTCGATAGACCGAGTAATACTTGTTGCATCTCGCGTTTGTTCCAATCCAGATTTTCGATGTCCATGCTGTACGCTCTCCCACTAAGATTCGACAAAACCCACCAAGGAGGTGGGTATGTGTATGGGTATTATACCAGAACGGAGTAGGTTAGATAGGAGGTGGGAGATGAGAGATCGGATTACTGTAAGATTAAATACGAAATTCGAAACAACTCAGAAGCTCGAAATCAGAAACACCAAACCTAAAACCTGATATACGATTTTCGAATCCCTCCTGTCATCACGCCTGTCCACCTCTGGCGAAAGCAACCGCGTGGCGATCAACCCAGATTAGATCGGGGTCTTCCCTGCTCCATACCTTTTTGTCATTCCAGATTATACGGTGGAGCCTGGAATACTGTAGGTGCTACTGCCAGAGTTGGTACTGATAGTACTGACGTTTATTCCGAAATAACTACCGTTACCTCTCCGCTAGAGTAAATAACCGATTGAACGCTTGAATCTTCAAGCACATCGAATGTTATATACCCTTGCTCCTTACCGCCTGGCTCTACTGTGTTACCACCGCTACTCAACTCTGGCTCTTTACCGCCAAAGTAAGTAGGATTAAATGATTGATTGTGTGTGTCTTTGAGTTTAAAGTCGAAAACCGAATAGCTGCTGGGAGTGGATGAGGTGTTTTCGAATAGCACTTGTGCCGCCATATATTTATGGCCCGTCTGTGGCTGGCTAAATTCATTGGTTGACTGATAGACTTGGGGCACCCCAACGGTCATAAACCAATCATCGCCGATTGACTGCCTTTTACCAAACGTCGCGTTAATTGTCTTTGCTTCAGTTTCTTTGCCCATTGAGGCAAATGTAGACTTATCTAGCTCCATTTCAAAAATTTGCCAGTAGCCACCCATATCACGCATTTTATAGTCGGTCGATTTTTTATCCGAAGTCAACGTTATTGTTGCCACCTTGCCATTTCTCACCACTTTAGCAGTGGCATATCCCATAATGCCATCTTGGGCAAACTCTTGTTGAAACTCTCCAGACTCTACACTCTTTTTAATTGCGGTGTTAGCTGCGTCTTTCATGGCTGGCATCAACAAAGAGATAAAAGCTTGAGCAAGCTCACTGTCAGCCCCCGACTTATTCGCCTCCATTGATTCTGCCAAGGCTGTATCGATCACACTTTCCATATCTACATATTGTTTAAATGTCGTATAGTCCCGGTTATTAATTGCCTCATAAATTTTATACATTGAATATTGTGGTTGGGCTTTAACGTACTGCCACCCGGCAAATAACCCTGCTCCGATTAGCACCAGAGCAATTACCGGCGTCAGGAATACCTTTCTGAGATACCACCTTGACGTTGGTCGCACATCTGGGTTGTTATCAGTCGCTACTGATGGCGGTAATTGGGTGGAGGCTGGTTGAGGTTGCGGTTGCGCTACACCAACCGGCTGAGCCTCCGCCTGAGGAATCGGTTGGGGATTATTCTCCGGATCTGGCCGATTTTCGTCTGGCATATAGCCTCCTTGTGGTGTTATTTCAGTAACACATAACCTGGCTTTAGTATGCCTACTGAAATGATAAAAATCAAGCAAGCGTAAAATACTAGTCGGCAACTTGATCTCCATATGGTAAAAAACGGTACCTACGGTTGCACTTGAATGGATAAATTACGATAGACTATGTATACTTGACGTTGTACATACATTAATCGCCATATACCCTTAGCAGCCAATCAACCGCAATCTAATATTGTCATAACTTACTGTAATAAGGAGGTTCTATTATGCCTATTACCCAAAAGATAACCCCTAATCTATGGTTTAATAAAGTTGCCAAAGAAGCTGTGGACTTTTATGTCTCGGTGTTCCCCAATAGTAAAATTACCAAAACCGATTATTACCCCAAAAGCCAGGAAGAAGGCTTAGCCGATTTTCAGCAAGAGTTTGCTGGTAAAGAACTTTCTCTGGAATATGAGCTAGATGGAGTTAGATTTGTGGCTATTAATGCCGGATCGGAGTTTAAATTTAACGAATCTGTCTCATTCTCTATTAGCTGCAGAGACCAGGAAGAGATTGACTATTATTGGAGCAAGCTCTCTGCTGTTCCTGAGTCGGAAGTCTGTGGCTGGTGCAAAGACAAGTATGGCTTATCATGGCAGGTGGTACCCGCCAATATGAACGAGCTGACAGCTAAGCCAGGTGGCTTTGCCAAGATGATGCAAATGAAAAAAATTGTGATTGCCGACTTTTAATACCTTATCGAGACTATCGATACTGGCCGTAAAGCTAACGTTGGATGCCGTCTAACCGTAGGCAGTTAGTAGTATTAAGTTTATAGTGAGGATTGCCCTGGCTAGGGTAGGTTATTTTGGTCTCGAAATACACCTAGCCTAATTGCCACCTACCATCTTTCTGAGACTGTTTACGGTTAAACATACGCTTACCTTGCGCCTTATGCCGCCCGATGCGGTTTTGGTTGTATTATTTACTGCCTGTCTATACTAATTGATAGTCTACTCTTGCTTGTCAATCTGGCTGGTTACGATTTGCTTGGTTGCTATACGAAAAGACTACGCATTTAACTTTGGTGGACTTCGGCTTGGAGCAGTTTAACGGCGTGGTCGAGCGATCCAGCAGCGGTGACGGTGCCGTTATTGACGAAGAAAATCTCGTCGGCATTGGCAATAGTGTTTAAACGGTGAGCAATCACAATTTGCGTGGTGTGCTGGGGCAACCGTTGCAAGACTTTTTCTAATAACTTTTCGGTTACGGTATCAACATTGGCAGTGGCCTCATCTAGAATTAAGATATCTGGATGACGCAACACAGCCCGAACAAAGGCAATTAATTGTTTTTGACCGAGACTCATAGATTCTCCAGTGGTCACCATGGTATCGAGGCCTTTATCGAACCGCTGGAGAATTTCATCGAGCCCTTCCCTACTTAGCAGGGCGGCTAAATCTTTAGCTGAGAGGGCCTGTAATTGTCGATTACCATACAAAATATTATCCCGCACCGTGCCGCCAAATAAGAAGGGGTCTTGAAGAATAAAGCCAATTTTGTTGGTTCGCTCCTGGTCGGTGTAGCTGCGGATATCTTTACCGTGCAACAACACCTTGCCTTTAGTTGGATCGAATAATCTGGCGATTAACGAAGCCGTGGTGGTTTTGCCTCCACCAGTTGGGCCAACCAAGGCGTAGGTTTTGCCCGACTCCATCGATATATTAACTGCATGGAGTACTTTATGTTCTGGGGTGTAGCTAAAAGATACGTTTTTTAACACAATAGCAGCTTGGTTTGGACGTGGCTTAGTTTTAAGGCTATCTATCGTAACTAGGTCCGATTGTAGAGCTAAAATTTCTGAAATCCGATCCCAGCCAGCTAAGGCCATTTGAAAATTGGGCCAAATGGACGCCAGCTGCTGCAATGGTGAGTAGAACCGAGCCACGTAAGCCAAGTAGCTAATAAGTAAACCGAAGGTCAAATTGCCAACTGAGATTAAATATAGCCCGTAGACTACGACAATCAGTTGTCCTAGGTTGGTAGCCCAGCCAAAAGCTGGAGTATAGGTAATACCGGCAATTCCGGCGGTGACGGCTTTATGGTAGTTAGCCGTGTTAGCCATGAGAAACCGATGACGAAAATAATCACGTCGATTAAAGGCAATAATAACTTTAAAGTTCTCTAAACTTTCTTGAATTTCTGAGCTAAGACCGCCCATGGCCTGCATACTGCCAAAACTAGTTCGTTTAATCCAGCTAGAAGTTGCAACAATTAGCAGTAGTAATAGGGCAGCTGGCACCATAGAGGCTAGACCTAGGCGGTTATTTACCCAGATCATAGCCACTCCTGCGCCAACAATGACAAAGACGTTACCAATAAATTGCATTAAGGCTTGGGAGAAAAACTGATTAAGCTTCTCGGTGTCATTGTTAATTCGAGAAATTAAATCGCCGGCTTTGTTTTGGTTAAAAAAGGCGACTGGCATGTCTTGCAACTTGCTAAATACGGCATCACGCAAGCGGAATAGAATCCGCTGGCCGACCGCTCCCATAACTCGAGTCTGCACAAATCCACTGACGGCGGTCGCTATAAAAATGGATACCAGCAGAATTAAGCCCTGAACCACCGCTGGCCAATCCCGCGTCAAAATTGATTGGTCAACAATCTGTCCGGTGACGATTGGTGCCCAAATGGTTAGGCCAGAGTTTGCCAAAATGGCCACAAGCGACACCACTAGCCAGATTTTTTCTGAGCGCATGTAGGGCCAGATCTTTTTGACCGACTTCCAGGTTTTAGCCTGTAGCTTAATTTGGTTTTGAGCGTTACTCAGGGTGTAATTCATAGGCATTGGTGCTCTGTTGCGAAGCAAAGATTTGCATGTACTCGGGCGATTTCTTTAATAATTGCTGGTGGGTGCCAACAGCCAAAAGTTCGCCTTCCATAAGAAGCAAGACTTGGTCGTAGTCGGTAATAGAGCCAATTTTCTGGGTGATCGAGACCAGGGTTAAGCCAGGGTAATTAGCCTGAAGATTGGCTAAAATCCGGGCTTCGGTGGCAGTATCAACCCGCGCAGTAAAGTCGTCGAGCAACAATATGGCGGGGTTAAGGGCTAGAGCCCGGGCCAACATTAGGCGCTGCTTTTGCCCTCCAGATAAACTTGTACCTCGCTCGGACAAAACTGTCTCTAAGCCACGCGGCAGTGAGTTGATGAAGGTTTGCAGTTCAGCGGTTTCGATAGCTTTGGCTATATCTTGGTCCGAAACCTGGGTATTAAAAGCAATATTCTCCCGAATAGACATATTAAAGGTGACGCTGTCCTGAAAGACAATGCCCATTTGGCGGTAGAGTGACTCGGGGTTATAGTTGGCAAGTGGTTGATGGTCAAATAAGATTTGACCCTCGGTTGGTTGCAACAATCCCATCATGGTATAGAGCAATTGGGTTTTACCGGCTGCGGTTGGGCCAATAATGGCAGTGCGACTGCCTGGCTTGAGTGAAAATGAGATGTGAGAAAGTACCGACTTTTCGCCATAGGTCAGAGTGAGATGTTTTACCTCAACCCCTCCACCAAGCTTGGTGTCGATTGTGCCAGTAACGGTTGGTTGAGGGGCAGTTAATACCTGCATTACCCGACCATAAGAGGCGCTGGCTTGAGCGATCATATTACTAATAAAGCCTAAAACAATGATGGGGAAAATGAGGATGCCAATGTACGAATTAAAGGCGGCAAAATCGCCCAAAGACAGCTCGCCGCTTATCACAAAATGGCCACCCAGCCCAACAATAACGAGAGTGGCCATGTTGGCTACAAAGCCGATAAACGGGATTAAACTAGCAAAGATTCCAACAATTTTAAGCCCCAGATCCCGGGCTTGCGCATTGGTTTGATTAAATTTAGCCTGTTCATCATATTGAATGTGCAATACTCTCACTAAGGCTGCCCCAAGAATGCTTTCGTTTATAACTCGATTAAGGCGATCTACTACTTCACGACTTTGCAAAAAGTAGGCTTTGACTCGGTTGAGTGAAATGGCAAAAAAACCACCGATAATTGGTACAATCATGAGTACGGCTATACCTAATTTCCAATCTGTGAGCAACAACAGTACACTGGCACCAACAATTAATACTATCGAGGAAATTAGTTGGGATACCCCTTGGGCGACAAAGCTTTTGATCGCATCTATATCTGAAGTAAGACTGGTTAAGAGACGGCTCGAGGTAACGGTTTGAATATAAGTAAAATCCTGTTGGGAAATCTGATTGGCGACTTTGGTTCTCAAATCTCGAGCAACTTTTTCTGATAATAAAACTTGGACAATATTCTGAAGATAAACCAATAGAAACACGCCAAACCCAAGCAGGCCCAATTCCCAAGCAATAGTGGGTAGGGCTAGCGTTTGTTGTAGGTACGCATCTATGGCTTTAGAAATAATTTTTGGTGCCCATAAGGTTAGGGCGTTACCAGCAATGGTCAGCATGGCTAAACCAAGTACCACCCACCGGTATGGTTTTAAGAGCGAGAAAATATTGGGTCCCGAAGCTGGTTTTGGTGAGGGGGAGGAAGTTGTTGATGATTTTTTTGCCATAGGTTGGAATTTGCCCTTGTAGTCAACAAGAATTCGTAATTTAACTGTGTTAAATTACGCCCATTTTGATTGCCTGTCAAGTAGATATTATTCGTCTGAGTTTTGGATCATATGGCTTATCTAGTGGCCTGAGCTGCCTGGCAGTATTGATTAATGACTCGCACAAACTGCCGACCATACTTGTCGAGCTTTTGTTGCCCAACCCCGTAAATATTGGCGAACTCAGCTAAAGTGGTGGGACACTGTACGGCCATATCGGTCAGACTGGTATCGGCAAAGATAATATACGGAGGCATGCCTTCTTCGGAGGCAATCTGCTTACGCAATTTACGCAATTGCTCAAATAGCTGGTCATGGACCGGCTGTTGGTTAGATGAAGCTGCGGCAGCGCGAGCTGCTATGGGTGCTGGCTTAATCTTGCGTTTTTTAGGCAGATAAAGATCTGATAATTCAATGTTGTGTTGGCCTTTCAACGCTTGCACACCTCGTAATGTTAACGATACGGCGTTGTAATGATTGGCATCAATTGTTACGTAACCTTGATCGGACAACTCTAAGATGATCTGGCGAAGTTGAGCTGGCTGGTAATCGGTAATGATGCCAAACACGGATAGTTGATGATGTTTTCGGCGCTGGATGTTGTCGTCTGTTTTTCCTGTGAGAATATTGGTTATATAGGTTGGCGAGAATGGTTGCTCGAGCCGGGCAATGCATGAGAATATCTTTTGGCCCAGTTTTGTTGCATCAAACATTTGGCGTGGGTGGAGGCAATTGTCACAGGATTGGCACGATGCCTCGAGTCGCTCCTCGTTAAAATAGTGCAATAGCTGATAATGCCGGCAGGTCGCAGATAAGGCATAGCGCTGGACTACGTTTAATTTTTGATTGGCTACGGCTTGCTCTTCGGCTGGCAAATTTTGATTAAACTGACGATAGAGTTGCAAATTACCTGAGCTAAAGTACAACACGCACTGGCTTGGATTGCCATCTCGACCAGCGCGACCGGTTTCTTGATAGTAGTGCTCCAAGCTACGTGGTGCGCTTTCATGCAAGATGAACCGGATGTTGGACTTATCAATTCCCATACCAAAGGCAACGGTTGCCACTATTACTTGGACTTCATCGGCTTTAAAAAGTTCCTGATGCGCCATCCGGTCTACATCGGATAAGCCGGCATGATAGGTGCTGGCCTTAATTCCATGGCTTTGCAAATATTCGGCCAGTCTTTCTACGCCATTTCGCGATTGACAATAGACAATTCCGGATTGATTTGGCCGTTTCGTAATATAATCGCGAATAGTTTGCTTAACTTGTTGTTTGGGCTCAACCGCGTACTGCAGATTGGGCCGGAAAAAGCTAGAGACAAGGGTTTGAGGGGATTGCAGCTCGAGCTGCTGCACAATATCGTGCTTTACCCGATTGGTAGCAGTGGCGGTTAAGGCCATAATTGGCTTATTTTTAAAGTGATGACGCACTAGAGACAATCGCCGATACTCTGGTCGAAAATCGTGGCCCCATTGTGAAATACAATGAGCTTCATCTATAGCAAAGAAGTTGAGTTTAATCTGGCTTAGCAACTCAACAAATTGTGGCTGTACTAACCTTTCAGGAGCAACATAAAGCATGGATAGCTCACCTTGTTTTAATTGATGAATAATATGCTGCTGAGCGGATTGACTGAGACTGCTATTTATATATGCGGCGGTTATACCATTGTGACGCAAAGAGTCTACCTGATCTTTCATAAGAGATATTAATGGCGATACAACAATAGTTACTCCTGGCATGATGATGCTTGGTATAGCGTAGCATAACGATTTACCGCCACCGGTTGGCATGAGAATAAATGCGTCCTGACCCCGCAAAACTGCCTCCACCGCTTCGCGCTGATGCGGACGAAAAGATTCGTACCCAAAATAATTGTGCAGTACTGTTTCACTTGTGAGCATATGACATGTATCTCCCAAGAGTAAAATACCCAGGCATTGTTTTCGCCAACACTTGGCCAAGCCCCGAACTTACACTTATGTGTCTACTTACTTCTTCATGATGTTTTTGACCTGATAACGGATTTGCAACGATACCTATTATGGGCTGACCGCCATGCCACTGCAGGGAGTACTTACTGATAGGCTAATTACACCATACCGAAATAAACCCGAATAAGTCAAGACGCGTGTACTTATCTAGCCAGAAGCTCGGAATGAAGCGGGGTGGGTACGCATTTCATCTTTTTACGTCTTGCTTTGTGGTCCGCTAGCCAGCGAATGAGTTTTTCACCTTTGCCTCTATAGACTCTACTGCCCATGTATTACCCCTCTGCATGCCGACAATCTAGCAATCTTACCCTAGTGCAGAACTATTTTCGCTTAATCTTCACTATCTGGTTCAATGTAGACCCGGTGCACAATCGGAAAAGATTGGCGCAATTGCAATTTAATTTGGTCTATAGCTTGGGTAATCTGCCGACCACTGTCGCGGCCATCAACTGCAACCTTCATCGCGACAAACAAGTCTGATGGGCCAACATAAACTGTTCGCAAATTAATGATCCGCTCAACGTCGTCTACTTTTAGGACAATTTGACGTATTTTGGCCTCGGTTTCTGGATCGGCAGCCTCGCCAATTAGCAAGGAGACGACTTCCCTGCCTAAAAATACGGCTACAACAATCAATAGAACGCCAATAGCCAAAGTGCTTACCCCATCCCAGACTGGATTATTGGTTGCTAACGACATCGTTACCCCAATAGTTGCGATGGTTAAGCCAATCAGCGCGGCTGTGTCTTCCAAGGCTAGCACGACATAATTGACAGACTTTGTTTGTTGCAAAAAGGCTAGCCAATTTTGGCGGTGTGGCTTAAAATGGCGAGCTTCGTGGAGTGCCGTGCGCAGCGCCAGGCCCTCAAATAGCATTGAGACCGCAATAATAACATAGGCGATAGCTGGTGACTCTATCGGATGGGGATGCTGTACTTTTTCCCATCCCTGAAAAATCGCGAATAGGCCACCTAGGGAAAATAGGGCGATAGAGATAAGAAACGCATACAAATAATGCAGCCGACCATAGCCTAGTGGATGAGCTGAAGTTGGCTGGCGCAATGACTGATGGCTACCAATTAGCAATAAAATTTGATTGCTGCTATCTACCACTGAGTGCACCGACTCGGCCAGCAACGATGTCGCTCCGGTGGCGAAATAGGCCAATAATTTAGCGATGGCCACCCCAATGTTGGCGGCAAACGAGGCATAAATTGCAACACGGCGTTGGTTGGTAGGCATATGAGAAGATGGGTGCTCTAAAGACTACTTTTATTGTATGCCCCACCCGGAGCTGGCTGCAAGTTAAACCTATACAGTATAGATTTGCACTTATTTACTTCGAATTAATCATCCTCCCGAGGTGTCAGAGGATTACCACCTCGGGGGGGGGGGGGGTGGTAATAACCGTTGTAGCATTAAAACAACTATATCCCGACGTCGCCGGAGATATCGACATCCGATGTCGGATTAGACTACACCTCAAGAGTGGCAATTTGCGTAGCAAAAATGCCCCGCCTCTCTAGGCGGGGCAGTGCGAGCTGCATAATCTCGGTTCGGTTAAATATCTTGGGTTTGTTTTGCTCTACAGCGTTTGCACTCTCGGTGAATAGTGCCTAGATACCACCAATCATGGCCCGTGCGCTCACAAACCTGACGTGCCTTTTTCCACTCTCTTTTTCTCATTGCGCTATCGTCTGACAATCGTTGCCGAGTACTTCTTTGGTGAAAGCTGTCGTTGATTCCGTAGGCTGCAAAAGCCAGAATGCCTATAAATCCTGGCCCAAAGGAATACGGCACAATCAAGGATACGGGCCAGGTTACAAAATCGGTATAGAGGTTCAGAAGCAATCCAACAACCCAAGCCAACCCCGCCATGGATCCCACGATTATGATCGCATTGTCGATCTTGCGATTCTTGTCAACCACATCTCCCATGTTCGTCTCTCCTGGATTTGACAACTTCAGATACGAGCAAGTATACCGAGCAACTTGTCCGCTGTCAAAATAAGTAATACCTGGCCTCGAAACTCTGCAAAATGGACAAATCAAACTAACGGTTATCTGGTTTAATCTCAGCAAACTTGGCGGTCATGGTCGAATTGCCATGAGTCAGTTTTTTGACGGTTAAGTCGTCCGCCTTGCTGTTGGCGATGCGATAGTGATCGTCAGCTTTTAGCAGATTTTCTTTGGTTTTCTGTAGCTGGGCAATAGACTTATCGATGTTTTCAATAGCGTCGGAAAAGCGATCATGAGCTAGTTTGAAACTTCGACCAAAAGCAGTCTGAAAATCACTCAGCTGATTTTCAAAATTCGTCACATCAATATTCTGACTTCGCACCATCGCCAGCTCAGCTTTGTATTGCAGCGAATTGAGAGCCGCGTTACGCAAAACCGTAATCATCGGGATAAAAAACTGAGGCCGGATAACATACATCTTGCTATACTGGTGCGATTTGTCGACAATGCCACCATTGTAGAGTTCACTATCAGACTCTAGTAGGCTAACCAACACGGCATATTCACATTTTTTCTCAATTCGATCTTTATCTAGCTCTTTCAAGAAATCATCGTTACGCTTCTTGGTGGCCGTCTCCTCCCCTTCATTTTTCATTTCAAACATGATAGAGATCAATTCATTGCCCTGTTCATCAGTTTCCCGGTAAATATAGTCGCCTTTACTGCCGCTACTGGCATCGTTGTCTTTGCCAAAGATAGCCTTTTGGAAAGCCGTGGCTCGCAATCGTTCAAACTCAATCTCACAATGCTGTTCCAATGTCTCACCCACCATCTTGGTCGACAGTTTGGCCTTCATATCCTTGTAGTAGGCGATCATTTCATCTCTAGTCTTCAGCTCATTTTGGAACTTTTCGTTTAGTCGCAAGACTTCGGCTTGCTTCTCAGATTCCTTGTTCTTGAGTTCATAAGCCAGTTGATCGCGTTCTTTTTCTATTCGGCCGACAGCTTCAGCGAGGGCTAACCTTTTATCCGACTCTGAAGTTTGGGTTTGCGATTGGAGTTGAGATTGTAATTTGGTGATTTCTGTCTCTTTTTTAGTCAACTCTTCCTGTAGCTCACTTTTAGTTTTAGTTTGTGCCAACTCTACGGCATTGGCTGCTTCTTTCTCAAGTTGATTAATTTTGTGTAAAAGTTCTTGCTCTTTCATTTTTAGCTCAAGAGATTTTTCCCGCTCTACAGCCAAGCGCTGCTTGGCTACTTCAGCCTCAAATGCTTCATTCTTCAGCGCCTCAATCACCGCCTCTACATTGGACCTATCAATATCGGTTTCATGTATAGATTTTAGGTCGATGCAATCCCCCTTCTGGGCATCCTCCTGCAACAGCAACGTATGTTCATCTTGAATTGATACTTTAATTGTTTTCATAGAAACCACCTCTCCATGTATTTTTAAAGCTAAGCCGACTCAGCAACCATTCTACTATAAAATAAAAAAGGATGTTCGGGTATTATTCGCTTAAATCATTCAATCATCAACAGGCAAGCGGAAAATGTTACGTAGCTTGCTACGTAACAAACCCTATTTAACTCAGATAAATGCTGGCAGGGTGGGTGCAAGGGAGTAAGTTCAAGTCAAGTTAGGTGTCAGGAGATAACCACTTGGCAAGTGTAGAAACATCAGAGATACCAGCTATGCTGTAGCAGTGTTTGGTGTTTGGTGGTTGGTGGTTGGTGATATGTACATTCTTTAGTTTGACTCAAAGCAGAAAAAGGTGGTGCTGGGGCACCACCTGGTGTATTGGCTACTGCAGGCTGGGTTAGTTGTCGTTGGCATTGACTAGTTCGCCATTGAGGCGATGATCTAGCCATTCTTCCCAGAGTCGCCAACCGCCTTCTACCCGAACTTTGGGATCTGGGTACGTATCTAATTCGCCGTCCATCAAGCCCAAATCTTGCTCGGTGATCTGATAATCAGGGTCGAATGGATGATTGTAATCTCGGAGAATCTCCTTGACATTGGCGATGGCTGACCAGGTAACTGGATCGAGGCCATCCTCGTGCAATGTTAATCGGGCAACTAATAGAGATCGGCGACCGTCGGCAATATTCTGTAGTCTGGTAAAGAGAGGGTCTATATTCAGCTCTTCAACCATATCTTCTGCCATATCAACAATTGCATCCGGCAGCTGCAGGAATCGTTCCAACAATGATGACTCGACACTATCGACACCATCTATGGCTAGATCTTCCAGTAAAGCCAAGATGTGGTAATGTATACCGTTGGGACCCAAGTCGCCCAGCTGCAACTGGACAAGACAATAATCTGCAGTCTGACTATCCAAAGAGAGCTGCACGTCTCACTCCTCTCATCTCTGCCTTTCCGATGTCCAGATTATAGCATCATCTATCTGAGACGGCAAAATGCAAATCATTTTGAGTAGTTGGTAGTGAGTAGTGCGTAGGGTGTAATAAATAAGTATATAAATATATATTTATTCTTTAACATGTTGGAGAAAAATGTGAATAGATGATCTGCACCCCAGGTAGCAATACCCAGGGTGCGTGGTGAAGATAACTCTACTCTTCTTGCAAGTCCAGGTAGGAAGTTGGATGTCGCTCGGGATTGAGGATGAATTGCTGAATCCTCTTGAACAATTCTTGCAGTTTTTGTCTCTCGTACTTGTAGGTCTGGTGTACGCTCTCTGCTTCGTAAATGGTGATAATACCATCGGCTAGGCCGAATAAGCATACGTTCAGTTTTTGGCCAGACGGTCCGATGAGTGGATGGGACTGGTCTTCTATGAATACCCCGACAATCAGCAGTGTCTGGCCATCTGGAGCAATGATCCAGCAAGGACTGTTGAAATGTTGACCTTTCTCATCCATTGGAACGGGGTAAACGCGGACAATCTCATTACACCCTTGTGTTGACATTGACGCCTCCTTTGCTCAGTCAATCCCAATCGTCCAGTTTGGCGGAGTATACCACCTGGATGGCAGAGTCGCAATGATTGTATGCAGCCATTGAGTCCTGAGTAAAGATAACGGCAAGTTATGTAACCTGCTATGCAACTTAATGCTACTGACTGCATTGAGATGTATGCGTCGGCAAAATATCGCTAAACCAAAACAATTTCCCTAAACGCCTCCAAGGCTACTGTACTTGATTCATGTCTAAAGTATTCCGATGCTTGGTTGAGCGGTACCCACCGAAAGTCTTGATGCTCGCGGCTTAATCTTACTTTAGACTTGGCCGATACTTCTATGCCAAACACCATTTCCACCACCGTATATTCCTGTTTTTGCCAGCTGAACCGATAGACCTCTTCGGAGATAGCTAGCGGCTTGGTTAGACCGGTTTCTTCTTTGAGCTCTCGCAGTATGGTTTCTTCGATGCTTTCGTTGAATTCTAGAGTGCCAGTTAGCATTTGCCAGAATCCTCCGTCTTCAACTGAACGCTGGAGGAGTAAGATTTCTACCTGGTCGCGGGCGGTTCGGCGATAGATAATCCCTTGGACTTTGACTGGCAATTCGCTATGGCTCATGAATATATACTCTGGTTACCTTAGAGTGTGGTGGGATTATAACCTTTTATCTCCTGGATTAAAAGTTTAGGGGATTGGGTCTATTCGTGAGTAGTTGCCTGGCTGTTATTTTCCGTGACAGCTCACCGTTAGACTTGGATATTTTTAAGGGGAGGGGCGAGATGAATTATATAAAAACCCCGCCGTAGTGGCGGGGTAAGGGGTTGTTGATTGGGACCCGCTTTGTTTCTGTAATTTAGGATATTTGTTGAGCTGCCTCAACTCCTTCTGGGCTGGTAAACTTGCGCAGCATGCTAATGGCACGCTGCACCATCTCCTCGTGCACGACTTGGCGAGTTACTACTTGGGACATCATCGGTTCTCCCATAGCCAAGCGATGGTAGCTGATATCGTATGACTCGTCGTATGAAATTTCGAAGCCATACTCTTTCGCTTCTCCCTCATGTTGCTTATAGTCCACCACTGCATGTCGGCCAAACAATTGTTCGAACCTCGGATGCGGCACCAGGAAGCTTAGCTTTTGCTTACCATCTATGATGGTATAGATATCTCCTGGTGACCGATTTTGGTTTTGTTTGGACCGTTCTCGCGCATTGAAGGCTAGCCGTTCCAACCAGCAACCATCTGTGGTCGGTATGCGGTCGGTTACCACAGCTTGACCAACAATTGACCAATAACAGGGGTGCACCATTTGAGCCATAGCTGTCAATGAACTGGAGCGGACTGGCTGACCGCTGAATCGCTCGATATCCTGAGGAACTTCTCTGATGGTAATCATCATGACGTAACGCCTCCTGGGATAAAGCGGACAAATTTGATAATTCGGCTGGGAGTATACCACCTTGGGTGCTGGTAACGCAATTGGGGCTCACGCATCGACGATGTCGGGATCAATGCGACTGAGTATGTCGCGCTTCCGAGTTAGATCGGCTTCGGTTTGTTCCAGCTGATCGATCCGATTAAGCAGTATGATGTACACAGCAAACCCCAGAATGGCCCCATAGGCCACGAAGGCGTTATTAAAGCTGTAGCCCAAGAAGAGCCAATCCAGTCCATTTATCAACTGGTCTCCCACCCAGTTGATAAACCCGCCGTCTGCCGGCATTGGTGCATTCTGCATAGAGCTCGGGTCCACTAGCTGTGGAACCGGCCACGACGACGCATCTAGCTCAACTGCAACTTGGACGGGGTGGGTTGGAACTGGCGTAACCGGCAAGGCTACTTCGGAGGCTATAAGTTGTATTATCCACACTCCTTGATTTGCAAAGAACAACAAGCCAACTTTCTGGTGAAATAGTACCCTATATTTACTAATTTGTTAATACTATAGGATGATGTTAACTTATTAATATTATCCTGCGTGTAGTGCACATTCTTTTGATCGCCGCCTGAAGCAATTCTCATACGCCAAGAAAAAAGCGGCTCCCTTTTTGGGAACCGCTCGGTTTGGTTATGTGCTTTGGGACTAATTTGGTCCTAAAACACGATACCTGAGATGCTAGTCTAGCCGGCCCGCGCGACGCAAACGGCCACGGTTAATGTGAGTCTGAGTCATTAGCCCAATGGTTAGGAAAACCAGGGCAATGGTTAACACCCACATTGGTTGTGATAACCACAGGTTATCTTGGGTGGAGGCGGCGAAGGCTGCACCAGCGCCAGCTGATGGTAGGGCCGTGACTGTCATGATCTTGCTGGTACCGGTCATACCTGTGAAACTCCTTTAGCGGATCAACATAAATGAAGAGAAGAGATTCTCTATCTACCTACTACGCAACTCCTTCCTACCATGACTTGCTCGGATTGAGCAGGTTTTTGGTATACGCAAGAAGAGTTAGAAATTGGTCATAGGTGATGTAAAGCTCAATTGGTACGAGCGACACCACTAATAACCACTGCGGAAAATCCCGGTTCCGGGTATAACGGAATCGGTAGACGTAATTGACCAGAATGAGCCCCACCATTGGCAGGAGCCAGACGGTGAACGAGAACTGGATTGGGGCAGTACCAACTAAACCCCAGCCAGCCATGGTTGCAACCATGGCTAGCATCAGCAGCCTACTCATAATGATTAGTACGTAAAACGATTGGATAATCGTTTCACTTAGCACTTCGCGAGCGAACCCGCGACGCCTGAGAGTAGCCGCTGTGCCTCCATACCAACGGAAGCGTTGCTTCCATAGGTCGCGAAGCGAGAACATGGCGTCGGTATAGCTAAACATCTTTAGCCCAATCTCGGCTTTGTAGCCAATTTTTTGGGTATCAAGCGTTAGCTCATAGTCTTCCACCAGAGAATCTTCTCGCCAGATGACGAGCCGATCAAACTCGTTCCAGTTTTGACGCACTACTTGTTGTAGGACGTCCATCCGATAGAGGCAGACTGCTCCAGCCAGCACTTTGGCCTTGCCATTGCGCTGAATATGGCGACTGTCGGCGATGCCGTATTCTAAATTTTGGAACCGCCACAATGTGCGACCCCACCAGTTAACAGTGTCATCGAATGTCTTGAGAAAACACCGGGAGCCAACACCCGCCAGTTGCGGTTCGCGTTCAAACTCCTTTAGTGCTTGCTCGAGTAGCTGACAATCAAGGACGGTATCAGCATCCATCTGGAGCAGATAGTCCCATTGCCTTGGCTGCAATCGAGCAACGCCCTGATTAAGGGCACCGGCTTTCTTGGCTTTGTTGCCAACTGTTTCAAAGATTTCTAGGGTTGGATAGACTCGCATCAAGCATTGGACAATGGCTACTGTATTATCCGTGCAATTGTCGGCTATGACGAGCACCTGGTCGGGTGGTCGAGTCTGATTGTAGAGTGAGGCAATAGTTTCCTCAATCTGATCTTGCTCATTGTGAGCTGGAATCAACGTCACCACTTTCGAATTGTCAGACATGTGCCACTCCATACCTAAGGATTCTTGCCTACCGACAGCATTTTCTAGCACTCAGGTTGTTAAGGTTCTCTGACTGTAGTTGTGACTGTTTAACTAGTGCAACTACAGTTTTGATTGCCTCCAGGCTCGATATATAGCTTGCCTGGCACACAAGTTGTGGATTATACGGGCCGGATTACGATCTGTCAAGCTATGGCTTGCCGCTACAGTACCTAACTACTCTATCAAAAACTATGAGCTGTTGTATCTATAGCGTAGCGGGCGACCGATCAAGATCTGTGTATGACTATAGGTTGATATATTAACCAGTCTATGTTAGACTACGCCCGTTTGGCCAATGGAAGGCTACCGTTATACAAGAGGCAAGGAGTAGACACATGGTTAACCTTTGGTGGTTGATGCGGACGCTCATGGCAATTGGTCTATTGATGGTTACTCAAGCTGTTGCAGTAACCGCCGATAATACCATTACTCCCCGCCCCAATCGTTGTGCGGGCACAATTGCCTTTACCTTCGACGATGGACCAAATACCGAATTAACACCGGTTGTCTTGGACATCCTGGCTAAGCACGGGATAAAGACGACCTTCTTCGTTATTGGCTCTGAAATTGATGGCGATGAGGCCATTATTCAGCGCATGGTTGCCGAAGGACACCAAGTTCAAAACCATACCTGGAACCACCCTTACCTGACTCAGTTGAGTGATGAAGAGGTGCTACGACAGCTCGACCAAACTAGTGCGGCAATCGTGGCAGCTGGAGCTCCCACTCCGGTGTATGTCCGGCCACCATATGGCGACTATACCCCTCATGTGCTCGACCTCATTGAGAGCCGAGGTATGACAGCTGTAACATGGACTAATGCGCTGGATATCCGAGATTGGGATGGATTGTCCTCAGCCGAAATTATTGACCGGGTTATTACCAATCTTGAGCCTGGCGGAGTTGTGCTTTTGCATGACATCCAGCCAAACACGGTAGCCGCCCTGCCAGACTTGATTAATGCAGTCCACCAGCAAGGTTACTGTATTAATCAGTTTCGAGGTGAAGAATTTTGGCACATTGATGCCTAACTAAGCCTGGTTGGGACAGAGCGCATCTTGCGACTCTGTCCCAACTTTACCTTATATTGTTTATCTCCTCCTATATTTTTTATACTTGGCTTTGGCTAAGGCTCTATGATTTACACGCCGTGACGGCTTAGACTGTGCAGCAACCAGCGGCTTAATCCAAATAACAGTAGGATAAAGGTATCAATTATGATTGGCACCCACAGCCAGCGTTGGACCTGGGCTAGAATAGCTTGGTGTTGCGCCAACCAGGGTTCAATCCAGCCAGCCGACAACCCGACGCCCATCCATCTTAACAGCCCCACACTCAAAACTATTACTATACCTAAGGTAAGTGCACCGCGGAGATCGCTGGAACTTAAAAACATATTATTGGCAATTTGAAAAATGGCGTAACCTACTGCTAGCCACCACCCCCAATAACCCCACAGTTGCTGCTGCTCTGCCAGCCAAAGCAACCCAAAAATTATGCCGAGGCCAACAAAAATTGGTGCCACGCCAATTATAAAGAAGCGTAGCCGATCGGTGGATGGAACTTGCACGCTACCCATTTGGACAGTGTTGTTCGGCATTAATTTTGGCACTATAGTTAGCCCACGGGTTTTGACTAATACTAATCTACCAACAAGCAAATGAGATAACTCATGGACTAATACTCCTGGCCAGAATAAGAGATTCATGGCCCAGGCTACATGGTGGGGCGTTTTGAGCAAACGGTAGAACAGTTGCATTAATTGGCGCTGTAGCTGATTGGCTAGCCAATACAATACACCTAGCTGGAGGATGCTATATAGAATGTACTGCATAGGTATTAGGATACAGGATACGGAAAAGGGATGCGGGATGCTCACCTCGCTTTCGCTATGGCGAAGCGAGCGGAATTCGGGATGCGATGAGTGAAATACGAAGTACGAAATCCGAAATCCGTGCCTGCCGTTCGACGAAGTCGAAACAAATCACAAGTTCGAAATCACCAATACCAAATCAAAATCTAAAAACTAAAAACTGATATACGAGATACGTCCCCCATAACCAAACACCCCACCTGCACGACGGCAAATGGGGTGTTGTAGTCAACAACGGCAACCTTCAGCGAGCACCTTTGAGCGGAAAGTGATATGCACACACCAACCGATCTAGTTCTTCGGGGCTCAATGCATAGTCGATCCGCCAGCCAGTATAACCGTAGGGGTCAGGCGTCATAGGTAGCTCCTCCCCGTCCAGAGTGCACACCTCATTCCACTCCCGGCGATTCCCTACCGCAGGTATGTTGGAACGGTTGCGCAACAGAGTAAATGAGATCATACATTTACCGTCGGTTCGCACCACCATAAGCCGGCGAATTCGCACCTTGCCTAGATCTTCAAATGAGGTTGCAACATCCGCTGATACTCGTTTGGCCATGCCTGCTCTCCTAGCCTAAGACCTCAAGGAATATAAATGGGCGGCTCTATAATAAATAGGGCCGCCTGATGAGTGTTTAGCCAAGGCGTTAATTTTCCTTTTTAGCACGAGGCGGGCCAGCTGGCTACTCGTGATGGAAGCGCCAAGCCACCAAGTTTGGATCCCGGCGGCCGAGTGAATGGTGCCCAGACTGGGAAAGCTAGGGTAATTGCTCCTGCAGCAAAGGCCTCCTCGAACTCCTCTCGCGAAATCCAGCAATCTTCGCGCTGACCATCCATCCGCAATTGGTAGTGATCGGGTTCGGCATTATAGCCCACAATGGTGGTTGCACAGCGGCTATTGGGGAAAATAAATATAGTTCCGATTAGCCGGTGGTTATTGTTCATTGTCCTGCTCCTTCCTTACTGAGAGTAAGTTGTACCTTTATATACGCTTTTCTGGCCCCAGCGTCAAGCTATTTGCAAAATTGCTTGTTGTTAGAAACAATCTAAAGGCATACAATTTTGATATCATCTCGGAGGAATTCTATGCTTAATTTTAACTCTATTCTGCTTTTTTCTGATAACCCACAACGTCTGGCAAAGTTTTATCAGCAAGTGATTGAGAAAGAACCGGTTATGGAACAGGATGGCTACTCCACCTTACCAGCTGGCAGCTGTTATTTAACCGTTGGTCCACACGATAAAGTTAGCGGTCAAAGCCCTAATCCAGAGCGAATTATGTTTAACTTTGAAGCTAGGGATGTACCAGCCGAGTTTGAGCGAGTGAAAGCTATTGAAGGCGCTTCGGTGGTAAAGGAACCGGAGGCTATGGATGAAGACAAAAAATACTATATTGGGACTCTGACCGACCCTGATGGAAATTATTTTCAAATTGTATCGCCCTTTGATGCTGATGCAATGTAGAGATGTTCGGTTAATTGAATAAAAATCAACGAGGACGATTAAGGGTTGCTCTACTATTCCGTTACAAAAACAGGCAGCATTTAGGTGCTGCCTGGCGAGTATAGCCATGAGGAGTGACTACTGAATAAATTCCTGCTCTTCAAGCGTGTAGAGCATATTGCAATCTCGAACACGCTTAATTGCCCGACGGGCTTGTGAGGCAAGCTGACATTGCGACCTGGTGCTGCATCGAGGCAAGTCATTGATACCTAGCAATTGGCCCTCAGGTATCACATTCCGCCTCATTGGCCGCGAGGACAGTCCAAAGTCGGCCATTTTGAAGTGGGTTGGCGAGTCGATTGGAGCCTCATCGTGCTTCCCCCAGTTTAATAGGTGAAGTGGCATTGACTTTCTCCTTGCTGTGGAACTGCATATTCCAAGCTTTGGATATTACTCCCAATGGATGGCAAAATCAATACCGTAGAGACTGGTGGTTATGTAAGCTAGCTACGAGTGACAATTTTAGCCACAGATCTAGCTAGGTACATCGGCCAGCAATTTAGCTGACGAGTTGGAGATTGCCTATTTATTAATAGGATAGAGGAATTAGTCCGATTTGAGCGTCTGCTCTAATGAGGCAATTGCTTGAGGCAAGCGGGAAAAATGATTGATAAAACTGTCTACAGGAATATGCTGGAAATCTTGCTGGCTCAGTAGGCCGCTTTCCAGGGTAGCAATGAAGTGCAAACCAGCGGCTTTAGCGCACTCGCCATCCTTGCGAGCGTCACCAATGTACACTGCTTGATGAGGTTCGACCTTAAAATGATGCAAGGGTAAGCGAAATACTTTAGGGTCGGGTTTGGCTACTTCTAAATTATCACCATGGTAGAACCCATCTATATAGTTGGATAAAGGATGTGACGCATGAACTAAATGTTCGGTTTCTGCCAAGGTGCGAGAAGTTAAAATTGCCACTTTATACCCTGACTGGCGTACTGCTTGTAAAGCCTGTAAATTTTCTTCGGTCACTTCGTCAAATTTACCTACTGTCACGTATTTGGGGAGTAATTGTTGGTGTAGCTTGAGGAATTTGTCTACATCGATCCCTGGAATCCGCTCCAAAATAGCTGGACGTAATGCTACACCCCAATTGCGCTTATGCGCCTCCCGGGTCATAGGCGAGTGGCCCAAACGAATAGCGATATCATTTTCCAGCTCGAAGCAGGCTGCTTCGGTTTGGACTAAGGTATCATCAAAATCAATTAAGATTAATTTGAGCATAGGCTATGATGTTGGTGTGACTTGGACTAGTATCTGCCGCTGGCGTGGGCCGTCGAACTCAACTAAAACTATTCGCTGCCATGTGCCTAACTGCAGCCGTCCGTGGTGGAATGGCAACGTCAGACTTGATCCAATGATCGAGGCAAGTAAATGATCTGGGGCATGATCTGGGTTATGCGGATGTCGCCAATTAAGGTCTGGGGTAATTGCGGCTAAGAAATCTAAAAAGTCTTGGTCGGTGCCGGGGTCTAAATCGGCTGTGGTGATAGCGGCAGTGGTGTGGGTCACAAATACGATTGCTATCCCATTTTGCTGAGGTAATTGTTGCTCTACTGTTTCGGTAACATCTATTACTTGGCGCTTGCGACTGGTGGGTATAGTTAACTCCATTCATTAATTATATAACAGGGTAAAACTCAAAACTACAGGTTAAAGGCGAAAACTCGAAATTCGAAATTGGAAACAAACTACTTAAAACCGTCATCGCGGGCCCTAGCGAGGTGATCTAACTGAACATCACCTAAATTGTCTCTCTGTCATACGGCGCAAGTAGACAGGCAGTCTTCTTGACTGGGCCAGAATCGCTACAAAATTGCCTCGTGTCAGAGACGGATGGGGGGGGCGATAACGGGAGTTTTTGGCACTTAGAACCTTCTAATAATGAACTACGCATGCTATATTGCAGGTATGAAAGTTTACGTTGCAGGGAAAGATCTTGATCGAGCAGGCACGATAATAAAACAACTCAAAGACGCCGGTCATACTATCACTTATGACTGGGTAGCCAAAATACATGATACTTCTGACATGGTTAAAAAGGCTTACGACGAAAAAGAGGCTATTCGAAACTGCGATGCATTGGTCTATTTGTGGGAAGAGGTTCAAGAAAGCGCCAGGTATGAAGCTGGCATGGCTATGGGGTTAAATAAGGTTGTGATTGTCAGTGGGAAAGATTCCGCTCATTTCTTTACTCTGCCGAATGTAATTATAGCTACCTCTGATGAAAGTATTCTAGAAGCCCTCGATTCGAGTATAGCCAGAATTTCTGCGTAGAATAATTAACTTAGGCATACTCGTTTAACCAAGCTTACCTCAGATAATACCGCAAGATTGTTGTACTGCACTTGCATCATACCAGATAGCTGTGTAACAATTACTTTATATTAAATGTATGCCTGATACTACTAACCCAACCAACGCACCTCAATTAGATGAAACGCCACCACCGGTGCAGGCGCAAACCGCACCGAAACTAGCATTCTCCATAAACCGGTTTGGTTTGATTGCGGTGGTTGTAATCGGAATAGCCCTGGTGGCCGGAGGTGTTGGTGGTTACATTTTAGCCAACCAAAATGGCACCTCGCCGGCTTCTAAACCTACGTCGGGCCAAGCAGTTGTTACAACCACGCCAACCCCAACGCCCGTTCCTAGTTTAACCCCAACACCAAATCCAACGCCAACCCCCACACCCGACCCAACAGCTGGGTGGAAAACCTACACCCAAAAAGATGGCGCATATTCTTTTAAGTACCCCGCCGACTGGCAACTGCAAGAAGAGTTTGTCCGCCATCCCTACGATCAAGCCAATACTCGCCAATACGAGCGTCTGGCCTTATCCGCTAATGGACAGGAGATTGTGGTAGTGGGGTACCCATTCGAGCTTATAGGTTGTGGACAAACGGTAGATAAATCTTATACTTTTGGCAGCAAGCCAGTAGTCATGACCTCTGACTGTGGATCAGATGCGTACATGGCATTCTTCGCTTCTCCTTTCCAACCTGGAAATAACCCTACGAAACAGGAACCAAATTTAGTAGTTACTTATAGCTATTCGGCCGAGCACGATGCGGAATTTATCTTACTAGCCAAGTCGTTTACTGGTCTTAAATTTCTGGAGGAGTAAGGCTATGGCGGAGCCACTTCATCCCGAAACTAAAATTGGCCATGTTCATTTAAAAGTCTCCGATGTAGCTAAATCGATTCAGTTTTATCAAGATGTGTTGGGCTTTGAAGTGGTGGATGACTTTGGCCATGCAGCCTTTTTGTCGGCGGGTGGGTATCATCATCACATTGGCCTTAATACCTGGGAAAGTCAGATGGGGCGTCCACCTAAGGGACATACTGGTCTTTATCACGCGGCGATTTTGTATCCAACTCGTAAAGAGTTAGCCCGGGCCTTCGAGCGACTGACAAAGCACAACTATCCTATTACGGGAGCGGCTGACCATGGAGTGAGTGAGGCTATTTACTTAGAAGACCCAGATGGCAACGGCTTAGAGCTCTACTGGGATCGCCCTAAAGAAGATTGGCCACGCAAAGCCAATGGTAAGCCAGAAATGTATACTAAGCCACTCGATTTAGACGAGCTTCTGGCAACTGCTCATCATCGTCCAACCCTGGACTAATTCTTTTCATTTCTAGAGGGGCTGTAGATTTAACCAGCATAAGAGCTTCGTACGGCAATCTCTGCTATTTACCATCTTTGATTATTCAATTAATAGCCGCCTCTCATATCGCTTAGGTGTAAACCCTCATCCCCACTACCCCCTCATTTTTAGCTGCACTAGACATACTTGACGTTTACCGTTTTGATTTTCGATCATTAAGTGCTATCACATATATCAGGTAACCTAGGTTCAAAGTCATTTAACCTCAAAGGTGATATAGCTTTGGACCTAGGTTGCCTGAAGAAGTTAAGATTGACAAGATTCTGAGAGTAGCGTATACCTGCAACAATTCATATATTCTGCTCAGATTCACTGGAGGCATATGCAAAAACGACAACCGCTTGTAAACGGACAGATATATCATGTCTTTAATCGAGGGCAAAATCACCAGCCGACGTTTACAAATTCAACTGAGTACCGTCGAGCCGTTGAAGCATTGCACTATTATCTTTTTAACAACACTGTTAGCCTATCTCGCTTTTTAGTGATGAATGCACAAGATCGGCATCTTGTGATTGCAGGTCAGAACCAAAATAAGCCAATGGTGGGTATTCTGGCCTACTGTTTAATGCCTAACCATTTTCACCTGCTCCTACAGCAAAATACTAGCAATGGAATTTCTACTTTTCTAAGCCAATTTCAAAATAGCTTTACTCGTTACTATAATGCCAAGCATAGCTGCTCTGGCACCTTATTCCATACTAGATTTAAATCTGTCAGAATCGAAACAGCTACGCAGCTTACCCATGTATCAAGATATATTCATTTAAATCCCTACACGTCGCATGCGGTTTCAACTATAGACGAGTTGTGGAGTTATCCTTGGTCATCTTTGCCTGAATATCTCAAGCTTCGCGACAATAGCTTTACTATTTTAGATCCGATTCTTGATTCGTTTTCCCACAACACTGAATCGTACAAGCAGTTCATCCTAGATAGAGCCGACTATCAGAGGAGACTAAAAGCAGATCAACACTTGTTACTTGAAGCTAATGAGGATGCGTTGGGTGATTTAAGCCTGTATAACAGGATGGAAACTGAATCAAGCAACCTAGGTTCAAAGGTATTTAACCTTTGAGGTTAAACGAGGCGAGCAAGGGTTGGTCAAGGTTTACTCGGCTACTAGCTGAAGTAGTTGTTGACGAAATTGGGTTGCTCCGCCGTGTGAAGGGTGTCGAACTTTGGCGGTTTTGATGCCGATTGAGGTTAAACATTTGTGCGCGATATTACCCACTGCCACTATTTGTGGCGGCTGAAGAATAGTTAAGAGTTCTTGGAGTAGCTGACTGCCCAGTGTTATCTCTTGGAGATTAGGCGCTCGATTGGATAATTCGATGCCTGGTTGATGTGGATGCAGAGGGAAGGTAGACCAAATGAGTATTGGCTTTTTAATTTCGTCTAACGTTCGCTGGACAATGGTGGCGCTAGGCTCTTTCCATACTTTGTCCCCATGGTAAACCCGATGGAATCCATTCGCCTCTCCGCCAAATAAGTTAAATTGATTAGGAGGACCAAGTGGAATTGATTCGCTGCAAAATGGCACACCGGTGCGGTAGGTTCCCTGATAGCCGGGTGCTTCGCCTACTAATAGAACTTGGGGCTGGTGTGGCAACATAACCTCAAAATATCGCTTGAGGTTATGTAGTCGAATAATGCCATTGTTGGATTTGGCAGAATATATATTGTGAACGGCGGGCAGGCTGGGTAATTCTGCCAATTTCTTAAACCAGATATGTAAATCTTGTAGCGTGCTGCTTTGCATGAGGTTCTCGCCAATGAAATTCGAATACTTTTCGTGAGGTTATTATATCGCTAAATGGATTAGCTTGTTGTGTATTGGTAGGAGGCAGCATCCTGACAATCCTATTGGCCCTGGATGGCTATGGTATAGGATAAATTTAATTATATAATTAATTATATAATTAATCGTTATTAACTCAGACATTTTCCAACAACATAATGGCAACTAGGTATTGACGAATGCGGGTTAAAGTGGCATAATTATCGGGCTAACGGCAACGATTATTGTGTTTAATACCCCCGAGAGGCCATTAGGAAAGGAACGAGTAGATGGTACCAATAACGGCGTTGCATCCAATAGCTCTGTCGCCGACAGCAGGCACCCCACAGGTGCGGATCCAACCAAGCCACGGTTTGCGTTTGGTGGCCCCGTACGAGGTTGTGGTGGATGGGGTTAAGGTGTACCAGTCAGACAACGGTCGGAGTGACTGGGTCTGCTTGGTGTTCACCGATGATTCCCATCGCACGTTGTGGTGGACCCAGGCACTGGAAGACTTTGCCCCTGCAGAGCAGGAGCGAGTGGCGGCTTTGGTTAAAGCCAAATTTGGTATTGACCTTGATCCATTTTAGGATTAACGAATTGGTCTGGCGGAGTATTCGCCAGACCAATTACCTTAACCAATTACTGGAACGCCTAATAAATACAGATTAAGCAAAAACAGACTCAGCCCTCCCAAGCCCAACAAAGCGGCCGACACAAACCACATCCGTTGCCTGGTCCGATATCCCCGATACAAGCTAAGCACAAATAGGACAAACAGAATGTACCCCACCAAAATCGTGTAGCGATATTCAAAAAGCTCGACATTGACTGCTCGAGGCGCAAAGCTTCCAACACTTGGCATATTATGAACCTTTCTATAGCACTGAAGTTACGATAATCAGTAACGTATATACAACTACGATGAACAACACAGGAGCTAATATAATAAGCGCCACGCTCGGCCACATTACTTCCCGCCTCCACGTTGTATTAAGCCGGAAGTCATACTCTTTGAGCACAAGCCAGGCCCATCCGGCAAGTACGATGACAACTAGATTATGTACTGCTACCTGAAGTAAATGATTCAATAAGACTGATGAGACTAGTAGATTAGAGCGCACCACCATAGCGTTATTAGGCCCATAAATAGAAAGTTGATTAAACCACACCTCAATCCTATATCCGCCTTCACGGCCTATGTTCTTCATGACATAGTCAACATCGTATGCCGATTGGGTCGCGCTAATATAATCGATGCTGGCATTGGCAATTACCGGGTTATGGAACAGGTGCTGGTCTAAAATAGTCTCTAAAGTATCGCCAGCCTTTACATTATAAGGCAACATGGAGTAGGTGTAGTCGAACCGTAGTGCCCACAAGGTTGCCACCACCAATAACCCGGTTGCTATTATTTCTCGACGGCTACGGCCGTCAAATAGGGTAATTAAACGCATATTATTTTATTATATATCTCCGTAACAAACCAACCTGGCTTACTTATGCCACTCATGCTGCCTAGGGCATACGACTTGGTAGTTTATTTTCCTTCGAGTTCTACCTTAAACTCATCCAAAAATTGGTGGAGGAATTTGGTGCGGCGACGAGCAATGGCTCTAGCCGATTTTGTGTGCATCCGCTCTTCTACTTTTAGCAATCGCTCGTAAAATAGATCTAACGCATACGATTTAGCGTCAACATCCCGATGCTGAGCGAAGGGGTCTTGCGGATGGTAAAAAGGTCTAGACATTTGCCCAGTCGAAGCATAGGTCCGCATGATAGATATGGCCCCAGTTGCTTCCAAACCATCGGCGTCTTGTAGCACCTTGGCTTCTAGGTGGTCGGGGGTAATTCCCTTTGAGAACGAGCATAGTCGAATTGCTTCCATCACCAGCTCGATCTTGGCTGAGGGAAACGCATCGATTTTTTTGAGAATTTGTCGCGCAACCTGGGCACTTTCCTCTTGGGCATGGGTGGAACGTGGATCATTTTTAGGATAGGTTATGACATCATGAAATAGCGCCGCGGGCACTATAACATCTAAGTCGGCATTTTCGGCGGCGGCAATGTTGAGCGCATTAGCTAAAACGCGCAATGTGTGGTGGATATCGTGAGCAGGATCGTTATCTGGAATTTGCTGCCGGGCAATTTGGGTAAGGTGGTTTTGGAGTAAATCAGTCATTATGGAGTGAATTATAACAGAGAAGAGTATACAGTAAGCATAAGATAGACAAAAACTATTCCGCCGAGTATTGCAACAGAGAACAACCAAGATTGCCGCGCTTTGCTCGCAATGACGGATACTCAAAATTACTTAAACTAAGTCTCCAGAAACTCGCCCAGTAAATCCAAGCGTTTAGATTCCCGCCCCCTCTTCGACTCTGCTCAGAGCCTGCGGCGCAGGAATGACAGGGTGTGGGCGGAAATGACTCTCCACAGGTTAAAGCCCGTGGCTTCATCACCTGCCCGCGCGACGCAAGCGTTGCAGATTCAGAGCTTCAGCCTGCAAGTCTAATGGCGGAAGTGGCGGGGAGGTAGGGTGGGGAATGAGGAGCGAAGTCACTCTTGCAATCTAGCTATCTCGCCTACTCGCCTACTTGCCTACTTGCCTACTTGCCTACTGGTAAAACCACAACAGCCCCGGGTGTTACCTCGAGGCTGTTACAGATCCATTTGCTTGCGCTCTCTTCGAGCTATTCGACAAGCTTCATAGTCATGACCTGAGCCTCAGAGCCGAAGGCCAGGATGACGGTTTATGCAGATTGAATTTTATTCAATCCGCGCGTTATCCCCAGTTGGGATAAGTCGGCCGATAATGACATTTTCTTTGAGGCCGACTAGTCGGTCAATCTTGCCCTTAGTGGCGGCATCGGTTAGAACCGAGGTGGTTTCCTGGAAGGAAGCAGCCGATAGCCAGGAGTCGGTTAACAGAGATGATCGGGTAATACCCATAATCGTCACCTCGGCTGCGGCTGGCTCTCCACCTTCGGCCAAAATGCGAGCGTTCTCTTCTTCGAACTTAATCTTTTCGATTAAATCACCAGGCATCATGGTTGAGTCGCCCGAAGACAGGACGCGAACTTTATCGAACATTTTGCGGACGATAATTTCGGTGTGCTTGTCTTGGATATCAATACCCTGGCTCTTGTACACACTTTGAACTTCTTCCAAAATGTATTGCTGAGCGGCTTTGAGTCCACGAATAGAGAGCATTTCACGCAAGTCTAAGTGGCCTTCGGTTAAGGGTTGGCCAGCGTTAACACTATCGCCTTCATTTACCAGAATAGCCACACCAACGCCAACTGGATACTCGCGCTCATCGCGCAATTCATACCCCAAAGTTAGAGTAGTTACACCACCCTTGGTTGATAACTTAACCTTGGCATTGTCGCGAGCTTTAACTTCGGCACCCGAAGCTGGCTTAATGATTGGCTGGCCTTTAACTACCTGCTGGTTGTTCTTGACTAAGGCAGTTTCGCCTTCGGCTAAGGTAATAGTTTCAGATAGAGTCTCCACCGACTCAACCTTAATGACCGTCTTAACTTCGGCTTGATCAAGGTGTACTACACCAGAGATTTCGGACAAAATTGCCGGCTCTTTTGGCGTACGGGCTTCGAATAACTCTTCAACCCGAGGAAGACCTTGGGTAATATCCTTACCGGCTACACCAGCTTTGTGGAAGGTCCGCATCGTTAACTGTGTTCCTGGTTCACCAATTGACTGGGCAGCGATAACTCCAACTGCAGTCCCCATCTTAACCATTTGGCGGGTAGCCAAGTCGCGACCGTAGCACATAGCACAAATACCGTAACGGGCTTGGCAGGTTAACGCCGTTCGAATAACTACTTCCTCTACCCCAGCTTTGGTCATGGTATCGATTTCAGCCTGAGTAATATGGGTATTGGCTGAGACTACTGGCTGGCCTTTAGCATCTTCCACTGTTTGGGCTGTCACTCGGCCCAAAAGTCGGTCTTCCCATCCCTCGCCACGAGCAATGGTTAAGCCATTATTGGTACCACAATCCTCGGTACGGATAATGACATCGTGTGACACATCTACCAAACGTCGAGTTAGATACCCAGCTTCGGCCGTCATAAGAGCGGTGTCGATTAAACCTTTTCGAGCAGCTCGAGCGCCAATGAAGCCCTCGAAGGCAGTTGAGCCTTCAATAATATTGGTCTTAATTGGGGTTTCGATAATTCGACCCATAGAATCGTTCATTAACCCACGCATGCCACCTAACTGCTTAACTGTTTCGCGGTTGGCTCGTCCAGCTTTAGACGCCACAATTAAAGAGATAATTGAATTAGGGTCTACTTGGCGCAAAGCCTCATCGCCAACTTCTTCGGTAACCCGGCTCCACAAGGCAATAATCAGGTTATTTCGTTCGCGAATGGTAGTTAAACCACGTTTGTAGTTCTTTTCGATAACATCGAGTTCTTTATTGGCATCTTCAAGCAACTTCTCGCGCTTGGCTGGAGTTGGGAAGTCGGTTACGCCAAAGCTGGTTCCAGCTTTGGTTGAATAGTAACGACCTAAATCCTTGAATGCGTCGACTAATTTGACGGTTTCATTGATACCATAGTCTTCGAAGGCTCGGGCTAATAAGGTGCGCATTGCTCCACGGTCAACGGCGATGTTGGCGTAGCGCAAGCCATCGGGTAGTACTTCATTTAGGTATATTCGACCGACCGTGGTTTGAACTTCTTTACCTTCCATCCAGACACTGACCGGAGCCTGTACATGAACAGCGTGGTTTTGCTCAGCTAAAATCGCTTCTTCGGTAGAGAGGAAGCGCCGACCTGCACCTAACGCGTTCTTGTTTTCGACGGTTAAGTAGTACAGACCAATGGCAAACTCATTCTTCATGTCAATTACTGGCTGGCCATCTGATAGTTTAAGCATATTATGACGAGCTAGCATTAATTGCTCAGCCTCCTCAATGGATTTGGCTGACAAGGGGATATGGACCGCCATTTGGTCGCCATCGAAGTCGGCATTAAAGGCATTACAGACTGCTGGGTGCAACTTAATAGCATTACCTTCAATGAGTACCGGATAGAAGGCCTGAATACCTAGACGGTGCAAGGTTGGGGCCCGGTTTAGCATAATGGGGTGGTTAGCCGATACTTGTTCCAAGATATCCCAAACTTCGGTTTCACGACGCTCCAGAACATTCTTGGCGCTCTTCACATTTGGGGCAAACCCCTGGGCAATTAATTCGCGCAGAACAAAGGGCTTAAATAGCTGTAAGGCCATTTCTTTGGGTAGACCACATTGGTCTAAGCGCAACTCTGGGCCAACAACGATAACCGAGCGGCCGGAATAGTCGACGCGCTTACCCAACAAGTTTTGGCGGAAGCGCCCCTGCTTACCCTTTAACATTTCGGATAACGATCGCATCTTCTGCTGTGTTCGGCGAGTACCAGCTCGACGCTCACGCTGTGACGAATCGATGAGTGCATCTACTGCTTCTTGAAGCATTCGCTTTTCGTTGCGCAAAATAATCTCGGGTGCACCTAGATCCATTAAGCGCTTTAAGCGGTTATTACGGTTAATAACCCGACGATATAAATCGTTTAGATCGGAAGTGGCAAAGCGACCACCCGATAATTGAACCATCGGTCGCAACTCTGGTGGAATAACGGGTAGGGCGGTCATAATCATCCAGGTTGGATTAATCCGAGCCATTTTTAAGCCTTCAACCACTCGCAAGCGCTTGGTGGCTTTAGTTCGCTTGGCTAAGGATGGGCTCTTGGTTTCTTGTTTTAACTCTTGAGTCAGGGCATCTAAATCTACTTTTTCCAGAGCCCGCATGAGAGCTTCGGCTCCCATGCCAACCTCAACAATGTGGTCGGCATCCCAGAAGATTAATTCGGCATAGTCGTTCTCCGACAGTAAGTCTAGCGGCTTGAGTGAGCGGATGCGCGCTTCTAGATCATGGAAAGATTTGTCGAGCAAGGCCTGTTCTTTGCCTAAATCTTCCTTAACCGAGTTAATGCGCTTTTTAAGATTAAGGTTCTTTTCTTGACGCTGGATATCGGCTGATTCTGACTTCTTTTTGGCGCTTTTTGCATCCTCGGCTTTAGCCTCGGTTTCTAGCTCAGCAATGCGATCGTCGGCATCTTGTTTTAACTCTTGCTTTTTCTCGGCCAAACGAGTATGGAGATCGTTTAACAGTTGCTCGCGGGCCTCATCGTCTACTTTCTCAATTAAATACTGAGCAAAATAGATGACACTTTCCATGTTACGAGGGCTAATATCTAGAAGCAGCGACATCTTGGACGGCGCACCACGGAAAAACCAGACGTGGGCTACCGGAGCGGCCAAGGAGATATGAGCCATTCGCTCGCGTCGAACCTTGGAGTGCGTCACTTCGACGCCACACTTATCGCAAACCACGCCCTTGTAGCGGATCCGCTTGTATTTACCACAGTAGCACTCAAAATCTCGCACCGGTCCAAAAATGCGTTCGTCAAATAAGCCATCTTTTTCTGGCTTTAAGGTTCGGTAGTTAATAGTTTCTGGCTTCACTACTTCACCAAATGACCACTGCTTTATGTCTTCCGGGGAAGCGAGTGTGATTTTTAGTGCCTGAAAGTCTTTTAATTCAGTCATCTTATGCTTCCTCCTGTGAATCCTCGGATTCAGATACTTCTGCCTTGATTTTTTCGGGGTCTAGCACATGTGCGTTGTCGGTAGGAGAATCAACATACTCCGTTTCACTGCCGGCCGCTTCGGCTAGCTCTTCGGCTTCCTCGGCTAATTCGGCTTCTTCGGTTAATTCTGCAACCGTGGCTTCGTCGTCTTCGGACTCAGTTGCTTCTGTAATTTCACTTCCGGCATCTTGCTCTTCTATAGCCTGTTCACCCTCATCGGTTTCGACCACTTCACCAATGGTATCGACGGCCAATCCTAGTGAGTTTAGCTCTTTCACTAGAACCTTAAATGACTCGGGAATTCGAGCTTGAGGAATATCGATACCTTTCACGATAGCCTCAAAGGCTTTGGCTCGACCAACAATATCGTCGGACTTAATGGTTAGCATTTCCTGTAAGGTATTGGCTGCACCATAGGCTTCTAGGGCCCAAACTTCCATTTCTCCTAGTCGCTGTCCACCCATTTGAGCCTTACCGCCTAGCGGCTGCTGGGTAATGAGCGAGTAAGGACCGGTTGAACGAGCGTGCACTTTATCTTCAACCAAGTGAATCAGTTTCATGATGTGAGCCTGACCCACGGTTACCGGTTGATCGAAGGGGTCTCCGGTGCGACCGTCGTAGAGCACCGACTTACCCGAGACTGGTAGCCCAGCTTTCTTTAACTCTTCTAAGACTGAATTGGTCGAATTAAGCTCATATACTGGGACGGCATAATGCTCGTTATTGGCTGATGCGGCTAGTCCCAAGTGAGTTTCTACAATCTGACCAACGTTCATTCGGGCAATAATTGACATTGGATTTAGGATAATATCGACTGGCGTACCATCGGCGATATACGGCATATCCTCGGGTGGTAAGACCTTGGCAATAATCCCTTTTTCGCCGTGACGGCCAGAGATCTTGTCTCCTACTGTAATCTTGCGACGTTGAGCTACTTTAATCTTGATCGACATTAATTCGCCTGGATCGAGCTCATCGCCCTTTTCTTTGTCTAAGATTTGAATGTCAATGACTGCACCCCGGTCGCCGTGAGGCATAACCAAAGAGGTGTCGCGAACTTCACGAGCCTTTTCCCCAAAAATGGCGCGGAGTAAGCGCTCTTCGGCGGTTAGCTCGGTTTCACCCTTGGGGGCGATCTTGCCGACTAAAATATCTCCAGGAGAGACTTCGGCTCCAATATAGACAATACCGGACTCGTCTAAGTTAGCTAGCGCTTCTTCGCCGACATTTGGAATATCGCGCGTAATTTCTTCTGGGCCCAACTTGGTGTCCATAACCTTCGCTTCGTATTCCTCAATATGAATAGAGGTAAGCAAATCTTCTTCGAGTAGGCGTTGGTTAATGACGACCGAGTTTTCGTAGGTAAAGCCCTCCCAAGGCATGAAGGCGGTTAGGAGATCGCGGCCTAACGACAATTCGCCAACAGCGCTGGATGGGCCATCGATTAAGACATCACCTTTGGCTACTTTTTGGCCGGTAGTGACAGCCGGCACCTGGTTGTAACAGGTGTTAGCGTTGGTTCGCTTAAACTTCTCTAAGTAGTAGGTACCCTTCTCGCCATTCTGGTAGGCAACCTCGATTTTGCGCGCATCAACAAAGGTTACCTCGCCGGCGTCTGCGGCGACAATTGTTCGACCAGAATCAACCACTACGGCGCGTTCCATACCTGTGCCGACCAGTGGAGCGCTGGGATTAACTAACGGCACTGCCTGGTTGGCCATGTTTGAACCCATTAAAGGGAACTTTCCAACATCTGAAGAAATAAACGGAATGGTGGCAGCGGAAATAGATACCATCTGTGATGGGGTGGCATCAACAAAGTCAACATTGCCAACTAACTCACTGGAGAAGTCCCGCTGGTAGCGGACGTTGACACGGGTGCCAAGTAGCTTGCCATTTTTATCGGTTTCGACGGTAGCCTCGGCAATCCGATATTGCTCTTCGTCGGCTGCATCCATGTACACAATTTGGTCGGTTAAATAGCTGCCACCATCGCGGTGCTCCACTTTACGATATGGAGCTTCGATGAAGCCATATTCGTTTAGTCGGGCATGCGTGGCAAGGGCTGATAGGAGCCCGACACTGGCCCCTTCTGGTACTTTAATTGGACAAATTCTGCCATAGTAGGAAGAATGAACATCTCGAACCGAGAATCCGGCACGCTCACGGGTTAAACCACCTGGTCCATACACGGACAAGCGACGAAGATGCTCGATCTCTGCCAAGGGGTTAATTTGGTCCATGAATTGAGACAGCTGCGATGAGCCAAAGAACTCATTGAGCGATGCCACAATTGGGCGGGCGTTGACTAGTAGTGATGGCGATAGCTTACGCTCGGCCAAAGCCACACTTAAGCGCTCTCGAACTAGTCGCTCTAAGCGTAGTACTCCAATGCGCAGGTTGTGCTGAATTAGCTCACCTGCTTGGCGAACTCGGCGATTGGCCAAGTGATCGATATCGTCTGCCTCACCTTGGGTGTTATTGAGTCGGATTAATTCCTTGATTGTCGCCACAACGTCTTCTAAGGTTAAGAGCCAGTGCTCGGGATCGTTGGTACTGTCTAGGTTTAACCGCTTATTCATCTTATAGCGCCCAACCTTGCCCAAACTATAGCGGCGATCGTTGGAGAAGAGTGCTTCAAAGAAGGAGCGGGCATTTTCCAGAATAGCCGGGTCGCCGGGTCGCATTTTGGAGTAGATTTCTACAAAGGCTTCGTTTTGGTTGTGAGTTGGATCTTTTTCTAGCGTTGCTTCGATAAAGTGACGTTCTTCATCGGTATCAACATCGGCAAATAAGGCTTTAATCTCGTCATCGCTGCCAGCGCCAAAAGCCCGCAATAAGGTGGTAGCGGTCATCTTGCGACGGCGGTCAATTTTGAGAGTTAAAACATTACTTTTGGCAGTCTCGAACTCAATCCAGCTACCTCGGGTTGGTCGGAGTGAGGCAGTGTAAAGATTGCGACCGCTGGAAGGATCGGTAACAGCGGAGTAGAAGACTCCTGGAGAGCGGGTGAGTTGGTTAATGACTACGCGCTCATTACCATTAATAATAAAAGTACCGTTGGGAGTCATGAGTGGTAAATTACCAAGGTACACTTCTTGCTCAATGACTTCGCCACTCATCTTATCGATCAGCCTTGCATTCGCCATCATGGCGGCTTCGTAGCTAGCGCGCTTTAAAATGGCTTCCTCGACCGTGTATTTAGGATCTTCAAATCGAACGTCGCTGAGTTCTAATGACAAGTTTTTTCCGGTGTAATCGTCGATGGGGACTACTTCCCGAACGACTTCGTTTACCCCTTCCTTAACCAGCCAGTTAAACGAATCGTGTTGAATTTTGATTAGATTGGGGAGATCTAATCCTGCAGTGGAGCTTCCTAGATAGGTGCGCTTCATTGCTGTAGATAGGTGATCTTTTGATCGTGCCATAAGCAAAATACCGCCTTCTTTATCATGTTTAATTATTATGTCTGGTAGAATCTAGTATCTTCTCACGTCAAGACAAGCCAGATACCCATCAACAGCTGATTAGCTTTCAGGTACGATGTCAGTATTCGCGTATATTTTGTTTCTCTACCCACCGGCATAAAAGTTACCAGATTGACCAGATCTAGGTTAACTTTTACGTCAACTAAATTCGAAGATTTGTTCGTCGGCCCATTTGACTCGCCGCTACTACTTCTTACTTGCTGCCGATGTGCTTTCGTCACTAAAACTTTTTAATGACGCAGCGATCACTAAATGTGCTTGGTGGTTTTTATACAACAACAAAATTAAGACACGTTTCCACTGTCAGGATTGTGCCTTTACGTATATCACTTTTGTTTTTATATGCAAATATCTCGTTTCAGAAACGTATTACCCACTAAATTTAGTACGGACACATTACTACATACTAATGAGGAAGTCAAGAGCGCATTGGATGGAGAGGGAAGCTTGAGGACAGGATTGTGGATGTCGACGCCAAAGGTTAAAATTCAAAACCAAAACTCAAAAGTTAAAGCCTCCCTAGTCATCTCAACCCAATCCTGCCCGTCATTCCGACCAACGCGGAGGAATCTTCCTAGGATGATGTATGGATGTGACTCTGAGGGCCAGCCTGACCTGTCTGCTTCACTGGCGAAAGCATGGCGGACAGGTCTTAGTGGGGATAGAGAAGATTGCTTCATTTTATTTGCAATGACGAGGAAGGAGGGTTAGGATTTAGGATTTAGGATTTAGGATTTAAGGCTTTTAAGCTTTAAGTTGTGATTTTGAGTTTTGCCTTTTAACTTTTACCTTCGGCTACGAAGTAGCCGTGAGGTGTTTTTCGACTGTGGCTAGCAGGTGATCGACATCGAATGGTTTCATAATAAAATCGTCTAGTTGTAATTCCTGGGCGATTTGTGGCGTTGAGATATTAGCCGAAACGACAATTATAGGAATGTTTTTGGTGGCTTCTT
Organism: uncultured Candidatus Saccharibacteria bacterium; assembly: GCA_964597145.1. Classification (GTDB taxonomy): domain Bacteria; phylum Patescibacteriota; class CAZHWT01; order CAZHWT01; family CAZHWT01; genus CAZQWH01. Next base: position 94,084 of record CAZQWH010000001.1, on the reverse strand, counting down.
GGCTGCGCAACTTTTTTGCTACTTCGCGGCCGTCACCACCACCTACCCAAATATCTAGCAAGATTAATTGCGGCATGACGGCGACAAAATGTTCATCGAACCGTTCGTCTACCCGACGCACTGGAATCACTGCGTACCCCTTCGTGCTGAGAATGGATCCAAGGGCATCGGAAATATCTTGGTCATCCTCTATCACCATAATTGATTTGGTTGTAGTTTCGTGTAGGGCGGACATACAATTAATACATACCCGTCATCAAAAGCTTTACTTCAGATAAACGGCCTAGCTGGGCTTATTATACAATAGATGGGGCATAAAAATATCTGGCAGGCTAAATATTCACTGCCATAATAGCTAAATCTGAATTTAGGCTATTCTTTGAGATAACTACTGTAGATACCGAGCGGCATTAGCGTTGTGTTGACTTAGTGTTTCGGCATAATGCACGACCCCATCCTGATCATGTAAGTAATACAAATAGGGTGTGCTGGCTGGCTCGGCTACAGCCTTAATTGCTTCTATGCTCGGGTTGCAAATTGGCGCGGGTGGCAATCCAGCTACTTTTCGGGTGTTATACGGTGAATCGAGTTCTAGATCTTGCACCGTTATGCCCTGCTTCCACCATCGATCCTCTTCCTCGGAGTATCCCAGAGCATATTGAAGAGTGGCATCGGTGCCTAATATTTCCCCTGCCTGTAGTCGTTTTAATAAAATTCGGGCGATAATTGGCCGCTCTTCACCGGAGAAAGCTTCGCGCTCAACGATTGCCGCTAAAATTAATGCCTGGTACTCGGTTAAACCTTGCGATACAAAACCAGCCTGCAGTTGTGGGCCCACTTTTTGTATATACGTATCAATCATCCGAGCCAATACATCCTCGGCAGTGGCATCACGATCGATATGATATGTATCGGGGAAGAGAAAGCCTTGAAGACTGGCTTCGGCAGGCAACCGGCTCCCTAATTTTTGCCGTAGAGCAGTGGTGGGGTGTAAAGCTAGCTGTGAGAACTGATCGCCGCTAAAGGAAATTTCGCCTGTTTGATATTTTGATTCAACATATTCCGCCATTTGTTCCCGTCGCCAACCCTCGGTAAATCGTAATATCACTTGGTCGCGCATTGCCACCCCCAGGCGCTGGCTGAGATCTGCGATAGAAATAAACTGGGGGATTTCAAACTTTCCGGCTTGAATATCGGCTTGGCTGCCCGATAATCGCAGATATAGCTTAAAAAACTGAGGTTGGTCAATTAATTCCTTAGCCAGTAGCTGCTTTGCTACCTGGTCGATAGATGATCCTTCCGCAATTTCTAGGCTAACCAAATCACCAGAGGCTACGGTTGGGTAATAGACGTCTCGGGCATACATGTATCCGAGGATGACCGGAACCGCCAAAATGAGCAGCAGGCCGACCAGTAAGAATACCCAGCGTTTACGGATCCGACGGCCGACTCGTTCAGCTTTGACCTGCTGGGCAAGTGCGTCGGCGTGTAGGGTTGGTGGAGCAAATTGAAATTCTGACATAGACGGACAAATATTGAATAAATGAAATACTGAATAATTAAACAATAGGAGGCAAAATAACTAAATTTCAATATTGAATTTTTAATATTCGCTATTGTTTTACTATTTGCTATTTACTATTCAGCATTTTCCAGGGATTATTCTAATCCCTGGAGGTAACTATCCAAAATTACAGCGGCGGCGTAGCTATCTTCTTTGTCTCGACGCCGTTTTTTGGGCACACCAGCGGCTATCATGCGCTTAGTGGCGGTTTGAGTAGTTAGGGTTTCAGGATAATATACAACTGGCAATCTGGTCAAACGGCCAAGCGCTTGACCAAAGACTCGGATCTTCTCAGTTTGGGGTGTGGATTGGGTTAAGTGGTCGGCGGGCCACCCCAGTACAATTGCTTGTGGTTTTTCTGTGCTAACCACTTTTACAATGGCTGACATTAATTGATCTGAGGTGGAATAACGGATGACATCAAGCGGCGTGCTTGGTACCAAGCTGCCCACGGCTACGCCTACCTTGGCTAGGCCGTAATCGAGACAGAGGAGCAATGGCGGATGTGAGTTCATGGGTTAATTATAGCAGGCAGGATTGGAGGGTGATGGGTTATGGGTGATGAGGAGGAAGGATTTAGAATTCAGAATACAGAAGACTAGAGACTATGGATTTTAGACTGCTGACTACTTTCTTTAGTGTCATTACGAAGAATGATAGCGACGAGCAATCTTGGCGGGATATAGAAGATTGCCGCGCTTCGCTCGCAAAGACGGGGAGATGAGAAGTAAATGAGACGTGATAAATTAATTATATAATTTATTATATAATTCTTTATATTTATCTCTGTATTTATACAATAGCAGTGTTTGGGGGTAGGATGTATATAACTATAAGAAAGGCGGCCAACCGGGCCGCCAACGGATTGATCATAATGATCAATATTGTAAATGAGATTAGTAGTCTACGGCCACCTTTTCTAGGTTTTCGTAGACGGTGAAGTCCTCTCCCCTGATCGCCATTTCGACCAGCTGAATAGCATCATTTATATCGCCCAGGGTCTGAGAGAATGTAGCGCCGCTGACATAGCATGGAGTCTCGCCAGCGCTAGACTTTACCACTCGCAATTTGCCATTGAGCTCATCTAGCGCAAGCTGGAGCGTTATTCGCCTACTCCACACCCGGCGGTAACGATATTCCAGCATGCTGACCGTTGTCCCATCAACGGTAGCACGAATCGTATCGATTCGGCCTATTTGCTGCAGGCGCAGCAGGCGCTGGAGTAAGTATTGGAACTTGCCCAGCTCCGACTGCTGGCTAAACGAAAGCTTGTCTTCGAAGTTGCGATCGCGCATGAAATTACTCCTTGCGTTCATCGAATGCGCTATGCCTATATTATATATCACTATAGGCTTTTATGTTAAGATTACCACGCTTCTGCTCGCAATGACCGTTTTCAGCCTACATACTAAATACGATATACGACAAGAATACTAAGCTCTTGGCTTAGTATTCTTGTCGCTCGACCATTTCTTCTTGTTTTTGGCGGACGAAGTTTAGCCAGTGTTCGGTTAAATCTAGGATTAATTTAAAGGGGGCCTCGAGTAATACATCGAGAATGAAAGCAAAGACGTTTAGTTTGCCAAACTCGGCTGATAATTTAAACCCGAGTCGCAAAAACGGAAGAGTAATAAGGTTGATTAGCCCTTCTAATATATTTTGTTTTTCTTTAACTACGCTGAGTTCGGTAGCAATCTGGCGTACCCGATAGGCAAAAAATACCACTACCCCAAAGAAGAAGATAAATAAGCCAATTGCCATTGGAGTGAAGCCATACTGCCATAATACCCAACTAACCAATGCCACCATCCCGAGTGAGCTTAACCAGTAAATAGTGGTCATGATTGGACTAAAAATGGCTGATTTTTTGGCCACTGAATATTGTTCTGGTGGCAATTCGCCGGCAATAATTCCGAGCATTTTGCTAAAAATCATGTCGGTGTTACGCTGGCTGGGTGTCTTAATACTTAGCCCAAGAGCAGCCATAAACAACGGGGGGAAACCGACGTTGAAGGCTAATTGACCCCAGTGGATAGCGCCATAGAAATAATTGTCGTAAGGTATCTCTAGTAATAGAGCTACTAACATTTTGGTGATTAGAATATAAATAGCACTGCGGATAATCGCCCGAACGACTCGTTGGCGCATGGCTCCATACCGGGTTTGGCAGGCCGACTCCACTCGAGCGCGCAGTTGATCTGGTTGGGCCAACCAACTCCGAGCTAAATCTGGGCCGTCATTGACTACATCGGCCAAAATTATATAAGGCGGTGTGTGTCGCTTGACGATTCGGGCTAAGTCTTGGGCTTTGGGGTGTTGTAGTTGACTTGCCACCAAAGATCTTAACTTAGCTAACTCTGGTACATACTGAGCTGCTTCGGCTTCGGTAGCCTCTTTCCAACCGACTGCATTGAGTAAAAAGAGGTGATAGGTCATTAAAATGGCGTCAGATTTCAACAAAGCCCGGTGGATAGCTAAATAAATTTGGATATCCTGCTCGTGTTCGGCTATACCAGTAAGACTGACATGATGGGAAAATGTTTGATACATAACCTCAGCCAGAGCATTGCTTGATTTGCGATCAACTAAGACTTGCTCGATGTCGCAGGCTGCAATCCCTAAAATCCAATCTTGCCAGTCTTCAGCATCCTTTAGCTTCATAACTGAGAGGCGTAAGACATTATATTTGCGGAGAATGGACTCGATTTCTTCGATTTTAGTTTCGGGGATTGAATCGTTTTTTAAATACCGAGCCCAAATCAACTCACGGATTAAGGCACTGGCGATTGATTCGTATTGCCAGAGCGGATTTAGTCGGCGTTTGAGGATGCGCTTAATTGCCCCTCGTAGTAGCACTTGGTCTTCGCGATATTCGACGCTATTTCGTAATTTTTCGTAGGCGAAGGCTAAAATGCCGAGTGATTCGTTAACTTCTACACGTGGCTGGTTATCTAGTTGGCCAGGCCGTTGGATATTTACGACTTGGATATATTGATCTACCAGCGAGGAGATATCGATAGACTGCGCTACCACTTCAGTCTGAAAAGCCTTTGGCGGTATACTTCTTACAAATTGTCCACGTGAAGATTCCATGAAATTACCCAGCATTGAAATTATAGCGTTAATGGTGGGCAGTAGATTTATAGTAGCATATTCGAAAGCAAAGCTTTCGAATTACAAGTATGGGATATTGAGTATGGAGTATGGGGTTTTTATTAATTAGAACAACGACCGCTCTAACTCTCGACACCCTACACCATACTCCCAACTAAATAATTATTGCACCGCCCCAATAATTATTTAACTTCAACGGTGACTTTAATGTGCGACTCGAGGCTGGGTAAGCGATAAAACGGGCCAGGAAGCTTGGGGGAGAGCGAAATATCATACCCATTGAGATTTGGTTGGTTCTTTAAATAAGCCTCAACTGCGGTTGGGTTTTTCCCTTTAATATCAGCTATTAGCTCGGTGGTGTCTACTACTGGAATTACTTGGGCTTTGAAAGTTGATGTTAGGTAGAGTGTGCCGTCATCGTCTACATTTAAGACGTGATTCTCAATCTCTGTCTCAGACTTAGCTAGTTCGTATCCGTCTGGAACTTTGGCTTCGATGGCTTCGGTGAGAAGTGATTCGAGATCTGCAGTTACAACTACTGGAGCAGTGGCGGTGGCGGTTACGGTTAAACTAAACTCACTGACTTCAGCTCCAACCTGGTGGCTATAATTGGTAGACTCGGTGGTCGACTCTACTGCCTCATCGAGTACTAGCTGGCCTTGGGACAATTTTTGTTTTAAGGATTGAGTGGCCATGGACTGAACTTCTTGGGCTAGGCTGGTTAAGGCTTGCTCGCGGTCTGATTCAGTTACGACGGTGACTGTTTTTTTGGTTCCCCCACTAAAACTATCTTGGTTTCGGGCTGAAAGGGTGCTGGTTTCAAACCCGCCAATGGTAAAATCGGTATTTTCATCTAGATTATACTCAGGACCAATCGCAGTGGCCGTTACGGTGGCGTTGGCTCGTCCATTGGTGGTACCGAGAAAATCGCTTTGAGCAGCGGGGATCTCTACTGCCGAGTCTAGAGTAAACTGCTGATCTTCTGCGGCCACAACCGTGCCAGCTGCAAGTTGTTTATCGTCGCTGGATTTATTGACAATTGTAATAGCTCCGGTTGCCTTCTCTCCAACTTCGTCCTCTCCCGTAGCCTTAAAGGTTTTGGTTTGGCTAGCTTCGGCCGATATTATTTGCGCCGGAATTACCATTTCGTCTTTATCGACGGCCTCCACGTTTGGATTAGCTGTAACTTGCAAATCTCGATCGATGGTTCGTTTTTGGGTATATAGGGTTACGGTGGCTTGAGGTAGGTAATAGGTTGCCATCAAGAACCCACCAATACCAATAACTAAAAAGGCTGTGGCTACGCTTAGACCAACTTTGTGGGCAAGTATCCAAGCGCCAAAACCCTTGAGACCATTGGCAAATATCCCGGGCTTGGGCGCTGCGGCAAGAGATTGGTCGTGATTATACTGGTTTTTTTGGCTTAGAGTATTTTCGGTATCTTCAGACTTTACCGCCTGAGTTGCGACTGGGGTGTTCGCGGTTGCTTCTGGTTGCTCTAAGGCAACGTCTGCTCCTTGAACAAAGCCATGACCGTCCACATCTCCCGCCTCTACACCTTCTACTTGCAACCCGGCTCGCTTAGCCAGGCTTTGAATTTGAGGAGAATCGCTGACTACCAACAGGTCTTTATTTAGTTTGCTGGCTACATCGGCTAACAGCTTGAGCACAATTGATCCTTGGGCAATAATTGAACGATCGGGAATGACTAGTCGAATTTCGGTGGCAGCCTCTTGGCGCAGTCGCTGTAACAGTGCTCCTAATTCTTCGTCTGGAGCCACTTGGACTATAGCAGGTTCGGTTACTTTTGTTTGGTTGGCTTGGTGTTCTGTCTGATTCATATGCAGTGCTTATCCTAACGATTCCAAGGTTTTTTGTAAGGCAGCCGAGACATGGCCATCTTCTCGTTGCCGCTGTTGCCAGAATAAGGCCAGTGAAGCCAATAACGTATCGGTTGGCTCTAAGACATGTGACTCATCTATGATATGGGGAACATTTTCGACTTTTAACTGCTTAATGGTAGGTTTTGTAGCAAAGCCGACTTTTTTAGCCCATTTTTCTTGATTTAGCCGTTGCTCAATATCGGGCAACAAACTGCCACCTCCGCTCAAATAGAGAAGTTCTGGCAAGGGGTCGCTGCCTTGTTGCAAGTCTGCCAAAGCTAAACTAAGCCCTTGCAGCCATAAATCTACTTCGCCAGTGACTATGGGGTGTATTTTACGTTGTTGCTCTTCTAGGACTTTTCCTTCGGCATAATCACGCTTCACTTTTTCGGCTTCTTCTAGAGACATCTGTAATGCTTGGGATATATGACTGGTGATTGATTTACCACCTAAGGGAAAGGATTTACTCCCCACTACCGCGCCGTGCTCAACTAGGGCGACCGAGGTGGTTCCGGAGCCGACATCCACGACTAATCCTTGCGCCTGTTGTGGTTTAGGCGCCAAGGCAATAAGCGATTCCGCTAGGGCATATGAACTTGAGGTGATAGCGGTTAAGTCGATTGCTAAATCGGTGAGGATCTTTTGCAAGACAACCAGAGTGGTTTCGGCTATAAATGCGTTAAATAGGCAGATTTCAACCTCTTTCCCACTAAAGCCGATTGGGGACGAGACTGCATAACCATCCAAGCTAATACTGGTTATGGCGGCATTGACTAAGCGTAAATCCTCTTTATCCATCGACATTTCTTCGCTGGCGGTATTTTCGGCGTCGACTAGAGCTGTTTGACTAATCCGCTCTAAGATTAAATTAAATTCTTTATTGGTAATTTTGTCTCGACTTTGTGGCCGGTTGAGATGAACCATGGTGGTGACGCCATTGACCATGGCTCCACCTAGACCCAAGATGGCTTGATCGCTGGTTACTCCGGCCCGATTATTGGCTTGAGATAAGGCTTCATCTATGGTTTCAATTAACGCGGGTAGGTTGCCCACTAACCCGCCATACATAGTGGTTGGCTGCTGCTTGGCTGCGCCACGGCCTAAAATAACCACGCCATCATTAGTTAATTCTATAATGGCGGTTCGGACCATGGATCCACCAACATCTATTACCGAATAGATAGCGCTAGAGCCACCTCCTCGATGAGGAATAAATCGTTGCAAGTCTGAAACAAGATGGGGAAGGGTAGGCAGATTAGGCAGATTCATAATTCTGGTAAAAGTCGCATGACTCTACACATGAACAATTTAGACTAATAGTATACCATGCCGCCAACCAGCGCAAAAAAGCGACAAAACAACACCGCCCCCACCCGAACCTAATCGGGTGGGGGCATATAGGACAGGGATTTATGAGTGAGAGTCCAGTGGAATGTATCCAACTTCCACCTCACTCAAGCGTTTATCCACCGCTCGGTTAAACCGTGGTGGCGGGTTGATGCCAAGCACCTCACAGGCACCCATAAGGCGCCGGATCTCCTCGGCTTCACTCCACCCCACATCCTTCTCGAAATCGTGCCAAAAAAACCTTGGAAGATGGGTCAGTGGGTTGGCTGGTCGGCATAAAGTTAAGCCAACTCTCCGGATGCCGTGCCCTCACGAATTCTTCCAGAATCCTACGGTGCTGGCAGCGGCGCCAATTCAACGCCACCCACCAAGCCAAACAGATCAATGCTCCCAGGAGAAGTAGTAGCGGGATCATGTCTCCACCTTTGATGAGCACGTCCTTTACGGCAAGGATGCAGTAAAGATGTACGCCCTATATACCAGTCTGAAAGTGTAATGTCAATCCTATAGGATGTTAGGAAAAGGATGTAGCCAAGAGTATGAGCATGATTATCAATAGGTTAAAAAACAAGACACCCCCTCACCAACCGGAGTTGGGGAGGGGGTTGATACGTACAAACTACGCCTTGGAGAGCTCAGCCATAAAGGCCGCAGCGAACTCACGTTGCAGCCCGGCCAAAACATGATCGGCTTCGCTGCGGAGGAAGTGACGGGCGTAATCCATCCGATCGGGGATGTATACGCTAATCAGGTCCCGGTTTGGGTGTGCGCTGTGCAGCAGGCCGATCTCCTCCAGGAGCTTGATGGCTCCCCAGCCAACCGAGGTTCGGTAGGTGATCTCGATGGCTGGCATTTCCAGCTTGTCATCCCAACCAAGCACCCAATCATCGGGCTGAACGAAAACCCCTTGACGAGGGAGATCGACTCGGCGACGGCCGCACCTGGCCAAAGCACCGTTGCGGTGACGCTTGAACGACCACCGCTGAACGGGGGATGAGGCGTTGTAGCCTGAGATTGCTCGCTCAATTTGGTCGAGCGAGAAATCTTGTGCCTTCGCACCCTGGAGGATGGTCTCCGCCAGAGCAACCAGGCCACCGCTAAACTGAGACATAAGTCTCTCCCGGGAAACTGTGTGCCTTGCAGTCATCTGCAACTGACACAACCTTCTTCCCTATAACAAAATTATAGCATCTTATAAGCGTATTGTCAAATGCTATAGGTCTATAATGAGGATAGTAATTTAAAGTATTTTGTCGCGATAAACGAAACCACCCCTCCAGTCTATTTCCTGAAGGGGTGCTAAGGCATGTACGTCCGCAGATAATTCACATGGAGCGGCCAAGCCATGGGTGAATAGAAAACCGACCATTGACCTCTATCACCCACCCTTTCTCCAACCCCAGCCGCACTGCTAGCTGTTCAAAGCTTCTAGGAAGGGGTTCTCTAGCCATATCTGACAACTCGCTCAAGTTAAGCGAAGCCATCAGTTCAGGAACTGAGTCGAACGAGCGCCCAGCATGTGGAGCCAATAGCGCCAAAGTTGCCCGATCATATTCCAGTGAGAGCAGCACCCAAACCCGTTCGGTGTGCCGACTTCCAAAGTCCGGCTGGCTCTCGGCATGTTGCTGGCAGTAGAACCCATGCCCAGCGAACTGCGAGTACACCACCCACTTCGCCTCTAAATCGCAGTCTTCACAGGTCCATGTAGTTGGCAGTGGCGGCCACACTACATAACCCGCATTTCGCAATACTACTACCATCTCTTCAAGGTCTTGCGGCTCGACCATGTCTCGACTCCTATCTCTCAGCCGCTATGCTAGAAATGTTTCTAGCACGTCGGAAAAAGATTGAGTATTCATCGACATAGTTAGGCACTAAAGCTAACCGCTTGACGCTGTGCATTTCAAGAATATTTATTCCAAAACCGCTTTAATCCGCACTACATCGCGTGAGATTTTTTCATCCTTCTGCAGTTTAAACACACCCTTAATCTCGGCGGTATTGGCAACATGAGGTCCGCCGCAGAATTCCCGGGAGTAAACTTCATCCCTCGGCGCAATATCATCGGCTTCTCCGGCCAACTCAACGCTGCCGAACTACACGCTGAACCGCTCTATGCCTAGCCTGCAATCTACCATGAAGTAAGACTAGATCTACTGACGCCATATCAGGGTTATTGATACAATAATCCTCCAATTCCTGAAGCTGAGCTATATCCGCAGTATAAAGCGGGTCATCATCGAACCTTCGATCCGGATTTTGCAACCGTTGTCGCCGTTGGTCTAAAAGCCGGTGACTCGATTGCAACCGACGCTTTTCCACCAATCCTATGCTTCTACGCAGTAGTTCCTCGACCTTGTCCAATTGATGTTGATATTGCAACAAAGCGTGAGAAGTATCCAACCCTCTAATCCTTCCTCTGGCCTCCGCCAGCCTATTTGTCCAAAAGAGCGAATTGTCGTTGCCAACCATCTCACCACTCCCCTTTTCAAACTCGACGCAAACGCCTTTACCAATCTGGCTTCATAGCGGGATTGTACTACTGATACCAAGTGATGACAATCCACAGTTAAAAACTGAGTTAGTTGTAAAAATACCCCCATCAACTATTAGCTGACGGGGGTCGTGCTGGTGGGCTACCACTCCGGGGCATATTTGGCGATATACTCTGGATCGCTAGGAGGCTTGGCCACGTATTTGCCTGCCTGCTCCTCAATCCAGCCCTGCTCGCGTCCGATCTGCATTGCCTTTGTCTCGAACCCTGACAAAGGTAGGGCGTTTCTGGCTAAACCCAAGTTGAGGATCTGCCGGATCAACTCTCGCTTCATCTCTTCGCTTGTGGCAAAAGAGTGCCCAATAAGTTGGCCAAGCAGCAACTTGGTCGCTCTTTTGTACTCGTCTACTAACAAAACCCAGACTTCATCTATTTCTTGTGGAGGAGACTCGAAGCCTGGCTGCAGTTCCGCGTGATCTTGGCAAAAGAAACCACATCCAGCAAACTGAGTATGCATGACCCAAATCGCCGGTTGTTCACAATTCTGGCAGATTCGAACCGATGGCTTGGGTGGCTCAACCGTATAGCCAGCCTCTCGTAATATAGCCACTGCCTTCTTCAGTTTTTGTGACTCTGTCATACCTTGACTCCCATCTCTCAACCACTATCTCGAACCAGTTTTCGGGATAGTGGAAAAAGATAGAAAAAGTACTGTATTGTTATTCCTGGCCCAGCCAGGAATAACAATACAGTAACATGCCATTTTCATCAATACCATATTCGGATTCTAAATTCTGATTAAAGCAATTTTATTCCAAAACCGCTTTAATCCGCACTACATCGCGTGAGATTTTTTCATCCTTCTGCAGTTTAAACACACCCTTAATCTCGGCGGTATTGGCAACATGAGGTCCGCCGCAGAATTCCCGGGAGTAAACTTCATCCCTCGGCGCAATATCATCGGCTTCTCCGGCCAACTCAACGCTTCCCCCTTCACCCTTCTCCCTTTTACCTTCCACCGTTCCACCAATAGAGTACACCTTAACTGCTTCACCATATTTCTCACCAAAAGCGTGGATGGCTCCTGACTTCTCTGCCTCAGCTAAAGGTAATACGGTAAAACTTACCGGCAGGCGATCAGCAATCTTCTGATTTACAATTTCTTCTATCTTTTGCTTTTCCTCAGGAGTTAACCGACGCTCTGAGGTAAAGTCAAACCTTAAACGTTCGGTGGTAATATTTGATCCGCGCTGGATGATGCTGTCGCCGAGTACATCTCGGAGAGCTTGCTGGAGCAAGTGGGTAGCGGTGTGATATTGGATTTCTTTGTCACCAGTGGAGCCTAAGCCACCTTTAAACATGCCGACCGATCCCTGGCGCGATAGCTCTTGGTGAGCCTCAAATAATTTTTGATATTTTTCGGCTATGGTTTGACGCTCTTCGATTGAGTAATTGATGTGCCCGCGAGTCATGAGTTCATCAATAAAGATATCGACTGGCAGGCCTAAGGTTTGGTAATAGTCGAAGGCTTTGGCTGCTACCTCCTGAATGGCTACTTTTTGCCCGGACACCCCATCTACGTACTTTTGAACTTCACGCAGTCCCCGGTTTAGAGTTTTTAAAAACTTTTCTTCTTCATCCGAAATTATTTTAGCAATTTCTTTGCCCAGCACCTGAGGATAATAATTACTATATATTGCCTGCGCTGCCTTGACTACTTCGGCGGTAAACGGCTTGTCAATTTCGAGCGCGCGACCAAACCGGACGGCCCGTCGAATCAACCGCCGCAAAACATAACCTTGCATTTTATTGGAAGGTATAACTCCATCTGAAGCGAGCCATACGGCAGCTTTTAAGTGATCGGCAATTACCCGGTAGGCATACTGAAATTCTCCGTTATATTTTTTACCAGATACTTGCTCTATCTGAGCCAAGATCGGCCAAAATAAGTCTGTTTTAAATACATCTGGCGTACCTTGTTTGGCCGCGAGCATTCGTTCTAAGCCGCCACCAAAATCGATATTACGCTGAGGCAGCTCCTTAAATGAACCGTCACCCTGCTTTTGGTATTGCATAAAGACGTTGTTGCCAATCTCGATCCACCGACCACAATCACAGTTGGGATGGCAATGTTTACCGTAAGCCAGATCGTGCTTAACATCGGTAAATTCGTAAAATACCTCACTATCCGGACCGCCCGGCTCACCAGCTGGCATTTTCGCTGGTACCCCCGCTCGACTCCACCAGTTTTTCTTTGCCGGGTAGGTAAATATACGCCCACCCTGCATTCCCTGCTGCTCTGCACTTTCGACCACCGTAGCCTCTATACCGGCTTGCCGATACAGATCCTCCCAAATAGTAATCGCCTCACCGTCTCGCTCAATTCCAGACTTTTCATCCCCAGCAAACACGGTCACATATAATCGCTCTGGACTCAAACCAACTTCCTTTATCAAAAATTCCCAAAACCACTGCAATTGCTCCTTTTTAAAGTAATCGCCCAGACTCCAGTTGCCAAGCATTTCAAAGGCGGTGGTGTGGCGGTTATCGCCGACCTCTTCTAAGTCTTCGGCCCTAAAACAGCGCTGTGAATCGACAATGCGCGAGCCATACGGGCTCTTCTCGCCTAATAAATACGGGAGCATCGGCTGCATTCCAGAGCCCGTGAAGAGGGTAGTTGGATCGTTATCGGGCACTAATCGGGCGCTTGGTACTACTTTGTGTCCGCGCTGGGCAAAGAAGTCTAAATATTTTTGTCGCAGTTCGTTACCGGTCATAGGGTTGGATTATATGAAAATTACAGAGACAATTCAACTGGGGCGCTCGTAAAGCGAGCCGGGCGATTTATTGCCAATCGCCCGGATAGTAGTACTTATTTCCGGAGAAGATTGTTTACTTTGCCGATCGCCTAAACAGGAGCTTCTTTTTGTTTGCAGTTGATTTCTTGGCTGAGGCGTCTTCGGTTTTTGTCCGCGACTTAGCCGTTTCTACTTTTTTGGGTTCGTCTAGTACTCGAGTGGTGTAACTTGGAGCGGTTAATTGTTTAGGAGGCGCGGGGTCTTCATCTTTAGTAGGTCGATGACTGGCTGGCGTGGCCTTAGCAACTGGCTGATCTTCCTCAATGGTTGGGGTTGAGTGCATTGAGTAGGCCGAGCCGGTATGGGTTCGACGGCGAGCTTGGAGTGGGGCAACTGGATGCGTTTCTGGCTCTTCCTGTTCATCATCATCGTCTAATTCATCAAAGTTAGTTAGGACTGGCTTAGGGGTGGGCGTTGGCTCCGATTTAACTTCCTCGACCTCTTCATCTTCACCAAGAAGTGACGGGGCTGCTTTGAGTTCATCTTCGGGCTGATCTTCACCATATTCTTCCCAGCCACTTCGAAATGCTTCGGCTAACTCGGTTACGACATCCCGGGCAGATTCAAAACGTTGGCTGAGCTCATCGGCTAATTGCTGCGCTTGATAGCCAGCCTGCTCTATTTTCTCAGGAGCCTGCTCCATTACTTCTGTGGCTCCCTCTTGCAAGACAGATCTAAAAGAATTAGCAGTACCTCGGGCGTCTTTGGCTAATTCTTGAGCTTCTTGCTCGAGCTCTTTGCTATACTTCTTTACCACCTGGCGCATTTCTTTGCCATTCTTTGGTGACAACAATAAAGCCGCTGCACCGCCCACTAGCGCGCCCACTAGCGCGCCCATGACAAACCCGGCTTGTTGTTCGTCAAAATTAAATCCTTCGTCTTGGTGATGGCGATGGCTATCCATTGTCCTCCTTGTCGCGATTCTTTTGCTTGGCCATCATTTTGGTTACGGCCTGGAACACTGCCATGCCCACCGATGCTGGGCCCATGATCCGCCCGGCTACATTGGTTACTGAACTTGTGGTTTGCGAAACAGAGCTAGCCATAACTCGAACGGCTTGTAAGATTTCATCGGCATATTCTTGCTGAACTACGGCTTTAGCCGAGATCTTCTCGACGTCAGACAAGATTCGGTCGGTCTTGGCTAAACTCTTGCGCAGGTCTTTGAGCACAAAAAATAATTGGATGCCAACAATCACTAACGTGATCCCGAGCAAGACGATCATAATTGATAAGAGAATTTGGGTACCGTTAAAAGAGGTAAACATGGGCAGTTCCTTCAACTTTTTAATAAATTAACTCAGAGTTACTACTTGGTTGGATAGTTACTATATCTTGTTACATTGTAGCATTGCAACCGTCAATTTGGCTAGCAGGCAGGCATTGGCTAAAGCTGATGTGGTGGCTAGTAAATGGCATCTGGTATTTAGTATTTATTAATAAATTTAATTATATAATGGCGGTTCCTCAATTTAATTGAGGATGACAATAGGGTATTGGATGTATACCCTATTGTGGCAATTATATAATTAACCCTAAATAACTCTGTGATTCGTAGTGAGCATTAAGAGGACAGTGTTTTGGGTCTTAGTTTTAATCTTTGCTTTTTTCGCCCAGTGGATGACTATTTTAAGGATGAGCTTATGACTTTCTCTATAACCTTTTTATTGGAGCTCGGCGGAGCATATGTTGCATTCGGTTGGTAAAGAAATGACCACAAAGCCGCAATCCCTTTTTCATTGTCGACCTTTTCCTTTACCGCTGCGATTTGGTTAGACTTCTGAAACCCGAGCGTAATCGGCCGAGCAGTTTTGACATGGGAACTGATTGCCATTGCCCCAACTCTCCCACTGGATCGGCGGAGACTGGTTGCGGTATTTCTGTTCCTTGAGTATCCATCCATTGCTGCATGGTTTGCCACCGGGTTTCGGAGTCGGGGAAATTCATTCGGAGTTCTTGCTCGTTGGGGTCGGCGGGCCAATTGTAGGTATCACGCTTTTGTCTCTCTAGCTCTTTAACTTCGAAAAATATTTTATATACTGCGTTTAAGGCAAAGGTTTCGGCTACCATTGAGTGCATAAAAGATACTCGATCTTTAGTTGTTCGCTTATCCTGTGGGTGCCATGTTTCCTGTTGATACTTACCATATATGGTTTTTATTTCCGGTTGTGGTTTGGTTAGTAGCCCGTCCTCAATCAACTGACTAACCAGTTTGACTTCGCCTATATATTCTCCAATAGCCTGGTAAAAAGGTGGCACTTCTGTATATTCAGCGGTTGAGCTATCATTTTTGTCTAAGCAGGATTGGATATAGGCAACTACCCTAGAATCGGCGACTGTTTCACTAATCAAAACCGGGTTGGATTTAATATAGTGAAGTAATGCTTCTCCCCCACGCAAGCTCATTATCTGGCCATCATTGTAGTGTAATTTACCCTCAGCCAAGGATATGTGGCCCATTTGGACGGCAGTGACAAAACTCTTTAATAGCCAGCGATTAAAACGCTGTTGCACTTGCTGCTCTCGCTTAAAATGATGCCGAGCATTGCTCAAACTTAAGCGAATCTTGGCCTGTTTATCTGGCGGTTCGGCTAAAATAAGGTTTTCAATTTTATCTTGAAGTTCATAGACTCGACCAATATCATTGGTGATGTGCCGAATACCCGCAGCCTCATATCCAATCTTACGTCCAGCCGAATCTACAGCGCCATCAAGCCGATCTCCAGTCATGACTGTTGGCTGTAAATCTGCGCTGGCTTCAAATAATAGCCCGTCCTGTAGTTTGCCAAAGTGATACACGAGCCGTTGTGATGTATCCCGATCTTCGTCGCCTTCGAACCCTGTATCCTTCCAACCGGAAAGTTCTTTTAGCTTTTCATAGGCGCGCATACGAAAGGCAATCTGTGGTGACCCATGCACATAATCACTATTATAGCTCTTTGTTCGCCGGACATTTTCTCGCGGTGAATCGGCAACAAGCGCCTGCTCTGTGCCAGTGGGGGCGTTGCTCATATTAGAAAACAAATAGTTTAGCTCGGGGTGTTGCTTAAATATCGCCTGGGTTTGCCTGACTGTATCGTTGGTGGCCATGATAGTATCGGCATCAAATAGATGTAAAACAAGATCTGGATTTGCCTCAAATCGTGTTCTGGCTAAATCGGCGCCCAGCGTTCGTAATGAACTAAGGTTGGTACTATGGTATGGAGTATCGCGAAGCGACTTACGGGTCATATCGGCAATGGCTAGACTAATGGAGTTAGCCTTTTCGGCAGCTAACCGCAGAATCTGCTGTTGCAACACTTCAGTCTCACTGGCGATGAGAGACTCAAGTTGGGTGTTGGCATGGGTTAACGCTTCTAAACTGGTGCTGGTACGGGCTAATCGTTGGGCGTCTACTACTTTACGCAGAAACTCGACCGCTTGATCTGACTCGTCAAGCATGGCTTGGAGTCTAGCTGTAGCACCCAGATCTAATTGCTCATCGATAATGGCATTACCCTGTTTGTCGACCATGGGTTCAAATGTATTGGGATCGCAATTCTGTAGCCTCTCAACCCAGTGTCCAGTATTAGCGACTAACTCTACCTCAAACGCTTCGCTATCTGCCACCTTTTGGGCGAACGTACTCCGTAAAAAACGCAGCAAGTTGCCGTTACGCCATTCCCCCATAACTGGTACCGAATAAACAAGCGTGGTATTAGGTAATGGTTCATTGGCGATTAATTCGGGATAGTGAATAGCGGTTTCGGGCGAATTTAATTCGGCTTCCGATTGAGCCTCCGGTTTATTCATTTCTTGGGGTATATAGCTCCAGCTTTCAAACATATTTTTATTGTAGCAAATGGCTGGCTGAAGGGAGAGGAGATTGGAGGTAGGAGATAGTATTTTGTGATTTGGCGAAGAGAAGAGAAAAGAAAAGTTTTGACCTTTTTCTTCCAGAGAACGGTCGTTCTTTGGACGAGGATTTTGAGCTTCGTCCTATACTCCATTCTCCACCCTGCCTGCAACCAAAGCTTTGGCTTTGAGGCTTAGATTATGCCAGTTATTTAACTGTTACACTCTTGGCCAAATTCCTAGGTTTGTCGGGATCATAGCCTTTGGCTACGGCCAAGTAATAGCCAAGGAGTTGGGCGGGTACGACGTTGGTAATAATAGAGGCATCGCCCACATCGTCGGTTTGAATCCACACATCAAATACCGAGTGCTGCTGAGGGCCAACGCCAATGATGTAACCGCCGCGGGATTTGAGTTCCATGGCATTAGAGATAATGGCTGCCTCAGTTTCATCGTTGGGCGCAAATACCATACAAGGTGTGCCGGTTTCGATTAAGGCAATAACGCCATGTTTTAGTTCGCCACCAGCAAAGCCTTCGGCGTGAATGTAGCTGACTTCTTTAATCTTGAGGGCGGCTTCTAATGAGGCAGCGTATGACAGTCCTCGTCCAATCATAAACATGTGCTCGTAACCTTTAATATATTCGGCCACCTGTTTAATTTGCTTTAGCCGCTCTGGCTGCAGCATAGTCTCAATACTGGAGGCCGCCCGCTGCAGGAGGTCTTTGGCTAGTACTAAATCGTTATTAATCCGATAGGCTAATAGTAGTAGAACTCCAACCATGGCGGTAAAGGCTTTGGTGGAACAGACTGCTTTTTCTACTCCGGCATCGAGCATTACACTGCCGTCAGCCATGCGGTACAAGGTTGAGCCTAGCGAGTTGGTGACGGCCACAACTTTGGATCGATGTTTTTTGGCTAACTGGATTGATTCCACAATATCCATGGTTTCACCGCTTTGGGAGATAGCGATAACTAAACTATCGGGGGTTAAATATTGTTCTTGGTAAAAGAACTCACTGCCCGCTACAAAGTTAACGTGTTGCCGGGCAACGCGGGAAAATACGTACGTACCAGAAAGAGCTGCATATGAGGCGGTTCCGCAGCCAATCATAAACGAGCCATACGAATCGGCTATCATTTTGGCTAAAGATCCAACTTTTTCTTCGGCTTGGCTCGCTAAATGGCGCAAGACTTTGGGTTGCTCAAAAATCTCCTTAATCATGAAATGATCAAAGTTGCCTCGATCGGTTTCGAGTATTGTCCAGTCGATAGTTTGTGGCTTAACCTTCACTACTCTTCCGGATTGAGCCTCACGAATTTTCCAGAGTGGCTTACCATTGAGCTGGTTAATCTCAACTAGCCAACCGTCTTCAACAAATATTAATTGGCGAGTATGTGGCAAAATAGCCGAAGCATCTGAGGCTATGTATATAGACTCATCGTTTATGCCTAAAACCAACGGTGAGCCCTTCTTGCCGGCTACCATCTGGTTGGACTGGGAATCGAGAGCAATAATAACATTCATGCCTGCCAAGGTTGCAAATACCTGCCGCACGGCTTGGGTAAATGGTACGTTATCAAGGGCTTGCTCAATGGCGTGGCTCACCACTTCGGTATCGGTTTCGGAAACAAAACGATGGTGGCCAGCTAAGGTGGACTTGAGTGTTTCGTAATTTTCGACAATGCCATTATGAATGACGGCAACTCGGTTGGCGCAGCTTAAGTGAGGGTGAGCATTCGCTTGAGTAACTGCCCCATGGGTTGCCCAACGGGTGTGCCCCAAACCAATAGTTGCGGCAGGTAAAGACGATGTACGGCTGCCAATCTTGCCCACTTCTTTTTCTACGGCCAGGCCAGCATCCGTTTTAATCACAACACCCCAAGAATCGTAGCCACGATATTCTAGCTCTTTTAATCCGGCTAATACTATTTCGGCTGCGTTCGGTTGTTTACCGATAAATCCAAATATTCCACACACAATAAAAATCTCCGATTTTTAGTAGTTAGTAGCTAGCAGATAGTTAAGTTTAACGGCAAACTATGCCTTTTTGCAAAATCTTACTACTTGCTACCGAAGAAGTCTCCGGTTTTCGGTATCTAGTATTTTGTATCTAGTATCTAGGAAGATTTAATTGCTGTCCATCAGCCGTATATTTGCTGATAGTTGCTTTTGCTAAATACTATATACCAACTACTAACTACCAAAAACTTACTTTCGGTAAGTTTTTTCGACCACTTCTCCATCTTTACCCAGCAGACCTTGGTCTACGCCGTGGAGCGAGACCCTGGTTGAGCCGGCATTGCCAGTTTTGAGGTGAATATCGCGGGTGCCTGCATATGATTGGGTGGAGCCTGGCAACATTAATCCTGAGAATGCTGGCTGGCCGTCGGTTTGGACTTCAATCCAGGCCGACGAAGGCCCAATGTTAACCTCGACCACCACTTCGGACAGAGTGGCCGAACTAGTGGCTTGGCTCTCTGAAGTGGATTCGGCTAAAACTGTTGGGGTGGGTGTAGGCAAAAGTGCTTGAGCTAAGCGTGGTGGACCAATCACAGTCCGCTCAACTACCGTGGATTTACCCAGCTTATTGACGGATTTTAGTTGGAGGGTATTTGTGCCTAAGGCTAAGGCTACGGTTAGCTCGAAATCGCCAGCTGGAGTTAAGGTAACTGGTTGTCCATTTAAACTGAGTTGGGCGTCGGCGTCGGTGGTGCCTTTGACAAGCACTTGGCCAGATGCGGCAGTGCTGGCATCTACTGGAGAAACTAACTCGAGCTTAGGGGTGAGAGCGACCGACACATATTGATTGTAGCTATACCCTACCACCGCCACAATCGCAATGGTTAATATGGTCACTATAACGCGACCGGGAGTAATTTTGGGTTTTTTGGGTTCAATAGGGGCTAGAGGCTTGGCTAGTTGCTGTTGGTGTTGTTGCTCATCGTATTCTCGGCGAAAGAAGGGCATGACTTCTGACTCTGCCAATCCGAGATGGTCGGCATAAGCTCGGATAAAACCTTTAAGGTATAACGGGTCGGTTAAGCCAAAGAAGTGGCCAGCCTCGATTGCCTGCAACATGGAGACCCGAACCTTAATGGCTTGGCTGACTTGGGCGAGGCTTTCACCACGAGCTTGGCGGGCTTGGCGCAAAATATCACCAGTGCGCTTCGTATTTAAGGTCCGCTGAGGGGATGATTCGGGATGGATTCGGCGTCGAGGAGTCATAGAGGCAGCTTGATATGCTTCTGCATCATAATAGCAAGTAATGGGCTAAAGCTGAACTAGCAAGCATTGCAGCGACGGCGTCGTTGCAGTAGTTGGTCGGGAGTAGTTAGTAGACGGAAGGGGCTTATGCGTCATTGCGGGCACAATACTCAAAAAGTGTGCTCTATAGATCAAAATAAATACGCCAACACAAGAATTGAAATAGATGCGGTCGTGTCAATCCGTTATGGATAAACCCTTTAATCTTCTGCACCTGCTTAAAATAACCCTCTAGGGCGCTAGTTGTTGGCGCAATGGCCGAGTCGGTGAGATAGGTAAATGTTTGCGGCAGAGCATTGCCAATCAGGGTGTAGGCCTTTAGCACATCAGATTGGATTGGGTGAGTAGGGTCTAACTGAGATAACTCCTCTTGATGCCTAGTCAGTAGCTGCTCATACTGCTGTTGAAAAAAGAGCGCCTGAGTGTAGGTGGTGACGGCCGGTAGGGTGAGGACAAGGCTCTTCAAAGCCTTGGCTGACGCATACCGAGGCTTCGCTCGGAGCCAGGCAACGGTTTGCAGGACAAGGTGGAAAATACAGCGCTGTGTCTGAATGGTCGGCCACACGTTTTGAAATGCCCGCTCAACCCCGGGTTTGCCATCCAGGGTGACGGAGGTCGGGTTGAGCCCTGCTTGCCGCAGTCCTTCCAGCCAGGGCTGAATATACTTACCACTTTCCGAGGGGACGACTTTACCCGCTAGAGGAGTGTGGGTGGTGGCATCCAAGAGCACAATGAGACTGTTGCTTCGACCAAAGAGGAATTTGCCATCAAAGATAAGATGAGCGTGACCTGAAAGATCTTCTGGTAGAGGCGGAGTATGCTCAAGATTGGCCAGTATAATCCGACGGAGGTGGCTGCAGCTGTGGCCGGAAATCTCCATTAATTGAGTAATGGTGTAGCCACCTTTAACCCACTTTTTAAACCATGTCGCTTGGAGACGCTGTCGCTGAGCAGGATTAGTGCGGCTAAAAGAGTGGTCACACGCTATGCAGCGCCAGCGCTGTTTGCCAGCAGCACTTCGACCATTGCGCCGAACCTGATGATGACCACAGCAAGGACATACTTGAGGACGTTTTGAGGAGTCTAATTTAGTACATTGCTAAACTGTTTCAAGAATGTTGGGCAACTAACAGGGATAAAAGGCGTATAATAGCACACTTTTTGGATATTATGCCCATTGCGAAAGAGTGTTAACAACTGAGTCATCTGGGTAGATTACGGAAGATCGCCACGGCTCCGCCTCGCGATGACGGGAAGGTGGAGTTGGTTTGGAGATCTGAGTTATGGGTGTTGAGGGATTTGGGGAGATTTGATTTTAGGCGTAAGGCTTCCTGTCTACTAAAGTATTATATAATATATTATATAATTAATCTAAATTATCTCTGTTATTTTACTGTAATAAGGAGTGTATAAGGGTTATATAACTTCGCTAGATTCGTCTACGCCATCGGCGGACATTCGGCGCAAGACTTCGCGGGGTTTAGAGCCGTCGGCTGGGCCGACATATCCAGCCTCGTAGAGTTCATCTAAAATACGGGCCGAGCGAGCGTAGCCGACTTTTAGCCGTCGCATTAATAATGATGAGGAGGCTTTATCGTCGTTAGAGATGATTTCTAGAGCCTGGTTAAACAAGGGGTCACGGTCAGCTCCACTGCCGCCGCCAGCACTGGTGCTAGTTTGGACGGGCTGGGTAACCACTTCCTCGGCATATTCTGGAGTAACTCCCTGACTCTTAACGAACTCTAATAGCTTATGGATTTCTTCATCCTTAACCCAGTTGCCTTGAATACGTTGCGGTTTGGAGGAATCTGGCCCCATATAGAGCATATCGCCCTTACCTAACAGCTTTTCGGCGCCAGGTTGGTCTAAAATTACGCGGGAGTCGACGTTGCTGGAAACATTAAAGGCAATACGAGCCGGAATATTGGCTTTAATTAAACCGGTAATAATGTCTGATGAGGGGCGTTGGGTGGCCAAGATAAGGTGAATGCCAACTGCCCGGGCTTTTTGAGCAATACGGACAATACAATCTTCAACCTCAGCTGGCGCGGTCATCATAAGGTCGGATAACTCATCGATGATAATTACAATATAAGGCAAGGCCTGAAATCCTGAAATCTCATTGTATGACTCGATATTTCGTGCGCCGGCTGTGGCTAATGCCCGGTAGCGCCGATCCATCTCGGCGGCTGACCATTTTAAGGCCGAAACCACCTTATCGCTCTCGGTAATGACTGGCGTCAGTAAATGCGGGATACCGTTGTAACCAGTTAATTCTACAAACTTAGGATCGACTAAAATGAGCTTTAGCTCGGATGGCGAGTTTTTAAATAAAAGCGAGGTAATGAAGGCGTTAATGGCCACCGATTTACCCGAGCCAGTGGACCCGGCGACTAAAACGTGTGGCATCTTGGTTAAATCGGCGATAACTGGATGGCCAGATACCCCCTGGCCTAGCGGTAGCTGGAGACGGGAGGAGAGCTCTTTGGACTCTGGTGATTCTAAGACTCCTCGCAAGCCAACCACGGCTGCTTTGTGGTTAGGAATTTCAATCCCAACTAGGCTTTTACCCGGAATTGGGGCCTCGACTCGAACAGCCCCACTTTTGGCGGCAACGGCGAGAGCTAAATCGTTAGCTAAGGTGGTAATTTTGGAAATCTTAGTTCCACTGGCTAATTCCAGGGCGTATTGAGTGACTGTTGGACCAACGTTTACTTCGACTACTTTGGCTTGGATACCAAATGAATCCAGCGTCCGCTCAATAATAGCCGCGGTTGATTTAAGATCTCCGGGCTCACCTTTACTGGAGCTATTACTTAATAGAGTATACGGTGGGTAATCCCAAATTACTTGCTCTCCGGCGTCGTTGGATAAGACTTGAGTTGAATTAAGAGCCTCACTTGGATCGGTCGTCGGTGGTGGTATTTGAGTTTGGCGAGCGCTGCCCGCCACGTTAACCGCAAAACCGGCATTTTCGGCCTGGCTATTATCTTTCTTGCCATTATTGCGCTTTACTGAAGAAATAGCTCCCCGGCTGGCAGTGGCTGCACTTGAAGAGGCATCGTAGACTGTTGAGAGTGAGGTGTTAAACAACACCAAAAAACCACCGACCAGCCATAACAAGAGTAAAAACCACGCGCCAGTGCTTGTGACAAACTGGGACAGGCCGGCAAAAATGGTATAGCCAATATAGCCGCCACCCATACCTGCCTCGGCTCGGGCAATGGCATCGAGTGGAGAAAATAGGCTGGAAACAGGATGGAGTAACGAGGCTAAGCCGAGCAGAACCATCATTAGACCAACCAGTACGTTGACCTTGGCAATTCGCCAATTAATTTTGGTTAAGGTTAAGCCAGCCGAAAGAAGAATAACTGGGACTAAGAATGACGCCCAGCCGACAATTAAGCCAATCCAGGTTTGGAGCGTGTTGCCGGCTCCGGCCGCCTGGCCAACAAAAGCCATGAGGGTTAGCCCGGCCAGAGCAAAGCAAACCAATGCCACTAACGATTGGACACTATCGCGCTTAAGTTTAAACTTAATTTTCTTCTTGTACTTCTTAGGTCGGGGCATACGTTAAAAATTCAAAACTTGAGATTCGAAACTTGAAAATAATATTAGGAGCAACTAGCCTGCTAGCACAATTATTATACACTACGCGCAACAACATCGTTGTTGCGGTAGTCTGGAATGCAGGTATTCGGATGTGCAAGAAAAAGATTAAAGAGCAAAAGGCAAAGGCCAAAGCTATTACTTTTCTATTCAGGCAAGCTGGGATGCAATGGGAGTGTGTAGATATACTGCTTTTTAGATCCTCGATCACTTCGACAAGCTCAGTGCAGGCAGGTTGAGGATGACGGAGAATCGGAGTTTGGAGGTAGAAGGCCGAAGATAGAAATATGTAACTTAAGCTACTTAGACTACTTAAGTTACATATTTCATGGCGCTTGGCGCTGTAATCCAAATTAAATTGGCGTTACTTTACTTCAATTAACATTGGCAAAATGATTGGCGAGCGATCTGTTTCGCGTTTAAAGAACTTAGCTAATTGGTCTTGAACCCTAGAGCGGATAGTGGCCCACTCTTGGTTTTTGGTCTGCTGGTCGGTTAAGACAGTACGGGCAATCGCTCGAGCTTCATCCATTAACTTTTCATTAATGCGGGCGTAAATGAATCCCCGCGTTTGGACTTCGATATCGCCAACTAGCTCTTTGTTCTTATTTAGGCTGGCAGCCACAATAAATACACCTGAATCGGCTAATTGTTGGCGATCGGCTATTACCACGTCGCCCACATCGCCTACTCCTAGGCCATCGACCAGCACGCTAGTATAAGGATGGGTTTCGCCCAGTGTGGCATTACCTTGGTTATCAAATAACACTTCTTGCCCCGCCTCAACGATTTTAATGTGGTCGGCTGGATATCCCATATGCTGGGCCATTTGGCTGTAGGCTTTAAGCTGCCTAGACATTCCAGAAATTGGCATTAAAAAGCGCGGCTTAGTTAGGGCAATGGTGGTTTTAAGTTCTTCTGAAGCAGCATGACCCGAAACGTGTAAGTTGTTCATGATATCAGAATAGGCAATCTTGGCGCCCAAATCGGTTAGGTCGTCGATGATGCCATAAATACTATCTTCACTGCCTGGAATAGGATCGGCCGAGAAAATAATTAAGTCGTTTTCTTTGATGGCAAACAGCTTATGCTTGCCTGAAGTAAGCCGGGCTAGGGCTGAGCCTTCCTGTCCATACGCGCCAGTTAGAATAATTAACTGCTGATTATCTGGTAATTCTGAAATGACGGTGTCTCGGACGACTACACCATCCGGGATTTGGGCATAGCCTAAACGTGTCGCAATACTCATGACATTCTCAATGCTGCGCCCAGCAAAGGCTACTTTGCGGTTGTAGCGCATGGCCACATTAATGGCTTGCTGCATGCGGGTGACATTGGAAGAAATGGTGGTGAGGAACACCCGGCCGGTAGCATGGCGCATTTCGGCATCTAGGCGATCTTCTACCACTGCTTCGGATGGAGTGTAGCCTGGTTTTTCGACCCGCAAACAGTCCGACATGAGCGACAAAACGCCCTCGCCACCCGCGCGGGCAAGTTTATCCACCTCAATTATAGTGCCGTCAACACTGGTCCAATCGTACTTATAGTCCCCAGTGTGGATGGTGCGACCAATTGGTGTTTCGATAACATAGCCAAAGGTGTCGGGAATAGAGTGATTGACACGGAACGGCTTGAAGGTGAAGGCCCCGAATCGGTAGTCTTTATCTGGCTCTATTTCATGCAAATCCTGTTTGACTCGAAATTCGGTTAATTTGCCTTTGATTAATTCTAGGGCAAACCGAGGAGCATAAATAGGCACATTGAGCTTGGGCGCGAGATAGGGTACGGCTCCAATGTGGTCTTCGTGGCCATGGGTAATTACTAAGGCTTTTACCCGAGACATTTTGTCCTTTAAATAGGAGATATCTGGCAATACAATATCGATACCTAACATATCGTTGGAAGGGAATCCCATACCGCAGTCGACGAGTACAATGTCGTTGCCATACTCGTAGACGAACATATTTTGTGTGACAAAACCATTTCCGCCCAAAGGTAGGACTTTTAGAACGGGGGCATTTTTAGGGTTAAACCGCTGGACGGCTGGCTTTTGAGCTTGCTGCGAACGTACTCGATTAATTGGCTGCGGTCGATTTGCTTGGCCAGGCCGGCGATTGCCAGCCCGTTGGGCGGGCGGCGTACTGTGCCTGCTAGACGATTTATCGGATGGCGACGAATTGCTCGTCGATGGATTATTGTCGGCCGCCGATTGATTTGGGCGAACCTGTTTGGTTGCCCCAACTTCTGGTCTTGGACCAGGTCGGGTACTTTTTCTAAAAAATTGTGGCATAAATGTAATTCCTTCTTTCTTTAATTTCTGTAATAACCACAGGTGGTAGCCATTAGGCTATCCATAATTTTCAAATTACTGACGCTAGATCCCAGATCTAGTCCGGGATGACAAATCTGAGTAGAATTTTCTCATATTCGCCAACTAACTATCATCTTCTGGCAAGCTAAAACTTGCCCCTACCATGACGGCATGAACTGTTTTAGGTTCTGCGGGGTAATGGTAAATTGCTGTCCGGCTCCACTTACTAGCTGTAAGGCAATTTTGCGGACGATACCGTTGATTAGCCGCTCAGTGGTCCGAATGCCGGCGTCGAAGCCTAATGGTCGAATAATCATGGGCCAGACTGCTTCATCAACCGTTACCGCTCCATCGGGTATAGCGGCAAATTTGAGTTGACGAGGGAAGAGGTAATTCTGAGCAATATGAATTTTCTCTTCATCGCTGTAGCCTGGCATTTGAATTACTTCAAGTCGATCCAGGACGGCATTGGCAATGCCATTGGTGTTGTTAGCCGAGGCGATAAACAGGACTTCGGATAGATTGAAAGGGTAATCGATGTAGTTATCGCTGAAGGCGGAGTTTTGCTCTGGATCGAGCAACTCCAACAGCACTCCCATAATCTCAGCCCGGGCGCTCTCGGCGGTGCGGTCGATTTCGTCTAGTAAAATAACCGGGTTTTTCACCTTAACCCGACGTAACGATTTAATAATCTGACCAGGTTCGGCAGCAGCCATACTGCGCGGTTCTCCACGTAATTGTTTAGCTGTTCCCATACCACCCATGGGGATACGAATAAACGGACGGCCTAAACTTTGGGCAATGGAAAAGGCGATGGAGGTTTTACCAATACCCGGCAATCCAACAAAACACAGCACTGGCGAGCGGGTGACAGATTCGGGAGACTCGGTTTTGGCCTGCAGAATTAAGACCGACAGGTGTTCTAAAATACGTTGCTTGATTGGCAATAAACCATAATGGCTTTGGTTTAACACATCTTGGGCTGCATGCAGATCTAAAATATCGTTATTGCGGGCTGTCCAAGGAAGTGAAATTACCCACTCTATGTAGCTGGTTACCTCCTCATACAGATTGAGATAGCCGACTTGGCCAACCGACCGATTGAGCCGAACCAACAGGTTTTTCAATTTAACGTGCAATTCCGATGGCAATTCTGTTGCCTCGACAGACGCCATTAACTTTGACAACTCGACATCGAGTGGTGCATCAATGGTTGAGGTCGCAATAGCTTGGCTGGTGGCATCAACTCCAATTGAATCGGGATCGACCACCAATGGTTGTGGGGGGGCAGCATCCATAAAGTTAGTATAGCAAAGCGTTTAGGGTTTAGGGTATAGCGCTTAGACATATAGAGTGTAGCTTTAGTACTTTATCAGTCAACCTAGCCACTAAATGCCATCCGCTATCTGCTTTACTTAAATCAGGCTTCGTCTGAATTTAGTAATGCCTTGCGCGACAGATTGATTCGACCCTGGTCGTCTATCTTAATTACTTTTACCCGAACTTTGTCGCCAACCTTTACGACGTCAGTGACCTTTTCAACTCGCGAGTTGTCTAGCTCGGAGATATGGACTAAACCATCCTTACCTGGTACTAGCTCAACAAAGGCGCCAAAGTCCATAATACGGACAACTTTACCGTTATACTCCTCGCCAACCGTGATTTCTTTGGTTAGACTTTGAATCCACTCAATCGCTCGCTTTAAGCCTTCCGGATTATCTGAGGAAACAGAGACCGAACCATCGTCATCGATGTCAATCGCGGCGCCAGTTTCATCGATAATTTGATTAATCATTTTACCGCCGGGACCAATGACGACCCCAATTAGCTTAGGATTAATTTTAATCATCTCAACACGCGGGGCATACTGAGACATTTCCTGGCGGGGCGTGTTAATGGTCTTCATCATTTCATCTAAGATATGTGCCCGACCTTCTTTAGCCTGCGCTAAAGCTTCGGTTAGAATTTGTTGACTAACGCCAGTTAACTTTAGATCGAGCTGCAAGGCGGTGATACCTTTGGGTGTACCAGCCACTTTAAAGTCCATGTCGCCCATAAAATCCTCGATGCCTTGAATGTCCGATAAAATTACATAATCGTCACCATCCGAAATTAACCCCATGGCAATACCTGACACAGGAGCCGAGATAGGCACACCAGCATCCATTAAGGACATGGTTGAGCCACAGACTGAGCCCATTGAGGATGAGCCATTAGAAGATAAGGTTTCCGATACCACCCTGATGGTGTACGGGAAATCGATATCGTTAGGGATTACTGGGACCAAAGCCCGCTCGGCCAAAGCACCGTGGCCAATTTCGCGTCGACCGACGGAGCCGATGCGACGAACTTCACCAACTGAATAGGGAGGGAAGTTGTAGTGATGAATATAGCGCTTGGTTGATTCACCTTCCATACCGTCAATAATTTGCTCCATTGAAGTTGAGCCTAGGGTTACGGTGGATAAGACTTGGGTTTGACCACGGGTAAATAAGGCGCTTCCATGGACTCGAGGCAAAACCCCGACCTGGGTCCAAATATCACGAACCTGGGTTGGAACTCGTCCATCTACCCGCTTTTTGTCTTTTAAGACTAACGAGCGAACCATTTGCTTAACGGCCTTCTCGATTGCCGCCGACATTTCTTTTTTACCAGCCCGGTCTTCGAACTTGGCTAAAACTTCGGCTTTAAATTCGCCCACAGCATCTTCGCGAGAAGTTTTATCTGGGGTAAGCAGATTGGCGGCTACATGCTCTTTTACGTACTCGGTAATTTCCTGCTCCAGCTTGGCATCTAGCTTAACTGACTCGTAGGTAAACTTAGGCTTGGCCGCTTGGGCGGCAAATTCTTCTACCATAGAAACAATTTCTTTAATTTGTTCATGGCCAGCCTGTAGAGCTTCGAGCATTTGCTCCTCAGAAATTTCCTTGGCTCCAGCTTCGACCATAGCTACTGCTTTGGCTGTTCCAGACAAGGTTAAATCGAGTAGCGATGTTTGGCGCTCAGTCTGGGTAGGATTAACTATAGTCATGCCATCCGCATTTAAACCCATGCGAACTGCCCCAATTGGACCATTCCAAGGAATAGAGGAAATAGAAAGAGCAGCCGAAGTGGCGATAACTGATAAAATGTCTGGTTCACAATCTGGATCGAAGGATAAGACGGTTAGAATGACCTGGACTTCATTGGTCATATCTTTAGGGAATAATGGCCTAATAGATCGGTCGATAATGCGGGCAGTTAAGGTGGCATTTTCACTGGGTCGACCTTCACGCTTGATAAACCGTGATGAATGAATGCGCCCACCGGCATATAAGCGCTCCGCGTACTCAACGGTTAATGGGAAAAAATCTACGTCCTGACGCGGTTCAGCACTACACACAGTAGCTAATACCACCGTTTCGCCATACCGGGCTAATACGGCTCCCCCAGCCTGTTCAGCAACCCGGCCGGTCTCCAGTGTTAGCTTGCGTCCAGCAATTTCTCGCTCTACTTGGATAACTTTCATAGATTGTATAGGGTTAGGAGATGTCCTAGCGGGGATAGTAAGGATTGAAAGAAAATAATAGTTATTTTCTACCAAACGTTACCATTCCCAACTTGTTAATCAGCCAACCCACCTCCTAAAATAATTGCTTTTAATAATTCATTAAAGCCAGAAATTTGAAATATGAAATCGCAAATTTTAGTTTTTCTAATTTAAATCTTGTTTCTAATTTCGCTATTCTGATTTTGAATTTAATTGTTTATTGTTTCAAATTTAGCTTCTGCAGCACCATTTGGTATCGGTCTGCATCTTTCTTAGTTAGGTAACGCAATAATCGTCGGCGCTTACCTACCATTTGCAATAAACCACGTCGAGAATGATCGTCACCTGGATGCTCTTTTAGGTGATCGGTCAGTTTCTTAATCTGCTCAGTCAATAAGGCAATCTGCACCTCTGGTGAACCAGTGTCACCTTCGTGTGTCTTGTATGCCGTAATAATTTCAGTTTTGTTATCTTTTTTCAGGGCCATAATAATTAATTTCGTCTATTCAAACGCTTTGCTTATTCATTGTAGCGTACTGTGATTTCTGTGGCAAGGGAATTGCAACTGCAGTATCTTACCAGAAACTATAGGCGCTTTGCAACTCTTGCTTAGTTGTTGCTGGTTTCGTTTGATTTTTCCGAACCTTTCTCTTGAGATAATGATTGTTTTTCTAACTGATTGCGAACGACTTTTACCACTGATTCTCGGGCTTTATTTAGAGTGGTTTTATCTAACTTAAAGCCAGCGGCTAGGATATGCCCACCTCCACCTAGTTGGGAGGCCATAACCTGCACATTGACGTTGGGGTTAATTGAGCGCAAGCTGCCACGCACCTCTCCGTTTTCCTTCTCTTTTAAGACAACCCCTACCAAGGCCTGTGGAACTGAAGGAATATAAGTATTAACTATGGTGCTGAGTGTTTCTTCATCGGCCTGGGAAGCGCCGGTTGTGGCAATATCTTCTAGTTGTACATCGGTTATAACTATGCCTGGATCGACCATCTCTACCCGCGACAGAACTCGACCCCACAAGCGCAAGGCGGGCAGATTCATGGTTTTAAATAGAGCTTGAGTCAGGCCGTGCAAATCGGCCCCAGCAGCCACTAGTTCGGCAGCTACCTGAAGTGAGGCTGCATCGGCATTGCGGTTAATAAATCCATTTGTATCCGATAATATGCCGGCTAATAAATTGGTAGCTATTGTCTGGGTAAGTGGTTGCTCTAATTTTTTGAGTAATTCATACACCACCATAGTAGCCGAAGCTTTGTCTGATTGGACTAAATTTAACGTACCATACAGGCCATTGTCGGCGTGATGGTCTATATTAATAACTGGAATATCACGCAACTCCTTGGCAAAGTTATTTATCCATTCGCCGACTAAGGCTTTGGCTGAGGTGTCTACAACCACAATTGCGTCGTATGAGAGACCCGCATACGAATATTGGATTTGATCCACATCGACTTGGCCTGCTTTGGGGGTTAAGATTAAATTAAAAGTGGTGTCGTCGGAATTATAGTTAATTCGCTCAATAGGGTTAGCGCCCACATCAATTGACACTACTAAACTTTTTTGGCCAATACTCGACTGCACCCGCTCAATTCCTGGTAAAAATGACATCTTAGCTGGATCAAATTCCTCTATGGCTACATTGACTTGTTTATCCATGGCATCGAGCACTGAGGCGATGGCTAAGGCTGAGCCGAGCGCATCGGGGTCAACGTTTTTACCACTGGTGACTAGGACTCGCTTGACGGCCGGGTTAGTAAAAATATCTTTAATTTGTTGTACGGTATCGTTTACTTGCATAAGCCAAATATTTTTATATTATAATAATTTTATCTCTGTAAATATATGAAATTTAGACTGATAGTACGTTATATCATAGAACCTATAGGAAGTCAACGGAAGTCGTATGTCTAAGCGGCTTAAGCACCTTTAGATACTTAACTCACTTACTGCATTGCTTGTTTGTTGTTGTTTCGGGTTTTATTTGGTAATTATTATATATGAACCAAGTAAAGTACCTGCTTACGTATCGCTATGCAGAAATAATTCAAGACCTCAATTTTCAATTTTGCACCTTATTCATCCATAAGTTTAGCCGGACTAATGACCAAATGATTCAAGCTGCGCGTAGTGGCAAACAAAACATAGTTGAAGGAGTCGGACAATCTCAGACATCCAAACGAGGGGAAATTAAATTACTTGGAGTTGCTAAAGCCTCGTTTGAAGAATTATTGTCTGATTACGAAGATTACTTAAGGCAAAATAACTTAAGTATATTTGCCAAAAGTGATTCACGAATAACTAACTTTCGCCACAGGGCCTACGCCTTAAGCAGTCTATGTAACTTAAGTGACTCAGGCAACATAGTTGTAAAACCTAATCTCCCGCCAGATGCTGAACTGGCAGCGAACCTCAATATCACCCTGTGCCATATTGTGACATATTTGCTCAATAGGCAGATTGTTTCTCTTATTACTCAATTTGAACAATATGGAGGAATAACTGAAATGCTTTATACCAACAGAAAAACCTTTAAATTTAAAAAATAAGCAACCTAAGCAACTTACGTGTCTTAAGATACTTAAAGTTTGCAACTATGTAAGCTACTTCACAATTTTACAGTGCTTCAATCACATCGCCAGTCTTAAACTCAAACCCCGGCTTAAGCAAAATGCCGCACTCGGAATTCTTTTTGGATTCGTTGACCTTCTCCCGGCCATGGCGGATTTCGGTGACGGTGGCTTCTTCTACTACTACTTCTTCGTCGCGAGTGACTTTGACTCGCCAGTTTTTGCGGATCATACCGTCGGTAATGCGGCATCCAGCGACGATGTCACCTGAGGGTAATTCGAAGGTCTGCAACACTTCGGCCCGGCCTTTGATGGGCACTTCTTTTTCGGGGATGCCTCCAGCTAGCACATCTTCAACATCTTCGAGTAATTGATAAATAACCTCGTACTGCTGCATCATGACCTTTTCCTGGTTGAGTGCATTTTGAGCGGCAGGATCTACCTTTACCCGGAAGGCCAACAATAAGGCTTGAGCAGTTGAGGCTAACAACACATCTGATTCGGATACATTGCCGGTGCCGGTTAAGATAAACCGAGGTGTATCACCCTCCTCAGACTCCATGGCTCGAATACTTTCGATAATTGCTTCCAATGAACCTTGAGTATCGGCTTTGATGACTAATTTTAACTCTCGGTTACTCCCGGTGTTGTCGAATAATTGACTGAGATCGGTAACCGCGGCTGCCTCGGCTATTTCAGTTTGGCGAGTCTGTTCAGCTTGGCGCTGCTGGGCTAAAGCTAGTGCTTCTTTTTCATTTGACACCACTTCAACAACATGCCCGACCGTTGGCACAGCCCGTAATCCTAATACTTCTGCTGGTGAGGCTGGCAGGGCTTGCCGGATAGCCTGGCCTTTATCATTGGCCATTGCTCGCACTTTACCAACGACTGTGTCGGAAATAACCACATCGCCCACCGCCAATACCCCTTTTTGCACGAGCAGAGTGGCAATTGCCCCGCGCTTGGCATCCTGGTGGCTTTCGATGACTACGGCTTCGGCCGGAGTGTTTAATTCGGGTTTTAACTCTTGCATTTCTGCTACTAATAGAATCATATCTAAAAGCTCGTTGATACCTTTTTTCTGAATAGCTGAGGTTTCAACAACTGGCACATCGCCACCATAGCCTTCAACCAACACCCCTTCACGGGAGAGCTGGTCTTTAACCCGGTCGGGTTGAGCTCCTTCGGTATCGATTTTATTTAAAGCCACAATCATAGGTGCACCAGCGGCTTGGGCGTGGGCAATGGCCTCTTTGGTTTGAGGCATGACACCGTCATCGGCGGCTACCACCAGCACCACAATATTGGTTACTTGAGCGCCCCGGACGCGCATTTGCGTAAATGCCGCATGGCCAGGAGTGTCAATGAAGGTGATGGGCTGCTTATTATGTACCACCTGGTATGCGCCAATGTGCTGGGTAATACCGCCGCTTTCACCAGCAGTAACATTGGTTTGACGGATGGCATCGAGCAGGCTGGTTTTACCATGGTCAACATGACCCATTACGGTTACAACGGGTGGTTTGACTTGCATTTCGGTTGTGGGTTTTTTGTCTTTCTTAGCCATATATATCGTTTTTAGTTCTTAGTTTATGGGTTTTAAGTTACTTAAGTACCCTAAGTTACCTAAGTAACTTAACATGACCGACTGTCGACTGTCGACCAATGCTTATTTTGCTGCCTTTTTGCTGGTTTTCTTCTTGGGCTTAGCTTCGGCATCGCCATCGGATGACTCAGCTTCAGCTTCAACTGATTCGATCGCTTCAGCAACCTCCTCGACCTCTTCCGCCATTTCAGCTTTGATTTCGGCTACTTCTTCCGGTGCACCAGCTTCTTTTTGAGACTGGACGGTTTCGGTTGCTTCTTCGGCGGTCGCTGAATCAATTTCAGAATCAGGACTTACTTCGACCTCTTGTAAGACCTCTCCGCCAGAAGCCGCGGCTGGTTCGACGCCAATTGTTTCACCAGCAATGTCTATGCGGTAACCAGTTAGCTTAGCGGCTAACCGGACATTTTGGCCTTCTTTACCAATAGCTAACGATAACTGATCGTCTAATACCGTTACTTTTGCCGTTTTTTCTTCGGAGTCTACTTCAATATCAATTGCCTTAGCCGGTGACAATGATGCAACGATGAAGCGTTCAGTATCTGGACTCCATAAAATTAAATCTAGCTTTTCACCGCCTAATTCGTTGGTAATTGCCTGAACTCGAACACCTTTTTGACCGACACACGAACCAACTGGGTCAACACCGTCTTGGTTTGAAGAGACGGCAACTTTCGAGCGGAAACCGGCTTCACGAGCAATGCCTTTAATTTCAACCGATCCCGAAGCTACTTCGGGAACTTCTAGCTCGAATAAAGCGGCCAGCAGATTGGGGTGAGAGCGAGATAAGATAATTTCTTGACCACGAGGACCTTCTTTAATTTCGGAAACATAGACCTTTAACCGCTGATTTAACCGATAATTCTCGCCATATACTTGCTCTTGCGGCGGCATAACTCCAACAGTCCGGCCAATATCGAGTATCCAGTTTGGCACCTCTTTGCGCTGAACCATAGCCGAAATCACGGTGCCAACCTTCTTTTCAAAGTCGATCATGATAGCCTCTTTTTCAGCTTCACGAATGCGCTGCAAAATAACCTGCTTAGCTGTTTGAGCGGCAATGCGGCCAAAACCGGCTGGAGTTACGTCTTTGCCTTCGTGCATAATCTTAACTTCGCCGGTATCGGGGTCAATATCGGCCCACAACTCTTCCTCTTCTCCAACCTCGCCATAATCTTTTTTATAGGCGGCGACCAAGGCGTGCTGTAGGGTTTCTAAAATGATAGAAACATCGATCCCGCGCTCGGAGGCTACCTGGTTCATGGCTGCCATAAATTCTGTTCGCATAAAAAATTCTCCTTGCGGACTAATCCACTAGCCTCGCATTATTTGTGTCATTCTCAGCTTGCCTGAGAATCTAAGTAGTTCAAATCTGAAATTCGAATAGCGAATAGCGAAAAAACTAATCCATTTCTTTAAAATTTCTTTAAAGTGATATTATTTCGAATTAGTTTTATCATTTCCACTTTTCATTATTCAACATTTTTAACAAGCTATGTGTAATAAAAAAACGGACCTATTGGACCGCCTTCATACACTACCACAGCTACATTCAAAATCTTTTGCACTATAGCAAATTTACCTGCTTCAGTCAAGATGAGCTTGCCCCTTTGTAGTCTTTAATTAATTTGATTGCCATAGAGTAATTTGATGATGTTTTTGAAATTTCAGTAGTGTAATTAATTATATAATATATTATA
Organism: uncultured Candidatus Saccharibacteria bacterium; assembly: GCA_964597145.1. Classification (GTDB taxonomy): domain Bacteria; phylum Patescibacteriota; class CAZHWT01; order CAZHWT01; family CAZHWT01; genus CAZQWH01. The sequence goes on along the minus strand of CAZQWH010000001.1, from coordinate 58,388 downwards.
TAATTAATATGATTTATCTCTGTAATAATTTTCATACATGGTTGATAGGTTGGTATGCAAGTATGCTGGTATGCGGGGATGGCGGGAAAGATTTGAAAAAGCGCCGGGGAGGGTTGACCTCACCGGCGCTACTCTTATCAATTTTCTACTTGAACGGAAGGATAGCTAGCCCCCAATCAGGTTGAAGATGTCTTTCATTCGCTGCTCCAGGTTACCATTATTAATGCTGAGATGCAGCAACCAGGTATCTGGGGCAGTAATGCGAGTGATGCTTCCGACAGCAGCGACTTCAATGCTCTTATTTTCGGCAGAGGTTTGGCTACTGGCTCCAGTCCATATGACACTTGCCAGCTTGTGCACCATCTCTTCAGAGCACTCTGGCCCATCGACCAATATAGTGCTTCGAAAGTCGTCCTCGGAAATCAGCAACGCATGCATATTTTACTCCTCCGGCCAAGTTCGACCTAGACCATCCAGCTTGAACTTGGCTTGTTGTCCAAATAATACGCACCTGCTATACGTACTATTTGGACAAGAGGAGATGTGTTTACTATACTATAATACTATAGGTCTTTTGTCAAATAGAGTGACTACTAAATAGCTTGACTCCTGTCTTCGCAGGAAGTTTTAGTTTAAACTCCAAAGTATTTCGGAGCAGCCCTCATCGCACCACGTTGCACCAGCCAGCTTCTCTTTCATCCACTTTCCACAAGATTGCTCAGGGTCTAATAAACTTGGCCATGCCTACTCTCACGGTATAGTTGGTAAATCTGTCGGTAGGATCTATTATAACCCTGATAACTTACATGAACAGAGGTATGAGCATATAAACTATCTGCGCCTTGTCGAACTACAACAAGACGCAGATGATTAGTCAGCCAAGATCAACTCTAAAGTATTCCTCAACTGACTCTCCAGTTCCTCAACCGTTGCATACTCGATAATCACCGTATCGGGCATACCCCGAGCCAGCTTAGTGACAAACTGGCCTTTGTCATGAAGCAAGATTCTCTTCAAGCCTAGACTGTACGACAATCCAATCTCAACTCCAACTCCATGACTTCGCTCCGAAACCTCAGCAATCAGCACATCGCTTACGCTCAATTGATGATAATCGCGTGCAAAAATCTCCTCTGGATCGCCGCCCACCTCAAACACAAATACGTCCATTCCAGAGCTTTCGACAACTTGCCGAATTCTCGGGAGTAGCTTAAGCCGGTCTTGAGTATGACTCACCGGACAGGTGACATAAGCCTTCATGGCGTCTCCTTGGTGCCGAAATGCAAACTGTCGGGGTTTTACAGCTTATATCATACATTGCTACGCGAGTAAATTTACTTCCAGGGCAAGTTTGGCTTTGACTCGACCTTGGCTAATTGCTCCAGCAGTTTTTTTTCTTGGCCGCTGGGCTTGGTGGGCATTTGTAAATCGACGGTTAGGTACTGGTCGCCACGGCCACTACTACCAAGCCGCGACACGCCTTTGTTGGCTACTTTAATTTGGGTGCCGTTGCTAACCCCGGCTGGAATTTTGATTTTGGTTGTGCCGTCGATGGTGGGAACTTCCATGGTATCCCCTAACGCGGCCTGACTGAGGGTGAGAGGTAGGTTAAGATAAATATCGTTACCACGGCGGGTAAAATAGCGATGCGGCTTGACTCTAAATTCTAAATAGAGATCGCCAGCTGGAGCGCCGCGTAAGCCAGCATCACCACGACCACCAAATCGGATTTCGGTGCCAGTGTCGACACCTTCGGGGACAGTTATGGTTAACTCTTCCGTTTCTTTTTCCCGGCCACTACCGCTACATGTTGGGCAAGGGTCCTTAATTACTTTCCCTTCGCCATGACATTTAGGACAGACGGTAACCGTGGCGAACTGGCCAAATATAGATTGGGTAGACTGGGTTACTTCTCCGCTACCCCCACAACGATCGCAGGTTTGGGGCTTAGAATTTTTAGCGCTACCAGAGCCTTTACAAGTGTGACAGGTGGCCAGGTGAGTGAGCTGGATTTTTTCTTGTCCACCATGGACTGCGGCTTCAAAGGATATAGACAAGGCATAATGAAGATCGCGGCCCTTAGTGGCTGTGCGACGACTACTAGCGCGCCCCCCTCCTTGGCGGCCAAAGAACATTTCAAAAATATCTTCACCGGAGAATCCGCCGGCTGCACCTTGGTTAAAGTCGAACCCACCAAATCCGCTAGCTCCAGCAAAAGGATTACCTCCACCACTGGCATTGTTAAATCCACCCTGCTCAAACGCCGCATGGCCATACGAATCGTAAGCCGCTTTTTTCTGCGGATCCTTGAGCACATCATAGGCCTTATTTAGCTCTTTAAATTTAGCCTCGAACTCTTTTTTCTGATCTGCGCCTTTAGCCTTATCCGGATGAAACTGGACTGCCGCTTTGCGATAGGCTTTTTTTATGTCATCAGCGGATGAATCCTGGCTGACTCCTAGGGTTTCGTAATAATCTTTGGGCATAAATGTTCGTAGTTCGTAGACGAAAGTCTATCATATGGTTGGTCATTGCGAGTGAAGCGCGGCAATCTACCTAAACCCAATGTCATGCTGAACTAGTTTCAGCATCTAATGCCTGATCCTGAACTAAATTCAGGATGACACAAAGCCTATCAAGATTACTTCGTCGCTCTGCTCCTCGCAATGACGTTTCCTAGATACTTAGATATCTATTTTTTCTCATCTTCGTCGACAACTTCGCCTTCTACGGTGGAGCCGTCTTTATTGTTTTGGCCCACCTCTTCCGGTCGCTCTTCGGCGGAAGTTGAGGTAGATTCACTCGACTCACCGGCGGCGTACATGGCTTGGCCAATTTTTTGCAATTCCTCCGACAAGGCCTGAGTAGCCGATTGGATAGTTTCGACCTGGCTGCCTTCCAAGGCCTTTTTGGTCGCATCAACTTTTTCGGTTACCGAAGTTTTTAAGGATTCTTCAATTTTACCTTCGGCATCCTTAAGTGACTTCTCGGCAGTATACACCAGCGAATCGGCCGTGTTGCGAACTTCGATTTCTTCCTTTTTCTTACGGTCTTCTTCGGCGTGCATTTCGGCTTCTTTGGTCATCTTTTCAACCTCGGTCTTATCTAGCCCTGTAGAGCCGGTAATGGTAATTTTCTGCTCCTTGCCACTAGCTTTGTCTTTGGCTGAGACGTTTAATATTCCCGAGGCATCGATGTCGAACTCAACCTCAACTTGGGGGATGCCACGCGGTGCTGGTGGAATGCCATCGAGGATAAACCGACCGAGTGACTTATTATCGTTGGCCATTTCCCGCTCGCCTTGAAGGACATTTATTTCGACCGAGGGTTGGTTATCGGCGGCGGTAGAGAAGGTCTGGGACTTTGAAGTTGGAATGGTGGTATTGCGATCGATGAGCTTAGTAGTTACACCACCCAAGGTTTCGATACCCAATGAGAGCGGAGTAACATCGAGCAGTAATACGTCTTTAACGTCTCCGCCGAGTACACCAGCCTGAACAGCTGCACCAATGGCAACTACTTCATCAGGATTCACCCCTTTGTGCGGATCCCGGCCAAAGAATTTTTTAACCGCTTCCTGAACCGATGGCATCCGGGTCATACCACCCACCAGCACCACCTCGTGGATGTCGCTTGGTTTATAGCTGGCATCATCCAATGCTTGTTTAACTGGTTTAATTGTGCCATCAACTAAATCCCCAACCAATTGCTCTAATTTAGCCCGGGAAAGGCTCATATTTAAGTGCTTAGGTCCTGAGGCATCGGCGGTAATAAATGGAATATTAATTTCGGTTTGCTGAGCGCTAGATAACTCGATCTTAGCCTTTTCGGCTGCCTCTTTAAGTCGCTGTAAGGCTTGACGATCATTTTTAAGGTCAACTCCTTGATCTTTCTTAAACTCTTCGGCCAACCAGTCAATAATCTTTTGGTCAAAATCGTCTCCACCTAAATGAGTATCACCATTAGTTGACTTAACCTCAAACACGCCGTCACCTAATTCTAGGATTGAAATATCGAATGTACCCCCACCTAAATCGTACACGGCAATTTTTTCGTCTTTGTGCTTATCTAGGCCATAGGCTAATGAAGCCGCGGTTGGTTCGTTGACAATGCGCAATACTTCCAAACCGGCGATTTCTCCGGCCTGCTTGGTGGCTTGGCGTTGGGCGTCATCGAAGTACGCGGGAACGGTAATGACGGCTTGGGTGATTTTCTCATTTAAGTAGCTTTCGGCATCGGCTTTCAGCTTAGACAAAATCATGGCCGAGATTTCTTGGGGGGTAAATTTGCGACCCTCAACTTCGACTAAGGCTTCGCCATCTTTTCCCGCGACTACGTTATAAGGTAGCCATTTTAAATCACGCTGAACTTCGGGATCGTTGAGTTTACGCCCCATTAAACGCTTTACACTAAAAACTGTGCTCTTGGGATTAACAATGGCTTGGCGTTTAGCTACCGTGCCGACGACGCGCTTGACTGGGTCAACCACGGATGGAGTAGTGCGTCCACCTTCGGCGTTAGGGATAATGGTGGGCTCACCACCTTCCATAACAGCCATAGCGCTATTAGTTGTTCCTAGATCAATACCTAATATTTTTGACATACAAAGTTCCTCCTTTAATTATTTCCTATTGTCATCCTGAACTTGTTTCAGGATCCAATCACTTAGATCCCGGATCAAGTCCGGGATGACGAACCTGAGTTGAAATTATCTCAGTCTCGTCAACTGCCTACTATTTCCCAACTTCTAACTTCCATCTCCAACCCTCACCTGGGCTGGTCTAACTACTTTGTCGTCGAGTTGGTAACCAGGTTGTAAAACCTCAACAATTTTGGCTTGCTCGCCAGACACCATTTCGACGGCTTCGTGTAGATGTGGGTTAAACTCATCGCCAGCTTGGGCCTGGATCTGGCTAAACCCGGCTGACTGTAGCATTTCGTGGGCTTGCTGTAGCGTCATTTTTACTCCTTGATACAGCGAAGATTTTTGTTCTGATTCACTGGCGTACCCCACCGCTCGGTCTAAGTTATCGATCACTGGCAACAATCGCATACAGACCATTTCGCTGGCATATTTAGCAATTTCTTCGCGCTCCTTTTCAAAGCGCTTTTTCAAATTGGCGTAATCAGCAAGCGCCCGCTGGGCCTTGGTTAGGCTTTCTTCTTGCAGCCGCTGTGACTCTTCTAAATCCTGTTGTAGTTTTTCTACTAGTCCCTCATTTGACTGGTCTTGATGCTTTTTTGTATGCTTGTCTGTTTTTTCTGCCATGTTTCTATAATCTCCATTTCAAAATTTGAAATCATAAATCCGAAATAGGAAACAAATTCTAAATAAATAACATATGGAATGTGTTCCCAAATTAATGTTTTCAAGTTTCTCGTTTGTTTAGAATTTCTAATTTCTTGTTTCTAACTTGCGTATGTTGGTAGACGCTTCGCGTTTACCAACTACGGGACAGTTCATTCATTAAGTCGCTAAAGTAGCGAATTGTCGGGATAACGGTTGGGTAGTTGATACGAGCTGGACCAATAATACCCAGAGTGCCGACCCGACCACGACCTAAATCAAAGTGACGATATAAAACGCTACATGGTGCCAGGGCTGGTATTCCGGTATCTGCACCAATGAGGACGTTAACCTGGTTTTCCTCACCTCCTCGGCTAAACATTGCTTGGAGGGTGTCGTACTGGTCGATTAAGGACAAGACTGCCCGCGTTAAGTCGATATCATAAAACTCAGGATTATCTAGAATGTAGGCTGCACCAGCGGCATAGACTTTACCGTTATCGGTAATCGTAATGGCCATCTCCCTCGTTTCATCGGCCAGGGCTAGAGCGGCATTACGCAGCAAGTTTTCTAATTCGTGCCGTTCTTGCCACAAACGTTGTTTAATAGCAACTTCCGAGATAACAGGAATATCCTGCTCTTCCATTAACTCCGACAGGTAAAAGCGGAAACCTAAACTAGTTGGTACCCGCCCGGCAGAAGTGTGCGGTTGATCGAGGTAGCCCTCCTGAGCCAAAGCAGCCATTTCATTGCGGACTGTTGCGGGAGAAACACCTAAATTGTATTTAGCTACTATATTCTCACTGCCGATCGCTTCCTTGCTCTTGACATACTCCTCTATAATAATGCGTAAGAGCTGTGCTTGCCTGGATGATATGGGCATAACGCCGTCCTTTCTCAACCTTGTGGGTGTAAACCACGAAGCAGGTTGGCAAATCGATTGGTGCAATTGCTTGGTTTTTGCCGGACAAACAACCTTGCCTTTTGGCTTAAGCTGCTGTCTGGTGATTAATTTACCTGATACTCCCCTATCACTAAAATAACCGAGATTACTCTTGAGAACAGGGTCAACTTAGCACCAATGTAGCACAAGTGCTAATTTGTGTCAACGCATAACCACTGACTAAGGACCCAAGCATTCTTAGGTTGGTCTTATGCAGGCAATATAGTATATACACTACATCTTTCTTGTCATGTATATTGACAATATTGATATATATTATTAGTATAACTATAAGCACACAAACATAAGAGAACTATGACGCTACAGAATATCTGGCGGATCAACAAAATATTATTAGGTATAGCCATTATTACCGTAAGTCTTAGTCTCTTGTATTTGTACTTTGTATTATTTATTGATCGGTAATCACTAACTATGAATCAGACATCTACTAAACAACTAACCATAAGCCCCGGTTTAATCGGGGTAAACTGCCTATATCTATCGATGAAAGGAGGGGAATAAAGTTATGGCAAATACAACTAAAAAAGGCGTGGTTAAGGATGCTGCCTTCTTTTCGGCAATTGGCCGTAAAGGTGGAATGAAAACTAAACAGCGCAAACTCAAAGAGAATCCAAACTACTACGCAGAAATTGGGCTTAAGGGTGGCGAGATAATGAAAAAAACTCGCGGTAAAGAATTCTATTCTGCAATCGGTAAACTGGGTAAGCGCGACGATTCTGCTGAAGCAGAATAAGTAATCTACGTACCACTGCCTATGTTTAAACAACAATATATTCACAACAACCGGAGCTGGCTAAGGTTTTTACCCCCGCCACTCCGGTTTGTTGTTGGATGTCCTTAAACTAGCAGATGGCAAATGGCAGCCAATGCCCTAGCATTACCCCTACCACATACCAAATACTACCTTCAACCTTCAAAGTATGATTCTTCACTTTCAGTTCAGAATGACAGACATGGTGACTCTTGGTTCTAAATACGAAATTTGAAATTCTAAACTCGAAACAAATCTGAGATCAGAAATCCCAAAATGATTAAAACCTGACACCTGATAGCCAACAGCTTCGCTGGCACCACCTTCAACCTTCCGTCCTCTGCATATTGCTTATTGCTATCTGCTATTTGCTATTCCAGACCCGTCACTCAACATTTTTGACATATTAGTCCTATAGTGATACACTCACTCAGATTTTGTGATGGGCTGTAATCAAAAGGAGTCAAGGCATGGGTGACGAGGCACGCACAGATCTTTATCCGCTCAAAGACGTAGCGACAATCCGCTGGTTAGAAGATATGCCGGCAGATTTGGTCAGCGTCATAGAACAGCTAAGCCCTGACCATAAAGCGGCAGTTCGTGACTTAGGCTACACCGACATCAAGGCTTCTCAATATTTTATGGATGTCTTGAATCAAGTGCTATTTCATCGTGATCCAATGTCCCTTCGAGTGGCATTGAGTCACGAGAAAGACCGGCTTGAGTCACAACTCAGACAGGGGCAAGCGCGAATACAAAACATTGTTGACTATCTCCGACCAAGAAGCAGGAGACATCTGGATAACTTTGTTGCAGAACACCGATTACATAACCTGGATCGGGCCCTTCGGTTCATCGAGGATGCACTGTTTATTCTACAGGCCAACTCGCTCAAACAAGGACGAGATCGTATCCGGGAAGTATTTGCCAAATGGTATCAGCATACCGGCAACTTACTGTTTGTTTCGATTGAAATTACCTAACAGAGCTAGAGCTGCACAGCCACCACCCACACGACACCTGGAGCACACCCTGCTCCAGGTGATTATATCCCTTAATACTCGCGCGACCAGCAATAAGCACTAAGGTGACAGTGCCAGAGACCAGATACAACCCCAAGTCTCCTACTTCCGATCTCTTGCCTGCCACTCACCGCAGTTGCTCAAATCCAAAGTCCAACAAACGCCTACTTTCAGAGGCAGAGTCGGGGCTATTGAGTACGACAGCAATAATTCTCTTTCCATCTCGCTCTGCCATCGTCAGCAGACAACTTCCCGCATTACCGGTAAAGCCAGGTTTACCACCGAGAAAGCCGGGATATACCCCAACTAATTGGTGAAAATTGACCACATCATAGGCTCGATGCTTATCGTTACCGTTAATTATTATCTTGGTCTGTTGCATTAAAGGTAACAGCTCTGGGTGCTCTTTAAATAAATGGTGGGCTAACACTGCTAGATCGTTGGCACTCGAATGATGACCCTCGGCATCGAAGCCGGTGGGGTTTGCATAATGAGTGTTCTTTAAGCCTAACTTGGCCGCTTTCTGATTCATCCCATTTACAAAGCTGGGTTCGCCGCCTAAGCCATCGGCTAAGGCCTGAGCGGCATCATTGGCTGAGGTTAAAAGTAACATGCTGAGCAGATCTTGGACGCTTAGCACCTCACCGGCTGCTAATGGCATGTTGGTCGGTGGGGTGGCAGCCGCCACCGATGAAACGGTAATTGAGTCCTCGGGCTTGGCCCGATCCAAGGCCACCCAAGCGGTCATCAACTTGGTAATTGAGGCCATGGGCAGCGGCAAATCAGCATTTTTAGCAGCCAGAATTTCGCCGCTGTTGTCGTTGATCACCAGCCCAGCCGTAGCGGTTACCGGTGCGGTAGGGATGGAAGTACTTTTCACCATGTGCCACTCTGGAACCTGGGTTGGTTGAGGAGCTGCTAATATTGGCGCGGACAAATTAGGAGTAGGAGCACTTGGCTGATTGCTCACTGTAGTAGCGACATGGTTATCTGATTTCGCTCCAACTGCTATAGTTGGCTGCTGGAGTAAGGTGTGTGTGCCACCAAAAACCAGACAACTGCTGACCATAAAAAACCCGAGGGCGGCTAGGATGAATTGTCCGCCGCGTACTCGACGACGATGGGTACATGAGGGATGAGGCGCGTTATTCATGGATAAATTTAGTTTGGAGCAAGTCCCACAATTCTTGACGGTTTCCGTCTTGACCTAATGCCCAGATACCAACTCCTTTGAGGTTGCGCTGATTAATTAAATCGTATTTTTTGCCTAATGACTCTACGTCGTCGTAATAGGCAATACGATTGACGCCGTTCTCTTGATACACCAGATAAGGGACTTGGGCCACACTATCCCATCGACGCTCACCTTCACCAGCCGCTAAAGCTTTTTGGACTCCAGAGTAATTCGCGGTATTGGTTGACCCAGGCACGACTGGACTTTGGGGTGAATGGTCAACAGTGGGCCAGTCGTAGCCATAGTAGGGGACGCCTAAAATTATCTTACTTTCGGGAACACCAGCGGCAGCGAAGTCGTTGAGTGAGCTGGTAACGTCGTACCAATATGTATCTGGAGCGCCAGTCAGAGGGGCAACTGGGCCGGCATTACTAGAGCTAGCGGTATAAAAGTCGTAGGCCATAATGAACAATCCATCGCACACATCTGCTAAGCGATTGACCTGATATAATCGCTCCATTTTGGCGGAAATAGCGTACATAGAAACGGTTACCTGGCTACCAGGAATCTCGGCATGGAACCGCTCGGTTGCTTGCTGGACGAATTGGGTAAACCCTTCCCGCACCGCGGGTGTAGGCTGGCCGACGTACTCAAAGTCAATATTGGCGCCTTGGGCGCCTTGGACTTTGGCAAAATTCACCATATTAGTTACCGCGCTGTTCCGAGCCTGTTCGTTGGTAGCAATATTCTCTATGTGCTGGTTGTTAAAAGTGGCATAGGTTAACACGACCCGCGTGTTTTTGGCCTTTGCTTGTTTAAAGATGTCTTGGGTGGTCTTAGTGTGAAGGATTTGCCAACTGTTAGAGAGCGTATCTAATGAACCATCGGCATTAATGGGGATGTCAAAATAAGCTAGCGTGGAGAGCAATGAGAATTCCAAGTTATTGGCGGCCTCATTGACAAACCAGTATGGCAAAAAGCCAAAAACTTCCCGATTTAAGTCTGGCTGAGTTGAAGCAGGAGCAGGAGTTGGCTCAACTGAGACGGTGCCCACTGTTGAGGTTGAAGAAGATGGAGGTGGAGATGATTTCTTGACTGACACTTGGCCCTCCGTAGGCGAAATAGTAACTCGAGAAACGACATGACTTGGAGTTGTTTTCACTGATGAAGTACCTGATAACCCAGCGATTTCTACGACTCGGGCTAACACAGATACACCTAATGAATTGGAGGCAATTGCACCCCCAACTAGCAAAAATAATGACATACCGATAATCCCAGACACCATTCCCGATGGTATAGATATGGCTACCTCAGGCTCAAAAACAAATCCCCCTTCGAGCGCTAACAAGTTAGACGTATTTGCTTGAGGTTGGACAAAGCGTTTGACGAGTGGGATGGCGTGAAGCCACCGACTAACTAGCCAAGAGTTAGCGTCGTTGTCCTCGTGGAAGATTGGCGTATCAAGAAAGTTTATTTCGTGGGCAGTATCCATTTGCAGCACTAACGCTACCATGGGTCAAGGCGCTACCCAACAAGTAGACGCTCGTTTTGCTTTTATAATAGTTAAAGTTTGAAAAAATGGCGGCTGCGTAATGCTGTATGTTAATCCCACACCACTCATGAAATATTTATGGTAATGGTATTGTATTGTTGCCGGAGACACAGAGTCTTATTTAACGAGATATGTTCGTGATGATGGCGATTTTAATTTTTTAGATAGTGACGCCAAGTGGTATCTACTTTTTTGAGAGTGGTATTTTACTGCCTGTTCATGGCCACTACCTGATTGCCTTGCTTCACTGGGCTAGTCGATATACTTCCAAATGGTATGGCCATTGCCTTGGTACTGAATTCTAATACTTCGCCCATTACGTTCTTGACGCCAAATTTGTTCCCCCGCCACGCCACGCCGAGGTTCAATTTCGCCATCGGGAATAATAAAGGGATAGCACGGACCTTGTGGCTCGGTGCCTTTAACAAACAACTCTAGGCGGTAGGTTGTGACACTTGAGCACGATAAATGGCCCGACTTGGTAATTGGCTTTTCTATTAGTCCATCTGGGCGGGTAAAGTTTGATACCGGGGTGTTTTTGAGCACTCTCTCCATGTAATAATGCCAGATTGGCGTGGCTCCAGTTGCCCCCATCACACCTTGCATGGGAGTGTTATCGAAATTGCCCACCCATACCGCCGTGACGACATCTGGGGTAAAGCCCACTGTCCAGGCATCTCGGTTATCATCGGTGGTACCAGTTTTAACAGCAGCGGGGCGATGGGTAAGCTCTAGCAAATTATTGGGGCCAAATAATCGCTCTCGAGCTTTATTGTCAGAGAGAATATTGGTGACCAAATATGAATACCGAGGGTCAATTTGATTCTGGCCTGGCCCAGGCTGGTATTGGTATAAAATCTTTCCATCGGCGGTTTCAACCTTTAAAATAGCGACTGGTTCGCGGTAAACCCCATTGTTGGCTAGCGTGGCATAGGCCGCGGCTAGGTCGATCATTCGCACTTCACCAGCTCCGAGTGATAGTGATAATCCATAGTTGCCTCGGTTGTTGTCATAATTTGGGATACCTGCTTTAGTGGCAGTAGTGATCATAGCCGGCACACCGATTTTCTCCATAACTTGGACCGTGGGTATGTTACGTGAATTGGCTAATGCATCCCTAGCTAAAATGGGGCCCCAATACTTACCGTCGGACTCCCGAGGAATGTATGGTGGCTGGCCAACTCCAGCATTAAAAACTGTCCGCTTATCGTTGAGTAAGGTGGCTGGGGTAATTTTATTTGTCATAAAGCCGGTTAGATAGACAAACGGCTTAATTGAGCTGCCAGGTTGCTGCCAAGCCAGAGTGCCGTTAACATTACCCTGGGCCTCTCGGTCAAAGTAATCTCTGGAGCCAACCATGCTTAAGATTTCCCCGGTTTGTGGATCCATACTGAGCAAGGCTGCTTGATGAGCGTTGGCGCCGACGGTTGCCAGCCGATCGAGCTGAAAGCCAACCTCTTCTTCCGCTATTCCCTGCTTATCCAAATCTAAGGTGGTGGTAACTCTTAATCCGCCTTCTTCTACTAACTGTTGACCATATTGAGCTTCTAGCTGAGCCTTTACCCATAAGGTAAACCAGGGAGCATTGATTAATACTTCTGGAGAGGCATAGGCCAAATCTACTAACTTAGCCTCTTCGGCTTGGGTCTGAGTGATTAGCCCAGCTTCCGCCATTAAGTTCAGCACATGATGCTGGCGTTCGGCGGCCATCTGAGGGTGGGTAAATGGCGAATAGTTAGTAGGGCTTTGTGGTAATCCGGCCAGCAAGGCGGCCTCGGAAAGGGTGAGTTGGTCCAAGTCTTTATTAAAATAGGTCTTAGCGGCAGCTTTAATACCATACACTTCCCCTCCGTATGGCACTTCGTTTAGATACATTTGCAAGATCTGATCTTTGCTATATTGCTGCTCTAAGCGCATCGATAAGATTGCCTCTTTAATTTTGCGGTCGAGCGTCCTTTTATCGGAAAGTAGGGTTTGCTTAACTAGCTGCTGGGTAATGGTGGATCCACCTTGGAGATGACCAACCACCAGCGTTTGATAGGCAGCATAGGCCATGCCTCGAAAATCAATTCCACCATGCTCATAAAAATTTTGATCTTCGGCAGCCAAGGTAGCGTCAATTACCACTTGAGGTATATCTTCTAAGGAGACTAGCGTCCGATTTTGGTCGCGATAGACCTGGTACAACAGCTTGCCATGTCGATCATATATTTCGGTGCTTTGTGGGATGGAGCGTTGGGTTAGTTGATCGGGGCTGGGCAAGTCGATGGAGAATGCCCACGTCCCGATAGTTAACGCGACAGAGCCCATAATACACATCACCAGAAAGCCAAACACCCCATAGGAAATGAGCTGTTGCAACCAGGGATATTTTGTTAAACGTGAAATGATAATCATACAATGCCAGTATACTTTTTTATGACTTTATTGTTAACCCCTAATTTTACTAAATCCTGCACCTTGACAAACGGACTTATTTCTGACAACAATAATGTTGTAACATTTTGATACACTAGAATTTATTTCGGTGTGCACTAGCGCCAGAGCTATTGCTTATACGTAATTTTATTTTGGTGTAGCTGCAGACATAACTGCGTTATAAAACGTCAAAATATTTTTATACTGTTTTTACATTCGACCCATAGGAGGTGTCTTTTTATGCCGGAGTTAAACTTAGATAAACCCTTGTTTACTCTTAGCGTTGCGGCCGATTTGCTCGGTGTTCATCCGCGAACCTTAATGATTTACGAAACAGAGCAACTCGTTGTTCCACATCGCACCAAAACTAATCGTCGTCGCTATAGCCAAAACGACATTCGTCGATTGGAATTTATTCAATTTTTAACCCGCAAAAAGGGTGTGAACCTAGCAGGGGTTAAGGCTATTTTAGAGCTACTTGAAGTAGGTAATAAAAATAATCTCAACCTGCGTCACAGTGTTTTTCCTGATTCGGAAAAATAATGTAATTGGCACACAAATACATTACGTTATTCTCAAACCCATTCATGGTATTACTTGGATGGGTTTTTGTGTATTCGTTTTTTCAAGGTGAAACGTTGTAAAAGCAAACAATTACAACCAGCCGCACTATACCACAGCAATCTGGCAATTTCTAGGGATTTACGTCATGCATTTGGTGACCAGATTAGATCACTAAATACACAGTCATCATGACTAAAACCTTCAATTCGTAAAAACAATATGAAATAACTGTTTAACCCCCGAGGTTAAACAGCTTTGAACCTAGGTTGGTTGTTTACTTTGACAATCAGCATGCAGAGGCGTATATGTTGATGTTATTCACTGCACTGCCCATGTTGTACTTAATTGGGGGTCGTATGAGAAGAATTTATCCTATATGCAACGGGCAAATATACCATGTTTTTAATCGCGGACAGGATGAGCGTCAAACATTTACTGACTTGCGTGAATATCGCAGAATACTATCTGGCCTAGAGTTTTACTGCTATGGAGCAAATACAATTAGTTTTTCACGATATTTAGCTCTTAATTCAGAACAGCAGGCGGCTATACGCGCAAACTGGAGTCCATCGTCGCGCTTGGTTGAAGTGATTGCCTACTGCATAATGCCTAACCACTTCCACTTATTACTCAGACAAGTTAAAGACGATGGTATTTCAAGATATTTAGGTCAACTTCAAAATAGTTATACTCGTTACTATAACTTGAAACATGCACGTAAAGGCACGCTATTTTTGCCATCCTTTAAGGCTGTGCGAATAGAGACTGCTGAGCAGCTGAGCCATGTATCGCGCTACATCCACTTAAATCCGTCAACCGCCTATCTTGTAAAAACCCCAAATGGGATTCTTTCTTATCCTTGGTCGTCATTGCCACTTTATATAAAAGGCAAGAATTCGTTTATTACCACTGCCCCAGTTTTAAGTATGTTCAATGATGTGCATTCTTATTGCAACTTTGTTTTAAACCAAGCTGACTATCAAAAGAGTCTCAAGTCTCTTGAACACTTATTGCACGAAGGCCAGGGCGTTGTTTCTGACTAACACACTCGTTTCTCATTCGAAATAAGCAGGCAACCTAGGTTCAAGCTCATTTAACCCCCGGGGTTACATTTTACACCGCTTATGCCGATGCTGCTGATCTCTGTGAAGGGCATAACCGCCAAATGCGTCCAGTTCGCGAAGCTAGTTACGCTTGTTTTTCAGCAGTCACGCTCAATGTACAGTTCGATGCTGCCACTGGTTTAGTTATCAGCTGCAACGGAGGCATGCGTTTGCTCTATCTGCGCCAGCCGAGAGAGACACACAATCATGAAGCTGGGGCTGATGAGCTTAACTGGTTGCTATCGATGCTGCAGCCGCTCTCTGCTTAAGGTGCAACAAAACACCCTGCTCAGGGGCGGGGTGTTTTTACTTCTAACTTAGACCTTACCACTCTTAACTTAATTAATGACTCTTTTTGCCGCCAATATCTTTAACCCGTTTGGATAAATCTTGAGGGGTGATACGGCTTTTAACGACGTATTCTAGAGCGCCAAGTGATACGCCTTTGCTGACCGTCTTTTCATCGTCAAGGTTGGAGAGGATAACAACCGGAATGGCTGAGGTTTGTTCGTCTTGACGTAAGATCTCCAAGACTTCAAGGCCATTCATACCTGGTAAGCGGATATCTAGGAAGATTAGGTCTGGTTGCTCGGACTTAGCTTTCTCAATTCCATCTTCGCCAGTCTCGGATGTAATTACCTGGTACTCATCCATTTTTAGTACTAATTCGTAGAGTTCACGAACTCGTACATCGTCCTCAATTAATAGAACTTTTACTGATTCATCACTCATAATATAAATAACCCTTCTATGCTTCCCGGCTCTGATCTACAGACAAGGGTAGTGTTAATGTAAATATACTACCAGCTCGTCGCTTCGATGCAACTGAAATAGTTCCTCCATGCAGCTCTATGAGCTTGCGGCTAATATATAGTCCTAGGCCTGAACCACCTTCTTTTACAGATAGCGGGTTACCTTCTCGATAAAATTTTTCAAAGACATGGCCTAAATTCTCTGGCTTTATTCCAACGCCAGAGTCTTTTACGGCAACGATTGCATTACCATTTTCTGACTTGGCGATGACCGTAATTTGACCATCATCATACGTATATTTAATAGCATTATCGATGATGTTAGTCAAGGCTTGCTCCACTTTTTGTCGATCAGCTTTGATTAAAAATTTCCGCTTGGGCTGCTTTACGCTAACGTGGACTTTTTTGGTTTGAATACGTTGCTCTAAGTGGGACAACACTTCCTGAATTAAATCGCGCATATCAAACGGCTGGACCGCCAACTCTACCCGGCCCGACTCGATTCGCGACATGTTTAATAAATCTTCAACTAATGCCGACATATCGCCGCTGGCATTATACACTCGCTGCATGTATGTTTTTTGGTCTGCGGTTAATTCGCCGAGCTGACCATTTAAAAACAGGGTTAAGTAGCTATTAATTACGCCTAGTGGTGTACGGAGTTCATGTGAAGCAATAGAGACAAAGTCATTTTTCATTTGCTCTACCGCCTTGACGGTACTAACGTCGCTGGTTACCCGAACTAAAGCGGTCGTAACGCTTTTGGCATCTTTTAATGGGGTGTAGGTATAGTTTATCCAAATGTGGCGGCCGTCTTTGGTGGCTACAATGGCTTCAAATAAATCACTGGTGCGTTCGTCCTCGAGAGTCTGGTGTAGTCCACTCCGGCCTTTGGTATCAACACCGGGTACCATGGCATCGGTTTTGGGAAATAATTCACCAACATGCATGCCGATACCCTCTGAGACCTTGTAGCCAGTGATCCTCTCGGTGGCGGGGTTCATGGTTAAGACTCGCCCATCGGTATTGAGTAGGACAATGCTTTCTGGCATACCGTTGTACATGGCTTGCCATTGTCGGTTTTGATCGGAAATTTCGGCTAATTGTTTCCTAACCGCTAGCTGTTGCTGTTTTATTTTGGTTACATCTGTCAGGATTAATAAAACGCCTAGCTCTCCATTTTTATTGACTTGGGTTTTAGTCGCTTCAACGATTAACCACAGCGGTGATTCGTCTTCGGCCCCGGTCTCTAAATAAAATTGCTGTGGTTTATTTTGATGCAGGACAGAGTGTAATAAATCTGCCGCGACTTCCTCTGATTTGTCTTCTTGACTATATACAGATTTAACTTTTTTAATTTTCCGAGTGAAGATATCGCCTATTGCTAATTCTGTCCCACGCAGAAATTGCTGAGCGGTTTTACCAACATACATAATGGAGAACTTTGCATCAAGCACAACTATCCCGACCGTCGTAGCGTTGGTGCGGGTAATGAGTTCTATGGGTAATATTTTTTCTATATTGGGTATCGATGTGGGCGATGATTTCATGAATTACTCTACTACTGATTTGGTTACTCTATCAAATTATAAATAATACTCCACCACCAGCATCTTATACTAAGCCAGGATAATCAGTCAACATACTCGGATACTACTAAAACCCCTTGACAGCTAGTATGCTTAGTGATAGCATTATTGTATAGTTAAACATCAATATTAATTGTAGGTACATTAAACTAAACTTATGACATACACGCCCTATAACTATACGACTCTATCTGATCGCTGGCAATTAACTACTCGGTATCTAAGCCGAATCCGCCGTCGCGATGCACGTGATTTTGTAGTTGCTCTTATCTCTCTAAACTCATGGAAACACTTAACTCCAGCGCCGCCATTAGATGGTTTGTCGTTGTATCGCCAAGCGTTATCGAAATTAGTCTTGCCAAGCCAACTGGGACAACCAGGAGGAAAGGTAATTATGCTCATTAGCAGGATTAATTAAAAGTTGTAATAAATTTTCAATCTTCTTGATCAATCTTTCGGAAACGAAGAAAGAAGAGCGACATCAAGAAGATGTGCATGAAAGGGGGTGACTATACCGTATGTCAATTTTAGCTTGGATCGTCTTAGGACTTATCGCCGGTGGGGTGGCCAGCTTAATCGTCCCAGGTCGAACTCCTGGTGGCGTAGTTGGAGCTATCCTGATCGGAATTGTTGGTGCAATAGTTGGCGGCTGGTTAGCTACACTATTCGGTATTGGCACAGTAGACGGGCTAGACTTAGCCTCTATGTTGATTGCTATTGTAGGCTCAGTTGCCCTGCTCGCCATTGCCCGAATGCTGCGAACCCCCGCTTAGACCACTATTGTCATGAATCATCTAGCTGTCTAGCTCCCACCCTTGCGTTGTTAGACAGCTAGAGTATATCTACTAGTACATTTAAGGAGACTGCCCGTGAAATTACAATCGACCCATAAAAAATATAATTTAGATACTCGAAGCTCGCAATTTGACTCTGATGAAATTAAACCATTTGGTCGCAAAGGAGGCAAAGTTATCCGGGAGCGCAAGGCGGCTAGGCAAATAGATTCGGAGATACGTAATTACTATACCTACAGATAGCTACATCCAAACGAACCCACCTCTCAGCTAATTTCTGTTTTGACAGATGGGTAAGAATTAGTTGGGAGGTGGGTTTCATATCAATCATCCGCACATACAACCGAAGATTGGCATCTATCTTCGGCATGTGCGTGCTTGCAGCAACCTAGCTACTGTAAGTATATGGTAGTTGGTAGTGAGTTAGGTAAGTTGACAAGGCTGAGATGATACTTACTCAGACTTGTCATCCCGGACTTGATCCAGGATCTAAGTGATTGGATTCTGAAACAAGTTCAGAATGACATGCAGTAAAGGAGATAAAAAATGGCTATAGTCCGATACAACCCCAATCGAAGAGAAGTGACCCGTCCCAACCTGTGGGATGAGTTTGACCGCCTGACCGGGCTGTCATTTGCCAGCGATTCAACTCTGGCGGTTGATGTGTATGAAACCAATGGTGACGTGGTCGTTAAAATGCCCACTCCCGGCATTAAGCCAGACGACTTGGATATCACCATCACCGGCGATACTGTTACCGTTCGAGGCGAGGCCAGAGAAGAGGAGGTGGAAGATGACCGGAACCGAAACTATTTCTTCAAAGAGGTGCGTTACGGCACTTTCGCCCGCTCCGTCACTCTACCGGCGGCCGTCGATGCTGCCAAAGTCGAAGCTGAGACCGAAGATGGCGTCCTCACCCTGACCATGCCCAAAGCCGAATCCGCCAAACCCAAATCGATTAAGGTGAAATCTAGAGATAATAAGTAGGTTTTACCTGCCCGCAACGCCAGCAAGCTGGCTTGCGTGGCGGGCGGGGGTTTTAGTCTATCGTCTGTAGTCTGTAGTCTGTAGAAGAGATTGTCCGTGATTGCGAATGTAATGAAGCAATCTTCTGTACCCAACCAAGACCTGCCCGCCATGCTCACGCCTACCCTAGCCCCACTAGCTCTTTCACCTCTTTAAGTATCGGCTCCGAAATCTTTCGAGCTTTTTCAGCTCCTGCAACCAACACCTCTTCCACATATCCCGACTTTGCTTCAATCTCGCGACGTCGCTCTTGTACGGGTGCTAGCTCCACAAAGATATCATCGGCTAGACGCTTCTTCATATCTCCATACCGAATTGATCCATCCTGACGAGCGGCCCGAAATTGCTCTGTGATATCTTTGGGACTAAACAGCTCCATCAAGGCAAATAGATTTTGTGTTCCTTGACTCAACTCTGGCTCATTGCCGGTATCGGTTGGGGCTTTGGCCAACTTTTTTTGTATGGTGGGCAGATTATCGGAAAGTGCAATATAGCTCCCTTCCACCGATTTGCTCATTTTCTTGGCATCACCCATTAATGTCGGCAGTGAGTAGCCTTTTGTAGCAAAACTTTTTGGCTCAGGAAAATCATAGTCAAATTGTTTATTAAATTTACGGGCAATTTCCCTGGTTATTTCTAAATGAGGCTCCTGGTCTTTGCCAATCGGCACTAGAGGGGCCTTGTAGGCCAAAATGTCTGCCGCCATGAGCACCGGATACGAAAGTAGCCCCCAATTGACAAAATCTGGATGCTGAGCCTTTTTGTCTTTATAGGTAGGTAAATGAGACAACCAGGTCACTGGGACAAAAACACCTAATATCCAGGCTAATTCTAGATGGGCGGGATTCTGCGATTGCACCATTAATATGGACTTTTGCGGATCAAGCCCAGCTGCTAAATAATCTAAAGCAATCCCTCTAATCTTTTCTGGTAGTGTTGTATAGTCCACAGGTGTGGTGATGGAGTGCAAATCGACAACGCTATAAATAGTTTCATGCTGATCTTGCAACTCCAGCATGCCTTTAATGGCACCATAATAGTTACCCAAGTGCAGCTGCCCCGTGGCCCGAATTCCAGAAAATACTCGTTCTTTCATGCTGTGTAGTATATCTGATGGGCTACTATCTGACAATCTATGCTATACTTCTGACACTCAAATCGATCGATTGTATCGCGCAAACAACCAGGAGAGTGAGCCGTGATTATTGATATCAAGAGTACAATCCGTGGCGGATACTCCCAGTGGTGGAGACTAGACTGCGACAGCTTGGACCCATACCTAGAGGAATATCTACTCAATCTGGTGTTCTTGTCTGAGGTCCATAATTTGCCACCCGAGCTCTTGGCTGACTTGGCCAAGGATACTGACGAGCCGTGCTATATCGTTACTATTGAGTCTGAAAGTAGCAACCAAACCGTCAAGATTCGACAGGCGACCATGACGAACTCACTCAAGCAGCTCGTTCGGGAGGTTGCCCAGAATGTTACCGACCGAGGAGGTGGCACTTGGGAGGACTATTACCTCCAGCAAAGAATTCGGAGAGAGCTGCAACCAATCATGGCCCGGCTGGTGCAACAGCCCCTACCCGGCCTTAACCAGAACCCCCAGTTGGCCAACTATCTTGCTGGCCAACTGCTTGACTTGGTGTTGGACTGGAAGCACTGGCAAAGCCAGTCTACCCAGACAAGCACTACCATCGAGGAAGACTTTAGGGGACGGTTGAAAAAAAAGACGGAGCAATTACTCCGTAGAGGGCCTTTGCAAGTGATTCACTAACCACCCAGCGAAGGCCAATACCCTCAGACTCATTGAAGACTGGGGGTATATTTTTTGCTTTTTCATTCGAAATCATTTTTGACGCTTACATTAAATCATGTTATATAGTCTTTAAGATCTTGGAGGAAGTCCTTTGCTTAAGAGAGAGGTAAAGAGAATGCCAGACGATACTCAGATCATACGCGAAGAGGTATCGATTAAAGTGGTTGCCTTTGAATCTATCAACCAGGCTAGGGTGTGTGCAGCAACTGCCCAATGGGTGGCAACCATCGCCAGACTTCACGCAACAGCAACCCTCCTCAATTTTGGGGGAGAAATCTATGTCGCGGTTTGCGCCAACCATGTCGATGCAACCAAAGCCGAGCAGCTTATTTTGCCCATTTTCAAAGAAGGGATAGAAGTAAGTCTTCGTCGTGAAATTATTGAAGCAGTAGTCTTTAGTCATACCGCCATTGGTGGTCGAGGTGTGTGGACCAACGACCCAGGTGTCTCAACCTAAAGATTCCTTGTCACCCCCTCAGCACATTTCTGTGTTCGAGGGGGTTTTGTTTTCAGTTGTCGTCAGCTGTATCTGAAAAAACTATGCTATAATCCTTCCAAGTTCGCTTTCGTGAAGCCAGCTGGAAAAGGAGAGCAACATGAGTGCCCAAGACGCCGACACAAGAGTCGAGCTGCAGCAAATATTTGCCGAATTCTTGCGAGATGCTGATCCAGACTTACTCAAACAGCCGAAGTTTACCGAAGACTTTGCCGCCAAATTGGCCGATTTTGCCTTAGTCTGGAGAGCAAACTTTCAGAGTAATCCACAGGCGGTTGAAGCAGCCCAGCATGAACTAGAGCAATGGATTTCCCGACAAGTCCAGCTCAATGCAGTCAACCAGGCGCACGCCGACATTGACGACGCTTCGGAAGAATGGCAGGCCATCCAGGCCGAGCGTGAAGCTTGGAACAAACCTGGCCCGTAGCATTTCACCTTGCTATTCATTATCCCAGCGCGGTATTAACCTGCTGGGATTTCTTTTTGCTAACTAATTCCCAATCTGTTACAACTAACTAGCCATGGATAAACTCGAATCCGCCATCATTAAAACTCTTGCTTACGCTGACCTATTCAATCAGGCCCTCACCACCGAAGAATTATCAAAATATCTGATCCAACATGAATTGAAAGATATCAAATGGCTGTCCAAAGTTCAGTCACCCAGCTTCAAACATCAAGACAACACGTGGACATTAAACAATCGTAACGAATTAGCAAAACAAAAAAAATACCAACTACAAACTACAAACTACAAACTACAAACTGCCCAAAAATCCCTCTGGATTTTTAGGCTAATCCCTTGGATTAATTTAGTCGCCATCACCGGCTCCGTCGCCGGCGGTACCCCCACAGCCGACGATGATATTGATTTGCTGATTATCACTGACAGAAACCGACTCTGGCTGACCCGCCTCATCCTCATCCTCCTTCTCAACCTGACCGGTCGGCGTCGCAAACCAACCGATGATCCCCGCCGCGTCAATAATAAATTGTGCCTCAATATGTGGCTATCCATTGACAATCTGAATGAAGAATACTGTAACCTCTACGTCGCCAACGAGCTAGCCCACATCATCCCCATCCTCAATCGTCACCAGACCTACGAACAATATATCCACATCAATAACTGGATCACCGACTTTCTCCCCAATTTCCCAACCTCCCAAATCCAGCCTTCAGCCTTCAGCCTTCAGCCTTCTAGGTACCCAAGCCGCTCATCCGCCTCCGACCTCCGACCTCCGACCCCCCGCATCCCATTGACCGAAATGCATTATCACCCTGAACTCGCTTCAGGATCTAGCCTCTACAAACACCCCAATCTCCAGATCCTGAATCAAGTTCAGGATGACGACACCCCCCTCACCTCGTCACTCGTCACTCGTCACTCGTCACTGTTCACCGCATCCCGCATCCTGAGTTGGCTTGACAGTCTTGCCCACAAATTCCAGCAGCGCATCATGCGCCAACCCACCAAAGAAACCATCCAGCCCAACCGCCTAGCCTTTCACCCCCACGACTATCAATCGGAAATAATGAAAAAATACCACCAAAAGCTAGCCCAGCTCGGCCTGAAATAACGAAAAAAAGAATTATATAATATATTATATAATTAACCCTATTTAACTCAGATAGATAGAAAACATATACTAGACAACATGCTTTTGACAGGTTACAAGGTCAAAACTCAAATTTAAAGACGTAAAGCCACAACGCAAAGCTCAAAAGCGCTAACTGCTCCGTCATTGCGAGGCGAAGCCGCGGCAATCTTGTGAAATATAGTAGATCTCGATTGAACTAGTGTAGATTGCCGCAGTCACTTCGTTCTCTCGCAATGACAGTAGCCGTTTATCGTTAATCGTGAATCGAATCTCTTGCCCATCCCCATGCATAATACCTAATACAATATACATGATATGCCCCACCTATCTCCTATCTCCTGTCAGTTTCGCTGACACCACCCTCAGCCTTCTGAGCGACTTCGTCGCTCATTCGCCTTCCAGCATTAATCATCCGCCACCAAGACCCTAAGTTGCCATCTTCATCGCTGGCATATCGCTCAAATGGTTTAAAAAAATGTCCGCCTTCAATTAAGAATTCTTTGCCTTCATTAGTCGTTGACATATTATGAGCCAACGTCCCAGGTTTGACGTGCCGTAGCTTGCGGGATCGTTTGTAAGGATTCATGGTGAGTAAATCATTGACGGCGTGGACGATGTACCGGCGAGTTGCATCTTCCGATAAGCTTTCGCCCCTGCCCAATGTTTTTAGCTCGGCTATCATTGCCGCATTTTTCAGCTTGGCTTGGTCTTTAGGCTCATTATCAGGAATTCCAAACTTTTGCCGCATCGCCGCATAAAGCTTTTTATCCTGAGCCATTAACTCTCGCAATGGGCGATCCTTATCAATAAGATTCCGGGCAAATTCTCCAACAAGGCCAAATCCAGCCTGCAAACCCTTAAGCATCCATAGTTTTGAGTCACCGTGATGGCCGGCTGGATTATCTAAGCGGCGGGCTGTTATTTGGCGTATTGACTCTGGCATACGGCTGTAAGCTTTATCGGCTAAAATTGCCCCTCTGGAGGCACCTTCAAACACAAACTGCTGGTCTTGCATTACCTCGGCTTGCTGCTCTGGAGGCATATCTATAAAGCCAGGTGGTAAGATATGCTCTTGAATATATTCGGCATACATATCGGAGCTAGCGTCTAAACCGCGCTGCTTAAAGTCTTTGACATATTCCGGTGTCACCTCACCACCTAGCCCAGTTGGTGCTCCCAAGATTTGAATCTCGACCTCTATGGGGTGCTGACTGCCCATCCGATTAGATACCATACCAATCTCCTGAATTGCCCGGTCAAAAATAGCATCGCCCATGCTGAGTGCATGGCCATCTGGTGGTGCAGCAAAAGAGCCCCAAAGGACAATTGTTTTTTTAGCCGTTGGCTGAGCCGGAATAGTGTCTTGGCTATCGGCTGCATTGGACTCATTGCCGTATATGCGCCTCATAGTTTCGGGTGATACATGCACCGTCGATTTAGTAAATTTAACTCCGGGATAACGCGAAGACTCAACTATTTCTAGGTTTTCAAATTGCTGATGGTCAAATTCGGCAAATACTCTCTCTGCATCGGCCGTTTCTTGCTCGGATCGGTTAGGGTGCTCTTCTAGAGTTCGCTCTAAAAACACTTTGCCATACGAGGTGTGCAAAGTGTCGGCTGGCTGTGGCTCAAATTCGTACGTAGGGGACTCTGAGTAAAATTGATCCTCGCCAAAAGCTACAGCAGTAGCCTTCTCCGCTGCTGGCTTTGCGCCAAATTTAAACTGTTCTGCTTCAGCTGGCGCGCCTAAACCTTGTTCATAACTCATATTTCTAGTATATAACAAGCCAAACAAAAACCTCTACAGTGTTCGAGTAAACATGTAGAGGTTATTGTCTGAGGACCCAATACTCGGCTGTGCAATTAAGCACGTTTGAGGAAAGGGAGCCCGCTTCGTTGGTTCTGTACAACCTGGTAACCCGTCGGTAGATCGATTGATCCTTCAGGGTTAGTTGAAAAGAAGTAAATTGTTTGCTGTCGACCAGTATTCTTAAGCGAAACAGTCTTAGAGTGGAGGTGATACGTCTTTCCGGATTTATCACTTACTACGCTAAATGCCATACAATATTCACCCCCCTTCAAAAAGGTCAACTTGTCCCTTTTTAAAGGGCAAGTGCGATCTGAGATCTATATCTGATACCATCCTACACCAGTCTATCTTGCTCTGAAAAGAGGCAAGCGTCTATTCCAGAGTATCAGAGTTAATTTGAAATGACAATTGGTTAAACGGTGTATTAGTATGAATGCAGCATTCCTTATGACTAGCGACTCTTCTATACTTGAATACAAGTTGCGGGTTTTAGCTAAGTTTTTTAATTTAGACCAGATTCTAAAACTACCAACCGACACTGATGCTATCCAACGATACTACCAAGCTAACCGATTGGCTTATTCGCTGTTTCACACTTTCTCTCATCAAATGTATATGGGGATCAGCCGGGATGGCAGGTATAAAAAGAGCGACTTGCAGGAAGCATTTAGAATTACTTCCCGGTATATAGACCAATTAAGCGCCACCTCAGTTGTGGAGTTAGCTACTGGCCGAGGAGCTACATCGGCCCTTCTGGCTCAAAAATATCCCGATGTAAGCTTTCAGGGCATGGATATTTCGCCGAGCCAGCTTTCCTTCGCCACTAAACAGTCCGCCAGATTACCCAACTACCATCCTCGACTTGGCGATTATCATCGGTTAGATATTTTTGCCGATGCTAGCGTTGATGTGGTATTGGTCATCGAAGCCTTGTGTTATAGCCAGTACAAAGAACTGGTATTCCAACAGATCGGTCGCATACTTAAGCCGAACGGAGTCTTTATTGTGCTTGATGGCTACTCCACCACCCCTCGCCACCAGCTACCGACGACTAAGGCAAAAGCTTTAACTTTGGTTGAAAGAGCTATGGCTGTACCGCAATTTGAGCTATATGACCATGTCCTAGCCAAAGCTGCTAAGGAGGGGTTGATGGTAATTAGTGACGAAGACGCGTCGGCGTTTATATTGCCCACCCTTTACCGGTTTGAAAGACTAGCCAACTTCTTTTTTCGCCTACCTATTATCACTAAGGGGTTGGTTGCAGTGTATCCACTTGCATTTACCGCTAATGCTATAGCCGGTTATTTATTCCCCGAAGTTATTAAACAAGGTATGGGTAGTTACCATATCACTGTCTGGCAAAAGCACTAAAAAACTCCCCTTAACTACCAAACGGCAACAAGCGGAGTTCTTTAGCCCAAGACATCATTAACGTTGTTACCGAATGACGCGCAAGCCACTCGGTATGAGGGCTTACTGAGGACCCAATATGTTGGTCATTATAATGGCAATCCACTGGGATATCAACGTCCAAGCATATGTAACCACATTGTGGTTATAGTTGTGAGTCGGGAGTAGCGAGTAGGAGCTTAAAGGAGTTGCTTTTAGGGGTAGGGTGTTGCTGGTTTGTTATACTATATGTATCAGGCAAGCTAGGTTTGTTATGCTGACTAGGCACTCAATTATTATTGATGGAGTAAAAGTATATTACTGGATGCGGAATCCCGATCTGGTGCAAACGATGGTGTTTGTGCATGGATTTAAAGGCAATCACAAGGCCTTAACTGAACTATCCGATTATTTTCAAGATTATTGCACGATTCTGCTTGACTTGCCTGGCTATGGCAGGTCCCAGTCATTTACCCATCAGTCACATACAATTAAAAATTATGCCCACTTTATTCAGCGATTTCTGACCGCGCTTAATCGCCCAACCGTAGATTTGATTGGCCATTCGTATGGGGCTTCGATCTCGCTGGTTTTTGCCTCGCTTTATCCTAAATCGTTGAACCATCTTATTTTAATTTCTCCAGCTATACCATTTCGTTCGCTTAGCCAAACGTTGGCTCAGTTCCAATTGGCCATCGGCCAAAAGCTGCCACCGAGCTGGAGGAAGGCTTGGCTTGCTTCGCCTCTGATTGAAATTGTGTCGTCTTTAGTGACCATTAAGACGGTTAGTCGTAAGCGCAAGCTAGAATTAATGATGCTCGGTATCAGAAATTCCCGAGAGCAACGACCGCAGGTGGTTATGGAATGCCTGGAAAGCTTTTTGGCTGCACCGTTTTATGCCTATGCTCAAAAAGTCACGGTGCCAACCTTTATTTTGGCTGGGGAAACAGATATTGTGGCGCCAATTAAAACCCAAGTCATGTTAGCTGAGCATATTCCCCAATCGCGGATTCAGTTTATGCCTAAAGTTGGTCATTTAGCCCCCATAGAACGGCCCGGAACTGTTGGCCGGATTATAGAGCAAGCCATTGCCCACGAACCAACTCGCCGCATTCCTACCCATGTCCATTACCCGGACATTGAGGTACTTTTCCCACCCAGACAACCTAAAAAGTTTACCTTGCATAAATACTACTAATCATCGCTGATCTTGTATATACTAAATAAACTGTTTCATTCTTAGCTAAGGAGTAAACATGGAATTCAAGGAGCTGATTGCCGTAGCCGTTGAAGTGAAGGAATCCTATCGCAGAGCAAATCACAGAAACCGCCATCAGCCGTGGGGAGTGGCTGAATATCTGCAAGGCTTTATGGGCGATATAGGCGACTTAGCCAAACTGGTTATGGCCAAGAACAATTTCCGCCACAAGGCAGATATTGACCAAAAATTGGGCCACGAGTTGTCCGATTGCCTGTGGTCGATTATTGTGCTTGCTGATGAGTTAGGTATGGATCTGGAAGCTGAGTTTCTCTCCACCATGGAGGAGCTTAAGCAAAGACTTAGTAACAATGTATCACCAAGCGATTAGACAAAAGAGCCCCGGTGTTTAATCGGGGCTCTTTCTATGTACTGTGACTTATGTCTTTTGACTTTTGAACTTCTTAGTACATTCCACCCATACCGCCCATGCCCATGTCGGGTGCTGGGGCGGCCGGCGCGTTCTTTTCTGGTAGGTCGGTGACTAAACACTCAGTGGTGATGAGGATTCCTGCTGCAGAGGCTGCATTTAACAGGGCCGACTTAGTTACTTTAGCCGGATCAACAATTCCTCGTTCAACGAGCGGACCAAAGTCGTTTTTACCAATATCATATCCATGATCATTGCTACCCTTAACTACCTCGTTAACCACCCAGGCATCATCGGCTCCAGCATTTCGAGCTAACTGGCGAATTGGTTCTTCTAATGCTCGACGGACAATACCAATAGCCACCTGGCGCTCTTCTTCAAGATCGAGTTTATCTAAAGCTTTGGCTGCACGTAGTAGTGTTACCCCACCACCAGGTACAACTCCTTCTTCCATAGCCGCCTTGGTTGCAGCGACGGCATCTTCAACGCGCATTTTACGCTCTTTCATTTCAGCTTCCGAAGCCGCACCAACAGCTAACACTGCCACACCACCGGACAGCTTAGCCAGCCGCTCTTGCAACTTTTCTTTGTCATAGCTGGAATCGGTTTGATCGATTTGGGTCTTAATTTGATTAATCCGAGTTTCAATAGCTTGCTTGCTGCCTTTACCGCCAACAATTACACTATCATCCTTGGTTGCCGTAACGCGATCGGCTCGGCCCAAGTCTTCCATGGTGGCATTCTCCAACTTAAGACCTACATCTTCGGAAATAACGGTACCGCCAGTTAAGGTGGCAATATCGGATAACATCTCTTTGCGACGATCGCCAAACCCAGGAGCTTTGAGAACTAGAACATTAAAGGTGCCTTTGAGTCGGTTGAGGACTAAGGTAGCTAAAGCCTCGCCTTCAACATCTTCGGCAATAATGACGAAGTTCTTGGTAACTTTTAGAATATTTTCCAATAGAGGTAATATTTCTTGAATCGAAGTAATCTTTTTATCGGTAATTAGGATATATGGGTCTTCAATTGAAGCCTCCATGCGAGCCGTGTCGGTGACGAAGTAAGATGAGGCATAACCCTTGTCTAATTGCATGCCCTCTTTATAATCAACCGATACTTCTAAGCCACGCGACTCTTCAACGGTTACGACACCTTCGGCCCCCACCTTTTCTAGAGCCTCGGCGATTAAACCTCCCATCTCAGCGTCTTGGGCAGAGTTGGTGGCAACTTGCTCTTTTTCTTCCCGAGTTTTGATAGGCTTAGCCATTTTTTCGACCTCTTTAACGACTGCCTCGGCCGATGACTCAATGCCATAGCGTAAAGCCATTGGATTGGCACCACGACTAATACTCTTCATTGATTCTCGCACAATAGCTTGAGCTAAAACGGTTGCAGTAGTGGTGCCATCTCCAGCAACATCATTGGTTTTGCTTGAGACTTCTTTCACCAATTGTGCACCCATGTTTTCGAAGGGGTCTTCTAGTTCAATTTCTTTAGCAACTGTTACACCATCGTGGGTGATCGTTGGACCGCCCCATTTTTTATCTAATGCTACATTCCGGCCTTTGGGGCCAAGAGTAGTCTTAACTGCTTCGGCTAACTGGTCAACGCCAGCCTGCAGCTTTTTTCGAGCTTCCTCTCCGTAAATAATTTGTTTTGCCATAAAACCTCCTTGTAGTTGGAAATCAGAAATTTGAAAATCGAAATACGAAAATTGGTTAAAATCAGAGTGTAAAGATTTCTAATTTCGAATTTCTAATTTGTTTCTAATTTCATTATTTAAATATTCGAATTTTGAGCGATTATGCAATAATCGCCAGTACGTCTTTCTCTTCAACAATCAGCAGCTCTTCCTCGTCTACTTTTATTTCAGTTGGGCCATACTTGGTAAAGTAGACTTTTTGCCCAACTTTAACCCGGGGTTCAATTACTTTGCCTTCGGGAGTTATTGAGCCAGGACCGACCGCCAAAATCTCCCCCATTTGAGGACGCTCCTTAGACACGGTATCTGGCAGCACAATACCCGAAGCCGTTACCTCTTCTTTGGGAGTTGGTTTAATTAAAACTTTATCGGCTAATGGTTGAATTGATGATTTTGCCATATAAAAACCTCCTTATATCGTTATATTTACAATAACCTGTGTTATACAATTTGAAATTAGCACTTGAATAAGTGCAGTGCTATTATAGTGATAGCTAGCTCAGACTGTCAAGAGGCGAGAGTTGAGTCTGTTGGATTGCAGCGTATAAGGTTGGAAATAGCGGATAGCGGATAGCGGAGGAATTTTAGCTCTTGGCTGTGCTTGGTTCTAGAATGATGGGGAGGGTGTCTGGTGTCGGGATGCGGGAGTCTGGAGTCTGGAGTCTGGAGTCTGGAGTCTGGAGTCTGGAGTCTGGAGTCTGGAGAAGGTTAGTATACGTCATGGCGAAGCCGTTCGGCTCTAAAGACTCAAGCCTCATTGCCCATTCGACAGTCTCAAGCTCATGGTCGAAGGATCAGCCTCGAATGAGGAGCGTGGGCGACTATGGCAATCTGCCCGCTTCGCCGGCGACGGCATGGCGGGCAGATCCTGGTGGGGATAGAGAAGATTGCTTCATTTTATTCGCAATGACGGGGAGAGGGTGGGTTTTAGTCTTTTTGTCTTTTGTCTTGAGTCTTATTTAAAATTTATGATTTAGAGCTTCTGCTAAATCTTTGATTTATACGGAGTATTTGTTTAAGATTTCAAGTTTAGAATTTCGAATTTATTTTTTACGGCACAGACTCCCGATCCAATTCTACCGGCGCTCACAGTTAAAGGCCAGTTGGAATGACGGATGGTGATTATGGGGTTTGAACTATCGGAGGTTATTGCCGTTCTTGAGTGAGGATGGAGGTGACTTTTTCGGCCAATGTTGTGAGGGCGGCTTCGGCCGATTCGGTAGTTTTAGCCTGGGTTATGGCCTGGGCGAGGGCGGCATTGATGGCACCATTTAACTCGGCGGCACCGGTATTTGTTGCAAATAATGAGCTGGTGTAGTTAGCTGCCTGGCTGCCGAACGGTGCCAGTAGTGGATCGGTGGATAAGCTGTCAGCTAAATCTTTGCGTGAATAGGGCTCACCGAAGCTGCGGGTTTGCTGTGCAGCATTAAACATGGTTAATTGTTGCTCTCGTTCTGACAAGTAGCGTAAGAATTTCCAGGCTTCGGCTTGATTTGGGCTGGAGGCTGGCACTGCCTCTACCCAATACGATGCATAGCCTACTTTTTGGTTGGTGGTTAAATGTGGCACAGGTGCGACCCTAATTTGCAATTCGGGGTTTTGGTCTACCAATGACAATACCCGCCACGACGGTATTAAAATCATCCCGACTTTACCTTTACTAAAAGCTAGCGTAGATGGCTCCATGGTGTCGTCCCAACCTTTTTCTACGGTTGAGAATAAGTTAAAGAAAGCTAGGGCTTCTGCGCCCAGGTTGCGACCGTCGGCTGAAATAGATTTATCGAAAGCCACATTGCCATTGCCGTCTTTGAAGGCCACGCTATTTTGAGCCATTAACAGACCAATAATATCGGCAAAATGATCGACATTCTTAGCGCTACCCATGGCAATGCCGGCTATGGTCAAGTTACCATTTTGGTCACGTTGGGTGATTTTGGCTGCATCATGGCGCACGTCGTCCCAGGTAGAAGGCGGAGCCGAGATTCCAGCTGTATTAAATAACTCCTGATTATAAACTAAGGCTAAACCATCCATCATTAATGGAATGCCGTAATACTGACCATTAAGTAATAGGTTATCTTTGGTAACGTTATAAAAAACTGATTCGTATTCTTCGCGGCTGTAGGCACTAGCTGGTACCGGTGATAAATAATTAGCTAAAACTGGAACCCAAGAATTATGAACCCGTACAATGTCTGGCTGGTTATTGCTGGTGCTGGCCTGGCTAATCCGAGCCTTGACTGTAGCATAGTGCTGGTCGATAGGGCGTTGCTCATAGTTGATGGTGACATTGGGATGGTCTTGATGATATTGATCAATCAGCGGCTGCATGATTTCGGGCGATTCCCATAATCCCCAATAGGTTAGGGTTACTGGTTTGTTGGAGTTGGCCTGGTTACCACGCAAAAAGTAGAAGGCTACGAGTCCCAAAATCAAGATCAGCAGTAAGGCGCCAACGGCTATAAACAATAATTTCTTTCCTGATCCGCCTCCAGAGGTTGATGCTGGTACTGGAGTTGGGGTGGGCGCAGGAGTAGAAGGGGCTGGGTTGACAGCTGGCTGGCTCGCAGGAGTATCCATAATTAGCCTCCATGGTACTACAACTTGCTTGGCCGATACAACTTATGCCGCTTAGGAGCAGGAGGTTGGAGATTGAATTTGAGACCTGGGAGGCGGGATGCAGAAGATAGGAATTCGGAGATCGAAGGTTGGACTACGGAGGTTGAATAGTGAATGTTGAATCAGAATGCGGGAGCTAGTAGTGGAGATATTTAATGAATAGGAGTTAGATGGAAGTTGATATGACTTTCAATCTACTTGTCATTCTTGGGCCGCAGACTCCGAACAGAGTCGCAGAGCAAACGGGGATCTTAAGCACTAAATAAACAACCTTAATAGCAATGCTGGCAATTAGGCGCAGGTCTATTTAGCTTTAGCTATTAGAATGAGGAAATACTATTGTAGCGGCGACTACAATAGCAATGAACTATCCGCAGGATTGTATTACCTAGTTAGTATAATCCTATAGTTTTTGACATTTATCACTATATAATATATACTGCGTAAATATTCCTGGGATGGATTCCTAGGTCGCCCACTGTGGGCAACGCCTCTACGGCGCTGTGTGGAAATCAAGGAGAGACCCCATGGCTACTGGATTTTGTCGGACCACTGACGACTTCGAGGGTAACCGGCGAGGCATCATCGACGTCGATGATGGCCGACGCTTCGGCGCAGCTAATGGTCGTCAAGGATGGTTCACTCCTCAGGAGCTGGAGGAGGAGCAAGAACGACGGCGCGAGGACCATCGCGACGAGGTCGTCGACTTCGACGACTACGACCGGTAGTTTGGCGGTTACAGTAGAGCCCCAAAGTGTTTACACTTTGGGGCTCAATTCTTATTTAGTAGCGTTTTTTATTTTTAGTCCAGTTAAATATTCCCGCAACTCACTGCTAAAGTCTTTTCGGTTTAGGCCTAGTTCAATATTGGCTTTTAGATACTCTAATTTATTTCCGCAGTCATAATACCGACCATTGGTAATTTGAATAGCATAGATAGGCAGTCCGGCATCTAGCATGCTTTGTAACCCTTCAACATAGACTAGCTCCTGACCTTTGGTTGGTTTAATCGCACTCATATGGTGAACAAAATCTGGGGTAAACACATAGCCTGAGACAATGCCAAGATTGCTGAGTTTATGATTTGGCCCCGGCTTTTCGACAATTTCCCGGACTTTTACTACTCCAGGTCGAACTTCATCGCCGCCCACAAAAGCATACTTTTTCGTATCTTCTGGGTTGTCGGTTTGAATGGCGGAAAGGATGGGGGTTTTAAACTCTTGGTACGCAGTTACGAGCTGTTGTGATCGCGTTGGACTGGCCACAAAGAAATCATCGGCCCACAGGCACAGGAATGGCTCATCGCCCATAATCGGCGCGGCGTTTAGAATAGGTGTGGCATTGCCTAAGTGGCCTTTTTGGCGCAGATAAATAAAATTGGCTAGGTTAGCAATCTTCATTAATTCCTCGCGCTGATCTAGCTTTCCCGCTTCTTTTAACCGTTCTAATAATTCAAACGGATAGTCAAAGTGGTCTTCAATCGCCCGCTTGTGCCAACCGGTTACAATAACGACGTCTTCCACCCCAGCGCTAACCGCATCTTCTACCACATATTGAATTACCGGCTTATCTAATACGGGCAACATTTCTTTAGGCATCGATTTGGTAGCAGGCAAGAATCGAGTCCCCATGCCAGCGGCAGGAATAACCGCTTTTTTAATCTTCATTACGTACTCCTCTCAATTGGTGCATTCAACCCTCCCTCATCTTACACTATAGCTCATTAAACACCATTATGAATAATGCTGGCTGCTTGACTATCTCCTCCCAGGCAACCTCGGATTCTTATCCATTTCAACTCAATCAAGCAACCTAGGTTCAAAGCTGTTTAACCCCCGAGGTTAAATGTGTTTGAACCTAGGTTGCTTGATTTAAAATTTGTGATGAATTGTTTTGTTTGGGTATTCTCGGATACGGTGGTTGAGATGGAGTGGGTGGGGTGAGCTTGAGGTTGGCTTTGGGGCTGGGGGTAATTATTGGCAGGCTTTACCCTCAATTTCTATTCTATGCCTGCTATACTTAAAGTCTATGGAATATGCATTTGCCACCCTGCTTGCTTTTGGCCTGACGGTGCTCTTTACCCCCATCGCCCTAGGCTTGGCTCGGCACTTTGACTTAATCGATTACGCTAAGCCAGATCATCCAGGGGTCTTGCAATCGAAGCCGTTACCGCGCGGAGGCGGGATTGCGATGTATATGGCGTTCGTGATTGGGTCCGTTTTATTGGTGCCAATGACGCCACAATTGTGGGCTATACTTGTGGCGGCTGGGTTAAACGTGCTGGTTGGGACTATGGATGATAAGCGCAGCATTCATCCGATTGTTCGATTGGGCACATTGGGTATTTCGGCTGTAATTATTATTTTGGCTGGGATTACTATTCCCTGGGTGACCAACCCTTTCGCGGCAGTTACCGATAAGAACTGGTTGATTTATTTAAACCAACTTAGTTGGAAGTTGGAGGCTGGAGGCTGGATGTTTACCATTCATCCCCTGGCTGATGGTTTGGCTTTGCTGTGGATTATGTGGTTAATTAACTCGCTCAATTGGTCTAAAGGCATTGGAGGGCAACTGTCTGGTATCTCGGCTATTGCGGCCTTTACCTTAGCTGGTGTGGCGTTGCAATTTACGGCCGGCAATCCCATGCAATACACCACCGCTACCCTGTGTTTTATTTTAGCTGGTTGCGCCTTAGGATTTTTGCCGTTCAACTTTCCTCCGGAGAGACAATTGCCTGGATATGGTGCCTCGTCATTTTTAGGGCTATTATTGGCAACGCTCTCGATGTTGTCTGGAGCCAAACTAGCTGCGGCTATTTTAGTGTTGGGTATTCCCACGATTGATGGAATTATTACCGTTATCCGCCGGTTGGCCCAAGGTAAATTGCCAATTTGGGGTGACCGCAGCCACCTTTATCATAAATTGCTCGATTTTGGTTTGTCTAAACGGCAAATAGTCTTAATCTACTGGATGGTAACGGGCATCTTTGGCATCTTAGCCCTGGCTTTTTCAGGCAAACAAAAGATTTACGCCTTTGTGATTATTGGCGTGGTGATTGTGGCTACCTTCCTCACTGTATCGTATCTTATCGCCCGCCAGAAAAGCCGGATTACTTCCTAGACTTACACGCCACAACACCATTTGACACTTCGATTTGGATACTATAGTATCCACCCACCGTATCAGAGAGAGACGTAGAAAGAGAGTTTGGCATGGAACCTAAAAGAGACCTTGTTGTGGTGGCAACGGATTGGCTGGTCAAGGCGATGGAGGCATTCTTCGATTGGTTCGAGATTGAACGCAATGCTAACCTGGCTATCAAATTATATACCTTGGCTGGCATCCTTTTTATCGGCGTATCGGTATTGGGCATAGCATCTGACTATCCGACTTGGGGAGACATACTTCTTGCCATCGGGTACACCACCTATGTCATCGCCAGCCTCATTGTTTTTATCATGGTTACCTCCAAGCGACTACACAACTACTACGAGCGGCATCTAGACAAGACAAAATGAGCACGACTCTGGCTTTAGTTAACCCCTAAGGCCAGAGCACTAAGTTAACCTGCTTGTGACCGCTATTTTTGGAGGCGCTGGCCATAAAAACTGGCTATAGCTTAATCTGGGCTATTTCTCACATCTTATTTTTTAGATTGACAATAAGATCAACCCAGCAGCAATTACCACTACCGCTTGGGTCATTATGCCCATCCAGGGTTGCATCCAGGGCCATTTTTGGCGCTTACTTTCCCAATCTATAAATACCTGCAGCCAATGTGGTTGCCAATTCCAGAAATGGTAGGGGGCTTGAATGATATCTGGAAGCATGGCTAATAGCCCAGCGGCAAGCATCACCCAATTATATTCTAGGTACCCGTACAATAATCCAATTATTATAAGTGCCACCACCCCATCGGCTACCGAAGCCGCTTTACCGGCTGGTGATTTACCGGGACTCCAGTTCCAATGGGGAATAGTATCTAGGGCAATATGGCTAGCAAAAGCTAGTGGCAGAGAAGCCGCGGGGTTAGGTATGGCCACAACAATGGCGGCGGCGGCGATAACGTGGACGGAGTTTAACATGATCTATACTGTACCGATCCCATAAATTATGAGATAGGTTAAGCCGATTAAGAGCAAGACATCGACAAGCAAGGGGATGTCACGAAGTAAGGCCACTTCGGGTGAATCGGCCTCTTTCTTTTCATAAATTATGTATAAGTATCTAGCCACGCCATACAGCACAAATGGGATGGTCAGCATGAGAATTTTTGGTGCTTCGAGAGTGGAAGGTAGAAAGGCTGCTAAAAAGCTTAAGCCCTGCTTGCCGCTCAAAAAAGTGTACATGCAGAAAAATACGACCGTGGCTGTGGCAGACATAGTGGTGAGACTGTCGAGCAAAATTTCTGGATAATGGAGTAAGGTGGAACGGTGTTCGCTGGCTACCCGATGCCCCATCAGGGTTAGCTCGCTCCGGCGTTTACCAAGGGCCAAGAACCAGGCGCCAGCAGCAACCGACAGGAGCAGCCAAGCAGAGAGTGGTTCGGCTATTACAAATGCGCCAGCATACACTCTAATCACAAACCCTAAGGCGATTAAGAGTGCATCTATAATAATGGTGTGCTTAAAAAATAGACTGTAGGCAATTTGTAAAAAGACATAGCCACCCAACATGGCCAATAAGGTGCGATGGATGTCCCAGGCTAAGGCTACCGAGATAGCCAATAATAGGACCGAAGTGACGATGGCTACCGAGATGGGTAATGTGCCCGAGGCAATGGGTCGCTTTTTTTTGGTGGGATGCAGCCGGTCGCGATGTCTGTCTAAAACATCGTTTATTAAATACATGCCGCTAGCAGCCAAACAAAAGACAATAAATGTCATCCAAACTGCTTGTAACCGGTCTAAATCAAACAGCCATCCACCTAAAAACAGCGCCGTAAATATGACACTATTTTTAAGCCATTGGCGCGGACGGAGAGAAACAAGAAGAAAATACAGCACACGCATGGCTGTATTATAGCAGGAGGCTAAAGGAGTGCCTTGCGATTGATGGCCTCAAAGCAGCTGCTATAAAAAATTGGCTATGCTACCGAGCCTATCCTTCTCTGTATTATAACCGGTTAGCGAGGTATTTCTCAGACAGAAAATTGACAGCGTAAAATTCAACCTGCTACTATCGATAGGTATGTCCACCAAAAAAAATCCCTCGGATCTTCATCCACCCCAACTAGCGGTTTTTGATATTGACGGCACCATTATCCCTCGGGGAGCTAAGAGTCCTCCGCCTGAAGTTCGTAAAGGAATAGCGCATTTGCGTAAGTATGACGTTATTACTACAATTTCTACTGGAAGACCGTATGTGCGGGTGCGAGAAAAATTAGGTGAATGTTTTGACGAAGTGGTGAGCGATGATGCGCTTATTTCGGTTGAGCATGGTGCAAAAATTGTTAAAAAGAATGGTGAGGTGGTGGTTGAGTCACAGTTTAACAAGGCAGATATTGATAAGCTGATTGAATTTACTGGACTTAATGTTGATATGGTGCAATTCCTGGCTTTTAACCCGCCTGATCTTAAAGATAAATCCCAGATCTGGTGCCCAGAGCCAAGCGATGTTGAATTGACCCGCAAACAGCGTGGCTGGTACGCAGAGGTCTTTAGCGGCTCATTGATTGAGGTTAAGGAGCGACTTTTAGCCACAACCGTGAGCAATGTGACGCTTAAACTTAAAGATTTTATTCATGTTGAAAATTTGAGCCTTAACTTTACTGGCGGCTCAATTAAGACTATCTTTCAGGATGGTTATATTGAATATATAAAGCGCGAGGTAACCAAGGCGCGGGCGATTGATTATATGTGTAAATATTTTGGCATATACGAACGCAACCTGCTGGTCGCTGGCAATGCCATTAATGACGTTGATATGCTTAACATGGAAGCCCGGTACAGAGTTTTAGTGGGCCCGGATGGACCTGAGAGAAATACGGTTTTAGGATACGTGTATGGTCATGAATTGTTGACGTTTGTTAATGCGCCAAAAGATTTAGGCAACTTTTTGCAATCCCTCTAAACCCTTTCTGGCCATTTTAACTATAGATAACAAGTGGATTTAACAGTGAAAATGGCACTACAAATAGCTTTGTAGTGCCATTGGCTGTTTCTCATCCATTACCTAGCTTCAACTTACTAGGTTAGACTGAGTATCCAGCCTGTTCTAACAATTCGTCAACAATCTGTCTGCCTCGATCGGTATCAATTGCGGCAATTGGCGAATGATGATGGATTAGGTCAGCCGCCTCTTTGCTCAGCAATTCCATCACCGGTTGTTTGCGCAACAATTGCTCCAGCAGCTCCTGTCGCCACGGCGCTTGTGCCTGTGGTGCTTGAGGCAACTCAACAGGATTAACCCGCATAAAGTAGGCCCGCAACAATCCACTCAAGGTAAAACCCTGCCCGCCTTCGGGCTGGTTAGTGGCTACTATCACCGGCCGCTTGACACTGGCTTGCTCACCTTCCTCTAGCCCTCGGTAACGGTAGTACGTTATATCGTCGATGACATAGAAGTATTCCCGCACCTTACCGGCGACGGCACAGGCATTCACCTGGCGGTTACGCAGGTCGGTTCCCAAAGGGCTAAACCCCTGGTAATCGTTACCCCGTGCCACGATATGGTTCGTCACGCCCCAGGCAGTTTCGTCCCATTGATAGTCGGTATACCCAGGAGGCATGGCCCGACGGTGAATCTTCGAGGTCATCAGCAACCCCGGCGCAGCTAGGAATTCTGCCGAGCGCTGTCGCCGCATTAGATTGCCAATACGGTAGACCTGCTCGCTCTCTGGTAGGTCGTCGAAGATGGTGGTCTCCAACAACTCGAACTGAGCGGAGCTGTCGGTCTGGATCTGGCGTAGTTCTCCAGTCACCGGATTGTGGTCTAGGCCAAGGGCGAAGTAGCCCTCGTTACCACCAACCTCAATCCAGAGCCTATCCATTGTGGCACGTTGCAATTGGCGGGCTAATTCTTGCCAGACTGCTGATTCTTTCGGCAATTCGGCAGCAAAGAAGTTGGATGCCAACTTTAGCGCATCGTAGGCTAAGCCTTGAAGCTCAACGGTCGCAATGCGGTCATTGGTATTAGCCAACGTACCATCGGGATGCATGAGCGACAGTGCACCATCGCGCATAACCTTCCACTTGTGCCCTACAGGATTGGTGCGATAGAACTCGTACAATCCCGACGATGATTCTTGGATTTGTTCGACCAGTAGCCGAACATTGGCCAGCACGATATCGCGAAGCAGATACGTATCCTTGCCCGCCACGCATTTGGTGGGATCGGCTGGCGCATGGATATGGCGAATCTCTTGCTGCAGAATTTTGTCGTGGTGTGTTTGGACGTGTTTGAGTGCAACTCGTACAAACTGAGGGATGACGTCGGCTGCCCCGTAATAGAACAACTCATCATCATGCCCATACCACTGAGGGCCTAATTTCTGGATAATTTCGCGATTGGCCTGATTGACTCGAGCTGGGCCGAGATATTCGAAGCGGACTTCATGGGCCGGATGGCCAAAGCCTCGAGCTTCGGACAGTTCGTCTTTAGTTCGGGCGATATAACTGGCGGCGTGGTAAAGACCTTTGGTAATAAAGCTCGGCATCCACGGATCGATGTCTAAGACCTCGAGGAAGAAGTCACGACTAAAGACTCCTGCCCCATAATTGGGGTCGCGCGAAGCGACAACACCTGCCGGAGTCACTAAGCCAAGTAAGTTGTCAAAGAGTGCATGGACTGGAAGTGGGAACTGTTCCGTATCCACTGTCTCGTCTCCTTCTGGGAAAAACAGGGGCGGTAACGCTACCGCGCTTGTATGCCTTCTCTCCCAGCCCAGATCCGAAACTGAGCCAGGTTGAGAGAGAATGGTATTGGAAGTGGTGGGCAGGTTATCTTCCATTAAAAATACTGACTGGGTTATTTCTGAGAATTATAACAACTATAGGGCAATAAAACAAACGTGTGGCTGCTACTATCGAGAACTTGGCAGACTTTATGTGTATGACGAAAACTTATTGGGCGCGAATTATAATCGGTATCACCGACTGGCTGGTGGCTGTTTGGCCGGCAACAGTTGCAACAGCTAAATTAATGGTGGCTTTTTGCTGAGGTTGCAATTGAATGGTGTGGGAGCTACTTGGAGAGGCAGTAACTGATTGGCTGTAATACACTGGACCAAAATAAACCCGCTGGCCTACATCCAATTCAGATTTGAGAGGCGAAACGAGCGTAACTGCGGTAGGTAAAGTGGTGTCTACACTCAATATTTGGTCATTCGCAACTATTTTGCCATGTTTAAACCCAGCAGTCTGAGCTAGCCGGATCTGAGTACTACCTGCTTTGGCGGCTTCGGTGACTAAGGTAGAAGCTATGCCACCATCGGGAATGATGCTCAGCCAAACCTGCGACCCCGGCAGAGGGGCGCTTAGCTTTCCTCCCTCAACTGAAACTGACAGTGCTTTATTGCTGGTATTATAGACTGTGAATAACGAATTGTAGGCTGCTTGCTGGCCAGCAAACGCGGTAAAAGTTACTGCTGTTTGGTAGGTGTTTGGGCCAGACTCTGGTTGGTCGGCAAAAGCCGCGTATTGGGTAAAATCGGTGAGATTGGGATAGACAGCGATGCCATTGGCAGCGGTAGTTGTTGCTGAATTAGCGGTAGATGGACTGGTGGTGGTTATGCCCAGAGCTCCACTTTCAAACTCACCGAGCAATTGTCCCATTAGTAGTGGTGCCGACAGTAAGACGACAACGACAATTAGTAATCCACTATTTAAAACGACGGCAGCAAGTTTAGATTTCATATACCCAATTCATTACCTATTTTCATGT
This sequence comes from uncultured Candidatus Saccharibacteria bacterium, assembly GCA_964597145.1. Lineage (GTDB taxonomy): Bacteria > Patescibacteriota > CAZHWT01 > CAZHWT01 > CAZHWT01 > CAZQWH01. Next base: position 17,436 of record CAZQWH010000001.1, on the reverse strand, counting down.
TCACGACGAATCGCAATTTCTTTCTCAACATCAACAATTAATAACCAGCTAAAAATCAGCGCTATAATGAGGCCAACTATGGAGAGCCACCATTCACTTACCCCATAAATCGCTTGAATGGTAAATAGGATAAGGCCCAACCATAAGTAGGCTAGCCAAATTACGGCCTGGTGGTATAGCTCCCAGCTATGGATAACCAAGCCGGTTAATTGTTTTTGGACGAGAGAAACCGATAGCTTGGGTGATATATGTGAGCCATGAAAGGCATGAGCACGGATGAGCACCCAGAGGAGCCCGAGTAAAATGACGCTTAATACAAAAATATTAGACAAGGTATTAGCTTGCAAAAACGCTTCTTCGGAGCGGTAGACTAACAGCGGGAAAAATGACGATTGGCCGCTCCCGACATCCCAAGAAAGATCATACCAAAAATTAGCGACGACCAGGCCAATGAGTTTGGCCCCAAAAATAATAAGTGCCGGAATAATTGCTTCGTCAACTAGAGTCAATAAAGAGCGGGACAGTGGCAAGAGTGGACTCCTATGTTATCTGACATAGTTAGAGAGAGACAATGGATGCGCCTGGATGTTATTTAGGTATTTTGGCTTTACGCATTTCGACCTAGAATAATGCCTTCTTCGGCCCACGGATGACCAAAATCCGACATGCGAGCTGTATTTAAGCAAGCAGGAGCACGGATAGGTGGGCCTTACGGTAAGAAGCGGACCAATGCATCGATTGAACTTCAGTCAACATAGTACAATGAGTCAAGGATTATCGTCAATGAATACGCCAAAGTCTACCAGACCATCTCAACTTACTCCCTCGCCGACCAATTCTACACCTGTGCTAGCCCACCACTTTAGCTGGCTAGACCAAGGCATAGAAACGGTCTTGCTTCTATCCATCGCCGTAACCCCACTCCTGTTCAGTCCGTTAAGCCACGAGTTGTTCGAATTTCCCAAAATGGTCTGGGTTTATTTTCTGGCGATACTGGGCCTGGGTCTACTTTTTGGCAAAAGCCTGACCCAATCTAAACTCACTATTGCGGTACATCCCTTGAGTCGCCCTTTAGTTATATATAGCCTAGTTTTGGTGGTGTCGACTATTTTGAGCATAGACCTTTACACCTCGATCATGGGGTACTACTCCCGCTTTCATGGCGGCTTAGCTTCGTTGGCGGCGTACGTGGTGTTGTTTTACCTGGCTCTTATTTACTTACTACCCCCTGACAGTCGGAGGCAACGCACGGCTAAGTTGGTATGGAGTTGGGTGATGAGTTCGATTGTGATTTCGGCCTGGGCGGTGGCTGAGCATTTTGGTTTTAGCCCAAGTTGCTGGCTACTGCGAGGCGAGTTGAATGCCGACTGTTGGGTCCAAGATGTTCAGGCCCGGGTGTTTGCGACGTTTGGGCAGCCTAACTGGCTGGCAGCCTACCTCCTTACTTCTATTCCGCTAAGTCTAGGGCTGTTGGTTGTTTCGGCTCAGAAATACTTACAGTTTGTGGCTTGGCTTGGCCTTACCTTGGGGTATGCGGCACTCTGGTATACCTACTCCAGGTCGGGCTGGATTGGGTTAGTTGCGGCTGGTGTTACTCTCTTACCCTGGGCTTGGCGTATACCCTACCGGCGGCTTTGGCCGTGGTTAGGATTAGTAGTAGTGGTATGTGGGCTGGTTAGTTTGTCATCGATTCAGATGGCTAGTCAGCGTACTTCTACCGCCCTAGAGTCGGGCAACTTGGACTCTTCTACTGGCCAGATCCGCCTCCTGGTTTGGCAAGGAAGCCTAGAGACGGCTCTTGCCTATCCTGTCTTTGGTTCTGGGCCCGAAACGTTTCCCTATAGTTTTTTGGCTCATCGTCCGGCCGGACTCAACCAAACTACCGAATGGAATTTTTTGTACAACAAGGCTCATAACGAGGTTTTACAATACGCGGTTACCACTGGGGTGGTTGGATTAGTAGCTTGGCTGCTTTTGTATGTTAAGTTAGGCCACCTTGCTTGGCAGCAGCGGATACTTTCGCTGCATCCTCGGCAATTAACCACCGAGGGAATGGTTCCCGCTAGCTTGCTGGCGGGAATTGTGGGGACTTTTACGGCCCAGCTATTGGGATTCTCGGTAGTAGTGACTGGTCTCTATTTTTGGCTAGCAGTGGCTATTGTTATTGCTCCGACCACCAAACTACGGCAGGCAGCACTATCTCCAATGTGGCGATCCACACTTGGGGTAATTGGTAGTTTGACCATAGTTGGGCTAGGGCTGGGTTTGAGTTGTTATTTCTTTGCCGAAGTTATTGCTAATCAAGCTCACACCAGCTTACGAACCAACCCGTGGCGGGCCGAACAACAGCTAACGATTGCCACTCGGCTTAACCCGTTTGAGTCTAGTTACCAGCAGCAGCTGGCCTTAGCCGATGCTTATTTAGCCCAAGTAACTACCACCACTGCGACGGCTACTTATTATGCCAGGCAGGCTGATAAAGAGGCCCAAGGTGCGTATCGCCTCAATCCGTATCACATCCTTAATCTCAAAGGGATTACGACTGTTTACCAGCAACTAAGCAATGTTGACCAGAAATATCTTGATTCGGCGATTAAGATGGCGCAAACGACGGTTGAGCTAGACTTAACCGATGCCAATGCTCAACACACCTTGGCCCAGCTTTATCTCCAGGCTAAAGACTATGAGTTGGCTTTGGCGACTTTTAATCGGGTGATTGACCTTCGGCCTCAAGCGGCTGACTCGTATATTGCTCGGGCTATTTATTACCGTCAAACTAACCAACCTGAGTTAGCACGACAGGACTTGCAGTTAGCCCAAACCCTAGAGCCAACTAACCCAGAAGTTATTGAAAATCTTCAACAACTCCACTAATACCAGCCAAGCTTGACTTTTTAGACCTATAGTTATATTATATATCTATGCAGATAGTTGGTCTGCGTGGTTTTTAAGTGGTGGGATATCCACCGAGGAGTAAGTAAACCATGACCAAGCAGTTTGGAGAAGGTTCGTCAACAGAATCTGAGCTGGACGCGGCCTTCGAGGCCGTGTTGCTCGACTTTGATGACGACGGCGTCACCGGCTACGGGCTCATGACTCTCGAGTCAGCCATCGACCTCGATGGCTTTGACTTCGGAGCCGATCCGGCGATCTGCCTGATTGCCCACGATACGTGGGCCGGGCCGCTGCCTACTTCGCTCAGCGGCGTACGGTGCGGCTGAGCACTACCCGAGCGGGAGTGGCGGATTTTAATCCGCCCTTCCGCTCTTCGCATTTTAACCCAGCTTAATTACGGAACTCCCCCCTGCTACAACATGCCTTCTTTCGTCATTGCTGTGCAAGTTACCTATTTCGATGCATCAATGGCAAATAACCTTAAGCGCCTAATACACCACTATACTAAGTCATTGTCATTCCTGCGTAGGCAGGAATCGAACCGTTGATCTGATAACTTAGGCCTAGATTCCTGCCTACGCAGGAATGACGTGTACAGTGAGGCCATTTGGTGTCAGCAGAGAGTATAGCGTTTACCAATGTACCGAATTATTTGACTTGTACAGCAATGACGAGATATAGGATGTAGAATCTCGCGCTAAAAAGAGGCTAACTGGTGTGAATTACTGATTGGTGATTAAGTATTGCTGGACGAGGGTTTTGATTTGGTCTTTTTGCTCCGCAGTGGCGCTATCTTTAACCTTGTTTAGTACTTCCTGCCATAAATACATTAATGACTTTTGCCAGAGCGATTCCCGCAACTCGCTATTGAGCCGATCTTGTAAGAATTCATTAATGGTATCGGCTGAAACCCCATCTTGATTTAAGATATCGTTAAATACTTTTTGCTCATTCTGGGGTAGAATTGCCAATTGTTCTTGGAGAAATTGGCGTTGGCACAGGTCATGCAATTTCTCCTGAAAAGCTGTTGCCTCTTCGGGTTTAAAAGATAAAATAGCAAAGAACTCTGCAAAAAATTCTGATGGGAGTTGGCCGGTCATAGAAGCCTGTTTACCATGAGGTAATTAAACTGTCAAACTGTTCGGGGGTTAGGGTGGTAGGCTCTTGGCTTGGCGTAATCTTTATTTGAGGTATCGATTGATCTAAGTTATTGGCCAATTTGTCTAGGTGTTCAAGGATTGAAGTGGAGGATGTGTCTACTTGTGCCATATTTTCAGGCTAGCATATTGTTGATTGTTACGTCAAAAACGTGTGGGTTTAGTGGATGAGGAAGAGCCACCTGGCGCCAACTAAGGGTGTTGGTCTGGAAAAATTACATGCTGGATTTGGCTACATTTAATTATATAATTAGTTATATAATTAATTATATAATACTTTTATTTTATCTCTGTTTTTACCTTGCAGCATACTCGGCCATTAGTAATTATGGGTATTGATGGAGTCCTCATAAGTTTGGGTGGACTTTAGATAGCGGAGGGATTTTAGCTCTTGGCTGCGTTTGGTTCTAGAATGACGAGCGGAGATAGGTGTCGTAGGTCGGAGGTAGGAGGTGGAAGATCGTATGTTGGGTTTTAGGTTTTTGTATCAAAACGCCAGCACTTACTCGTCATTCCTGTGAAGACAGGAATCTGAGACTCTGGTGATTGGTGTTGGTATAGATTCCCGCTTTCGCGGGAATGACGGAGGAGGGGTGGGTTTTAGTCTGTAATCTGTAATCGACGGTATCGTCATTGCGAAGGAGTGTGAGCGACTGCGGCAATCTGCCTGCTTTGTCGGCGAAAGCATGGCGGGCAGATCCTGGTGGGGATAGAGAAGACCCCGATTCAATCTAGGCTTGGGTTTCATTGTTTTGTTTTTTTATAGTTTAAGATATTAGATTCCCGAGCTGATCTAGCATGGCATGATTGGTAGTATTCTTTCACATGGCGTCAGTTGAATTTTTCACTATGCTTTTATATTTATAACCTATAGTATTTGACAAAATGTCTATTATTTGCTATACTACAATTATCTAGCACCTTAAACCTAAGCGTATTCGCTCCTGCTCTTCAATTAATTGGTAAGGATCTTGCCAGGTAGTTGAAGGGTAGGTAGCGGCAAATGTACGCTAGCACCCTCTTTAGTTAGGTGGGCAACTGCCCACTACCCCAAGGAGGGGACATGCGCGACTTCAACAGCACTTCCGTCGAGTTGACCGAGTCTGAGTTGGTGGCCGCTTCGCGGTTGGTTGGCCGAACCGTTTCCTCAGCTCTCGAGCTGAGGAACTTTATCGAACAGCGAGAGCGGGCTCGGCTCGCTCACTATTTCGCTGACTTCGTGCCGCATGAGATGGAGAGGGGGTACTGCGGTTGCCATCATTGTACCGAACTACTGATGGCCAACAATGCTATCCCAGCTATCATCAACCGGGTGGTCTGGAAGGCCATCCTCCGCGAAACGGAGGAGGAGGGGTGGCCCAACTACCCGTTTGGTCTGAACAACTTCGAACGATACGGGTACCGTGAATACCGCAAGCTGCTCAATGATGCTCGTGCCCAGGCCACGGCCTTGGGGCAGAGGGCAATCCTCGAGCGGCTCAGGGAGCTGCAAGAGGTCGATTTCGGGGCCAAGGCGGAGGCCTTCGTGGCCTACGCTCGGGCCCTTCGCATTCTTGACGAATGTAAGCACATTCGTTATCAGAGGCGGCAACAGCGGGCCGCCTAGTCAAAGGTCCTAGACAACCGTCTCGCGCGGTGCACCACCAAAGTGCACGCCGGGACGGTTTTTCATATTTAGCGCTTGAGCACGGCTAAAAAGGCTTCTTGAGGGATTTCGACTTTGCCGAACATTTTCATACGCTTTTTACCTTTTTTCTGTTTATCTAATAATTTATTTTTCCGGGTAACGTCTCCGCCGTAGAGTTTGGCGGTTACATCTTTACGGAAGGCGGCTATATCTTCGCGGGCGATAATTCGACCACCAACTGCCGCTTGCAAAGGGACTTTAAAGTTCTGGCGGGGAATAACTTCTTTCAGTTTGGCCACAACTTCGCGACCAATGTATTCGGCTTTTTCGGCGACAACTAATTGGCTTAAGGCATCGACCCGCTCCCCATTGACTAAAATATCTAACTTGACCGCTTTAACCGGGCGGTAATTGAGCATGGTGTAATCGAGTGATACATAGCCTTGTGAAGTTGACTTTAATTCATCGTAAAAGTTAAAGATAATTTCGGATAACGGTAGCTCATAGGTTAAACGGATCCGCTCATCGAGATATTCGGTATTTATCATCACCCCTCGGTGCGACTGACACAGCTCAATTAACGATCCTAAATAGGTTTTGGGGCCGATCAGCTCCGCTCGAACCCATGGTTCCCGAATTTCTGCAATATCGCCTGGATCGGGCAAGTCGGCGGCGGCGCGAATGAGTAGCTCTTGCTTATTGGTTTTGGTCACTTCGTACTCCACCGATGGCGCCGTAGCTAATAAATCTAAATCAAATTCTTGGGTTAGGCGCTCTTCGGTTACCTCTAGATGGAGCATGCCCAGGAACCCCACCCGAAAACCAAAGCCGAGGGCGGCCGAAGTTTCGAGCTCATAGGTGAGGGCTGCATCGTTGAGAGCCAACTCTTCTAATGAGCCACGAAAGTCTGCATAATCATCGGCATTGACCGGATATAATCCAGCAAAGACCATGGGTTTGACTGGTTCGTATCCGGCTAGGGGTGTTTGCGTTGCATGAATGGCGCTGGTTAAGGTGTCGCCTACCCGAACCTGGGTAATATCCTTAAGTCCAGTTGCCACATACCCCACTTCTCCGGCACGGAGTTCGGATTGAGCTTCAAGCCCCGATCCGTTATAGCCAACCTCGAGAGGCAAGAATTTAGCTCCCGATGCCATGAGCATTAATTGCTCTCGCCTGACCACCCCTTCTACAACCCGGATATAAGCAACCACTCCTTGATGCGGATCGAACTGGGAGTCAAAAACCAAGGCTTTGAGAGGGGTGCTGGGTTGGGTTGTTTTTGGCGCTGGGATACGTTGGACAATAGCCATAAATAAATCTTCCACACCCGCCCCAGTCTTACCTGAGGTAAATATGACTTCGCTCTGGTTAAACCCTAACACATCGGATACCTCCTGGGCTCGACGCTCTGGCTCGGCGTTGGGTAGGTCTATTTTATTGACCACAGGGATTATGGTGAGGTTGTGATCGAGCGCTTTATAAAAATTGGAGATAGTTTGAGCCTCTATTCCCTGGGTGGCATCGATCAGTAGCAATGCACCTTCGCAAGCCGCGAGCGAGCGAGATACTTCGTAGGCGAAATCGACATGGCCAGGAGTGTCTATTAAGTTGAAAACGTAGCCATTTTCAACGGATTGCTGGACTGCCGGATTGCTGGATTGCTGGACTTTATCCTTCTGGCCGTCCTGCCGCCCTGCCGTCCTGCTGTCTGATGGCCGCCAGGCCATACGAACCGCCTGCAATTTAATGGTGATACCTCGCTCGCGCTCGAGCGCGAGCTTATCCAGAAATTGAGCTTTCATTTGGCGGGTTTGGACCGTACCGGTTGCTTCCAGCATACGGTCGGCTAGGGTTGATTTGCCGTGATCAATATGGGCGATGATGCAGAAATTTCGAATGTTGTTCATAAAAACCAACTCAACGTGTAAAGTTTAAAATGTAAAACTACCGTGCCAAGTTAAGGGCTCTATGTTGTGAGTTGCGATTTTAACTTTTGAGTTTTACCTTAGCGTCCAGCGTATTATACCAAGCCAGAGCAATCTAAGAAGGGAAGGATGGGATCGCTGATCGTATATCGTATTTGTATATCTGGTTGTATGTTTCTAGCACCAAGCGCCAGTACTATCTAGTCATTCCTGCGAAAGCGGGAATCTAAGCTCTAAGCCAACCACTATAGTCTTGGATTCCCGCTTTCGCGGGAATGACAGGGAATGCAGATTTCACTATTCTCATTTTACTATTGTTTTTAGTATTCATTATTTACTCCCTGCCTTCTATCTCCGATATTCTAACTCCTGACTCCAGCTACTTAGCTTACCGTGCATCTTTTGTTATACTTACCATACTTATGGCTGATGATCACGACCACCTTGAAGACCAAAACCAATCACGACCGTTTTTAGCTTCGACTGAAGCCCATCAGGCTACGTTAATGAAAGAAGTGAAGAAACAACATGGCCAACCGGCGATTGATGCCGATACACCGGCACCGATGCTACCTCCGATTATGAACCAGGCAGCGGCCGAGTCGGTGGAGAAAGAAGCAGAGGATTCTGTACCTACGCCGAATTTACCCCCTCCGCCAGACAATGCTCAGACTAACGAAGCGGCTCCTCGCCGCGATGCAGTGCACGAGGCAAGCCATCTTCTAGCTACCCCTTCTTACCCTAATTCTGGCCGCATTGTGGCTGGCATAGCTGTTGCGGTAGTGGCTTTGGTTGGCTTTAGCGCAATTTGGTATAGCGCCAATCAGGATATTTATACTCTAGGCGGGCAAGATGAGAACCAAGGTGGTTCTATTCAAGCATCCCATAAACTTACCCCACCACAAACCTCCCAGCCGGCCACCTTAGGTGCAGAAACTGAGTTGAGCCAAACTATCACTCTTAGCCTGAGCAACCTACCAGCATTGACTCAAGGCAGTTATTATCTCTGGGCAAAACAAGGAGATACCGCTTCTGCATTGGGTCGATTTACGATTAATGAACAAGGACAGGCAGTTAGCAATGATAACCAAGCCTTTACACCTCAGTTTACAGCTGGCCAGGCCGAGACTATTTTCCTTGTTTCAATTGAAGCTGGCGATAATCCTAAGCAACCTTCTGGCTCTATTATATTGAACGGTTCGCTTAAAGGTGGCGAGGCTCATTTGGGCTTTACCGCGATTGATCTAGCACAAGCCAGTGGTGTTTACACGATTGCAGCCCCCACCGATTTATCTGGAGACTATCAATCGAGCGGCATTTGGTTTGCCAAAACTGATGGTCATACTTTAACTGGCCCTGGCTTATCTATTCCTAACGCGCCTGAGGGCTGGAAGTACGAGGCTCAATTGGCGTATAAAGACCAAATTATTGCCGCCGGACGATTTAGTAATCCTGATGACCGAGATAACTTTGGTGTTTTTACCCCCAACCCCGACCACACACCTTATTTCCCTGGCGAAGATTATATCCAAGGTGCCCCCTCCCGGTTGGGTGTTGATTTTCCGGCAAATTTAACCTCTGGTGAATGGAAGGTAATTATCTCGATTGAACCTGATCAAGATGGGACCGACCCGACGGGTGATGGCACCTTCTTCCTCCAACCATTTACGGCCACTATTGCCGAAGGGACTGAGAATTATACGGAACAACCGTTGACTCTCGATACGTCTACCTTTCCTACAGCCACCATAACTCTTAAGTAGACTTGGTTATTCGCGCAGGCTTGTAGAAAACACACAGATGTTGATTCCGTGAGTAGTAAGATCCCAGGTCTTAGTCTTTCTTCTAGCGATATCCTAGATCCTGTTGTCTAACTCAACCTTGGCACTGATTAGGCGTTGGTTCGCTTGGCCCGGCGTGAAAGCAGATAAAATCCAACAAGTACGACAACTAAAATAGGCAGGAATCCACGCCAAAAATTCATTGATTGTTGAGAGGCTACCCGTACTTCGGTGATCTGACCTTGGTCATTCCGCTCAAAGCTAGCAGTGTCGCCTGAGCTAATATCACTGAGGCTGGCGGCTTGGCCATCGCGGGTGACTTGAACATCTTGGGGTAACTCTACTTGGCGCTCTTCACCATCTACCTCTAAAACTAACCGGTTATCCTCTACCCGTTGGATGGTGCCAGAAGTGACATTAGCTGTAGATTCTGCAGGAGTTGAAGGATTGGGACTAGGGGTGGCAGAACTTGTACTCTCGCCTTGCACACCAGTGGGACCAGCTCCACGATCGGGGAGATTAAGTGGAGAATACCCATCGGCGAGTATAGTAGCTGGCGCAGCTACCATAAGTCCTACAGTAATAGCTAAACTAGCCACCTTAAAACAAGAGTGTTTATTCATCGACAAATCCTTTCAACGTGTATGATTTTAGTAATAATTATAGGTTACGACTCTATGTATAGTAGCATGATGAATTTAAGGATTGCAACAGAAGTAGGGTTACACTTTGCCTATAGCTGAATTATCGGCCAGGCATCATTTATTTAAAAAATATAGGGCTGGTAATTTATTTTATAATCCTACTTGGCACCGTAACCGCCATTGCCTCATGGGGCTTGAGGTATGCACAGTAGTGTGCCAAGGCGAGATTGATGAGCACTACTTACGGTTGTCCCCTGATACGCGAAGGTTTTGCTGGCTAAGATTAGTTAGTGAGCTCTTGTTCTAGGAATCTCCAGGTAACTCGCTAGAGATGCCGGCACCTTCATATTGGGGGAAGCGGACGAAAGCTTCGCGCCATTTCCGCAATTTATGGGCTACCTTTAGAAATAGGACAATCTCGGCACTGCCTAAGATCCAGGTCACCAATAAATATAAACTTAGGCCGAATCCGCCAACCACGATGCTTAACATTATTAAATCAGCCGTACGGGAAGTGTCGAATAACACCCCCTCCATGGGACGAACGGGTAAATATACTGCCACGGCCATAATTGCTCCGGCAAACAAGATACGGGCAATTGGTGCGACAAATGATGACCAGCTAAATCCCCCAATCTTACGCAACATAAAATACATTAACAGCAGCAAGGTAACAAAGCCGCCTGATACCATACCGATGGCTACACCGCGCATCCCGAGAGTGGATAAGGTGACAATACTCACAATTACACTGGTTATTACTCCCACAGCCCCCGCAGCTAACGGCGAGACGGTGTCTTGGAGTGCATACAAGGCCCGCACCCATAAGTGAATAGCCGATTGGGCAATAATAGCTGGAGCAAACACGAGAAGCACCTGGGCCACAATTAAGGTATCGGTCCAGTTAGGGAAGTTAAACGCCACTCGTGTAATGGGGAGTTTTAAAATTACCATTAAGACTGTTACGGGTACAACTAAATATAGTATCTGATGGAAAGTGCTGAGCAAGGTTTGGCGAAATAGGTTAATATCTTCATTGGCTTCTTTGGTTAAGGTAGGTAAGGATGCTTGGGAGATTGAGACGGCAATAAATGAAATGGGGAAGGCAATTAGGCTAAAGATTTGGGTGAACAAGAAAAATGCCCCCTCACTTAAGGTAGAAATTAGCATACCTGCCACGAGTAACTCTAATTGATCCAAGCCTAGTCCAAGAGTGCGTGGCAACATTAACATACTAATGCGACGGACGGCTGCATCTTTCCAACCCAAGATAAATCGATAGTTAAAGCCCAAATGCCTGGCCATGGGGATCTGAATTATGAGATGCAGGAACGAACCAATGAGCACACCATAAACTAGTCCCCAGACGCCAAACTCGGGGTAGAGCCAGAGTATACCGACAATAATGCCAGCATTGTAGAAGAGTGGGGCTAAAGCGGGCACCATAAACCGGTGATGAACCTGTATGGCCCCAGTTAAAAAGGCGCTGACCGCCAACATGATGGGAGAGATCATTAAGGCTCTGGTTAAATCGGCGGTTAGCTGTAATTTTTCTCCGGTAAAGCTCGGTGCAACAAAATAATGAACAAAGGGCTCTGCTGCTATAAATACCACCGCTGCCACTACTCCAAAAAGGACTAAGGAGGTATTAATCATGGCTGAAGTTGTGGCCCAGGCCTGGGAGGTATCTTTTTTAGCTACCAGCTCACCAAATACCGGGATAAAAGCGGCATTTAGTGCCCCAACTATTAAAACTTGGAAGATAAAATCGGGAATGCGAAAGGCGTACTTATAGGCATCTAAGACCAGCTTACTTTCAGCATCACTATATAGCCCCGACAATAAATGCAGCTTGACTAGCCCAAGTACCGCAACACCAGCCGACATAATCATTAGAACCGCCGCAGCAGATAAAATGGTGCTTTGGCGCTGGAACATCAGATTGGTACCGTTTTTAATTATTTTATTGACCATAAGTGCATTTGGGCTATAGCTATTAATAATAAACTATTAACGAGGCAACGTAAAAATTGCACACCGACCACTTAGACACCTCAGGCTCAGACGGATATATTGAGCGAAGGTATCTAACGCAGAGTGAACAATATCAACTAGTGAGGCTCTTAACGATAATGTAAACAGCTTTGACTAAAGCGTACTCTGTATGTTATAGTTCATTCGCTTGAAAATAACAAGCACCGCCTTTAAAAAACTACAAGGTTTTAACTGCCAGAAAAAGAAATAAAGGAATTTTTAATGCCATTAATTAAATCTGCAAAAAAACGAGTACGCGTTGCTGAAACAAAAGCAACCGTTAACCAACTACATCGCTCCGGTTCTAAGACGGCCGTGCGCAATGCCAATCGGGCCATTGCTAGTGGCGGAGCGGAAGCGGCTATTTTAGTTGCCAAAGCCGCATCCCGTCTAGACCGGGCCGCAGCTAAGGGTTCAATTCATGCTAACAAGGCCGCTCGACTAAAGAGCCGCTTGGCAGCCAAACTGAAGGCTACAGGGACTGAAGCATCGGCCTCTAAGGCTAAGGTTGAAAAAGCTACAGCCAAGAAGTCGGCTCCTAAAACTGCGGCTAAAAAGGCTCCCGTCAAGAAGGTTGCCACTAAAAAAGCCAGTAAATAATCTTTTCAACAACATCACATCTTTTAAAAACGAGGCTTTGGGCCTCGTTTTTTGTAGGTTACTGTTATCGATTCAGCTATCCGAGATTTTGACGTATACACGCCCGTATATGCGTAGCCGTATGAGCTAGCAATAGTTTGTACGCAAATTACAACGGGTAAGTACTGACCGTTGCGTTATTAACATACCAAAGTTTTAATTAAGAAATCTGGCTGGAAAGAGAAGCAAAAGGTCGAAATCTCCACCATCGGCGATAGGTCGGAATTTAGGGTTAAAGATTGGGAGAAGTAAGTAACCCGAGAGCAGTGTACTGGGAAGCTACGTGTTATTGCGAGCGAAGCGCGGCACTCTCTTTGCTGAACCGGTGGGGGTAAGTATTTATTGTGATTTACTGGGATAAATCAGTTTAGGGTCAAATCAAGCAACCTAGGTTCAAAGCTATTTAACCTTTGAGGTTGTATGGATTACCCGAATATGCACTATATAGTGCATAAAATAATTATAATCTAACTATCACCTTGCATCTTGACAGATCGCTATACATCTATGTACACTACGAACCGTAGATGGAATTGCGTGGATTGGCCCTTGTTGGCTGTTGGATCCAAAGCGCCATCTATTTTTGTTTTTCTAGCACTTCAAACCAATTGCCTCGGGCAATCTTTAACTTCTGCGGTTCTGATAGATGTTCTACCCCTAAGCGTGATTGTAAATGTTTTAGCAACTTCAGCCTTGCCCCGCTCCCCTTGACTAAGCCATATTTTATTTTAAACGAATAAGCCACCAAGCCTAGTAGAACATCGACAATTTGGATCTCTGAGACAGCATGAGATTCTAGCCGGGCAATACCAAATAAAGCATTGCGGTGGTGCTTCTTACGTATCTTCTCTCTAACTACTTTTTCAAAATTATCATCTTTGCGTGTTGAAATATCATCGGCAAGCACTGTTATATACTCGCTAACCTTCTCAGCCTCACCATTAATCGCCATAGCTACTAACTCCGCAGCAAACTTATTGTAAGATTTCTGGCTAACATTGTCCGCAGGTTTAGTCCTCAACTTTTGCTTATCAATTACTAAGGAGTGGAACCGAGTGTTTGTACACCTAAAAAATATGTCGACTAAATCGGCATAAATTTGATAATTTTGGTCAGAAATATCACTAAACTTAAATTCATGGTGATACCGTCGACTATTCTTCAAAGCAATTATGGCACGATGCAACTCCCTGGTATTAGGCGAGGTAATTATGCCTAAGGCAAAAACTCGGTCGGCATTGGGGGTATGGAGCAACCCTGTTTCGTCAAGAAATCCGAAAATATGACGCCTTGTTTTGGTTATAGATTTTTCCATCTCTAAATTATACTCGATAACTCGCATTGATCCAAACAAAACCCAAATTAGACCCGAATGTGGGGAGCGTATATACCTTGATTGGGTGGGCATTAAATGCTCATGGATTCTAGCAGCCACAGTTCTAATCCTAGCTCTGGGTCGGCCTTACCTTGCTTAATGTCTATATCTAGTTGATACAAATTGAGCATGGCTGTTTCGAGCTCCGTTTGGGACCATTTACTTGCCCGTTGTCGGTGACTGGTTGCCAGCAATAATGATTCCACCTTCCAGCCAAGCATACCTATGATCATTTGGCTGGCGGTACCTTGGAGACGTAGAGCGGACAAAGCGCCTAAGGTTTTGGCGCTATTCTTTTGTTCCCAAGCCGAAGTTAGGCCAAAGGCGTCGGTTTCTGGTTGAAGCGGAGCCAGGTTGCGAATTGTTTCGGCAGTTATTTCTGCTGGTTGGTGCAAAGACCATCGTTCTAATTCGGTTTGAAGAGCATATTGGTCCAGTCCAAGCTTATCGATTAGCGCTTGAATGAGCGACTTACTAATGACAACCCCCAACCGGGCAGCTTCTTGCTGCACCCAGAGTTGAAGTTTCGCAGCATTTGGCTTAGGGAATCGCAAGAGCTTTTGCTGGGCTAAGAGTGATCCGAGTTGACTTTTGTTAAGCGATTTTTGGTCGTCAACCAGAAAGATAATCTGCTGGCTAGAAGATGCCGCGCCTTGGGTAACTAAATATTCGGCTAAGACTTCTTGATCACGTTTGGGTAGGTCTTCTAAAACCTTCTCAGCAACGAGTGCTGGGCTCTGGCCAAATAGATCGCCCTGCCCCAGTTGCTCATACCAGCTTGCAAGGCCATCACTACCATAGATTGGCTGGCGCAGCGTAGATTTAAGCAGTGACTGAAGCTCTCGTTGTTTGGCGAATAGATTGGGACCGACAAGAGAGATAAGCATGAGCTATATTATAGGGGATGACTGGTAGTATGCAAGGAGATAGACGGAGCAGGCTAGATTGTGGGATGGCGAGATTGCGGGGATGTAAGATTTAAGATATAAATTTGAAGCTCTAAACAAGATTATAAGCTCGAAGTTTAAAGCCTGAAACAAGCACGGTCGGCTTTACCACCTCATCGATTACCGTCATCCCCCGCTTAACCGAGGAACTACCAGTACTTTTGAGTTAAATCCTGAATCTATTACGGCAAGCCGAACGGACGGCGCAAGATGACGGGGAGTATGTTTAGGATTTCTGAATTAATTTTACTTGCTTTATTTTAGCTATTGATTCCTACTGACTACTGACTACTTCATTATAACTCAGTCTCGGTGGGGGTTGGGGTAGGATCGGGCTGCAAGCCTTCGGCACTAAATATTTGTTGGACAAATTGCCGGACTTCATTAAATGTGCCATCGTCTGGCAGTAGGACGTAGGCTCCATACTCGGAAATTGGTGGAGCGTATAAAATGCCACCAACATTGTCCATCCGGTCATCGAGGTTGTACGAAGCGATTTGGGTAGTGTCAATTTTTTGAGCTAATTCGTAAGCGGCGGGCAACTCGGTTAGTTTAGCGGTTGTGGCAAAGCTTTCACCAAGAGACTCATACAGATTACGTAACGCGCCGATATCCTTAACCGTTCCTGGAGAGAAAATCTTATCCTTGAAGGCAGCAATTACTAACTGCTGTCGTTTAGCCCTGGCAAAATCGGTGCCCTCAACCCCGAGCGCATGACGACTGCGGGCAAACTCTAGGGCGGTTTGGCCATCCATATGCTGCAAGCCGGCTTTAAAGTTTAGGGTTTTATACCGGGCAGAGATCGGCCACGCGTCTTCCTTGCCTTCAATTGGATATTGATAGTCGACAAATGCATTTTCGACAACGAGGTCTATCCCACCAACCGCATTGATTGCTTGTTCAAAGCCGGCAAAATCAATCCGGGCCGAATAATGAATGGGGATATCGAGTATTCCAGACAGGACTTTGGTTAGCAGCGCTTGCCCACCACCGGGATAATTATTGGTGTCGCCTAGGGAATATACCCCGTTTAGTTTCATTGATTGGGCCGGGACATTGCCAAAGGCCGGGACATCGACCCATAAATCCCGGGGAATAGATATCATGGTTACTTTTTCTGAATCATAATTGTATGAAGCCACAATCATGGTGTCGGTGCGGAAGCTATACTTAGAAATAATGCCATTAGCGTCTTGGTAAGTATATGACTCGTCTGCCCGTTTATCGATACCTAGTAATAAGACGTTGGTTTTACCACCATCTTTGTTTAATTCTTGCTTCCCATTAACTAAATAACTAAAAACGGCTGAAGAGCCTCCGAGCATACTGGCTAGGCTATCTTTAATGGGAGGCAATACACTGTAAATGCCAAATAAGAGAATTCCGAGAAAAACTAACCAACCGGTAGTTTTGAATAGCCGTCGACCTCTTGACTTTTTGACTGGTGCCGGCGAATTACTTCGACGAAAGTTGGTCGAGTGCTGGTTGGGCAATGTACCTATATCAACGTAGCGCATGAAAAATAAAATTGCAGTTTTTATTGACTGCAACAGCCATCTTAACACAAGTTTACCTATGTAGCAAAAGATAAACGCTTGTTTACCCTTCTACAATTGCCTTACTCGCCAGCGGCGATTGTACACAGATCTAAGAAATTGCGCGGATCTAAGCTAGCGCCGCCGACCAAGGAACCATCTGAGACTTTAAGATAGGTTTTGATGTTTTCTAGGTCAACGCTGCCACCATACAGGACACGACAGTCCTTAAATTGACTTTTAATTTGCTTACTCATGCTAGCAACTTCGTCTGGATTAGATGGTTGGCCGCTGCCAATGGCCTCTAAGGGTTCGTAGGCAATAATCCAGTGAGTGGCTTTACTTTTGACTTCGGCTAGGGCTTGAAGCTCTTGATGATTGCTAATGCATACGATTGGCTGAAGTCCTGCCTCAACTGCTCGCTTAACTTTGGCGTTAACCACCTCTGAGGTTTCACCAGCATCGCGCCGACGCTCGCTGTGACCAATAATTACGTACTCTACATGCGGTGCCAACATCTCTGCTGAGACCTCTCCAGTATGAGCGCCATTTTTGGTGGCAGCGACGTTTTGTGCTCCTAACGCAATACCGCTGTCTCGCAATAACCCATCCATCACCGAAAGACTGATATATGGCGGACAGAGGACAACTTCAACCTTTTTTAACCGTTCCAAGCCTTCACCTACGGCTTGGACATAGGCTACAGCTTCGGCCAGTGTTTTATTCATTTTCCAGTTGGCAACAATTAAAGGATTCATACTTTTTACTATACCATGGTTGGGTGATTGTAGGAGACTGTGGACTGTGGACTGTGGACTGTGGACTTTGGACTTTGGACTTTGGACTTTGGACTTTGGACTTTGGAGGAGATTCT